>NZ_CM007717.1:2854644-3559475 GCF_002019855.1 Streptomyces antibioticus | reverse complement strand
GGGGTGATGGGTGGCTGGTCGTTGTTTGAGAACTGCACAGTGGACGCGAGCATCTGTGGCCAAGTTTTTAAGGGCGCACGGTGGATGCCTTGGCACCAGGAACCGATGAAGGACGTGGGAGGCCACGATAGTCCCCGGGGAGTCGTCAACCAGGCTTTGATCCGGGGGTTTCCGAATGGGGAAACCCGGCAGTCGTCATGGGCTGTCACCCGCTGCTGAACACATAGGCAGTGTGGAGGGAACGAGGGGAAGTGAAACATCTCAGTACCCTCAGGAAGAGAAAACAACCGTGATTCCGGGAGTAGTGGCGAGCGAAACCGGATGAGGCCAAACCGTATACGTGTGAGACCCGGCAGGGGTTGCGTGTGCGGGGTTGTGGGATCTCTCTTCYRYSGTCTGCCGGCSRYRGGACGAGTCAGAAACCGTTGATGTAGGCGAAGGACATGCGAAAGGTCCGGCGTAGAGGGTAAGACCCCCGTAGTCGAAACGTCAGCGGCTCGTTTGAGAGACACCCAAGTAGCACGGGGCCCGAGAAATCCCGTGTGAATCTGGCGGGACCACCCGCTAAGCCTAAATATTCCCTGGTGACCGATAGCGGATAGTACCGTGAGGGAATGGTGAAAAGTACCGCGGGAGCGGAGTGAAATAGTACCTGAAACCGTGTGCCTACAAGCCGTGGGAGCGTCGGAWMWSWGCTTGCWSWKWTCTCGTGACTGCGTGCCTTTTGAAGAATGAGCCTGCGAGTTTGCGGTGTGTTGCGAGGTTAACCCGGGTGGGGTAGCCGTAGCGAAAGCGAGTCCGAACAGGGCGRYTTTAGTAGCACGCTCAAGACCCGAAGCGGAGTGATCTAGCCATGGGCAGGTTGAAGCGGAGGTAAGACTTCGTGGAGGACCGAACCCACCAGGGTTGAAAACCTGGGGGATGACCTGTGGTTAGGGGTGAAAGGCCAATCAAACTCCGTGATAGCTGGTTCTCCCCGAAATGCATTTAGGTGCAGCGTCGTGTGTTTCTTGCCGGAGGTAGAGCACTGGATAGGCGATGGGCCCTACCGGGTTACTGACCTTAGCCAAACTCCGAATGCCGGTAAGTGAGAGCGCGGCAGTGAGACTGTGGGGGATAAGCTCCATGGTCGAGAGGGAAACAGCCCAGAGCATCGACTAAGGCCCCTAAGCGTACGCTAAGTGGGAAAGGATGTGGAGTCGCAGAGACAACCAGGAGGTTGGCTTAGAAGCAGCCACCCTTGAAAGAGTGCGTAATAGCTCACTGGTCTAGTGATTCCGCGCCGACAATGTAGCGGGGCTCAAGCGTACCGCCGAAGTCGTGTCATTSMWRYAAYASGSCCAACGSCKNYWKKGATGGGTAGGGGAGCGTCGTGTGCCGGGTGAAGCYGCGCCGGAAGGCAGTGGTGGACGGTTCACGAGTGAGAATGCAGGCATGAGTAGCGATTCACACGTGAGAAACGTGTGCGCCGATTGACTAAGGGTTCCTGGGTCAAGCTGATCTGCCCAGGGTAAGTCGGGACCTAAGGCGAGGCCGACAGGCGTAGTCGATGGATAACCGGTTGATATTCCGGTACCCGCTGTGAAGCGTCAAACATCGAACCHRKYRATGCTAAGKCCGTGAAGCCGYYCCGGASCCTTCGGGGMAAGGRRAGTGGTGGAGCCGMYGRMCCARRSTKGYAGTAGGTGAGTGATGGGGTGACGCAGGAAGGTAGTCCAGCCCGGGCGGTGGTTGTCCCGGGGTAAGGGTGTAGSMCGWSAKGTAGGCAAATCCGCCWSWCAYWKAGKSTGAGACCTGATGCCGAGCCGATTGTGGTGAAGTGGATGATCCTATGCTGTCGAGAAAAGCCTCTAGCGAGTTTCATGGCGGCCCGTACCCTAAACCGACTCAGGTGGTCAGGTAGAGAATACCGAGGCGTTCGGGTGAACTATGGTTAAGGAACTCGGCAAAATGCCCCCGTAACTTCGGGAGAAGGGGGGCCAYVHYTGGTGAGRRSACTTGCTSYYCGAGCTGGGGGTGGCCGCAGAGACCAGCGAGAAGCGACTGTTTACTAAAAACACAGGTCCGTGCGAAGCCGTAAGGCGATGTATACGGACTGACGCCTGCCCGGTGCTGGAACGTTAAGGGGACCGGTTAGTCAVKMTTCGKSKTGGCGAAGCTGAGAACTTAAGCGCCAGTAAACGGCGGTGGTAACTATAACCATCCTAAGGTAGCGAAATTCCTTGTCGGGTAAGTTCCGACCTGCACGAATGGCGTAACGACTTCTCGACTGTCTCAACCATAGGCCCGGTGAAATTGCACTACGAGTAAAGATGCTCGTTTCGCGCAGCAGGACGGAAAGACCCCGGGACCTTTACTACAGTTTGATATTGGTGTTCGGTTCGGCTTGTGTAGGATAGGTGGGAGACTGTGAAGCTTGGACGCCAGTTCAGGTGGAGTCGTCGTTGAAATACCACTCTGGTCGTGCTGGATGTCTAACCTGGGTCCGTGATCCGGATCAGGGACAGTGTCTGATGGGTAGTTTAACTGGGGCGGTTGCCTCCTAAAGGGTAACGGAGGCGCCCAAAGGTTCCCTCAGCCTGGTTGGCAATCAGGTGTTGAGTGTAAGTGCACAAGGGAGCTTGACTGTGAGACCGACGGGTCGAGCAGGGACGAAAGTCGGGACTAGTGATCCGGCGGTGGCTTGTGGAAGCGCCGTCGCTCAACGGATAAAAGGTACCCCGGGGATAACAGGCTGATCTTCCCCAAGAGTCCATATCGACGGGATGGTTTGGCACCTCGATGTCGGCTCGTCGCATCCTGGGGCTGGAGTCGGTCCCAAGGGTTGGGCTGTTCGCCCATTAAAGCGGTACGCGAGCTGGGTTTAGAACGTCGTGAGACAGTTCGGTCCCTATCCGCTGTGCGCGTAGGAGTCTTGAGAAGGGCTGTCCCTAGTACGAGAGGACCGGGACGGACGAACCTCTGGTGTGCCAGTTGTTCTGCCAAGGGCATGGCTGGTTGGCTACGTTCGGGAGGGATAACCGCTGAAAGCATCTAAGCGGGAAGCCTGCTTCGAGATGAGGACTCCCACCCACTTGATGGGGTAAGGCTCCCAGTAGACGACTGGGTTGATAGGCCGGATCTGGAAGCACGGTAACGTGTGGAGGTGACCGGTACTAATAGGCCGAGGGCTTGTCCTCAGTTGCTCGCGTCCACTGTGTTGGTTCTGAAACCACGAACAGCCCCACGCCCGGTCACGGCGTGGTGCGGCTGAAACAGTTTCATAGTGTTTCGGTGGTCATAGCGTGAGGGAAACGCCCGGTTACATTCCGAACCCGGAAGCTAAGCCTCACAGCGCCGATGGTACTGCAGGGGGGACCCTGTGGGAGAGTAGGACACCGCCGAACAATCATTGTGGGAAACCCCGCACCATTCATGGTGCGGGGTTTTCTGCGTTCAGGGCTCTCTCCTTTTTGTTTCTCGGAGAGAGCCCTTTTCTGTTTCTGGTGTCAGAGGCGACCGGCGGCCTTCAGTGCGAGATACGCGTCCGCGAGTGCCGGCGCGAGTTCGTCGGGTGTCGCGTCCACGACGGTGACTCCGTGGCGGCGCAGTTGTTCGGCGGTGCGGTGGCGTTCGGTCTGGGCCTGGGCTGCGGCTGCCGCCTCGTACACCCCGTCGATCGTGCCGCGGGCCTCGGCCATTTCGGCGACGTGGGGATCGGCGACCGAGGCCAGCAGGACCGTGTGGCGCTGGGTGAGCTGCGGCAGGACGGGGAGGAGGCCCTCCTCGACCGGGGCCGCGTCGAGGGTGGTGAGCAGGACGATCAGCGCGTGGCGGGGTGCCGTACGCAGTGCTGTGGCGGTGAGGGTGCGGGTGTCGGTTTCGACGAGTTCGGGTTCGAGGGTGGCCATGGCGTTGACCAGGGAGGGAAGGATGTCGCGGGCGGTGCGGCCCTGGACGAGGGCGCGGATGCGGCGGTCGTAGGCGAGGAGGTCGACTCGGTCGCCGGCGCGGGAGGCCAGGGCGGCGAGGAGCAGGGCGGCGTCCATGGAGGCGTCGAGGCGGGGGGCGTCGCCGACGCGGCCCGCGGAGGTACGGCCGGTGTCGAGGATCAGGAGGATGTGGCGGTCGCGTTCGGGTCGCCAGGTGCGGACGGCGACCGTGGAGTGCCGGGCGGTGGCGCGCCAGTCGATGGAGCGGGTGTCGTCGCCGGGGACGTATTCGCGCAGGCTGTCGAATTCGGTGCCTTCGCCGCGGGTGACGAGGCTGGTGCGGCCGTCGAGTTCGCGCAGGCGGGCCAGTTTGGAGGGGAGGTGCTTGCGGCTGGTGAACGGGGGGAGGACACGGACCGTCCAGGGGACCTTGTGGGTGCCTTGGCGGGAGAAGAGGCCGAGGGGGCCGTAGGAGCGGATGGTGACGCGGTCGGCCTGGTGGTCGCCTCGGCGGGTGGGGCGTAGGCGGGTGGTGACGCGGCGGCGTTCGCCGGGCGGGACGGTCAGACGGGCGCGGGATGCCTCGGTTTCCGTGCCGGGCTGCCAGCTGCTGGGGGGCCAGGCGTCGCGGAGGTGGGCGCGCAGGGGGCGGCGGGAGGGGTTGGTGAGGGTGAGGGTGACGTCGGCTGTCTCGCCGAGGCGGGTCGAGGTGTCGCTGGAGCGGGTCAGGAGCAGGCGGCGTACGGGGGCGGCGAGGGCGAAGTCGCAGGCGCAGGCGGCGGCGAGCGGGGCGTTGACGGCGAGGATGCCGGCCCAGCTCGGTTCGAGGATGCCGACGGGGAGGGAGCCGAGGGCCGCGAGGAGGGCGGCGCGTCCGGTGAGTGCCATCAGCGGGGGACGGGGACGTGGGTGAGGATCGCGTTGATGACGGAGTCGGCCGTCACGCCCTCCATCTCGGCCTCCGGGCGGAGTTGGACGCGGTGGCGGAGCGTGGGGAGGGCGAGGGCTTTCACGTCGTCGGGGATGACGTAGTCGCGGCCGGTGAGCCAGGCCCAGGCGCGGGCGGTGGCGAGGAGGGCGGTGGCGCCGCGGGGGGAGACGCCCAGGGTGAGGGAGGGCGATTCGCGGGTGGCGCGGCAGATGTCGACGACGTAGGCGGTGATCTCGGGGGAGACGGTGGTCTTGGCGACGGCGGCGCGGGCGGCTTCGAGGTCGGCGGGGCCCGCCACGGGGCGTACGCCGGCGGCTTTGAGGTCGCGCGGGTCGAAGCCCTCGGCGTGGCGGGTGAGGACGTCGATCTCCTCCTGGCGGGAGGGGAGAGGGACCGTCAGTTTGAGGAGGAAGCGGTCGAGTTGGGCTTCGGGGAGGGGATAGGTGCCCTCGTACTCAACGGGGTTCTGGGTCGCGGCGACCAGGAACGGGTCGGGGAGGGGGCGGGGGGTGCCGTCGACGGTGACCTGGCGTTCCTCCATCGCTTCGAGGAGGGAGGACTGGGTCTTGGGCGGGGTGCGGTTGATCTCGTCGGCGAGCAGCAGGTTGGTGAAGACCGGGCCGGGCTGGAAGGAGAACTCGGCGCTGCGGGTGTCGTAGACGAGGGAGCCGGTGACGTCGCTGGGCATGAGGTCGGGGGTGAACTGGACGCGCTTGGTGTCGAGTTCCAGTGCGGATGCGAGGGCGCGGACGAGCAACGTTTTGGCCACTCCGGGGACTCCTTCAAGGAGAACGTGTCCGCGGCAGAGCAGTGCGACGACGAGGCCGGTCACGGCGGGGTCCTGGCCGACCACGGCCTTGGAGATCTCGGCGCGCAGGGCTTCCAGGGAGGCTCGGGCGTGGCCCGGGTCCCCGGTGGTCCCGGCGTTGTCAGTGGTCGGGTCCATCATGGACGGCGTACCTCTCTTTCGAGGGCGTCGAGTTGGTCGGCGAGGGTGATGAGGGCCGTGTCGTCGTGGGGCGGCGGGCCGAAGAGGATGGAGTGCAGGGGCTGTCCGTCGCCGTGGAGGTGGGCGGACAGGGCGGGGACGAGTGCTTCGGGTGTGTGTGCCTGGGTGACGGGGATGCCTACGAGAGGGGCGAGGCGGGTGCGGGTGGTGGAGCGGAGAGCGGCGGCCGCGCGGTCGCGTGCGGAGGCGTTGCGGTAGAGGCGGGCGCGGCCTTCGACGGTTTCGGAGGCGCGGATCGCGACGGGGAGCTTCTCGGGGACGAGGGGGCCGAGTCGGCGTGCCCTCCAGAGGGCGGCGAGGGCTGCGGCGATGAAGAGTTGCAGGGTGCCCCAGAGCCAGCCGGAGGGGAGCAGGTCGAAGAAGCTTTTCTCGTCGTCCTGGTCGGTGGTGGAGGTGTCGGAGAGTGAGGGGAGGTACCAGACGAGATGTGGGCGCGAGCCGAGGAGTTGGAGAGCGAGCGAGGCGTTGCCCTGCTGGTCGAGGCGGGTGTTGAAGAGGATGTCGGGTGCTCCGAGGACGACGGTGTCGCCGTCGCCGGAGGTGTCCGGGATGCGCAGCAGGGTGGCCAGGCGCCGGCTGGGGTAGCAGGTGTCGGCGTCGAGGTGGCGGGTGGTGTAGCGGGTGCCGCCGGTCTCGGCGGTGCCGGCGCGGCGGGCGTCCGGCAGCGCGCAGTCGGGGG
The DNA here is from genome assembly GCF_002019855.1 of Streptomyces antibioticus. NCBI lineage: Bacteria > Bacillati > Actinomycetota > Actinomycetes > Kitasatosporales > Streptomycetaceae > Streptomyces > Streptomyces antibioticus. The sequence goes on along the minus strand of NZ_CM007717.1, from coordinate 3,552,945 downwards.
AGAGGGCGGTGGAGCGGCTGGTGGCGGGGGCGGCGGTGACTCCGGGGGCGAGGGTGCCGACGGAGGGGCTGCCGGGGGCGACGAGGATCGTGCGGCCGCCGGAGCCGGTGGTCGCCGCGTGCAGGGTGCGCTGCTGGTGGGGCGTCAGGAGGTCGGGGACGGCGACGAGGAGGGTGGTGTCCGGTCCGGTGGCGGTGCGGGCCTCGGCGAGGGTGGTGACGACGCGGGTGGACACACCGCGGTCGGCGAGGAGTTCGGCGACGGCGCGGCTGCCGTAGGGGTCGGCGGAGCGCGGGTCGAGGGTGCCGTGCCGGGCGTCGGAGTGGAGACCGGCCAGGGCGACGGCGCCTGCGAGGAGGAGGGCGGTCGCGAGGGCGATGCCTCGCGCGCGGGTCCACACCTGGCGGGCGGTGGGCGAGGCGGAGGTGGAGGGGCGCGCGGTCCCGGTGGTCATCGGGCGGCTCCCTGGCGGGCCGCGTCGGCCGTGCTGTCGGCGCTGCTGGTGGTGAGCTGGGGTTTGGTGAGGTCCAGGTCGTGGTCGAGGGCGGCGATGCGGTGGTACGCCTCCTCGGTGGCGGTGCGGCCGCCGTATGTGACGTCGTCGAAGTCGCGGGCGGCGCCGCGCAGTCGGTCGGTGTGGGCGGGCAGGGTGCGGCCGGCTTCGGCGGCGGCCTCGTCCGCGGTGCGGCCGGGGCGGACGTCGAGGAGGGCGCGTTCCTCCAGGGCGCGGACGATGGCGCGCATGCGTTCCTGGACGGCCTGGTTCCAGTGGCCCTGGGCGGCGTGTGCCTCGGCGGCCGCGCGGTGTTCGGCGGCGCTGCGGGGACGGTCGTCGAACAGGGCGGCGGTGGAGACCGGTCGGCGGCGGGGGGTGCCCAGGCGCCACCACAGGACACCGGCGACGGCGAGCACGGCCAGGACGATGACGAACAGGCCGAGCGTGCTGCTGAGTCCTGTGGTCGACGCGGTGCCCAGGAGGTCGCCGAGCCAGTTCCAGAACTTGTCCAGGGCCCGTTCGAAGAGGTTGGGGTCGTTCTCGTGGTACAGGCGTTTGGCCAGTTCGCGGCGGGCCGCCTCCTGGGCGGGGTCGCGGGGGATCGTCAGGGGCGGACCGTCGTCCGAGGTCGCCAGGGCGAGCGCCGGGCCGTCGGCCCAGCGCGCGAGGACATGGACGGCCCCGCCGTTCGTGAGTGGTACCGCTGTGAGAACTCCCCCCGCCAGGCTCACCGCATCAGCTCCCGGGCCTGGTGCCGGGGACGGGGGAGCCGTAGCCCTGGACGCCCGCGGCGCGGGCCAGGTCGAGGTCGAGGGCCTCGCGGCGGATGCGCTGGTCGATGTAGAGCAGCACGGTGACGCCCGCCGCGATGGGGAGCGTGATCATGGAGCCGACGACCGAGCCGACGCCGCTGACGATCAGGTAGGTCCAGCCGTACTCGCTGCCGGCGTCGAGGAGCCCGCCGATGCCGTCGTCGCTCACCGCCGCGCCCAGGAGGGCGAAGGGGAGCACGACGATGGTGGAGATGATGTTCGCGATGACCAGGGCGAGGAACTGGATGCCGAACATCCGCCACCAGGAGCCGCGGACGAGTTTCGCGGACCGGGTCAGGGCCTTCTTGATGCCCTGCTTCTCCAGCATCAGGGCGGGGGCGGCGAGGGAGAAGCGGACCACCAGCCACACGACCAGCGCGAACGCGCCCAGGCTGCCGAGGCTGATGAGCGCGGCGCCGCCCTCACCGCCGCCCGACGCGGTCACCAGGATGCCGGGCAGGAGGCAGACGGCGGCGACACCGCCCGTGATGAGCAGCAGAAGGGCGATCAGGCCGAGCAGCCGGGGGAGTTGGCGGCGGGCGTCGCGCCAGATCTCCTTGAGGGTGACCGGCTTGCCGAGGACCGCGCGGCTGGTGACGGCGGCGAGCAGGGCGGTCCCCGTGAGGATGCCGAGCATGGTGATCAGCAGGAGCAGGCCGGAGCTGCGCATGACGTCGCCCATGGCCTGGGTTTGCTCGTCGAGGCCGGCGCTCGGGTCGCTGAGGGCGGCGGTGTCCAGGGTGTCGTCGAGGACCAGGCCCTGGAGCAGGACGACGGCGGTCTCGAAGACGATCGCGATGGCCAGGGAGATGCCCAGGACCGTGCGCCAGTAGGTGCGCATGGTGGAGACGGCGCCGTCGAGCATTTCGCCCACGCCGAGCGGGCGGAGCGGGATCACTCCGGGCTTCACCGCGGGCGGAGGGCCGCCCCAGCCGGAGCCCCAGCCAGGGGCGCCGTGACCGCCGGGGCCGCGCCGGCCGCCGGGGTGGCCGTAGCCGTCCGGGCCCGCCGGGGGCGGCGGGGTGCCCCAGCCGGGGCCGGGGGGCGGGGGCGGAGGAGGCTGGGCCGGGTTCTGCGGGCCTGCGGGCGCGGACCACGGAGCGGGTGGCGGCTGCTCGTCGGACCACTTCGTGCCGGGGCTCTGTGGACGAGCACCCGGCTGGTCCGCGGGCTGCGGGCCGCTCGGGCGGTCGGCGGGGTCGGACGCGCCGGGCTCCTGTCCGTCGGACGGGGCGGATCCGGGCGAGGCCCAGCCCGGAGTGTCTTTCATCGTCGCTCCTTCACGGTGCCCGTCCGCGGTCGCGGCGGCAGGTTGGCAGCCATCGTGCCATGGGGCGGTCATGGGATCATCGGGCGCGGTAGGGGCTGCGCACCTTCAATTGTCCGCCGGATCCGGGGCACACTGACCGCATGGCTGATCAGTACGCGCAATCCGGCGAGGACAAGCAGCCGGCCGAGATACCCGCGATCCGCTGGGAGGAGTCTCCCGAGGGTCCCGTACTGGTGCTTCTCGACCAGACGAGACTGCCGGCCGAGGAGGTCGAGCGGGTCTGCACGGACGCGTCCGCGCTGGTGGAGGCGATCCGCTCCCTCGCCGTGCGCGGGGCGCCGCTGCTCGGCATCGCCGGCGCGTACGGCGTCGCGCTCGCCGCCGCGCGCGGCTTCGACGTGGAGGAGGCGGCGAACACGCTGGCCGGCGCCCGGCCCACCGCGGTGAACCTGGCCGTCGGCGTACGGCGGGCCAGGGCCGCGTATCTGGCGGAGCTGGCCGAGAGCGGCGACCCCGCGCAGGGGGCGCGGGCCGCGCTGGCCGCCGCACGCCAGGTGCACCGGGAGGACGCCGAGGCGAGCACCCGCATGGCCGCGCACGGGCTGGCGCTGCTCGACGAGCTGCTGCCCGGCGGCGGGCACCGCGTCCTGACCCACTGCAACACCGGCTCGCTGGTGTCGGGCGGGGAGGGGACCGCGTTCGCGGTGGCGCTCGCCGCGCACCGCGTGGGGCGGCTGCGGCGGCTGTGGGTCGACGAGACGCGCCCGCTGTTGCAGGGGGCGCGGCTGACGGCGTACGAGGCCGCCCGCAGCGGGATGGCGTACACGCTGCTCACCGACAACGCGGCCGGTTCCCTGTTCGCGGCCGGGGAGGTCGACGCGGTGCTGATCGGCGCGGACCGGATCGCCGCCGACGGCTCCGTGGCCAACAAGGTCGGCAGCTATCCGCTCGCGGTGCTCGCCCGCTACCACCATGTGCCGTTCATCGTGGTCGCGCCCACGACCACCGTCGACGTGCACACGCCCAACGGGGCGGCGATCGAGGTCGAGCAGCGCCCCGGGTACGAGGTCACCGAGATGGCCGCTCCCCAGGCTCCCGTGACCGGGGCGGGCGGCGGGCTCGCAGTGGCGCCGCTGGGGACGCAGGCGTACAACCCGGCGTTCGACGTGACACCGCCCGAGCTGGTGACGGCGATCGTCACGGAACGAGGGGTGGTCTCCCCGGTGACGGCGGACGGTCTCGCGGAGCTGTGCGGCGATCACGCCCCGTGAACGACGATCACGTCGGAGGACAGGGGCAGACAGTGACCGCCCCGTACGACTATCGTCACCGGGCGGTGAGGCTTCTCACCTGCACCACCTTCACCGTTATGAGAATGGGATGATGTCGTTTATGAAGGGACGAGTCCTTGTCGTCGACGACGACACCGCACTGGCCGAGATGCTCGGCATCGTGTTGCGTGGTGAAGGTTTTGAGCCGTCTTTCGTAGCCGACGGCGACAAGGCGCTGGCCGCTTTCCGAGAGGCCAAGCCCGACCTGGTGCTGCTCGACCTGATGCTGCCCGGACGGGACGGCATCGAGGTCTGCCGCCTCATCCGCGCCGAGTCCGGCGTGCCGATCGTGATGCTCACCGCCAAGAGCGACACCGTCGACGTGGTGGTCGGCCTCGAGTCCGGCGCCGACGACTACATCGTGAAGCCGTTCAAGCCCAAGGAGCTGGTCGCCCGCATCCGGGCGAGGCTGCGCCGGTCGGAGGAGCCCGCCCCCGAGCAGCTCGCCATCGGCGACCTCGTCATCGACGTGGCCGGCCACTCCGTGAAGCGCGACGGCCAGTCCATCGCGCTGACCCCGCTCGAGTTCGACCTGCTCGTCGCGCTCGCCCGCAAGCCCTGGCAGGTGTTCACCCGCGAAGTGCTCCTCGAACAGGTGTGGGGCTACCGGCACGCCGCCGACACCCGCCTGGTCAACGTGCACGTCCAGCGGCTCCGCTCCAAGGTCGAGAAGGACCCGGAGCGGCCCGAGATCGTGGTGACCGTCCGTGGCGTCGGATACAAGGCAGGACCTAGCTGACATGCGCGGGGACAGTGCCGCTTCGGCCCCCGGCCGGTCCGGGGCCCGTCCGGAGCGGCCTGTCGGCCGTAAGACGATGGGTTCACGTTTCGGAAACCTCCTCGAAGGAGGCCTGCTCCAAGGCGGAGTGCAGGGCAGCCCCGTCCTGAGGCTCCTGCTGCGCTGGGTGCGCCGCCCGCTGCTGCCCGTCATGCGGCTGTGGCGGCGCAACATCCAGCTCAGGGTCGTCGCCACCACCCTGCTGATGTCGCTCGGTGTCGTCCTGCTGCTCGGCTTCGTCGTCATCGGACAGGTCCGCAACGGACTGCTCGAGGCCAAGGTCAAGGCATCCCAGAGCCAGGCCACCGGCGGCTTCGCCGTCGCCAAACAGAAGGCCGACGAGACCGCCACCGACGGCAGCCCCGGCGACGGCAACCCGCAGAACGTCATCGAATGGATGAGCCAACTCGTGTCGTCGCTGTCCAGCGGCGGCCAGGGCGCCTTCGACGTCGTCACCCTGCCCCCCGGCGACGACAGCGGCGGCGGCCGCGGCCCGCGCGCCTCCGGCGACGTCAACCCCAACAAGAGCGTCCCCGAGGACCTGCGCTCCCACATCAACACCAACACCGGCGCGGCCCAGAGCTACACCCGCATCCGCTACAGCACCAACAAGGAATCCCAGCCCGCCCTCGTCATCGGCAAACAGCTCAACGACCCCAACGGCGACCCCTACGAGCTGTACTACCTCTTCCCGCTCACCCAGGAGGAGAAGTCGCTGAGCCTGGTCAAGGGCACCCTGGCCACCGCGGGACTCTTCGTCGTCGTCCTCCTCGGCGCCGTCGCCTGGCTCGTCGTACGGCAGGTCGTCACACCCGTCCGCATGGCCGCCGGGATCGCCGAGCGGCTGTCCGCCGGACGCCTCCAGGAACGTATGAAGGTCACCGGCGAGGACGACATCGCCCGCCTCGGCGAAGCCTTCAACAAGATGGCGCAGAACCTCCAGCTCAAGATCCAGCAACTGGAGGACCTGTCGCGGATGCAGCGACGGTTCGTCTCCGACGTCTCGCACGAACTGCGGACCCCGCTGACCACCGTCCGCATGGCCGCCGACGTCATCCACGAGGCACGGGAGGACTTCGACCCCGTCACCGCACGGTCCGCTGAACTCCTCGCCGACCAGCTCGACCGGTTCGAGTCGCTCCTCGCCGACCTCCTCGAGATCAGCCGCTTCGACGCCGGCGCCGCCGCCCTCGAAGCCGAACCCATCGACCTGCGCGAGGTCGTCCGCCGCGTCGTCAGCGGCGCCGCACCCCTCGCCGACCGCAAGGGCACGGCCATACGCGTCCTCGGCGACCAGCAGCCCGTCGTCGCCGAAGCCGACGCCCGACGCGTCGAACGCGTCCTGCGCAACCTCGTCGTCAACGCCGTCGAACACGGCGAGGGCAAGGACGTCGTCGTCAAACTCGCCTCGGCGGGCGGCGCCGTCGCCGTCGCCGTCCGCGACTACGGCGTCGGACTCAAGCCCGGCGAGGCCACCCGCGTCTTCAGCCGCTTCTGGCGAGCCGACCCCGCACGCGCGCGTACCACCGGCGGAACGGGCCTCGGCCTGTCCATCGCCCTGGAGGACGCCCGCCTGCACGGCGGCTGGCTCCAGGCCTGGGGCGAACCCGGCGGCGGCTCCCAGTTCCGGCTGACCCTGCCCCGGACCGCCGACGAACCGCTGCGCGGCTCGCCGATACCCCTGGAACCCAAGGACTCCCGCCGCAACCGCGGCCTCGACGACGCCGGTCTGCCCCGCGGCAGCGGCGAGAAGAGCGCCACCGTGCCCGTGCAGCCGGCCGCCGAACAGCGGTCGCCCGCCCACACCCCGCTCGCACCCCGGCTGTCCGCGGCCACCCCCACGGCCGACCCCACGGCACTGCCCGGCAACGGCGCCCGCGTGGTGCCCCGGCCCTCGACGGGAGGCCCGCCGGCCGGCGGGGCGGGGAACGGGTCGGCGACGGGGCCGACGGGATCGACGGGATCGACTGCAGGTTCCGGGGCGAGCACGACGGCGGGCTCCGGGGCGGGCTCTTCGTCCGGTGCAGAGACGGGGCGTGGCAACTCCGGCGGGACACCGGAGCAGGGACCCAAGGACGCGGCACACAGCGGGGTACCGGGACGCGCGCACCGCGCGGCGGACGGCCCGGACGAACAAGGGGAGACGACTCGTGGGCGCTGACCGCGACGGGCACACCCGGCGCACGCCGGGGCGCGCGGTGGCCTACGCCACTTGCGGCGTCGTACTGCTGGCCGGGTGCGCCTCCATGCCCGACAGCGGCGACCTGCGCGGCGTCGAGTCCACACCGCGCCAGGACATCCAGGTCCGCGTGTTCGCGATGCCGCCCCGCGACGACGCGCCGCCCTCCGAGATCGTCCAGGGCTTCCTCGAAGCCCTCACCAGCGACGACTCCAGCTACGCGACCGCACGCCAGTACCTCACCACCCGCGCCGCCCAGAAATGGGAACCCGAGCGGAGCACCACCGTCCTCGCCGACGGCCCCGGCACCCAGACCGGCCGTTCCGGCGCCTGGGAGGACGGCGACGACTACGCCTTCGTCCTCACCGGCACCAAGGTCGCCCAGATCGACGCCCAGCAGTCCTACAGCCCCTCCGCCGGCGCCTACAGCGAGACCGTGCACCTCGTCCGCGACAAGAAGACCCGGCAGTGGCGCATCGACGCCCTGCCCCAGGGCGTCATCATGGGCAAGTCGGACTTCCAGCGGAACTACATGTCCGTCAACAAGTACTACTTCGCGTCCAGCACCGAGGCCGCCGGATCAGGACAGCCCCTGGCCGTCGCCGACCCCGTCTACGTCCGCGAACGCGTCGAACCCATGACGCAGATGGTGCGCTCCCTGCTCAACGGCCCCACGAGCTGGCTGCGGCCCGTCGTCCGCTCCAGCTTCCCCACCGGCACCGCACTGTCCCCGCACGTCACCTCACTGACGCCGGACGACCAGAACAAGCTCACCGTGCCGCTCAACGACAAGGCGGCCCACATCGGGCAGAGCAAGTGCGACGAGATGGCCACGCAACTGCTCTTCACCCTCCAGAACCTCACCCCCACCGTCGACGAGATCGCCCTGCGCGCCGGCGGCCGGCAACTGTGCTCCCTCACCGAGGAGCAGGCCACCGCCGTCGCCGCACGCGGCTCGCACGAGCACCCCAGCTACCTGTACTTCATCGACGGCCGCCACCGGCTCGCCCGCATGCCCAGCAGCGTCGGCAGCGACAGCCGGTCCGACGCCGTGCCCGGCGCGCTCGGCGACGGCACCAAGGCGCTGCGCTCGGTGGCCGTGGCCCGCGACGAACACAGCGCCGCCGGTGTCGCCCTCGACGGCAAGGCCCTCTACGTCACCAGCACCGTCACCGGCAGCTCCCTCGGCGAACCCGTCCTCCAGAGCGCCGGCAAGACGGAGGCCGACCGGCTCACCACACCCACCTGGGACGCCCAGGGCGACCTGTGGATCGCCGACCGCGACCCCGCCGCCCCGCGACTGCTCCTGCTGGAGAAGGGCGCCGGGCCCGCCCTGGAGGTCCTCACCCCCGGCCTCGACGGCCGGATCGACGCCGTACGGGTCGCGGCCGACGGGGCGCGGATCGCGCTCGTCGTGGACAAGGACGGCAAGCAGTCCCTGCTCATCGGGCGCCTCGAACGCACCGAGGACAGCGAGGGCAAGACCTCCGTGTCCGTCCAGGAACTGCGGTCCGCCACCCCTGAGTTGGAGCGCGTCTCCGCCGTGTCGTGGGCCGGGGACAGCCGGCTCGTCGTCGTCGGTCAGGAGGCCGGCGGGGTCGAGCAGGTGCAGTACGTGCAGAGCGACGGTTCGATCCCCGAATCGGCCGCGCTGCCCGGTCTGACCGAGGTCAACAGCATCGCCGCCTCCGAGAACAGCGACGCACCGCTGTTCGCCACCTCCGACGACGGGCTGCTGTGGCTGCCCGGCGGGAGCGGCTGGCGGACACTGAAGGAGACGGCCTCCGTCGCGTTTTATCCCGGGTGACCGTGAAGGCGTGACGGATGCGGATGCGGGCGTCGCGTGAGCGTGTTTCGAGAGGGATCCCCGGTTCATACCCGGGGGTCCCGTTTTTTATGCGCCCGTGAGTGAAAGAAGTGCCGGGTGATGCCGGTGGGACCGGCCGACGCTGATCCGTTTCTTTTTCCACAGGCCCTTCCGCCACTTATCCACAGGGGTGGCCCGACCCTTCCCGCATTGGCACAGTGAACGACATGGAAGGCGTTCGCAACTGGTGGCAGGAGCTCGCCGGGCTGGTCCTGCCCGCCGAGTGCGGCGGCTGCGGGCGGGACCGTGAGGTGCTCTGCCCCGAATGCCGCGCCGTACTCGGCGGGACGGCGCCCTTCCGGGTACGGCCGGTCCCCGAACCGCCCGGGCTGCCCGCCGTGCACGCGGCGGCTCGGTACGCGGACGAGGTACGGGCGGCACTGCTCGCGCACAAGGAGCGCGGGGTGCTGGCGCTGGCGCGACCGTTGGGGGTGGCGTTGGCGGGGGCGGTGCGGGTGGGGTTGGGGGAGGAGGGGGTGGGGGAGGGGGAGGGGCCCCCTCCCCCCGGTGACATTCTGCTCGTCCCCGTCCCCTCCACCCCCGCCACCACCCGCGCCCGAGGCCACGACCCCGCCCGCCGGATCGCCCTCGTCGCCGCCGGGGAGCTGCGGCGGGCCGGGATGTCGGTGCGGGTGGCCGCGGTGCTGCGGCAGCGGCGGGCGGTGGCCGACCAGGCAGGGCTGAGCGCGCGGGAGCGGCTGGAGAACCTGGTGGGTGCGCTGACGGTGGTGCCCGGCGGGGCGCGGGTGCTGGGCGGCGGTCCCGTGGTGCTCGTCGACGATCTGGTCACGACGGGCGCGTCCCTGGCGGAGGCGGCGCGGGCGGTCCGGGCAGTCCGGGCGGTGGGGTCCACGGCGCCGGAGACGCCGGTACCGACCCCGCGCACCCCCCGTGGTGAAGAAGCCCGGACGGCGCCCGAGCGGGTGCCGCGCGCGGGGCGCACGATGGGTCGCGGCGCACCCGAGCGGGTGAGTCGCGCGGGCCGTATGGGAAGGGTGGAGTGTGGTGAGGGAGGAAGGGCGGTGTACGCGGGTGTCACTCGGGAAGGCAGAGAGGTACGGCCGTCCGGTGCCGGAGCGGGACGAGGAGGTGTGGGCGGGTGCGGGGCCGGTGAGGTGCTCTGCGCGGCTGTCGTGGCGGCGCCGCCGGATTCCTTCGAAATAAACCGGAACTGAGGGAGAACTTGCGTCGTTGCAGGTAATGAGAGGGCCAATTCACCTGAACGGAGGTACGCCGCGGTAGAGGGTGACGACATCCGTCCGGGCGAGATATGTTCGGTTGTGAGGGAAAGCCGCAGGCCACACCTCTCATATCCGAATGCCGTGCTGCGGTTTCCGGTTATGGCGCGCGCAGCACCTGGGGTGTAGATCTCGTCCATGGGGGAGGAGGAGGTGGAAGTCACCAAGTCCGAGGTTCCGGTGCTCACCGGAGCCTGGTGCAAAAGGGAGACGCTCCGCGGAGAAGCGGAGTGATCCGGGAACGGAGTTCTGCGTGGACATCGTCGTCAAGGGCCGCAAGACCGAGGTGCCCGAGCGGTTCCGCAAGCACGTGGCCGAGAAGCTGAACCTGGAGAAGATCCAGAAGCTCGACGGCAAGGTGATCAGCCTCGACGTCGAGGTGTCCAAGGAGCCCAACCCCCGACAGGCCGACCGGTGCGACCGAGTGGAGATCACGCTCCGCTCCCGTGGCCCTGTGATCCGGGCCGAGGCGGCGGCCAGCGACCCGTACGCGGCACTCGACCTGGCGGCCGAGAAGCTCGATGCGCAACTGCGCAAGCAGCATGACAAGCGGTACACGCGGCGCGGTTCGCGCCGGATCAGCGCGGCGGAGGTGCCGGACGTCGTCCCGGGTGTGGCGACGCTCAACGGCAATGGCCAGCCCGTGCCGGCCGGGGTGTCGGACGGTGTGCCGACGAAGAAGATCGGTTCGCTGGAGGTGCAGGGCGACGGCCCCCTCGTGGTGCGCGAGAAGACCCACGTCGCCGCACCGATGACGCTCGACCAGGCCCTCTACGAGATGGAGCTGGTCGGCCACGACTTCTATCTGTTCGTCGACTCCGAGACGAAGGAACCCAGCGTCGTCTACCGGCGCCACGCCTACGACTACGGCGTGATCCACCTCAGCACGGACCCGATGGTGGCCCAGGCGCAGTCTCCCGAGGCGGGTGGCGCGCTGGGCGGCTGATCCCATGAGGTGAAAGCCATGCGGTGACGGCCGTGCGGTGACGGCTGAGCGGTGTGCCCCTGGAGCGCGTGTGCGCCCCCAGGGGCACCCGTGTGCGACCCCTTCGCGCCCTTCTGTGTCACCTCGTTGTCGTCCAGGCATGGAATCATGGCGGCAACGGCCCAACCGGTGGGCCGTTGCCTTGGGTTGGCGATGGCTCACGACCACGGCCGTAGCCTTCAGGGGGAGGAACGATGGCGGACAGCTTCGGACCGATGCGTGACGAGGATGCCGACGGCGGCGTCGTCGGCATGGGCCCGGACGGGGGTGCCTCGCGCGGGGAGCCGATCAGAGTCCTTGTCGTGGACGACCATGCTCTGTTCCGTCGCGGACTGGAGATCGTGCTCGCGGCCGAGGAGGACATCCAGGTCGTCGGCGAGGCGGGGGACGGTGCGGAGGCCGTGGACAAGGCGGCCGATCTGTTGCCGGACATCGTGCTGATGGACGTACGGATGCCGAAGCGCGGTGGGATCGAGGCGTGCACGTCGATCAAGGAGGTGGCCCCCAGCGCGAAGATCATCATGTTGACGATCAGCGACGAGGAGGCCGACCTCTACGAGGCGATCAAGGCGGGGGCGACCGGATATCTCCTCAAGGAGATCTCCACGGACGAGGTGGCGACCGCGATTCGCGCGGTGGCCGACGGGCAGTCGCAGATCAGTCCTTCGATGGCGTCGAAGCTGCTCACCGAGTTCAAGTCGATGATCCAGCGCACCGACGAGCGGCGGCTGGTGCCGGCGCCGCGGCTGACGGACCGTGAGCTGGAGGTGCTGAAGCTCGTGGCGACCGGGATGAACAACCGGGACATCGCCAAGGAGCTGTTCATCTCCGAGAACACCGTGAAGAACCATGTGCGCAACATCCTGGAGAAGCTGCAACTGCACTCCAGGATGGAGGCGGTGGTGTACGCGATGCGGGAGAAGATCCTCGAGATCCGCTGAGCCGGGTCTGCGACGGGTCGGTGCCGGGTCAGGCGAGCGCGCGGGTCAGTTCTCTGGTGAGGGGCTCGCGCAGTTCGGGGGCGTCGACGCGTTCCACGCGTACGTCGGTGCAGTTCACCCAGGTCGCGGCTTCCAGGAGGGCCTGGGCGACGGCGGGGACGGCCTTGGGGCCGTCCAGGGTGATCTGCCGGGCGACGAGCGTGCGGCCCTCGCGGGCGGGGTCGACGCGGCCGACGAGATGGCCGCCGGCCAGGACGGGCATCGCGAAGTAGCCGTGGATCCGCTTGGGCTTGGGGACGTACGCCTCCAGGCGGTGGGTGAAGCCGAAGATGCGCTCCGTGCGGGCCCGCTCCCAGACGAGGGAGTCGAAGGGCGACAGCAGGGTGGTGCGGTGGCGGCCGCGCGGCGGTGCCGCCAGGGCGGCGGGGTCGGCCCAGGCGGGCTTGGACCAGCCCTCGACGGTGACGGGCACCAGGCCGGAGTCAGCGATCACCGCGTCGACCTGTTCGCCCTTGAGGCGGTGGTAGTCGGCGATGTCCGCGCGCGTGCCGACGCCCAGGGACTGTCCGGCCAGGGCGACCAGGCGGCGCAGGCATTCGGTGTCGTCGAGGTCGTCGTGCAGGAGGTCGGCGGGTACGGCGCGTTCGGCGAGGTCGTAGACGCGTTTCCAGCCGCGGCGTTCGACGCAGACCACTTCGCCGTACATCAGGGCGCGTTCGACGGCGACCTTGGTGCCGGACCAGTCCCACCATTCGCTGGTCTTCTTGGCGCCGCCCAGTTCGGTGGCGGTCAGGGGGCCCTCGGCGCGGAGCTGCTTGATCACCTGCTCGTAGGCACCCTCGGGGAGGGGGTGGCTCCAGTGGGGGCGGTTGCGGTAGGCGCGGCGGCGGAAGGCGAAGTGGGGCCACTCCTCGATGGGGAGGACGCACGCGGCGTGGGACCAGTACTCGAAGGCGTGGGGGCGCGCGGGGGTGCCCGGTTCCGTGCCCCAGTAGGCGTTCTCGACGGTGGTGCGGCCCACGGCGCCCAGGCGCGCGTACGGGATGAGTTCGTGGGAGCGGGCGAGGACGGAGATGGTGTCGAGCTGGACGGCGCCGAGGTGCCGGAGGATGCCGCGGACGCCGGCTCTGCGGTCGGGGGTGCCGAGGAAGCCCTGGGCCCGCAGGGCGATGCGGCGGGCTTCGTCTGCCGTGAGGTCGGTGGCGGGGCGCGGGGTGGTCATGGTGCGCACCCTAGGCGGCGGCACTGACAGTGCGGAGTGAGCTGGGGGTTCGTGCGGGCGGGGGTCATCGGCCCGCGTCGGAGGGCGGGGGTGTGGGGGCGGGGAGGTAGGGGGCGGCGGAGGGCAGGCCGAGGTCGGAGGGGAGCAGGGAGGCGAGCCAGCAGTCGCGGCGGGTGCCCTTGTTGTTGATGGCGGAGCGCAGGGTGCCCTCGAGCTGGAAGCCGGCGTGTTCGGCGACCGCGCGGGAGGCGGTGTTGCCCACTTCGGCGCGCCATTCGACGCGGTCGACGGCGAGGTGGGTGAAGGCCCAGCGGGCGGCGGTGAGGGTGGCCTCGGTGGTGTAGCCGTGGCCGCGGTGTTCCTTGGCGGTCCAGAAGCCGATCTCCACGGTGCCGAGGGCGCGGGTGGTGAGGCCGAGCATGCCGGTGAGGGTGCCGTCGGGGAGGAAGACGCCGAAGGTGAACATCGAGCCGGTGGCCCAGCCGTCGGGGGCGAGCTGTTCGGTGAAGCCGCTGGCGTGTTCGTGCAGGTAGGGGGAGGGGATGGTGGTCCAGCGCTGGATGTCGGGGTCCTGGGCGGCGGTGTGCACGGCGTCGGTGTCCCGGGGGCCGACGGGGCGCAGGACGAGGCGGTCGGTGGTGAGGGTGACGGGTTCCATCGGGCGATTCTGGTGCGGTGCGGGCGGTGGCGCCATCGGTTTCGGGCGGTGGCGCCGTCGGGTTCGTGCGGTGGCGCCGTCAGGCTCGGGCGGTGACGCCATCGGGTTCGTGCGGTGGGTGAGCGGGCGATCACGATTCGCGCAATTCGTGGGGTGGTCGCGGCACTATCGGCGGGGCCCGGCCGTTGTTCTGTTTGAAGAAGATTTTGGTGTCCGTGCGCGGCAGGGCGCGGTCCTCGTACAGCAGACTCCCGGCGTGGCGGGGTCCTCGCATACGATGGCCGTTGCTCAGCAAGTCACATGGAAACCGACCGTCCCAGGCCCGATCGGCAAGGAGACCAACCCCCGTGTCCGTCCTCTCGAAGATCATGCGTGCAGGCGAAGGCAAGATCCTGCGCAAGCTGCACCGCATCGCGGACCAGGTCAACTCCATCGAAGAGGACTTCGTCGACCTCTCCGACGCCGAGCTGCGGGCCCTCACCGATGAGTACAAGCAGCGGTACGCCGATGGTGAGAGTCTGGACGACCTGCTGCCCGAGGCGTTCGCGACGGTGCGTGAAGGCGCCAAGCGCGCGCTCGGCCAGCGCCACTACGACGTGCAGATCATGGGTGGCGCGGCCCTGCACCTCGGTTATGTGGCCGAGATGAAGACCGGTGAGGGCAAGACCCTCGTCGGCACGCTGCCCGCTTATCTGAACGCGCTGTCCGGCAAGGGCGTCCACCTGATCACGGTGAACGACTACCTGGCCGAGCGCGACTCCGAGATGATGGGCCGCGTCCACAAGTTCCTGGGTCTGAGCGTCGGCTGCATCCTGGCCAACATGACGCCGGCCCAGCGCCGCGAGCAGTACGCGTGCGACATCACGTACGGCACGAACAACGAGTTCGGTTTCGACTACCTGCGCGACAACATGGCGTGGTCGAAGGACGAGCTGGTGCAGCGCGGCCACAACTTCGCCATCGTCGACGAGGTCGACTCGATCCTGGTCGACGAGGCGCGTACGCCGTTGATCATCTCGGGTCCGGCGGACCAGGCGACCAAGTGGTACGGCGACTTCGCGAAGCTGGTGACGCGCCTGAAGAAGGGCGAGCCCGGCAACCCGCTGAAGGGCATCGAGGAGACCGGCGACTACGAGGTCGACGAGAAGAAGCGCACGGTCGCCATCCACGAGGCCGGTGTCAGCAAGGTCGAGGACTGGCTGGGCATCGACAACCTCTACGAGTCGGTGAACACGCCTCTGGTGGGCTACCTGAACAACGCCATCAAGGCGAAGGAGCTCTTCAAGAAGGACAAGGACTACGTCGTCATGGACGGCGAAGTCATGATCGTCGACGAGCACACCGGCCGTATCCTCGCCGGCCGCCGTTACAACGAGGGCATGCACCAGGCGATCGAGGCGAAGGAAGGGGTGGACATCAAGGACGAGAACCAGACGCTCGCGACGATCACCCTGCAGAACTTCTTCCGCCTCTACAAGCGCCGCAGCCACAGCGGCAAGGAAGAGCCCGGTCTGTCCGGCATGACCGGTACGGCGATGACCGAGGCCGCCGAGTTCCACCAGATCTACAAGCTCGGTGTGGTGCCGATCCCGACGAACCGGCCGATGGTCCGCAAGGACCAGTCGGACCTGATCTACCGCACCGAGGTCGCGAAGTTCGAGGCGGTCGTCGACGACATCGCCGAGAAGCACGAGAAGGGCCAGCCGATCCTGGTCGGCACGACCTCCGTGGAGAAGTCGGAGTACCTCTCCCAGCAGCTCTCCAAGCGCGGTGTCCAGCACGAGGTGCTGAACGCCAAGCACCACGAGCGTGAGGCGTCGATCGTCGCGCAGGCCGGCCGCCGCGGCGCGGTGACGGTGGCCACGAACATGGCCGGCCGTGGTACGGACATCAAGCTCGGCGGCAACCCCGAGGACCTCGCGGAGGCGGAGCTGCGGCAGCGCGGCCTCGACCCGGAGGAGCACATCGAGGAGTGGGCGCACGCGCTTCCGGCCGCCCTGGAGCGGGCCGAGCAGGCCGTCAAGGCGGAGAAGGAAGAGGTCGAGGCGCTCGGCGGTCTGTACGTGCTGGGCACCGAGCGGCACGAGTCGCGTCGTATCGACAACCAGCTCCGTGGTCGTTCCGGCCGTCAGGGCGACCCGGGCGAGTCCCGGTTCTATCTGTCGCTGGGTGACGACCTGATGCGTCTGTTCAAGGCGCAGATGGTCGAGCGCGTGATGTCCATGGCGAACGTCCCGGACGACGTGCCGATCGAGAACAAGATGGTCACGCGCGCGATCGCGTCCGCGCAGTCGCAGGTCGAGCAGCAGAACTTCGAGACGCGTAAGAACGTCCTGAAGTACGACGAGGTCCTCAACCGCCAGCGTGAGGTCATCTACGGCGAGCGGCGCCGTGTCCTGGAGGGCGAGGACCTGCAGGAGCAGATCCAGCACTTCATGGACGACACGATCGACGCGTACATTTCCGCGGAGACTGCCGAGGGCTTCCCGGAGGACTGGGACCTGGACCGGCTGTGGGGCGCGTTCAAGCAGCTCTACCCGGTGAAGATCACCGTGGAGGAGCTGGAGGACGCGGCGGGCGACCGGGCCGGTCTGACCGCCGAGTTCATCTCGGAGTCCATCAAGGACGACATCCACGAGCAGTACGAGGCGCGGGAGAGCCAGCTCGGCTCGGAGATCATGCGCGAGCTGGAGCGGCGGGTCGTGCTGTCGGTCCTGGACCGCAAGTGGCGCGAGCACCTCTACGAGATGGACTACCTCCAGGAGGGCATCGGTCTGCGCGCGATGGCGCAGAAGGACCCGCTGGTGGAGTACCAGCGCGAGGGCTTCGACATGTTCACCGCGATGATGGACGGCATCAAGGAGGAGTCCGTCGGCTACCTGTTCAACCTGGAGGTCCAGGTCGAGCAGCAGGTCGAGGAGGTCCCGGTCGAGGACGCCGCGCCGGTCGACATGGACAAGCAGGACGTGGTGCCGGCGCAGGCGGGCTCGCGTCCGGAGATCCGCGCGAAGGGCCTGGACGCCCCGCAGCGGCGCAACCTGCACTTCTCCGCGCCGACGGTCGACGGCGAGGGCGGCACCATCGAGGGCGACTTCGACGACGACGGCGAGCCGGTGCGGTCCGAGGCGGACGGCCTCACGCGCGCGGAGCGCCGCAAGCAGGCGAAGGCCGGACGGCGCCGTAAGAAGTAGCCGCGGGAGGCAGCCGCGCGAGGCGTGAGGGCCGGGTCACCTTGGGGTGGCCCGGCCCTCCGCCGTCCGCCGGGCCGGTCGGGTCAGCCGGTACGGGGGCGGGACGCGCGGGGGCCGTCCAGTTCGATCGCCGTGCAGCGCCAGCGGTGGTCGGGGCCGAGTTCCAGGCGGAAGGCCATGGCGCGCAGCCGGTTGCCCGCGCCGATCCGCGCGAAGGCCTCCACGGCGCCCGGGCGTGCGACGTAGTAGCCGATGTCCCGGACGACCGGCCGGACGCCGTGCGCGGGGCGCAGGGGGCCGCTCTCGGCGAGGTGGGCGAGATCGTCGTAGGCCGAGCCGACCGTGTGGCGGAGCATGGAATGGACCGGGCGCTGTCCGCTCAGGACGGCCACGAGACGGTCGGCGAACAGGTCGGTGGGGCGCGGCCGGGGCGGCACGGCCGTCGGCCGGTTGTCCGCCGGGCGCGTGGAGGCGGTGCGGGGTGCGGCCGGCGGGCGGCGGGTGTCCCGGCGGCCGGGAGGACGGGAGCCGGGAGTGCGCTGGGTCCTCGTCATGACCTTGTTCATGGTTGTCCCCGTTCGGTGAGCCCGGTCGCTGTCTCTACCAGGCGGTAACTTTCGCTGCCGATCTTGTACGCGGTCACGGAACGTGATTGCAAGGAAGCTCGGAGTTGCCCCACTGTCAGGGGTCGATTCACTTATCAGGGTGATGAGAAAGGGTGAAAGGGCAGGCCAGGGCGCCGGGTGGGGTGAATTTCGGGGCGCGGAGTGGACGCCGGGAGTGGGGTGGGCGGGCGCCCGAAAGGGGACGCCCGCACGTATCCTGAAGCCCTTCGAGCGAAGCTCCCACCAGAAGCGAAGCTCCCGACCAGAGAAGAGCGGCCAGCCATGCGCGTCTACGTCCCCCTGACCCTCTCCGGCCTCACCGAGGCCCACAAGACGGGGGAGCTGGGGTCCGGGCCGCTCGTCGCGTACGCCGTCACGCCCGCGCTGCGCGAGTGGTACGACTCCGAGGACGTCGAGGAGCTGGAGTACGCCGCCCTCGGTCAGGCGGCGCTCGCCTCGCTGCGGCTGCTCGACGCGGACCGGGCGGCGCCCCGGCGCCGGGTCGTGGTCGCCGTCGACGTCGCCGACCGGATCGTCGAGGCCGACCCCGACCCCGGCCCCGGGAACGACGCCGCCGACCCCGGCGAGGTGCGGGTGACCGGCCGGGTCGCACTGGCCAAGGCGGCGGCCGTCCATGTCGACGCGGACGGCGCGGAAGCCGCCGTAGAGGCCGCGGCGGAGGCCCTCGCGGCGGCGGACGGCGGGGACGGCGGTGCCCGGTCCGTCGTGGACGGCGCCGAGGACCACGAGCTGCTGTGGTTCGCCCCGCAGGAGATCCCCCACCTGGTGGGCTCCTGATTGTCAGTGGGGCCAGGTACGTTTTGTGACATGGCGACGCAGCGAGAACCGGCACACATCGTCTGGGACTGGAACGGCACGCTCTTCCACGACAACGACGCGATCATCGGCGCGACCAACGCGGCGTTCGCCGAGCTGGGCCTGGAGCCGCTCACCCTGGAGCGGTACCGGGCGCTGTACTGCGTACCCGTGCCGAAGTTCTACGAACGGCTGATGGGCCGGCTGCCCACCGACGCCGAGTGGGAGCTGATGGACGACATCTTCCACCGGTACTACGCCGAGCACCGGGTGAGATGCGCGCTCACCGAGGGCGCGGAGGAGCTGCTGTCGGGGTGGCGGTCGGCCGGGCACAGCCAGTCCCTGCTGAGCATGTACGTGCACGACGAGCTGGTCCCGCTGGTGCGCGGCTTCGGCATCGAGCCGCACTTCGTACGGGTCGACGGGCGCACCGGGCCGTCCGGCGGCAGCAAGGCCGAGCACATGGTGCGCCACCTCGCGGCGATCGGCGTGGTGGAGCCGGAGCGGGCGGTGGTGATCGGGGACGCGGCCGACGACGCGGTGGCCGCGCTCCACGCGGGCGCGCAGGCCGTGCTGTACACCGGGGGGTCGCACAGCCGGGCCAGCCTCGAAGGGATCGGGGTGCCGGTGGTGGACAGCCTGGCGGAGGCGGTGGAGGTGGCGGGGAGACTGGCCGCCTGAGCGACGTACCGCCCCAGCGACGTACCGCTCCAGCCCAGCCCAGCCCAGCCCAGCCCAGCCCAGCCCAGCCCAGCCCAGCCCAGCCCCGCCCAGCCCCGTCCCGCTCAGCTCACCGGCGCCTTCGCCCGCAGCACCGTCAGGAACTCCCGCATCCAGGCCGAGTGGTCCGGCCAGGCGCGGGCGGACACCAGCGTGCCGTCGACCACAGCCTCGCTGTCCTGGAAGGTCGCGCCGGCCGACTGCATGTCGATCTCCAGCGCCGGATAGGCGGTCACCCGGCGCCCCCGCAGGGCGTCGACCGCGGCCGTCAGCAGGGGGCCGTGGCAGATCTGGGCGACCGGCTTGTCGGAGTCGAAGAACGACTTGAGGATCTTGCGCAGCTCGGGATCGTTGCGCAGATACTCCGGCGCCCGGCCGCCGGGGATCACGACGGCGGCGTACTGACCGGGCTCGACCTCGGAGAAGGCGAGGTCGGCGGGCCAGGTGTAGCCGGGCTTCTCGGTGTAGGTGTCGAAGCCGGGTTCGAAGTCGTGGACGACGAACCGCAACTGTTTGCGTTCCGGGGCGGCGATGTGGACCTCGTAGCCCTCCTCGCGCAGCCGCTGATAGGGGTAGAGGACCTCCAGGGACTCGGCTGCGTCGCCGGTGACGATGAGGATCTTCGCGGTCATGGTGGGCGGCTCCTCTCGGGCGGGCACTGTCACGGCCCACGCCGTCATGGGCAACGTGCCTCTCGGGGGCGGTCCTGCCAAGAGGGCGCGCCAAGAGAGGAACGCTCGCTTTCAGGGTGCCGTGAGCCGGGACCGCCGTCGACTCGTCCCGGTTCCGCGGGTGGCCCGGCACGTGTCACCCGCGTCCGCCCCTGTGCAGAACGTCAAACTTCTCCCCCCGCTTTTGTACACATACGGCTCATGACGGGGCCCCGGTGAGGAGCGATAGCCTGGTGGCGTGATCAGCGCGATATCTCGCGGGGGCGCAGTCGCCCCTGCCCTGCGCCCGGCGAGCACGGAGTATCCCCGTGGCCGGGCGGCGGACGCTGGTTCTTGCGGGCGGGACGGGGGCGCGAGGTCCCCCAGGACGCCGTACACACCCCAGGGACACGTGACGCGGAGAGCAGCGTCACACCCCGGGGCCGTGTCGAGAATGGCCGATACCGCCCCGCTCATCTCTTCTTGCGGCATAGCGTCGGAACGGACCGGAGACCCCGGGCCGTGGCGTCGAGCCGCAAAGGGAGAGCCCGTACTTCCTTCTACGTCACGCAACGGCGCGCGACAGGAGTCAGAGGACAATGCAGACCAAGCTGGACGAAGCCAAGGCCGAGCTGCTCGAGAGGGCGGCGCGGGTCGCTGAGAACAGCCCGGTCGGGGGGAACCTACCGACTGGGACGACGGGTGAGGGGCTTCCGGACCGGGACACCCTCCTCGCGTTCCTCCAGCGCTACTACCTGCACACCGCACCGGAAGACCTCACCGACCGTGACCCGGTCGATGTCTTCGGTGCCGCGCTCTCGCACTACCGGCTCGCCGAGAACCGGCCGCAGGGCACCGCCAACGTCCGGGTCCACACCCCGACGGTCGAGGGGAACGGCTGGATGTGCAGCCATTCCGTGGTGGAGGTCGTCACCGACGACATGCCCTTCCTCGTGGACTCCGTCACCAACGAGCTGAGCCGGCAGGGGCGGGGCATCCACCTCGTCGTCCACCCGCAGGTCGTCGTCCGCCGCGATGTCACCGGCAGGCTCATCGAGGTGCTGCGCACCCCGCCGTCCGCCACGGACCTTCCGCACGACGCGCACATCGAGTCCTGGATCCATGTGGAGACGGACCGCGAGACCGACCGCGCCGACCTCAAGCAGATCACCGCCGATCTGCTGCGGGTCCTGTCCGACGTCCGGGAGGCCGTCGAGGACTGGGAGAAGATGCGGGAGGCGGCGCTGCGGATCGCCGACGACCTCCCCGAGGAGCCGGTCCCCGGCGACCTCCCCTCCCCCGAGGTCGAGGAGGCCCGCGAGCTGCTTCGCTGGCTCGCCGCCGACCACTTCACCTTCCTCGGCTACCGGGAGTACCAGCTCCGCGAGGACGACTCCCTCGCCGCGGTCCCCGGGACCGGTCTCGGCATACTGCGCGCCGACCCGCACCACACCGGTGCGGACGCCCACCCGGTCAGCCCGTCCTTCGAGCGGCTGCCGGCCGACGCCCGGGCCAAGGCCCGTGAGCACAAGCTGCTGGTGCTGACCAAGGCGAACAGCCGGGCCACCGTGCACCGGCCGTCCTACCTCGACTACGTGGGCGTGAAGAAGTTCGACGCCGACGGCAACGTGATCGGCGAGCGCCGCTTCCTCGGTCTGTTCTCCTCCGCCGCGTACACCGAGTCCGTGCTGCGGGTGCCCGTCGTACGGCGCAAGGTCGACGCGGTGCTCAAGGGCGCCGGGTTCTCGCCCAACAGCCACGACGGCCGCGATCTGCTCCAGATCATGGAGACGTACCCGCGCGACGAGCTGTTCCAGACCCCGGTCGACGAGCTGCGGTCCATCGTCACCAGCGTCCTCTACCTCCAGGAACGCCGCCGGCTGCGGCTCTACCTGCGGCAGGACGAGTACGGGCGCTACTACTCCGCGCTCGTCTACCTGCCCCGCGACCGGTACACCACCGGCGTCCGGCTGCGGATCATCGACATCCTCAAGGAGGAGCTGGGCGGTACCAGCGTCGACTTCACCGCCTGGAACACCGAGTCGATCCTGTCCCGGCTGCACTTCGTCGTCCGGGTCCCGCAGGGCACCGAGCTGCCCGAGCTGTCCGAGGCCGACAAGGACCGGATCGAGGCGCGGCTGGTGGAGGCCGCCCGGTCCTGGTCCGACGCCTTCTCCGAGGCGCTCGACGCCGAGCTGGGCGAGGAGCGGGCCGCGGAGCTGCTGCGCCGCTACCACAGCGCCTTCACCGAGGGCTACAAGGCCGACCACACCCCGCGCGCCGCGGTCTCCGACCTCGTCCATCTCGAACGGCTCTCCGAGGAGCAGAGCTTCTCGCTCAGCCTGTACGAGCCGGTGGGCGCCGCGCCCGACGAGCGCCGTTTCAAGATCTACCGCAAGGGCGACGCGATCTCCCTGTCGGCGGTGCTGCCGGTGCTCAACCGGCTCGGCGTCGAGGTGATCGACGAGCGGCCCTACGAACTGCGCTGCGCCGACCGCTCGGTCGCCTGGATCTACGACTTCGGGCTGCGCATCCCCAAGGCGCTGGGCGGCGGCACCACCGATCTGCTCGGCGACGACGGCCGTGAGCGGTTCCAGGAGGCGTTCTCCGCGACCTGGACCGGTCTCGCGGAGAACGACGGGTTCAACGCGCTGGTGCTGGGCGCCGGGCTGACCTGGCGGCAGGCGATGGTGCTGCGCGCGTACGCGAAGTACCTGCGGCAGGCCGGGTCCACGTTCAGCCAGGACTACATGGAGGACACCCTCCGCACCAACGTGCACACCACCCGGCTGCTGGTGTCGCTGTTCGAGGCGCGGATGGCGCCGGAGCGGCAGGGCGCCGGGCTGGAGATCGTCGACGCGCTCCTGGAGGAGCTGGAGGCGGCGCTCGACCAGGTCGCCTCGCTCGACGAGGACCGCATCCTGCGTTCCTTCCTGACCGTCATCAAGGCGACCCTGCGGACCAACTTCTTCCAGCAGGGCGCGGACGGCAGGCCGCACGAGTACGTGTCCATGAAGTTCGACCCGCAGGCCATCCCGGATCTGCCGGCGCCGCGTCCGGCGTTCGAGATCTGGGTGTACTCGCCGCGTGTCGAGGGCGTGCACCTGCGGTTCGGGAAGGTCGCGCGCGGCGGTCTGCGCTGGTCCGACCGGCGTGAGGACTTCCGCACCGAGATCCTGGGCCTGGTCAAGGCGCAGATGGTGAAGAACACGGTGATCGTGCCGGTCGGCGCCAAGGGCGGCTTCGTCGCCAAGCAGCTCCCCGACCCGGCCGAGGACCGCGACGCGTGGCTCGCCGAGGGCGTCGCCAGCTACCGGACGTTCATCTCGGCGCTGCTCGACATCACCGACAACATGGTGGCCGGCGAGGTCGTGCCCCCGGCCGGTGTGGTGCGGCACGACGAGGACGACACCTATCTGGTGGTCGCCGCCGACAAGGGCACGGCGACGTTCTCCGACATCGCCAACGAGGTCGCGGGCAGCTACCACTTCTGGCTCGGCGACGCGTTCGCCTCCGGCGGCTCGGCCGGCTACGACCACAAGGCCATGGGCATCACCGCCCGCGGCGCCTGGGAGTCGGTCAAGCGGCACTTCCGCGAGCTGGGCGTGAACACGCAGGTCGAGGACTTCACGGTCGTCGGCATCGGTGACATGTCCGGTGACGTGTTCGGCAACGGCATGCTGCTCTCCGAGCACATCCGCCTGGTCGCCGCCTTCGACCACCGGCACATCTTCATCGACCCGAACCCGGACGCGGCCACCTCGTACGCCGAGCGCCGCCGGCTGTTCGAGCTGCCCCGGTCGAGCTGGGCCGACTACGACAGCGCCCTGATCTCGGCGGGCGGCGGCGTCTTCCCGCGCACGGCCAAGGCGATCCCGGTCAACGGGCACATCCGCGAGGCCCTCGGCATCGCGTCCGGTGTCACCAAGATGACCCCGGCCGACCTGATGAGGGCGATCCTCAGCGCGCCGGTGGACCTGCTGTGGAACGGCGGTATCGGCACCTACGTCAAGGCGAGCACCGAGTCGAACGCGGACGTCGGCGACAAGGCCAACGACCCGATCCGCGTCGACGGCCAGGACCTGCGGGTCAAGGTCGTCGGCGAGGGCGGCAACCTGGGGCTGACCCAGCTCGGCCGGATCGAGTTCGCCCGCACCGGCGGCAAGATCAACACGGATGCCATCGACAACAGCGCGGGCGTGGACACCTCCGACCACGAGGTGAACATCAAGATCCTGCTCAACGGTCTGGTCACCGAGGGCGACATGACCGTCAAGCAGCGCAACAAGCTGCTCGCCGAGATGACCGACGAGGTCGGCGCGCTCGTCCTGCGCAACAACTACGCGCAGAACACCGCGATCGCCAACGCCCTCGCCCAGTCCAAGGACATGCTCCACGCCCAGCAGCGCTTCATGCGCCACCTGGTCCGCGAGGGGCACCTGGACCGCGCGCTGGAGTTCCTGCCCACCGACCGCCAGATCCGCGAGCGGCTCGGCGCCGGGCACGGCCTCACCAGCCCGGAGACGGCCGTGCTGATGGCGTACACCAAGATCACCGTGTCGGACGAGCTGCTGCAGACCTCGCTCCCCGACGACCCCTACCTGCGCGGTCTGCTCGACACGTACTTCCCGACGGCGCTGCGCGAGCAGTTCCCCGAGCAGATCGACAGCCACCCGCTGCGCCGTGAGATCACCACGACCGTGCTGGTCAACGACACGGTCAACACGGGCGGTACGACGTATCTGCACCGGCTGCGCGAGGAGACCGGCGCCTCCCTCGAGGAGATCGTGCGGGCGCAGACCGCGGCCCGGGCGATCTTCCGCTCGGCGCCCGTGTGGGACGCGGTGGAGGGCCTGGACAACCAGGTCGAGGCGGAGGTGCAGACCCGGATCCGGCTGCACTCGCGGCGGCTCGTCGAGCGCGGCACGCGCTGGCTGCTGAACAACCGGCCGCAGCCGCTGGAGCTGGCCGAGACGGTCGACTTCTTCGCCGAGCGCGTCGGACAGGTCTGGTCGCAGCTCACCAAGCTGCTGCGGGGCGCGGACCTGGAGTGGTGGCAGAAGATCTACGACGAGCTGACCGGCGCCGGGGTGCCGGACGAGCTGGCCACCCGGGTGGCCGGGTTCTCCTCGGCGTTCCCGGCGCTGGACATCGTGTCGGTGGCCGACCGCACGGGCAAGGACCCGCTGGACGTCGCCGAGGTGTACTACGACCTCGCCGACCGGCTGCACATCACCCAGCTCATGGACCGCATCATCGAGCTGCCCCGCTCGGACCGCTGGCAGTCCATGGCCCGTGCCTCCATCCGTGAGGACCTGTACGCGGCGCACGCGGCGCTGACGGCGGACGTCCTGTCCGTCGGCAACGGCACCTCGACGCCCGAGCAGCGGTTCAAGGCGTGGGAGGAGAAGAACGCGGCGATCCTGAGCCGGGCGCGGACGACGCTGGAGGAGATCCAGGGCTCGGAGACGTTCGACCTGGCCAACCTGTCGGTGGCCATGCGCACGATGCGGACGCTGCTGCGGACGCACTCCTGACGCCAGGACATGAGGGCGCCCCCCGAGTCACTCGGGGGGCGCCCTTCCGCTGTGCCGCTCAGACGGCAGTCTTCGGCTTCGGGGCCGGCTTCTTCCTCGGCTTCCGGTCGCCGGTGAACGCCTCGTAGGCCGCCATGACCTCCTCGGTGGGGCCGTCCATCCGCAGTTCGCCGCGCTCCAGCCACAGCACCCGTTCGCAGGTCTCGCGGATGGAGCTGTTGCTGTGGCTGACCAGGAAGACGGTGCCGGCCTGCGCGCGCATCTCGCGGATACGGTCCGCCGAGCGCCGGCGGAACTGCGCGTCACCGGTGGCGAGGGCCTCGTCGATGAGCAGCACGTCGTGGTCCTTGGCGGCGGCGATGGAGAACCGCAGCCGCGAGCCCATGCCGGAGGAGTAGGTGCGCATCGGCAGGGAGACGAAGTCGCCCTTGTCGTTGATCCCGGAGAAGTCGACGATCTGCTGGTGGCGTTCCTTGATCTGCTCCCGGGTCATGCCCATCGCGAGGCCGCCCAGGTAGATGTTGCGCTCGCCGGTCAGATCGCCCATCAGGGCCGCGTTGACGCCGAGCAGGGAGGGCTGGCCGTCGGTGTAGATACGGCCGTTCTCCACCGGCAGCAGTCCGGCGACCGCCTTGAGCAGGGTCGACTTGCCGGAGCCGTTGGAGCCGATCAGGCCGATCGCCTCGCCCTTGTAGGCGACGAAGGAGACGTTGCGCACCGCGTGCACCAGGCGGGTGCCGGACGCCTTCTCGGTCTGCTTGCGGCGCAGGATGCGGTTGAGGGCGGCGGTCGCGCTGCCCCGGCCGCCGCCGGTGCCGTTGACCCGGTAGACGATGTCGACGCCGTCGGCGATGACGGTGGGGGCGCGCTCGGTGAGCGGCGGGGTGTCGAAGATGTGGTCAGCCACGGCCGTACGTCTCCTCTGCCTTCCAGAAGTAGATGAAGCCGCCGACGCCGGCGAGCAGGGCCCAGCCCGTCGCGAGCGCCCACACGTGCGGCGGGAGCTGCGCGGCGTGGAAGCTGTCGATGAGCGCGAAGCGCATCAGGTCGATGTAGACGGCGGCCGGGTTGGCGCGCAGCACGTCCCCCACCCACGACGGCAGGCCGGAGTGACCGGCGAGCACCTTGTCGAGGCTCCACATCACGCCGGACCCGTACATCCAGGTACGCAGCACGAACGGCATGAGCTGGGCGATGTCCGGGGTCTGCGCCCCGGCCCGCGCCAGGATCATCGACATCCCGGCGTTGAACACGAACTGGAGCGTCAGGGCCGGGATCGCCAGCAGCCAGGACAGCGCCGGCGGTACGCCCATGACGACCACGATGACCAGCAGCGCGGCCATCGAGAACAGCAGTTGCTGGAGCTGCTGGAGGCAGTACGAGATCGGCAGCGCGGCCCGCGGGAAGTGCAGGGCGCGCACCAGGCCGATGTTGCCGGAGATCGCCCGGGTGCCCGCCAGGATCGAACTCTGGGTGAACGTCCACACGAACACGCCCGTGACCAGGAAGGGGATGTAGTCCGGGACGCCCTTCCTGGTCTGGAGGAGTACGCCGAAGATCAGGAAGTACACCGCCGCGTTCAGCAGCGGGGTCATCACCTGCCAGATCTGGCCCAGCTTCGCCTGGCTGTACTGCGAGGTGAGCTTGGCGGTGGCGAAAGCGGTGATGAAGTGGCGGCGCGCCCACAGCCGGCGGAGGTAGTCGGGCAGGGAGGGGCGTGCGCCGCTGACGCTGAGGCCGTGCCGGGCGGCCAGGGCCGCGAGGTCGCCCGGGGGAGCGGCCACGGTGGGGGGCGGCGTGTCGAGTACCTGGCTCACATCCGCTGCTTTCACTCGGGTCTCACGCTTCTCTTGACGTTTTTCTTGACGTTCTCTTACGTCGGGACGGGACCGTATCGTCGTGACGCGAGCGTAGGCCGAGTTGACGTCGGAACGCAACCGTATCGTCGTAACGCCCTATGCTGGTCCGCATGACGACGAACACGACGAACGACGACGGGAACCCGGCACGTCCGCGCCGCCGGGCACCCGCGGGAGCGGCCGTGCTCCGCGAGGACGTCACGGAGGCCATCCGGGCGGCCGTGTTCGAGGAACTCGCGGCCGTCGGCTACGCGCGCATGTCCATCGAGGGCATCGCCCGGCGCGCGGGTGTCGGCAAGACCGCCGTGTACCGGCGCTGGCGCTCCAAACTGCACCTCGTCCTCGACGTGGTCTCCGCGCTCGCCGTGCAGGGCCTGCCCGCCCCGGAGACCGGCGCCCTGGAGAGCGACCTGCGGATGCTGTACGAGGTCACCTCCCGGGCGCTGCGGCACCCCGTGGCCTCGCAGATCATCCCCGACCTCCAGGCCGAGGCGGCCCGCAACTCCGAGATCGCCGAGGCGCTCCAGAAGGCGCTGCGGGAGGGCCAGGAGGGCGTCGCCCTGAAGATCGTGGCGGCGGCCGAACAACGCGGCGAGATCCGCACCGGCCTGGACGACGAACTGGCCCTCGACCTCATCTCCGGCCCCCTCTACTGGCGCTCGGTCGTCATCCGCAGCCCCAAACTCCCCAAGGGCTACCTGGCGTCCCTGGCCCGCGCGACGGCGGCGGCGATCAAGGCGCTGTGAGGGTCAGGCAGTCGCCAGCCGGACCGCCAGCTCGGTGAGGTCGGTCGTGCGCAGGACGCGGTCGCCGAAGCCCGGCAGGGGGACGTGCAGTACCGCCGTCCAGCGCGGCGGGACCGCGGCCGCCCCGTACACCGCCCCGGCGAGGCCGCCGGTGACCGCCGCGACGGTGTCCGTGTCGCCGCCCAGGTCGATCGCCGCGCGCACGGCGTCCTCGTAGGAGGACGTCGTCCGCAGTGCCCAGACGGCGGAGCCCAGGCACGGCCAGACCGCGCCGTTGAACTCGGTGGCCAGGTCGGGATGCCAGTCGGGGGCCAGCACGGTCGCGTAGCGGGCGCGGTGCGCGGGGTCGACCTCGGCGAGCGTGTCCGGCACCGCGGCCAGCGGATCGCCGCCGGTCAGGGCGGTCCTGACCAGCTCGTGGAAGACGGCCGTGCCCTCCCAGGCCGCACGGTCGCCGTGGGTGAGCGCGGCCAGCCTGCGCCCCGCGTCCAGCGTGGCGGCGCGGCCGTGGGGCGCGAAGCGGACGGCGGAGGTGGCGGCCCGCATCAACGCGCCGTTGCCCGCAGCCCGTTGGGACGTCTGGAAGTGCAGGGCCGCGGCCGTGTCCCAGGGGTCGCCGCCGGTCAGCACCGCCTCGGTCTGGAGGCCGATGTCCTTCGGATCGGCCGCCGCCCAGCGCCGGAACCGCGCGAAGACGTCCGCCGGATCCAGGCCGCCGCACTCCAGCAGCGACTCCCCGACGAGGACGGCCATCTGCGTGTCGTCGGTCGCCTCGCCCGGGTCCCAGCCGCCGCCCCCGCACATCTCGCCGCCGTGCCCCGGGGCCGGGAAGCGGGCCGAGAAGGCGCCTTCGGGCCCGAACTCGAAGGGCGCGCCCAGCGCGTCCCCCACGGCGGAGCCGACGACACAGCCGACGGCACGGTCCAGGTCCACGGCCGGGCCGGGCGGGCCGCCGTCCACGGTGATCTCGGAGTCGGTCACCCGGGCAGCCTACGAGCCGGACGCACGGCCACCGCCACCTCTACGCCCGGGCCGCCTCCGGGTGGAGGCGTACCCAGCCCTCCCAGGCTGAGGTGATCATGTCCTGGACGTCGTAGCGGGCCTTCCAGCCCAGGCGGGTCGTGATGCGGTCGGCGGCGGCGACCACGCGGGCCGCGTCGCCGGGGCGGCGGGGGCTGACCGTGGGCGGGCGGTCGTAGCCGGTGACGGCGTTGACCCGGTCGACCATCTCCCGTACCGAGACGCCCTCCCCGCGCCCGATGTTGAGGGTGAGGTCGTGCCCCGGCGAGGTCTGGAGGGCGTGCGCGGCGGCCACGTGGGCCTCCGCCAGGTCGACGACGTGGATGTAGTCCCGGACGCAGGTGCCGTCGGGGGTCGGATAGTCGTCGCCGAAGATGCGCGGCGACGCGTTCTGCGTGAGCCGTTCGAACACCATCGGGACGAGGTTGAACACGCCGACGTCCGCCAGCTCCGGGGCGGCGGCACCGGCCACGTTGAAGTACCGCAGGGAGGCCGTGGACAGTCCCGTCGCCCGGCCGGTCGCCCGGACCAGCCACTCGCCCGCCAGCTTCGTCTCGCCGTAGGGCGACAACGGCGCGCACGGCGTCTCCTCCGTGACCAGGTCCACGTCCGGCATGCCGTACACCGCGGCGGAGGAGGAGAACACGAAGGACGACGCCGCCTCGGTCTCCGTCACCGCCTCCAGCAGGACTCTCAGCCCCTCCACGTTCTCCCGGTAGTAGTGCAGGGGCCGCTGCACCGACTCGCCGATCTGCTTCTTCGCCGCCAGATGGACCACCCCGGTCACCGCGTGCTCGGCGAGCGTGCGCGCCACCCGCTCCCGGTCCAGGGTGGAGCCCCGCACCAGCGGCACATCGGCCGGGACGCGCTCGGCGATGCCCGTGGACAGGTCGTCGTAGACGACGGTCCGCTCGCCCGCCTCGGTCATCGCCCGCACGACATGCGCCCCGATGTAGCCGGCACCGCCCGTGATCAGCCAGGTCATCCCGTGACCTCCCCCTCGTCGCCCGTCGGCCGTGATGGTGCGTTTCGGCAGTGATCGCCCGTCATCGCCCGTCGGCGGACAATCCCCGCAATGGAGTCGACTCACAGTGAAGCAGGCGCCGCGCCCTCCCGCAGGGCCTGTGGACAACTCCGGCATCGGCTCCGACATCGACGCCGCCGTCAATCACCGCGTACGGCCGCACAGGCCCACAAAATCGTCCCTGTGCTCCCTCCGCGCCCGCACGCCCTGACCCCCCGCCTCGCCGTCGCCGTCCCCGTCGCCCTCCCCGTCGTCGTCATGCTCGCGCTCGGTCTGTGGGGGCTGGACCGGGGCGGGACCTGGCGGGACGAGGCCGTGACCGTGCAGGTCGCGCGGCGCTCGGTCCCGCAGATCTGGCGGCTGCTGCACGGCGTCGACGCGGTGCACGGCCTGTACTACCTCCTCATGCACCCGGTCCTCGCCCTGCGCGCCGACGAGGTCGCCCTGCGCCTGCCGTCCGTCTGCGCGGCCGCCGCCACCGCCGGCCTGATCGCGGCCCTCGGCGTCCGGCTCGCCCGCCCCCGGGTCGGCCTGTGGGCCGGACTGCTCTACGCGGCGACACCCTTGGCCGGCCACTACGCGCAGGAGGGCCGCTCCTACGCCCTGGTCGCCGCCGGCGTCACCGGCGCGACCCTGCTGCTCGTCCGCGCGTCGGCCGGGCGGCGCTCCTGGTGGCCGTACGGAGCCGTCGTCACCCTCACCTGTCTGCTGCACGAGTTGGCCGTGCTCGCGCTGCTCGCGCACGCCGTGACGCTCGCCCACGCGCGGGCGCCGTGGCGCGTCCGGCGGGGCTGGGCGGGCGCCGCCGGGGCCGCCGTGACGGCACTGATCCCGCTCGCCCTCGTCTCCCGCGCCCAGGCCGGACAGATCGCCTGGCTGCCCCGGCCGGGCACGGGCAGCGCGGAGCGGCTCCTGCATGCCTTCCTCGGACAGCCGGGGCCGGTCTTCTGGACCTGCCTGGCACTCGCGTGCGTGGCGCTGCTGCCGGGCCGCCTCCCGCGCGCGGAGGCCACGCCACCGGGGCCCCGCCGCGTGCCGTCGCTCGCGTCCGTGGCCCTGCCCCTGGCGGCCCTCCCGCCGCTCGCCCTGCTCGCCGTCTCCCAGGTCCGTCCGATGTACGACGACCGGTACGTGCTGTACGCCCTGGCGGGGGCGCCGCTGCTGGTCGCGGCCGGGGCGGACCGGCTCCTGACGGCGGCGACGGGGGCCCTCCCGAACCGTGCCCGTACCCGCACCCGCACCGGCACCGGCACCCGCACCCGCACCCCGGCGAGAGCCACGGCCGCCCTCGCGGGAACTCTCGCCGTCGCCCTCGCGTTCACCCAGCAACTGCCCCTCCACCGCCGGGACCGCAGCCTCCTCACCCGCCCCGACAGCCTCGCCGCCGTCTCCGCGCTCGCCGCCCGCGAGCTGCGCCCCGGGGACGCGCTGGTGTTCCTGCCCTCCATCGGACGCCGGGCGGCGCTGTCGCACCCGGAGGGCTTCCGGGGCGTGCGGGACATCGCCCTGCGCGTGCCCGCACCGGCCTCGGGCACCCTGTACGGCCGCGAGGCCGGCGCCCGTGAGCTGCGCCGCAGGCTGCTCGCGCTGGACCGGCTCTGGGTGCTCGCCGAGCCGTACGCCCTGCGCTCGCCCTGGTTTCCGCGCAACCCGACCGAGCGGGTCAAACTCACCGTCGTGAGCGAGGAGTTCGTGCCCTACGAGCCGCGCCGCGAGTTCGTCCGCGACGGCGTGACCCTCCGCCTCTACATCCGGCGGTCCGCCCCCGCGCGCGCCGTCATCCGCAGCGAGGCTCCCCGACCGGATCGTCCTCCGGCGTCGCCCCGTCCAGCGCCGTGGTGAGCCGGTCGAGGCGCTCGCGCAGCTCGCCGATCTCCGCCAGGTCGAAGCCCGTCGCCGAAACGATCCGGCGCGGCACCGCGAGCGCCCGCTCGCGCAGCGCCTCGCCCTCCTCGGTCGGCCGGATCACCACCGAGCGCTCGTCGCGGGCGCTGCGCTCCCGGCTCACGAGACCGGCCGCCTCCAGCCGCTTGAGCAGCGGCGAGAGCGTGCCGGAGTCCAGGCGCAGATGCGCGCCGAGGGTCTTCACGGGCAGTTCGCCGTGCTCCCACAGCACCAGCATCACCAGGTACTGCGGGTAGGTCAGCCCGAGGTCCTTGAGGATCACGCGGTACACGCCGTTGAAGGCGCGGGACGCGGCGTGCAGGGAGAAGCAGATCTGGCGGTCCAGGCGGAGCCAGTCCTCGGTGGGGGGACCGAGGGCGGTGAGGGGGTCGGTGGTGCCGGGGCGGGTCGTGGGCGTCATGACCTCAGGATAGCTCCGGCGAGCCATTTAGTTGTGCACAACTGAATTGTGTGCTTCACTCTTTCTCGTGAGGCGGTCCGGACGCGGCAGCGCGAGGACCGGCCACCCCCCAACCGACTTCCGAGAGGGATGGTTCATCCATGGACGCGCTCTACACCGCGGTCGCCACCGCCACCCACGGCCGTGAGGGCCGCGCCGTCACCAACGACGGCCGGATCGACCTCGCGCTCGCCATGCCCGTGGAGCTGGGCGGCAACGGTCAGGGCACCAACCCGGAGCAGCTCTTCGCCGCCGGGTACGCGGCCTGCTTCGGCAGCGCCCTCGGTCTGGTCGGCCGGCAGGCGAAGGCCGACGTCAGCGAGGCCGCCGTGACCGCCGAGGTCGGCATAGGCAAGCAGGGCGAGGGCTTCGGGCTGAAGGTGACGCTCCGCGTCGAGCTGCCCGACACCCTCGACGAGGCCACCGGCCGCAAGCTGGTCGAGGCCGCCCACCAGGTCTGCCCCTACTCCAACGCCACCCGCGGCAACATCGAGGTCGACCTCGTCATCGAGTAACCCTCGACATCGAGTAACCCTCGACATCGAGTAACCCTCGACATCGAGTAGCCCTCGTCATCGGGCAACCCATCACGGGGCCTCGGCGGAGGTCTCACCCGACCCGCGCCAGCACCTCACCGGTCCGCCGGCTCCACGCCACCACCACGGCCTCCTCGGGCACCGGGTGCCAGCGCGTGAGCAGCAGCCAGCGGATGTGGTGACGGCGAGCGATCGCCGTCCGTGCGGCGCGGGTCGACCCCGGGGCGAGATAGGCGCGGATCTCCGCGAGCCGCCGCAGCCGCTCCCCCTCGTCGAGCGCCGCGTCCGGCCAGGCCGGAACCGCGAGGTTCGGCCCGTACCCGGCGATCGCGTGCACCGCGTAGTACCCGTCGGTGATCACCACCTCGCCCGGCCGGATGTGCCGAGCCGCCCAGTCGTACGAGGGCCAGCGCGGCGGCTGCTCGAAGCCCACCGGATCCAGGGAGCGCGGCACCACCGCGCCCGCCTGCACGGTCAGCAGGCCCAGACACGCCCCGCCCGCCGCCAGCGCCCCCAGCACCTTGCGGGCCCGCGGCCAGGGCCGGGGCGCCGCCAGTTCCACCGCCAGCGCGAACTGCGCCGGGATCAGGGACATCCCCAGGATCCGCCCGTAGGTGTAGTGGCCGCTGGCGTAGCCGTACCCGACCACCAGACAGTCCAGGACGCACATCAGCACCAGGGGGTCGCGCGCCGAGCGCCGGGCGCGCGCCCACAGCGCCGGCACCCCCAGCAGCGCCAGCCAGAAGTGGCCGGCGAGACCGTCGTAGAGCCGGCGGTGCATCGCGTCGATGCTGCCGTCCCCGGCCAGGGCGAACACGTCGAAGTACGGCCAGGACCAGGCCACCAGCAGCGCCGCCGCACCCGTCGTCGCCCACCGGCCGAGCACCGCCGCCCACCGGCCCCGCCCCCGCTGCCACCCGACGACCAGGGCGAGCCCCCCGGTCAGGGCCGCCACCGCGGTGATCGGATGCACCAGCAGGATCACCCCGTACAGCACCCCGAGCCCAGCGAACCCGGTGAAGCCGCGCAGTCCGCTCGGGCCCACGAACCGCACCCGGCGGGTGTCCCGCGCGCGGGCGCCGGTCAGGGCCCACGCCCAGAAGGTGAGCCCGATGGCGAAGGTCGACGGATAGCCGAGGTTGCCGGTCATCGACATCAGGCCCAGATAGCCGCTCCACCAGGCCCGCTCGGTGCCCCACAGCAGCGTCATCGCGGCCAGCGCCAGCACCGGCGCCCACGGGCGGGGCGTCAGCACCCGCACGAACCGGCCGACACCGGTCAGCAGCACCAGCAGGTTCACCGGGCCGGCGAGCCGGACCGTCTCCCAGCCGGTCAGCCCGGTCAGCCGGGCGAACGCGCCCTCGGCCACCGCGTACGGGGAGTAGTAGGGGCTGCCCGCGCCCGGCAGGTTCGCCATCGGGTGCAGCGGCTGGAGCAGACGGTCCTTCAGCCGCTCCACGACCGCCGCGTGCTGCCCGGCGTCGCAGCACAGCGGCACCCGCCAGTACGCCAGCGACATCACCAGCCAGAACAGGAACCCGAAGACCTGGTACGGGGTCGGCCGCCAGGAACGGCCGCGCAGGGCCGTCGCTCCGCGCACCTCCTGCCGGGTCAGTACACCGGCGCTCACAGGACCGCACCACGGAAACAGCCGAACGGGGTAAAAAGGCGCATAACGGGCAGCATTCGCCGTATCGTCCCACCCGCGTCAACGGCCTTGCCGTCTGTCACCTCATCGAGTGAGCCCGATCGGCCGCGTCCTGCGCCGGAAGCACCACCGGTCCGCGCCCCCGGAGCACCGGCTCCAGCAGCAGCGGCACCCCGAGCACCGGCAGCAGCCAGGCCAGCACGATCAGCCGTCCGCCCCAGATGTTGATGTCCGGATGCCCCGCCTGGGTGAGGATCCCGGTGCCCGCGGCCGCCACCAGGAACACCCCGAAGGCCCGCCGCCGCCCCCGCCCGAGCGCCCCCCACGCCCCGGCCGCCAGCGCCGCCACGAACAGCGGCTCCCACAACTGCCGGCGCAGCCACTCGACCCAGAAGTTCATCTGGAGCCGCCAGAACTCCGGCCACGCGTGCGTGCGGTCCGGCCGGGCGAAGTGATGGGTCAGCAGATCCTGGAGGCTCTCGGACTCCGACGGATAGCCCAGCAGCCGCGACAGCAGCACGGTCCCCAGCACCCCGCAGCACCCCGCGACGGCCACCGCCACCGGACCACGGCCCACCGCCCGCCCGCGCCGCAGCCGCCACAGCGCGACCAGCGCGCCCGCGCCCGCCAGGCACAGGCCGAGGAACAGCGCCTGCGAGTGCTTGACGGCGAACAGCGCGGCCAGCGAACCGCCCACCAGCCACACCGCCGCCCGCACCCGCCCCTCCTCCAGCGCCAGCGCGCACCCCCACAGCGCGGCCAGGGTCAGCGCCAGCATCAGCCCCTCGGTCATCGGCCGCATCGCGGTCGTCCCGCACGGCAGCGCGAAGTACAGGGCCTGCCCGGTCAGACACAGCGGGACCGGCACGCGCAGGGTGCGCAGGGTCAGGAAGACCAGCACCCCGCCCGCCACCGTCACCACGACCCCGGCCAGCCACATCCCCCACGTCACCCCGAACAGCGTGACGAACGGCACCAGGAACACCGGATAGCCGGGCCGCGCCTCGAAGATCCGCATGAACCGCTCCGGCATGAACGGCACCGTGTGCCCGGCGGTCTGCCCGGCCCGCAGTCGCGCGTCCACGTTCCGCCACTCCCGCGCCCGGCACTCGGCCAGCACCCGCGCCGACGGATCGGCCCGGTGGAAGCGCACCACGTCCACGCTCTGCCGGCGCGCGGCGATCGCCGCGCTCCCCGCGCACGCGTAGTCGATGGTCGCGGCCGCCGCCTCCCGCTTGCCGTCCCCGCGCAGACTCAGCGCGTACGACAGGTAGTTCTTGGTGTCCGGGGTGTCCCGGCCGGTCACGTTCGCGAGCTGGAGCAGCGCGAACACGGCGGCCAGCACCAGCACCCAGGCCCCCGGCCGCGCCAGGGCGCCCGACGGCCGGACCCGCGCGAGGCCGCTCATGTGGAGGTGAGCAGGTCGCGTGCCGTCGCGGGACCCGGCACCGCCGCCGCGCCCCCCTCCGCCCCGGTCTCGCCCAGCAGCAGCCGCCGTACGACACGCTCGGCGGCGCGGCCGTCGTCGTAGGCGCAGAACCGCTCGCGGAAGGCGGCCCGCAGCCGGGTGGAGTCCTCGTCGCGCCAACTGCCCGAGGCCAGCAGCCAGGCCAGTTCGCGGTAGGTGCGCGAGACATGGCCCGGCGGCTCGGCGGTGATGTCGAAATAGGCGCCCCGGCTGGCCCGGTACGCCTCCCAGTCGTCGGCGTGCACCACGATCGGCCGGTCCAGGTTGGCGTAGTCGAACATCAGGGCCGAGTAGTCGGTGACCAGCACGTCGGAGGCGAGCATCACCTCCTCGACGTGCGGCGCGTCGGTGGCGTCGATCAGCACCCCGCGCCGATGCAGCTCCGACAGGCCCGCCCCGCGCGCGGGCCCGGTCGCCAGCGACGGATGCAGCCGGACGACCAGGGTGTGGCCCTCGCCGAGGTCGGCGGCCAGCCGCGCCAGGTCGATCCGGTCGACGTGCCCGCCCCGCACGTACTCACGGCGCGTCGGCGCGTACAGCACCACGGTGTGGCCGTCCGGGACGCCCAGCCGGGCGCGCGCCGCCGCCGTCGCCCGCGCGTCCGCCGTCACCAGGACGTCGTTGCGCGGGCTGCCCGTGCGCGCCGACGCGAAATGGCACGGATAGGCCCGCTCCCACACCAGCTCCGAGTGCCGGTTGGCGACCAGGCTGTGGTCCCAGCGGTCGGCGCGGCGCAGCATCTGCGGCACGTCCACGCCGAACCGGCCGCCGGGTCGCTGGAGCAGATCGGCGGCCATGTACTTCAGCGGGGTGCCCTGGTGGGTGTGGATGTGGACGCTGCCGGGGCGTTTGGCCAGCGAGCCCGGCCAGTTGACGTTGTTGACGAAGAACCCGGCCCGCGCGGTGATCCGCCGGTACGCGGGGGAGTCGAGCAGGACGTGCTCGACGTCGTCCGGGAGCAGCGCGGCCGTCTCCTCGTCCCGCACCACCCACACCCCGCGCAGCTCCGGGGCGATCTCCCGGGCCGCGCGGTAGATCGCGCCGGGGTCGCCGAGCACGCCCCGGTGCGAGAACGCCGAGTACACCACGAGCCGCGGGTCCAGCGGCCGGCGCGCGTGCACCGCGTCCGCGGCCCGGCGCGCCCGCCCGCCGGCCGCCCCGCGCAGCAGCGCGCCGCGCCGGGCGAGTTCGCGTCCGGCCCGCCCGGCCCGCCGCCGCACCCGGTAGGCCGCCCAGCCGCCCGTCAGCGCCCGCAGTTCGGCGGGCACCGGCTCGCCCGCGGGCCGGTGGGCGCGGAACATCTCGACCGTGCGGCGGAAGAACTCGCCCTTGTCGGACGGCGGCAGCCGGTCCGGCTTGGCGAGGATGTCCAGACAGTGCTCGCCCATCTTGCGGTGCAGACAGGGCCGCCAGCCGGCCAGTTCGGGGCGGTCGTCGACGAACGCGAAGACCCGCGCGTACTGGTCGTGGATGTCGAAGTGCTTACGGCTGGTGGTGGACAGGATGTTGCCCTGCCGGCGCTGGCGGTAGTTGAGGCAGATCCGGTCCAGGGTGGCGATCCGCCGCGCGCTCAGCATGACCGGGAACGTCCAGGGGGTGTCCTCGTAGTAGCCCGGCGGGAAGGCGAAGCCGTTCTCCTCGACGAAGTCCCGGCGGTAGACCTTGTTCCACACGACCATCAGCAGATCGAGGATCTCCGGGTGCTCGGCGGCCGTGAACGGGTCCGCGCCGACGTCGGTCAGCAGGTGCGCGAGCGCGTTGCGGCGGGTGCCGCCCCACCAGTAGGTGCGCGCGTAGTCGAAGACCAGCACGTCCGGGTCGCCGGCCTCGGCCAGCCGGTCGGCGATCGCCCGCAGCGCGCCCGGGGTGAGCGTGTCGTCGCTGTCCAGGAAGAACAGGTAGTCGCCGGTGGCGAGCGGCATTCCCGCGTTGCGGGCCCGGCCGAGGCCGACGTTCTCCGGCAGGTGCAGCACCCGGACGCGCTCGTCGCGGGCCGCGAACTCGTCGAGGATCGCGCCGCAGCCGTCGGGCGAGCGGTCGTCGACGGCGATCACCTCGAAGTCCCGGTAGGACTGGTCGAGGAGTGAGTCGAGACACTCGCGCAGGAAGCCCTGCACCTTGAAGCAGGGCACGATGATGCTGAAGCGGGGCACTGCGGGGTTCAGCTCCTTACGAGGGTGGAGGCGGCGGGGGCCGGGACGCGCTCGGCGAGCGGCCGCACGGGCGGCAGCGCCTCCGGGGGTTCGCCGAGCAGCACCCGGCGCACCACGCGCTCGGCGGCCCGCCCGTCGTCGAACTGGCAGAACCGCTCACGGAACGCGGCCCGCAGCTCCCGGGAGGCGGCCGCGGCCCATGAGCCGTCGGCGAAGATCCGCGCCAGCTCCCCGGGGGTGCGGGCGACCGGGCCCGGCGGGGCGGCCATCAGGTCGAAGTACACGCCGCGGGTCTCGGTGTAGACGTCCCAGTCGTCGGCGTACACCACGATCGGGCGGTCCAGGTTGGCGTAGTCGAACATGATCGACGAGTAGTCGGTGATCAGCGCGTCGGCGGCCAGACAGACGTCCTCGGAGGAGCGGTGCGCGGTGACGTCGATGATCCGGCCGCTGCCGCGCCGGGTTCCCCGGTCGTAGAAGTAGTGCGCCCGCAGCAGGACGACGACGTCCTCGCCGGCCGCCTCGCAGAAGGCGTCCAGGTCGAGGCCGGTCTCGAAGCCGGTCGCCCAGTCGCGGTGGGTCGGCGCGTACAGCACCGCCGTCTTCCCCTCGGGCACGCCCAGCTCCTGCCGGATCCGGGCCACGTCGTCGGCGGTCGCCGTGTAGAAGACGTCGTTGCGCGGATAGCCGTACTCCAGATGCTCGTAGCGGCCGGGGAAGGCGCGCTCCCACATCTGGGTGGAGTGGGTGTTGGAGGACAGGTTGTAGTCCCACCGGTCCACGCGGCCCAGGAGTTTGGTGAAGGAGCCGGTCGCGGCGGCCACCACCGGGTACGTCGACTGGTCCACGCCCATCTTCTTCAGCGGGGTGCCGTGCTGGGTCTGCACATGCACACTGCCCTCCCGCTTCACCACGCCCTCCGCGAAGTTGGCGTTGTTGACCAGATACGTGGCGCGGGCCAGAACCTGCCAGGCGCGGCGGCTGCCGATCACGGCGTGGTCGACACCGTCCGGCAGGGTGCGCTCCTGGCCGGGCTCGACGAGGAACACCGACCGGATGTGCGGGGCGAGTTCGGCGGCCCTGGCGTGGATCGCCGCCGGGCTGCACGCGTAGCCGCGGCCCCAGTAGGCGCAGAACACGGCGAGCGACGGGTCCAGCGGGCGGCGCAGTTGGCGCCGGTAGTACAGCCGGGTGCGCAGTCCCCGGGGGCGCGGGATCCGCTCGACGGCCGCCGACGCCGCCCGGTTGGCGCCGCGCAGCGCCCGGAACGCCGTGTACGCGCCCGCCGCGAGCAGCCGGTGCTGCACCCCGAGACTCCCGCCCGGCCTGCGGAAACCCGCCGGGCGGTGCGTGCGGTACAGCCGGGCCGCCCGCCGGAAGAACGCCCGCCGCGTCCGCCCCGGCAGCCGGGCCGGATGCGCGGCCGTCTTCAGGACGAGGGCGAAGAGCTGCTCGAACAGCGCCCCCGACCGGGCGGCGGACAGCTCCCGTTCGGCCGCCCGCCCCATCAACTCCTCGACTCTGTCCAGGAGTTCGGCGTGGTGCACGCCGGGCCGGTTCAGCCGGCCGCCCTGCCGCCGCAGCAGATGCCGTACGACGACCGTGCGCGCCACCGTGACCCGGGAGGCATGCAGGGCGGCCAGACCGCTAAAGCCCAGGTCGGTGAAGTGGCCGTCGGGGAAGGTCAGTTCGTGCTCGGCGAGGAAGGCGCGGCGGTAGGCGGCGCTCCAGGCGGGAAGCTGGACGCCGGTCAGTTCCGGCGCCTCCAGCGGGGAGAACGCGCCCTTCGGCGCCCTCGCCAGCAGCGGGGCGGCGGGGTTGGTGGGCTCGCCCTCCCACCACGGGACGCGCTCGTGCTCGAAGTGCAGCACGTCCACGTCGCCGGTGGCGGTCAGCCGGGCGTCCAGGGCGGTCAGGGCGCCCGGTGCGAGCAGATCGTCGCCGTCGAGGAACAGCAGGTAGGCGCCGGTCGCCGCCCGCAGGCCGGTGGTGCGCGCCCCGGCCAGGCCCGCCGACGGCGGCGAGTGCACGGGCCGGACCCGCGCGTCCCGGCCGACGTACCCGGC
Source organism: Streptomyces antibioticus (assembly GCF_002019855.1). NCBI lineage: Bacteria > Bacillati > Actinomycetota > Actinomycetes > Kitasatosporales > Streptomycetaceae > Streptomyces > Streptomyces antibioticus. Next base: position 3,512,785 of record NZ_CM007717.1, on the reverse strand, counting down.
GGCCACGGCGGCGGCCGGGGCGCCGGGCGCGTCGGTGACCGGGATCAGCTCGAAGTCGCCGAAGGACTGGGCGAGGACGGAGTCCAGCGCCAGGGACAGCCGGCCCGCGACCCCATGGGACGGGACGATGATGCTGAAGCGGGGCATACTGCTCTTTCTCTGTCTGTGCTCATGACCGGTGCTCACGGCCGGTGCTCGCGGCCCGTACCGCCGCTGTTCACCGGCGGGGGACAACTCCCGGTAGGGCAAACGGCGTTCAGAGGCTGTCGGTGACGGGGAACGAGCCGGAAGGCTGCGGGACCGTGGTGACGGGCGAGCGGCCGGGGCCCGCCGCCGACGGCACCGGGCGCCGCTCGGCCAGGGGCACCACCGCGGGCGGTTCGGTCTCGCCCAGCACCACCCGGCGCACCACCCGCTCGGCGGCCCGCCCGTCGTCCCAGGGGCAGAACCGCTCACGGAACACCGTGCGCAGCCGGGCCGAGAGCGAGCCCTGCCAGTGCCCGGTGGCGAACACGTCGATCAGTTCGTCCTCGGTGCGCACCATCACGCCCGGCGGGCAGGACGCCAGGTCGAAGCAGGTGCCGCGGGCCGCCTCGTACGCCTCCCGGTCGTCACGGTGGATGACGATCGGGCGGTCCAGGTTGGCGTAGTCGAACATGATCGACGAGTAGTCGGTGACCAGCGCGTCCGAGGCGAGCGCGAGCGACTCCACGCTCGGATGGCCGCTGACGTCGATCACCCCCGGCACCGGCCGGGCCAGCGGGGCGCCCTGCCAGTAGTGGGCGCGCGCCAGCACCACGAACCGCGGGCCCAGCTTGCGCAGCACCCGCTCCAGGTCCAGGGCGGCCCGCTGGGTGCGGCGGTAGTCGCGGTGGGTCGGCGCGTACAGGATCGCGACGGTGTCGCGGGGGATGCCGAGGGACTCCCGCAGCCGGGCCACGTCGGCGGCGGTCGCCCGCTGGAAGACGTCGTTGCGCGGATAGCCGTACTCCAGCGTCCGGTAGGCGCCGGGGTAGACGCGCTCCCAGGTCAGGGTGGTGTGACGGTTGGCGGACAGCACGTAGTCCCACTGGTCGACACCGCGCAGCAACTCGGCGAAGTCCGTGCCGCGCGCGGCCGCCGGGTACTCCTGGAGGTCCAGGCCCATCCGCTTCAGGGGCGTGCCGTGCTGGGTCTGCACCAGGATCTGCCCGCGCCGCTTGACCAGCCGCCGGTCGAAGTTGACGTTGTTGACCAGGTACTTGGAGCGGGCCAGCGCCGTCCAGTAGGCGGCCGTGCCGGGGGCCAGCCGCCGCGGGCCCGGCGGCACGCTGTCGTGGTGCTCGGGGTCCGCGACCCAGGCCGTGCGCACCTGCGGCGCGAAGACCCGGAACGCGGCCTCCAGCGCCCCCGGGTTGCAGCCGTGCCCGCGCCCCCAGTACGCCGAGAACACCGCGCGGTCGGCGCGCAGCGGCAGCCGGAGCTGGACCCGGTAGTGCGCCTGGAGCAGCGCCGCCCGCAGCGCGCGCCGCAGCTTCGCCCCGAGCTTCAGGGCCCGGCGGCGCAGCGTCATGCCCGTCTGGAGGGCCCGGTAGGTGCGGTGCAGGCCCAGCCGGACCAGCGCGTGCCGCAGCCGGGCACGGCGCGGGATGTGCGCGCCGGGCGCGCGGTGGCGCCGGTAGTGGGCGCGGGCGCGGCGCAGGAACTCGGCGCGCGCGGCGCGCGGCAGCCGGTCCCGCTTGGCGAGGATCGTCGTGAAGTGGTCGACCATGCGCTGGAACAGCACCGGCCGCCAGCGGGCCAGCGCGGGCCGCTCCCCGACGAACGCGAAGACCCGGTCGTACTGGTCGAAGACGTCGAAGTGCCGGCGGCTGGTGGTCGACAGGATGCTGCCCCGGCGGCGCTGCCGGTAGTGCACGCACACCCGGTCCAGGGTGGCGATCGACCCGGCGGCCATCAGCACCGGATACGTCCACGGGGTGTCCTCGTAGTAGCCCGGCGGGAACCGCAGCCCGGCGCGCTCGGCGAACTCCCGCCGCACCGCCTTGTTCCAGGCCACCATCAGCACCCCCAGCAGCCCCGGGCGGTCCTCCAGCCGGAACGGCACCGGGCCCTGCTCGGTCAGCAGCGCGGCCACCTTGTTGCGCTCGGCCCGGCCGTCCCAGTAGGTGCGCGCGTAGTCGTAGACCAGGACGTCCGGGTCGCCGGACTCCTTCAGCCGGTCCGCCATCGCCCGCAGCGCGCCCGGGGTGAGGGTGTCGTCGGAGTCCAGGAACACCAGGTAGTCGCCGCTCGCCCGGTCGATGCCCGCGTTGCGCGCCCGGCCGAGCCCCACGTTCTCCGGCAGCCGTACGGCCGTCACCCGGGGGTCCAGGGCGGCGAACTCGTCGATGATCTCGCCGCAGCCGTCCGGCGAGCAGTCGTCGACCGCGATCAGTTCGAGATCGTCGTAGGACTGTGCCAGCACCGACGCGAGGCACTCGTGCAGATACGCCTGAACCTTGTACACGGGGACGATGACACTGAACCTGGGCAAGGGACATCCATGGGTCGGCACGGGCAGGGCCTTGCCCGGGAACGGCCGATGGAGTGACTTGGTTACGGTTCGTACGGCATTCGGGGGACCTGTGGTGAACGCGGCTGGACGGGCCGGTGTCCGGCCCGCCCCACGGCTCGTTGTTCTCCGCTCACTCGACCGCTCACTCGACCGCTCACTTGACCGCTCCGGCCATCACCCCCGACACGAACTGCCGCTGGAACGCGAAGAACACGGCCAGCGGGATCACCATCGACAGGAACGCGCCCGGCGCCAGCACGTCGATGTTGTTGCCGAACTGGCGGACCTGCGTCTGGAGCGCGACCGTGATCGGCTGGCTGCCCGCGTCGCTGAACACCAGCGCCACCAGCATGTCGTTCCACACCCACAGGAACTGGAAGATGCCCAGGCTGGCGATGGCCGGGCCGCCCAGCGGCAGCACCACCCGGAAGAACAGCCGCAGTTCGCCCGCCCCGTCAAGCCGGGCCGCCTCCAGCAGTTCGCGCGGGATCTCCGCGAAGAAGTTCCGCAGCAGGAACACCGCGAACGGCAGCCCGAAGCCGACGTGGAACAGCACCACGCCCAGCGTGGAGCCGAACAGGCCGAGGTCGCCGAAGAGTTCGGCGATCGGGATGAGCGCCACCTGTACCGGCACCACCAGGAGCCCCACCACCGCGAGGAACCACCAGTCCCGGCCCGGGAACTCCATCCACGCGAACGCGTACCCGGCGAGCGCGCCCACGACGACCACCAGCACCGTCGCCGGCACGGTGATCGCCACCGTGTTGAGCAGGGAGTCGGTGATGTCGCCGTTCTCCAGGAGCCTGCGGTAGTTGTCCACCGTGAGCCGTGAGGGCTCCTCGAACACCGTCCACCAGCCGCTCGCACCCATGTCCTCGGGGGAGCGCAGCGAGGAGACCAGCAGACCGACCGTCGGCACCAGCCAGAACAGGCCGACGACGACCAGGAACACCCGCACCAGACCGCCGTTGACCCTGGCGGTCAGCCACGCCCTCATCGCCGCACCTCCCGCCGCAGCCTGCGCACGTTGAACCACATCACCGGGATCACCAGCAGCAGCAGGAACACCGCGATCGCGCTCGCCACGCCGGGACGGCCCTCCGAGAAGCCCTTGCGGTACAGCTCCAGCGCGAGCACGTTCGCGTCGTCCTGCGAGGAGCCGGGCGCGATGATGAACACCAGGTCGAAGACCTTCAGCACATTGATCATCAGGGTGACGGCGACCACCGCGAGCACCGGCGCGAGCAGCGGCACCGTGACCCTGCGGAACACCTGCCACTCGTTCGCCCCGTCCACCCGCGCCGCCTCCAGCAGTTCGCGCGGCATCCCGGCCAGCCCCGCCGCGATCAGTACCATCGCGAACCCGGCCCACATCCAGATGTACGAGCCGATGATCGCCGGGGTGACCAGGGACGGGCCGAGCCAGTCCAGGCCGTTGTACGGCTCCGCGAAGTTCCCCGCGGGCAGCCGCAGCCGTGCCCCGTCGGCCGCCGCGGGCAGGGTGAAGGTGCCGTCGGCGGCGGCCTCGGTGGACGCCACCACCTTCCCGTCCCTGACCGCCTCGATCCGCATGCCCGGGTAGCCGAGTTCGGACGGGTCGGGGGCGCCCGGGGTGCCGACGCCCTTGCCGCGGGTGAAGTCCTGCCAGGTGGTGCCGGTGACCTTCCCCGGCTCGGCCGCGGCGGCGACGGCTCGTTTCGCGCCGTCCGGCATCACGTCCGGGGCGACCCCGACCAGCGGCAGCGCCACCGGATCACCGGCGCGGACCGCCTCCCGGGTCACGAACCCGCCCCCTTCGGCCACCAGCGGCGAGTCCCGGCCGGGGTGCGCCTTCGGGAACGCCGACGACGCGGCGAACGTGTCGTGCACGCCCACCCACACCGCGTTGGCGACGCCCTTGTCCGGGTCCTGGTCGTACACCAGCCGGAAGATGATCCCGGCGGCCAGCATGGAGATCGCCATCGGCATGAAGACGACCAGCTTGAACGCCGTTCCCCAGCGCACCCGTTCGGTGAGCACGGCGAAGATCAGCCCGAGTGCCGTCGCGACCGTCGGCGCGAACACCACCCAGATCACGTTGTTCCCGAGCGCGGTGCGGATGCCGTCGTCGGTGAACAGGGCCCGGTAGTTGTCGACGCCCGCGAAGCCGTCGCCGGACTGGTCGTAGAAGCTGCGCGCGACCGAGTACCCGATCGGGTAGACCACCAGCGCGCCCAGCAGCACCAGGGCGGGCAGCAGGAACAGCGCCGCCACGCTCCTGCGGGTACCGGTCACGCTCCTGCGCGAGCGGCGTGAGGGTTGTGAGGGGGCCTTCGCGGCCCCCGGGCCCGACGCCATCGCGGGATCAGTTCCCGTACGCCGCCGCCGCGTCCGACTCCAGCTTCTTCTGGATGCCGGCCACGTCCGACGGGTTCTTCAGGAAGTCCTGGAGGTCCTTCCACTCGCCCTTGCCCGGGGTGCCGCCGAACGCCTGCGGAGCCTGGTCGGACATGTCGAAGCGGAAGTCGTCACCGGCCGCGACCAGCGCCTTGGCGATCGTGCGCTGCACGTCGTTCGGATAGGCGGCGAGGTCCACGTTCTTGTTGGGCGAGAGATAGCCGCCCAGCTTCGCCTGGATCTCCGCCGCGTCCGGCGAGGCCAGGAAGGTCGCCAGCGCCTGCGCGCCCTCCGAGTCCTTGAGGATCACCGCCGCGTCACCGCCCGACACCACGGGCGCGGTGTCGCCGACCTTCGGGAACGGGAACACCTTCGCGTCCGTGCCGATCTTCGCGTCCGTCTGTCCGATGTTGACCTGCACGAAGTCGCCCTCGTAGACCATCGCGGCCTTGGGCTGGTCGCCGCCGGTGAAGGTCTGGGTGACCGAGTCGGGGAACTCCGTCTGGAGCGCGCCGTCGGCGCCGCCCGCCACATAGTCCTTCTCGCCCCAGATCTCGGCGAGCGTGGTGAGGGCCTTGGCGACCGACGGATCGGTCCACTTGATCTCGTGCCGGGCCAACTGGTCGTACTTCTCCGGGCCCGCCTGGGAGAGGTACACGTTCTCGAACCAGTCGGTCAGCGGCCAGCCGTCCGCGCCCGGGATCGAGAACGGGGTGACGCCGGAGTCGTAGACCGTGCGGGCGGTCGTCAGCAGCTCGTCCCAGGTGGCCGGTTCGCTCGCGCCCGCGTTCTCGAAGACCTGCGCGTTGTACCAGATCAGGGACTTGTTGGCGGCCTTGTAGTAGACGCCGTACTGCTCGCCGTCGACCTTGCCGATGTCCTGCCAGCCCTGCGCGTAGTTCTTCCCGACCTCCTTCAGGGCCTCGGCGCCCAGCGGGGTGGCCCACTTCTTCTCGACGGCCTGCTTGATCGCGCCCGGCTGCGGGAGCAGCGCGACGTCCGGCGGCGCCCCGCCCGCGATCTTCGAGCCGAGGAAGTTGATGATCGGGTCCTGCGCGGGCACGAAGGTGATCTTCGCGCCGGTGCGTTTCTCGAACTCCGCGAGCACCTTCTTGAAGTTGGCCTGTTCCGGGCCCGTCCAGACGGCGGCCACCTCCAGGGTGGTGCCGTCCAGTTGCGGGAGGGTGAGTTCGCCGCCCGTCCCGCCCGGTGCGGTGCTCTCTCCGCCGCCGCTCCCGCCGTCGTCTCCGTCGCCGCCGCACGCGGTGAGCGCGAGGGCTCCCGCGAGTAGCACGGCCGCCGTCCTCACGGTCTTCGATGTCCGGTTCGCGTTGCTCGTCCTGCGCATCACTGCCCCGTTCTCCGTCCTCGTCGAACGTCCGAGCGCTGTCCCGTGCGCTCCGGTCTACGCCGGGCGCACGGGGTCGGCAAGTGCGCGAACGGTGTCAACCGGGCGATCGTGACCGCGTCGTGACTCCGTGAAGGTCAGAGCAGGGACGGCACTTCCGCCGCCGCGACCTCGCGGGCGGCCCGCTCCAGCGCGCTCGCCAGCAGGGCCAGGTCCGTCGGGCCGTTGCCCAGCTCCCGGACCGGACGGCGGGTCGGCGGATCGCCCATCCGCCGCCACTCCAGCGGGATCACCGTGGGCCGCAGCGTCGCCGTGCGCGGGATACGGCCCGTCACCCGGCCGCCCTGGAAGGGTGTGAGCCGGCCGTCGGCGCCCTTGAGCCGGCCGCGCCCCGGCGCCGGTTCGTCCGCGCCCGACCCCGGCGCCTCCAGCGCGATCCGCACGGTGGCCCGGCGGACCGCCTCGGACTCGGCCGTACGGCCCCCGGGACCGGTCGCCGCCACCAGGTGCACGCCGAGCCGCTCGCCCTCCCGGGCCACCGCCTCCAGCGCGCGCGTCACGGACCCCGCGGCCGGGCGGCCGGGCGAGCCCAGCGGCGGCGACACGAGCGCGTCCAGGTCGTCCACGACCACCACGAGCCGGGGCAACGGCGGTGCCGGCTCGGTCCGCTGACGCGCCGCCGCGCCGGGCCGCAGCCGCAGCGTGGAGCTGGGCGGCGCCTCTATGTCGGCGGCACCGCCCGCGCCGGGCGCCGGTCCGTGCGGGCCGCGCTGCGGCACGATCCGGCCCGACACCGCGCGGTGCGTGTGCCACTCGGTGAAGTCGGACCGGCCCAGCAGCTCGGCCCGCCGCTTCAGCTCCGCGCTCAGCGACTGCGCGAACTCCCGCATCCGCACCGGATCGGTCCCGGTCAGATGCGTCGTCACATGCGGTACGTCGGTACAGACCCGCAGGCCGTCACCGGCGCCGCCGGTGCCCTGGCCGACCGTGTCCCGGCCGTCCATCAGCACGATGCCGAGGCGGTCGGGGCGCTCGGCGGCCGCCAGCGAGGCGACGACCGCCCGCAGCAGCTCGGTGCGCCCGCTGCCGGGCGGGCCCTCGACCAGCAGATGGGGGCCCTCGGCGGCGAGGTCCACCGCGACCGGGCCGCGCGGCCCCGCGCCGAGCACCGCCCAGGCCCGTCCGCCGAGCGCCTCGGTGTCGTCGGCCGCGTCCGCCCAGCGGGCCATCAGGGAGGCCGGGGTGGCCCGCGCCAGACCCAGCTCGTCGAGCAGCCGGGACGACGGGGGCAGCGGGGCGGACACACGCGTGTGCCGCTCACCGCCGCCACCGCCGCCGTCCGGGCGCAGCGGCGCGAGGGCGCGGGCGAACCGCTCGGCCCAGGCGGGGGAGACGGCGTCCACGGCGGCCAGGGTGCCCTCGCCGACCGGTCCGGCCGGTCCGTCGCCGCCGGGCGCGATCCGCAGCAGCCGCAGTGCGGTGGCCACGTCGCCGTCGAGCAGCGCGACCGCGCCGCACGCGCGGAACACGGGCGCCGCCGCACAGGCCGCCTCGTAGGTCCGCGCCGCCGGGGCGGACGGGGCACCGGCGGTGATCTCCGCCAGGCACAGCACATGGATCCCGGCGCGCGGACCGGCCGTGGCCAGCCGGGTCACGGTGTCCCGCAGACCGGCGGCGCCCGGGTCGCCGTCCACCACGAGCACGGTGAACGGCCCCGCGAAGCCGTCCGGGTCCTCGGACAGGGCCCAGGAGGGCCGGCGGGCGGGCGCGGGGCCGGTCGCGAAGGGCGGGACGGCGGCCGCGGTGTCCGCGAGGTGGTCCTCCAGACGGCGCAGCAGCTCGTCGGTGCGGGCGGCCGCCTGGTCGCGGTCGAAGGCGAGCAGCAGCCGGCAGTCCTGGCCGTGCCCCGGGCGCAGATGCGGCAGCCAGCCCAGCCACGACCACTCGGCGGCCCGCTCCTCCTCGGACCGCGCGCGGTCCGTGCTGATCAGGACGATCTCCAGGGCGTCCGGCGAGTGCAGCGCGGCGAGCTGCGCCACGACCGCGCGGGCCAGCCCGGCCAGCCGCGGGCGCGGTCCGGCCAGGCCCAGCGCCCCGGCCTCGCGCAGGTCCGCCGTCACCGGTACGGCGGGCAGCAGGCCCGAGCCGCCGGGTGCCGTGCGGTCCGCGGTGCCGAGCCGCACGGTGAGCGCCTCGGGATGGCCGGGACCGCGCTCCCAGAGCCGGGGGCCGGGACCCAGCGCGGTCAGCAGCAGGGCGGCCGGGTCGGGCCAGGTCTCGGGCGCCGGGGCGGGGGCGGCCGTCGGCTCGGGGCCCGCGCCGGACACCTCCCCGTCGGCGGGGCCGTGACCGGCCGGGTCCGGGGCGCCGCGGCCGCCGGCCAGCCGCCGGGCCCAGGCGGACAGCCCGCCGCGCCGGCGGACACCGGGCGGTATGTCGGTGCCCCGCAGGGGCGTGCCCTTGCGGCCGGAGCCGGGGTCGTCCGGGTCCCCGGGGTCGTCGTACCCGGCGTTGTCGTACAGCGGCACGTCGTCGTACGGGGAGACGGCGGGCCGGGGGCCGCGGACGTCGTCGTACGGCGGGCCGAAGGCGTCGGCGCGGCCCGCGTGGGTGTCGTGCCGGCTCTCGGTGCGGCTCTCGATGTCCGGGGCGGTGCCCTGGCCGGGGACGAGATGCCGGTCCGTGCCGCCGCCGCTCCAGCTCACCCCGCCGTCGCTGTGGCCGGTGGGTGCGGTCGGGGTGCCGGGCTCGCCGGAACGGGAGTTCGGCACGCGCGGCCGGGACACCGCCGTAGAAGCCGTAGAAGCCGTGGAGGCGGACCCGGTGGCCCCCTCCGCCGCGCGACCCCCGCCGGGCGCCACGCGCACGTGTCCCTCGCCGTCCGGTGCCGTCACCACGCGGGCCCCCGGGCCGCCGGGCGGGGCCAGCCGCAGGGCCGACTCGCCGATCCGCAGCAGGGCGCCGGGCGCGAGCCGCACCGGGCGGGCCTTGACCGGGGTGCCGTCGACGGTGGTGCCGTTGGTGGAGCCGAGGTCGGTGACCGTCACCCGGCCGTCGGGTCCGAGCGTCACCGCGCAGTGCAGCCGGGAGACGTCCGGGTCGTCCAGCGGGACGTCGGCGTCGGCGGAGCGGCCGACGCGGATCTGCCCGCCGTGCAGCAGATGGACCCCGCCCGCGTCCGGACCCGCGACCACGTCGAGGCGGGCCGGGGCGTCGTCGACCTCCGGATGCGGTTCGGGGTCGGCGGGGGCGCCGAGCGCCAGCACCGCGCCGTCGGTCAGCGGGGGTTCGCCGAGCGTGCAGCGGGCTCCGTCGAGCCGCTCGGTGCCCGCGTACAGGGCGACGGCCGCGCCGCCCGCGCCCTCCCCGGAGACCGCCGCGGCCAGGGCGGGCGCCACCGCGGCCAGGGCCGTACCGGCGGGGGCCGTGACCAGCACGTCGCAGCTCGCGGCACGGCCGCGCGCCTCGAAGGGCGGGCCCTGCGGGTCTGTGACGGTCAGCCGGATCTGCATCGGCGTCAGCGGTCCCTTCTGCGCGGGCGCGGACTTCCCCCCACACCACACGAGCACATCGGCCAGTACTCCAGGCATCCTCGCACCTGTCACCGACAACGCGCCCACCACCCGGTGACAAGTGATCTTGATTGGTCGGCTCTGCCCGCAAAAGTGCCTGACCATTGCATCGCCGGCGATCAGTTGAGATCGGTCACGCCCGGATTCGGCAACCGAGCGACCGGTCCGCGCGTCTTTCCAGCGAACACGGCGGAACACGGCCGGAGACGGCCGGACACGGCCGAAGGCGCCCGAACCGGGCCGGGTCGCGGCGGGCGGCCCCGCGCGCGGACCATAGTCGGACCATAGGAAGACGACCGCCCGGTACGGGTATCGCGGCACTACAGTGGGTCGGAACATCGGACCACAGAGGCAAGCAAGCAGCAGGGAGCGCGTGACGTGCGGCCAGTCGGCAGCAAGTACCTGCTCGAGGAGCCGCTCGGACGCGGCGCCACGGGCACCGTCTGGCGAGCCCGCCAGCGCGAGACCGCGGGCGCCGAGGCGGCCGTGCCCGGCCAGCCCGGAGAGACCGTCGCCATCAAGGTCCTCAAGGAGGAGCTGGCCAGCGACCCCGACATCGTGATGCGCTTCCTGCGGGAGCGCTCGGTGCTGCTGCGCCTGACCCACCCGAACATCGTCCGGGTCCGCGACCTGGTCGTCGAGGGCGATCTGCTGGCCCTGGTCATGGACCTCATCGACGGCCCCGACCTGCACCGCTATCTGCGCGAGAACGGCCCGCTGACGCCCGTCGCCGCCTCCCTGCTCACCGCGCAGGTCGCCGACGCGCTCGCCGCCAGCCACACCGACGGCGTGGTGCACCGCGACCTCAAGCCGGCCAACGTCCTGCTGATGCAGAACGGCGGGCAGATGCACCCGATGCTCACCGACTTCGGCATCGCCCGGCTGGCCGACTCCCCGGGCCTCACCCGCACCAGCGAGTTCGTCGGCACGCCCGCGTACGTCGCCCCGGAGTCCGCCGAGGGCCGCCCGCAGACCTCCGCCGTCGACGTCTACGGCGCCGGCATCATGCTGTACGAGCTGGTCACCGGACGTCCCCCGTTCGGCGGAGGCTCCGCCCTCGAAGTGCTGCACCAGCACCTCAGCGCCGAACCGCGCCGCCCCTCCACCGTCCCCGACCCGCTGTGGACGGTCATCGAGCGCTGCCTGCGCAAGAACCCCGACGAACGGCCCAGCGCCCAGAACCTCGGGCGCGCCCTGCGGGTCGTCGCCGAGGGCATCGGCGTGCACGCGAACTCCACGCAGATCGCCGCCGCCGACGGCGTGGCCCATCTGCTCGCCCCCGACCCGGCCCCCGCGCCGGTGCCGGGCGCCCCCGCGGGCTCCTACGACCCCAACGCCGCGACCAGCGTCCTGCCGCACACCGGCGGACCGGCCGGCGCCGCCGACCCCACCGCCGTCCTGCCCCACACCGGGGCCCCGGCGGGCGCCGCCGACGCCACCGCCGTCCTCCCGCCGGTGCCGCCGCACCAGCCGGGACAGCAGGGCGGCACCCCGCCCGAGCAGCCGCACCCCTGGCAGACCCAGCTCAGGGCCGCCCGCGACCGCAACGAGCAGACACAGGTCCAGCAGTACCTCGACCCCGGCGAGGACCCGCTGCGCCGCCGCCCCCAGCGGCAGGTCGCCCGGCCGCAGCAGCCGCCGCAGCGCCCGCAGCCCCGGCCGCAGCAGGGCTACGGCTACCCGCAGCAGCAGCCCCAGCAGGGGTACGCCCCGCAGCCCCCGCAGGGCTACGGACAGCAGGGCCGGTACGCCACGCCCCAGCCGCAGCAGGCGCCGCCGCCCCAGCAGCAGCCGCGCCGCCAGCCGCAGCAGCGGCCCGCCCCGGAGCCGCGCCAGCCGCGCGAGCCGAGGCAGCGCAGTGCCAACCCGATGAAGATCCCCGGGCTCGGCTGCCTGAAGGGCTGCCTCTTCACGATCGTCATCCTGTTCGTCGCGGGCTGGATGATCTGGGAGTTCAGCCCGCTCCAGGGCTGGATCGGCACCGGCCGCGGCTGGTGGGACCAGCTCGGGCACTGGTTCAAGCAGGCCGGCGACTGGATCGGCGACCTCGGCCAGGCCACGGACGGGGCGGGCACCGGCACCGGGAACTGAGCCGGGCCGGAGCCGGCCGCGAGTTTGTGCACTTGTCGACATCCGACGGGTGATTTCCGTCCCCGTGGTGAAGGTCGCCTCACCGGACGCGTACTTTTGTCGGCAACACGCGTCGGTAGGAGCAGCCTTGGCACGGAAGATCGGCAGCCGGTACACCGCCCACCAGATCCTGGGCCGGGGCAGCGCCGGCACGGTGTGGCTCGGCGAGGGGCCGGACGGACCCGTCGCCGTCAAGCTGCTGCGCGAGGACCTCGCCTCCGACGAGGAGCTGGTGGGCCGCTTCGTGCAGGAGCGCACCGCCCTCCTCGGCCTGGAGCATCCCAACGTGGTCTCCGTACGGGACCTCGTCGTCGACGGCAACGACCTGGCGCTGGTCATGGACCTCGTCCGGGGCACCGACCTGCGCACCCGGCTGGACCGTGACCGGCGGCTCGCGCCGGAGGCCGCGGTGGCGATCGTCGCGGACGTCGCGGAGGGCCTGGCCGCCGCGCACGCGGCCGGTGTCGTCCACCGGGACGTCAAACCGGAGAACGTCCTGCTGGACATGCAGGGCCCGCTGGGCCCCGGCGGCTCGCACCGGGCCCTGCTGACGGACTTCGGGGTCGCGAAGCTCATCGACACCCCCAAGCGCACCCGCGCCACGAAGATCATCGGCACGCCGGACTATCTGGCCCCCGAGATCGTGGAGGGCCTCCCGCCGCGCGCCTCGGTGGACATCTACGCGCTGGCGACCGTCCTGTACGAGCTGCTGGCCGGCTTCACGCCCTTCGGCGGCGGGCACCCGGGCGCGGTGCTGCGCCGGCACGTCACGGAGTCGGTCGCCCCGCTGCCCGGCATCCCCGACGAGCTGTGGCAGCTCATCGTGCAGTGCCTGGCCAAGGGCCCCGCGTCCCGGCTGCGCGCCTCCGAACTGGCGTCCCGGCTGCGCGAGCAGTTGCCGTCGCTGGCCGGCATGCCTCCGCTGGACGTGGACGAGCCGGACACCGAGGCGGAGTCCGAGGCCGACGGCGGCGGCGAGCCGGGAGCGGACCGCACGGCACCCGTCTCCGGCGGCGGACGCGAGCGCCGCGGGTCCGTGCCCCTGGTCCCCGGCGCCCGGCCCGACTCCAACCGCGACACGCACACCTCGATGAGGGTCCCGGCGGCCGACGAGCTGGCCGGCGGCGCGCACGGCACCGCACGCGTCCCCCGGGCCGCGGGGGCGCCCCGCCCCGGCTCCGCCCGCAACCGCACGGCCACCCGGCGCCGGCGCGTCACCCTCGGCGCGGCCGCGGTGGCCCTGGCCGCCGCGGTCGGCATCGGGGCCTGGGCCGCGACCTCCGGGGACGACGCGGGGGCCAAGGACACCGACGGCACCGGGAACTCGGCACCGGCGGCCCCCTGACGCCCTGAGCAGGGGGCCGGGCGGGACCTTCCACCGTCGGCGCTGGTCGGCGGACGGAGCCGTTACGCTGGTGGTGTGGCAGTCGTCGATGTATCCGAAGAGCTCAAGTCCCTCTCCTCGACCATGGAGTCGATCGAGGCCGTTCTGGACCTCGACAAGCTGAGGGCAGACATCGCCGTGCTCGAGGAGCAGGCGGCCGCGCCGTCCCTCTGGGACAACCCGGACGAGGCGCAGAAGATCACCAGCAAGCTCTCCCACCTCCAGGCGGAGGTCAGGAAGGCGGAGGCGCTGCGCGGCCGGATCGACGATCTCGCCGTGCTGTTCGAGATGGCCGAGGAGGAGGACGACCCGGACACCCGTGCCGAGGCCGAGTCCGAGCTGGCGGCCGTCAAGAAGGCGCTGGACGAGATGGAGGTCCGCACCCTGCTCAGCGGGGAGTACGACTCCCGGGAGGCGCTGGTCAACATCCGCGCCGAGGCCGGTGGCGTCGACGCCGCCGACTTCGCCGAGAAGCTCCAGCGGATGTACCTGCGCTGGGCCGAGCAGCACGGCTACAAGACCGAGGTCTACGAGACGTCGTACGCCGAGGAGGCCGGCATCAAGTCGACCACCTTCGCCGTCCAGGTGCCCTACGCCTACGGCACGCTCTCGGTCGAGCAGGGCACGCACCGACTGGTGCGCATCTCGCCCTTCGACAACCAGGGGCGCCGCCAGACGTCCTTCGCGGGCGTCGAGATCCTCCCCGTGGTCGAGCAGACCGACCACATCGAGATCGACGAGTCCGAGCTGCGGGTGGACGTGTACCGCTCGTCCGGTCCCGGCGGCCAGGGCGTGAACACCACGGACTCCGCGGTGCGCCTGACCCACCTGCCCACCGGCATCGTCGTCTCCTGCCAGAACGAGCGGTCGCAGATCCAGAACAAGGCCACCGCGATGAACGTCCTCCAGGCCAAGCTGCTCGAGCGCCGCCGCCAGGAGGAGCAGGCCAAGATGGACGCCCTCAAGGGCGACGGCGGCAACTCCTGGGGCAACCAGATGCGTTCGTACGTCCTGCACCCGTACCAGATGGTCAAGGACCTGCGCACCGAGTTCGAGGTCGGCAACCCCGAGGCCGTGTTCAACGGCGAGCTGGACGGCTTCCTGGAGGCCGGGATTCGCTGGCGCAAGCAGCAGGAGAAGTAGGTTTGTCGACAAGGCAACCGCCCCTGGAGCAGGGGCGGTTGCCTTTTGCGTAACATTCACGTCTTCAACGGCGGGCAAAGTCCCCTGACTTGGACATTGCGTACGCAACGAGCTTGACGTGCCCCTGGAAAATCGGGAGGGTGCGGTAAGGCGTGCGCATTTTCGGGGCGCATGTGAACCGGGGGGATCCAGAAGGAAGTTCGGTCGCCCCGTCGATCACCACCCCGACGCGCTGCCGCATCGACGGATCAGCTACTGGGGGTAGCAGACATATGACCAAGAAGACGCGCGTCCGGGTCGCGCGCATCGCCGCGGGCGCGATCATCGCCGCGGGCGCCTCGCTGACGGTGGCGGGCGTGGCCTCGGCCGACCCCGCCGATGGCGACAGCAACCTGGTCTCGACCGAAGAAGTCGAGATCGGCCCGCTGGACGGCGACCCGGACCCCTGCGACATCGTCGCAACGCCGGACTGTGACGACCCGACCACGGGCGGTACGCCAACCGACCCCACGACGGGCGGTACGCCGACCGACCCGACCACCGGCGGTACGCCCACCGACCCCACCACGGGTGGCACTCCGACCGACCCGACCACGGGCGGCACGCCCACCGACCCGACCACCGGCGGTTCGCCCACCACGGGCGGCTCCGGCAACAACGGCGGCTCCGGCAACAACGGCGGCTCCGGTGACAACGGCGGCTCCGGCAGCAACGGCGGTTCGGGCAGCAACGGCGGCTCCTCCACCAACGGCGGTTCCACCAACGGCGGCGGCTCCGTCACCGGCGGCTCCTCCTCCACCGGCGGTTCCGTCACCGGTGGTGGCGGTCCCGACACCGATGGCACCTCCACCCAGGAGGAGGGCACCTCCGCCCTCACCGACACCTCGGACTCCTCGAACACCACCGCCCAGGGCGGCGGCGAGCTGGCCGAGACCGGTGCCGGCCAGACCACCTTCCTGATCATCGGCGCCGCCACGATGATCGCGGGCGGTGTCGCCTTCCGCGTCCTGCCGCGTCTCGCCGAGGGCCGCGGCGCGTCGGCCGCCTGACGGTAGCCGCGCGCACACGCCGTGTGCACACGAAGGGGCCCGGAGCTGTGAAGCTCCGGGCCCCTTCGGCGTCACAGGCCCCAGGGCGGGGCGTGCTACACGGTCTGGTGGGCCAGCAGGGCCAGCGCGGCCACCAGGACGGCCAGCAGCGCGATCAGCGCCATGGGGTTCATGCCCGCCAGGAAGTGCTCCTGCTGGAGCCGCTGGCGGTTGGCGCGGCACACGGGGCACCGCCCCTCGTTCACGGGCGCCGCGCAGTTAGCGCACACCAGCCGGTCGTACGTCATGCGCTCGCCCTCCTTGCACCGGTTCCACAACGACACAACGCCTGCGGGAACGCGAACGTTCCCCTCCCACTGTGCCAGGTTCCCGCGGAGGGCGCGCGGCCCGTCCGGAGAGTGCGGGACGGACAAAGTCCCGTACAAAAACGCACAACCCTCCCGCAACCTCTCCCGGCGACTGCGCCGGGAGACCCGGTTCGCGTATGGTCACGCTCATCTACCCCCGGCGACCCGTGGTGCACCCGTGATCCGATTCGACAACGTCTCCAAGGTCTACCCCAAGCAGACCCGCCCCGCACTCAGGGATGTCTCCCTGGAAGTGGAGAAGGGCGAGTTCGTGTTCCTCGTGGGATCCTCCGGTTCCGGAAAGTCCACCTTCCTGCGGCTGGTGCTCCGCGAGGAGCGGACCAGCCACGGCCAGGTGCACGTCCTGGGCAAGGATCTCGCGCGCCTGTCCAACTGGAAGGTGCCGCAGATGCGCCGCCAGCTCGGGACGGTGTTCCAGGACTTCCGGCTCCTGCCGAACAAGACGGTGGCGGAGAACGTCGCCTTCGCGCAGGAGGTCATCGGCAAGTCGCGCGGCGAGATCCGCAAGTCCGTGCCGCAGGTGCTCGACCTCGTCGGGCTCGGCGGCAAGGAGGACCGGATGCCCGGCGAGCTGTCCGGTGGTGAGCAGCAGCGCGTGGCCATCGCGCGCGCCTTCGTGAACCGGCCCAAGCTGCTGATCGCGGACGAGCCCACCGGCAACCTCGACCCGCAGACCTCGGTCGGCATCATGAAGCTGCTCGACCGGATCAACCGGACGGGCACCACCGTCCTGATGGCCACGCACGACCAGAACATCGTGGACCAGATGCGCAAGCGCGTCATCGAGCTGGAGCAGGGCCGTCTCGTCCGCGACCAGGCACGCGGCGTCTACGGCTACCAGCACTGACCGCGACCGTCCCCGGAAAGGCATCAAGAACACGCCATGCGTGCCCAGTTCGTACTCTCCGAGATCGGTGTCGGTCTCCGTCGCAACCTGACGATGACCTTCGCCGTCATCGTCTCCGTCGCCCTGTCCCTGGCGCTCTTCGGCGGCTCGCTGCTGATGAGCGACCAGGTGAACACCATGAAGGGCTACTGGTACGACAAGGTCAACGTCTCGGTGTTCCTCTGCAACAAGAGCGACGCCGAGTCGGACCCCAACTGCGCCAAGGGCGCGGTCACCGAGGACCAGAAGAAGCAGATCAAGTCCGACCTCGGCAAGATGTCGGTGGTCGACTCGGTGACGTACGAGTCGCAGGACCAGGCGTACAAGCACTACAAGGAGCAGTTCGGCGACTCCCCGCTGGCCGCCTCCCTCACGCCGGACCAGATGCAGGAGTCGTACCGGATCAAGCTGAAGGACCCGGAGAAGTACCAGGTCATCGCGACCGCCTTCGACGGCCGGGACGGCGTGCAGTCGGTGCAGGACCAGAAGGGCATCCTCGACAACCTCTTCGGACTGCTCAACGGCATGAACTGGGCCGCGCGGGCGGTGATGGCGCTGATGCTCGTGGTCGCGCTGATGCTGATCGTCAACACCGTGCGCGTCTCGGCGTTCAGCCGGCGGCGTGAGACCGGCATCATGCGGCTGGTCGGCGCCTCCGGCTTCTACATCCAGGCGCCGTTCATCGCGGAGGCCGCCGTCGCCGGTCTCATCGGGGGCACGGTCGCCTGCGGATTCCTGGTGATCGCCCGGTACTTCATCATCGACCACGGTCTGGCTCTGTCCGAGAAGCTGAATCTGATCAACTTCATCGGCTGGGACGCCGTTCTGACGAAGCTTCCGCTGATCCTCGCGACCAGTCTGCTGATGCCCGCGCTTGCGGCGTTCTTCGCGCTGCGCAAGTACCTGAAGGTGTGACGCATGCCCCGAGAGTCGTACGGTCAAGCGACCGTACGGCTCTTGGTGTTCGCCTAGACTCACCGCCATGTCAGGCCGTGAACCGTTCTGTCAGCCCCGCCGTCTCGGCCGCGGGGCCGCCCTGACCTTGGTGTTCGCGAGCGTGCTGGCCGCCGGTGCCGCCACCGGCTCGCTGCCCTGCGGTCTGCGGCAGGCCGACTCCGCCGAGCGGTCGGGGGCGGCCGCCCCCGCCGGACACGCCGAGGCCGTCACCCGGGCCGCGGCGGAGGCCGCCGCCGACGGCAAGTCGCCCCTGGAGGCCGCCGAACGCGCCGTCAGCCGCAGCGGGGACCGCTGGGCGGCCGTCTACTCCGAGGGCGAGTACGAGGAGTTCGAGGCGTCCCTGGACGGCCGCTACACCGGCGTCGGCCTGGTGGCCGGGCGCGAGGCGGGCGGCCTGATCGAGATCACCGGGGTGCGCTCCGGATCGCCCGCGGCCGCCGCAGGGATCCGCGCCGGCGACCGGCTGCGCAGCGTCGACGGCCACCGGGTGGACGGCACCCCGGTCACCGAGGTCGTCTCCTTACTGCGCGGTGACGCCACCGACAAGCCCGCCGGTACGACCGTCACCCTCGGCCTGGAGCGCGGCACCCGCGCGTGGAGCCAGACCCTGCGCCGGGCGAGGCTCTCCACGGACTCCGTCACCGTCCGGCGGCTCGACGGCCGCGCGACCGTCATCAAGATCGCCGCGTTCACCAAGGGCGTCGGCGCCACCGTCCGCAGCGCCGTCCGCGAGACCCCCGCCGACACCGGGATCGTCCTGGACCTGCGCGGCAACTCCGGCGGTCTGGTCACCGAGGCCACCGCCACCGCCTCCGCCTTCCTCGACGGCGGACTCGTCGCCACCTACGACGTCGACGGCGCCCAGCGCGCCCTGCACGCCGAGTCCGGCGGCGACACCACCCGGCCCCTGGTCGCCCTCGTCGACGGCGGCACCATGAGCGCGGCCGAACTGCTCACCGGCGCCCTCCAGGACCGCGGCCGCGCCGTCGTCGTGGGCGCCCGCACCTTCGGCAAGGGCTCGGTGCAGATGCCGAGCCGGCTGCCCGACGGCTCCGTCGCCGAGCTGACCGTCGGCCACTACCGCACCCCGCTGGGCCGGACCGTCGACGGCCGGGGCATCACCCCGGACCTGGAGGTCTCCGACGGGGTGCTGGAGCGGGCCGAGACCGTGCTCGGCGGCCTCGGCGACGCGTCCTGAGACACCGGGCGGACGGAAACCCTCGTAATCGGCTTTCCCCCAGGCCCCCTCCGGGTGCGAAAATGGCCGCACTATGAGCAAGGGAATGTACGTACCGAAGGAGTCCCAGCCCAAGCAGGGCGGGGGCGGCGCCAAGTCCGCGTCCAAGGACGGCGAAAAGGGCGGCAAGCGCAAGATCGTCGCCCAGAACAAGAAGGCCCGGCACGACTACGCGATCATCGACACCTACGAGGCCGGCCTGGTGCTCACCGGCACCGAGGTGAAGTCGCTGCGGCAGGGCCGGACCTCGCTGGCCGACGGGTTCGTCCAGATCGACGGGGGCGAGGCGTGGCTCTACAACGCCCACATCCCGGAGTACAGCCAGGGAAGCTGGACCAACCACTCCGCGCGCCGCAAGCGCAAGCTGCTGCTGCACCGCGAGGAGATCGACAAGCTGTCCGTGAAGTCCGAGGAGACCGGTCACACGATCGTGCCCCTCGCCCTGTACTTCAAGGACGGCCGGGCCAAGGCCGAGATCGCGCTCGCGCGCGGCAAGAAGGAGTACGACAAGCGGCAGACCCTGCGGGAGAAGCAGGACCGCCGGGAGACGGACCGGGCGATCGCGGCGGCCAAGCGGCGCCAGCGGCACGCCTAGGCCCCCCTGGGGCCGGACCGCCGGGAATACGCTGGCACGTGGGTGCGTTGGTCACGTACGATGGCCACAACACCGGGCGACCGGTGGGCGCATTGAAAAATCAACATGGGGATGATCGGTTTCGACAGCGGCTGTCGAAGCAGGGGAAGCGTGTCGAGGAAGCGGCAATGATCTCGTAAACCATATGTCGCAAAAAATAATCGCCAACACCAAGAGCGATTCCCAGTCCTACGCCCTCGCTGCCTAATTAGGTAGTGAGTGTAGGACCCTTATTGGGTGTCAGCCCGGGAGTGTTCCCGGCCCGGATCCTGGCATAATCTAGGGGACTAAACCATCGAGCCCGGTCACGGGGTTCGATGGGAAATCAAACAGTGACTGGGCCCGTCGGCGACTTGTTCGCGTGATCACCGGGGCCGAGAAAATCGCAGCGAACTGCACACGGAGAAGCCCTGATTCTGCACCGTTGGACGCGGGTTCGATTCCCGCCATCTCCACTCATCCCATGTGAACAGCAACCCCCGTCGCTTCCGAGCGGCGGGGGTTGCTGCGTTTTCCGTGCCGCGACGGCGCTTCGCGGCGGTGATGTTTCCGGCCATGCCTGGAGGGGTAATACGGCCGCCCGTCGTTCCGGTCCCCGCGCCCCCGGTGTCCGCGCCGCGATGAAAGAGGCTGGTCCCTCCGTGACTCGATGCGCTTCGACGGTTCGGGAGGGTGACGTTCGGGAACCAGAGAGGGTCGATTTTCAGCCATAGGCATGAACATGACGTGGGCGAACAAATCACGCATCGCGAACACAGGGCCCATGCCTGCGCTAGATTCGTCGGCCTGAGCGCAGTGGGGTAAATGGGGCGCGAGAACTGGGTGGGGGCCCGGTTCCGTCGACGTGCGCTCATGGTCGTACGCGCACCCGGAACAGTTCCTTGGGGGGAAGTGCGCACGTGGAGAAATGGCGGGAAGACGCCCAACCGGAGTGGCCGGAGCCGGCTCCTTCGACCCGGGACGTGCCGGTCGTCGGTGCGACGGGTGGAACCGGTCGGCCGGGTGATGTCCCGGTGGATACCGGGACGAGTTTCGCCTCGAACAGAGTGTCTGGAAACGAACGTTCGAATGGGTCCCTGTCCGCGGGGCTGGCCGATCCCTGGGGGGAGCCGGCCGGCGGTGGCGCCGTCACCCGCGACCACGACCCGGACGAGGTGACGATCCAGATCGACGCCCTGAGTCCGGCGGCCGCCGGGCAGGACGCCTCCGACGTTCCCGTCTTCGTCGACGAGTCCGGCCGTCGCAGCCGGACCTTCCGCCGTATCGGCATCTCCGTGGGCATCGCCTGCGCCGCGTACGCCGTCGTCATCGTCGTCACCCTGCTCTCGGGCAGCGCCGCCGTGCCCTGGCTGCCGGTGCCCGTGCCGGGAGCGGGCGGCGACGAGAAGCCGGCCAGCGAGGTCGACCCCACCCGGGGGCCCAGCGCCGCCGCGACCCCGGCGGCCGGACAGCCCGGCGGTACGGCTGCCGGCACCCCGGGGGTCACCCCCGCCGCCTCCGGCACCGCGTCGGCCCGGCCCGGGGCCACCTCGGGGACCGGCGCCGCGACCGGAAGCGCGGCGCCCTCGGGAGCGGCGGCCGTACGGCCCAGCTCCAGCGGCACGACCCGGCCCAGCGCGGCGCCCGGCGGCGGTTCGCCCTCGGTCGACACCGGCGGGCCGAGCAACCCGGTCGGCGGCGGCGACCCGACCCCGCCGCCGGTGACCACACCGCCGCCCGACGACCCGCCCTCCGACTCCTCACCGTCCCCGGCCGGAGGCGCCGGTGACACGGTGGCCGCGGGCCCGGCGTCCCCGGTCCCGGTCGCATCGGCCGACACGGGATCCGGGGCCGGGAGCGCGGGAACGTCCGAGCCGGCGACCTGACGCGATGCCCCGCCCGCCCGCAGCCGCCCGGCCCACCTCGGGCCGGCGGACGGGCGGCCTGCCGACCTGCCGCATCCGGCGGTCCACCGCACCGCGGGCCGGCCGCACGCGGCCCCCGGCACCCACCCGGGCTCCGATACCCACCCGGGCCCCGAAACCATCCGGCACCCGGTACCCACCCGGCGCCCGCCGCTCGCGTGGCAGGGGGTTCGTCCCCTGTCCGCGCCGCCCGTCCTCGTGGCCGGTCCCGACCGGTCTCGTCGTCCGGGTTTCTCACCGTCCGGTTCTCGTGCCGGTTGTCCGGCGCCTGATCCTCGTCCCCGGAGTACGTCCACCGATGGCACCTCGTTCCAGTCGACGCTCGGCCCGACGGGCCGCCGTCGGGCAACCCGCGCACGCGTCCTCGTCGCCGCCCCGTTCCTCCTCGCAGGGGGGTGAGCCGGGCGGGAGCCGGCGGCGGCGTTCCGGGCGGCGGTCCGCGTCCCGGCAGGCCCGGGGCCGGCGGCTGATCCCGCTGCGGCTGCGGCATCTGCTGCCGCTGGTCGTCCTGGCCGCGATGATGGCGATGCTGATGCTGCGCGGCTATGTGCACAGCGAGATCCTCGCCGACTACCGCATCCGCTCCGAGGCCGCCGCCGACACCGTGCCGCAGAAGATCCTCGACGGCGGCCCGGTCGTCGACACCCGGGGCGCCACGCCCACCAGCCTCGACGTTCCGGACCACCGGATCGTGCTCACCTTCGACGACGGCCCCGACCCCAAGTGGACCCCCGAGGTCCTCGACGTGCTGAAGAAGCACCGCGCGCACGCCGTCTTCTTCATCACCGGCACCATGGCCTCCCGCTACCCGGACCTGGTCCGGCGCATGGTCGACGAGGGCCACGAGATCGGGCTGCACACCTTCAACCACCCCGATCTCTCCCTCCAGTCGAAGAAGCGCATCGACTGGGAGCTGACCCAGAACCAGCTCGCCCTGGCCGGCGCCGCCGGCATCCGGACGTCCCTGTTCCGCCCGCCGTACTCCTCCAGCGCCGACGCCCTCGACAACGCGTCCTGGCCGGTCACGCAGTACGTCGGCACCCGTGGCTACCTCACCGTCTTCACCACCGCCGACAGTGAGGACTGGCGCCGGCCGGGCGCCGCGCAGATCATCCGCAACGCCACCCCGGAGAAGGGCAAGGGCGCGATCGTCCTCATGCACGACTCCGGCGGCGACCGCAGCCAGACCGTCGAGGCCCTCGACACCTATCTGCCCCGGCTCAAGGAGCAGGGCTACCGGTTCGACAACCTCACCGGCGCCCTGAAGGCCCCGAGCGCGCACACCGAGGTCACCGGTGTCGAGCTGTGGAAGGGCAAGGCATGGGTGTTCCTGGTCGCCGCGTCGGACGACATCACCGCCGTCCTCGTCGTCGGGCTCGCCGTCATCGGCTTCCTCGTCTTCGCCCGCTTCGGGCTGATGCTGTTGCTGTCCGCGATGCACACCCGCCGCACCCGAAAGCGCGGCTTCGTCTGGGGACCCGACGCGCCCGTCACCGAACCGGTGTCGGTGCTGGTGCCCGCCTACAACGAGGCCAAGTGCATCGAGAACACGGTGCGTTCGCTGATGGGCAGCGAGCATCCGATCGAGATCCTCGTGATCGACGACGGCTCCAGCGACGGCACCGCCCGGATCGTCGAGGACCTCGCCCTGCCCGGCGTACGGGTCGTCCGCCAGCTCAACGCGGGCAAACCGGCCGCCCTCAACCGCGGTATCGCCAACGCCCGTCACGACATCATCGTGATGATGGACGGCGACACCGTGTTCGAGCCGTCCACCGTCGGCGAACTCGTCCAGCCCTTCGCCGATCCGCAGGTCGGCGCGGTCGCCGGCAACGCCAAGGTCGGCAACAAGAACACCCTCATCGGCGCCTGGCAGCACATCGAGTACGTGATGGGCTTCAACCTCGACCGCCGGATGTACGACGTGCTGCGCTGCATGCCGACCATCCCCGGCGCCGTCGGAGCCTTCCGGCGCACCGCACTGAACCGGGTCGGCGGCATGAGCGACGACACGCTCGCCGAGGACACCGACATCACCATGGCCATCCACCGCGACGGCTGGAAGGTCGTCTACGCGGAGAAGGCCCGCGCCTGGACCGAGGCGCCGGAGTCGGTGCAGCAGCTCTGGTCCCAGCGCTACCGCTGGTGCTACGGCACCATGCAGGCGATCTGGAAGCACCGCCGGGCCCTGGTCGAGCGGGGCCCGTCGGGCCGCTTCGGCCGGGTCGGCCTGCCGCTGGTCTCCCTGTTCATGGTCGTCGCCCCGCTGCTCGCCCCCCTCATCGACCTGTTCCTCGTCTACGGGCTGCTGTTCGGGCCCACGGGCAAGACCATCGCCGCCTGGTTCGGTGTCCTCGCGGTGCAGGCGGGCTGCGCGGCGTACGCCTTCGTCCTGGACCGCGAACGCCTCACCCCGCTCATCTCCCTGCCGCTCCAGCAGCTCCTCTACCGGCAGTTGATGTACATCGTGCTGCTCCAGTCCTGGATCACCGCGCTCACCGGCGGCCGGCTGCGCTGGCAGAAGCTGCGCCGGATGGGCCAGGTGGCGGCGCCGCCCGGCGAGTCCGCGCCGGCCGAGCCGGGCCGCGCGACGGCCGGTGTGGACGGGGGTGCGCCGTGACGGACAGCGAGACGCGGTCCCTCCCGAAGGCCGGGGCACCGGACGGTGTCGAGTCACCGGACGCCGTCCCGGCTCCGCCGGCCCGCAAGGGCGGCCGGGACCGCTACTTCGACCTGCTGCGGGCCCTCGCCCTCTTCCGGGTCGTCCTCTACCACCTGATGGGCTGGGCCTGGCTGCCCATCGTCTTCCCCTCCATGGGCGTGATGTTCGCCCTGGCCGGCAACCTCATGGCCCGCTCCCTCGACCGGCGCCGCGCCGTGGAGGTCGTGCGGGGCCGGCTGCGCCGGCTGCTGCCCCCGCTGTGGCTGCTCGGCGCGGTCGGGGTGAGCGGCATGCTGCTGGGCGGCTGGGGCCCCGGCGACGACGGCGAGCCCGGCTGGTGGTGGATCCACCTCACCTTCTGGATCCTGCCGGTCAGCGACCCGCCGTACGGCGAGGGACTGCCCGGGGTGCACGGGCTGATCACCTCCGACTGGGCCGCCGCCATGGGCGTACCCCTGTGGTACCTGCGCGCCTATCTGTGGTTCGTCCTGCTCTCGCCGCTGCTGCTGCGCGCCCTGCGGGCCGCGCCCTGGCCGACCGTGCTCGCGCCGATCGCGCTGTCCGCCGCGCTGGAGTCCGGCGTGCTCGACCTGCCGGGCTGGCGGGTGGAGGCCGGTCTGAGCGACCTCGGCGCGTTCGGCGCGTGCTGGCTGCTGGGCATGGCCCATCAGCAGGGTGTGCTGCGCCGGCTGCCCCGGTACGTGGTGCCGTCGATGGCGCCCGTGGTGGCCGGGATCGGCCTCTGGTGGGCCCTCACGCACGATCTCCACGAGGGCCACGACCTCGACGACATGCCGTTCGCCCAGTCCCTGTGGTCGTTCGCGGTGGTGCTCTTCCTGCTGCACATCAGCCCGTCCTGGTCGCAGTGGCCGCCCCGGCTGCGCCGCTGGGACCGGCTGATCACCCTGCTCAACTCCCGGGCGGTGACGATCTATCTCTGGCACAACGTCTGCATCAGCGTGACCGAGGCCCTCTGGGACCGGCTGTGGGGCATCGACGTGCTGGCGGAGAGCGCCCCCGGGCTGCTGGCGAGCCCCTGGCCCCAACTGCCGTTCGTCTGGTTCCTCACCGCGCTGTGCGTGGTCGCCTTCGGCTGGGTGGAGGACCTGGCGGCCCGGCGCCGCCCCCGCCTGTGGCCCGACGGCCGCCCGACGCAGACGACGGCGACCCACCGCGCCTGACCCGCGCCGCCGGGCGGGGGCCGGGAAGGGGGCCGGGCGGGACCGCTCCCGCCCGCGCCCCCGCCCGGCACCTCTCACTCCGCCTTCGTCCGAGGTGAGAGCAACGTTCCCTCGCGGTCACCCACAGCCACAGCACGGAAACGCGCTCTCCCTACCTTCGGGACTCATCACCGCTCATCCCCGCGAACGACCGAGCCCCGGAGCACGTGGAGGCGTCATGACAGCCCCTGGTACAGCCCCCGCACCCCCGCCCGCGAAGAACCGGGCGGGCCGCTGGATCGAGGAGTGGGACCCCGAGGACGAGGCGTTCTGGAACGCCACGGGGGAGAAGGTCGCCCGCCGCAACCTCCTCTTCTCCGTCCTCTCCGAGCACATCGGCTTCTCGATCTGGACCATGTGGTCCGTGCTGGTGCTCTTCATGGGCCCGGAGTACGGCCTGACCCCGGCCGACAAGTTCCTGCTGACGTCGATGGTGACGCTGGTCGGCGCGGTCGTGCGGGTGCCGTACACCTTCGCCGTCGCGGTCTTCGGCGGCCGGAACTGGACGATCGTCTCCGCCGGTCTGCTGCTCGTCCCCACCGTCGCCGCGTTCGCGGTGATGAAGCCGGGGACCTCCTTCGAGACCTTCCTGCTGGTCGGCCTGATCGCGGGGATCGGCGGCGGCAACTTCGCCTCCTCCATGACCAACATCAACGCGTTCTTCCCGCTGCGCAGGAAAGGCTGGGCGCTCGGGCTCAACGCGGGCGGCGGCAACATCGGCGTACCGGTCATCCAGCTCATCGCGCTCGCCGTCATCGGCGCCAGCGGCGGTCCGCGCGTGCTGCTCGGGATCTACATCCCGCTGATCGTGCTGGCCGCGGTCCTCGCCGCGCTCTACATGGACAACCTCGCCTCGGTGAAGAACGACACCGGGGCCGCCAAGGACGCCGCGCGGGACGCCCACACCTGGATCATGTCCTTCCTCTACATCGGGACGTTCGGCTCGTTCATCGGCTACGCCTTCGCCTTCGGGCAGGTGCTCCAGGTCCAGTTCGGCCGGACGCCCCTCCAGGCCGCGTACCTCACCTTCATCGGCCCGCTGCTCGGCTCCCTGATCCGCCCGGTGGGCGGCTGGCTCGCCGACAAGTACGGCGGCGCCCGCATCACCCTCTACAACTACGTCGGCATGGCCGCCGCCACCGGTGTGCTGGTCTTCGCCAGCATGCAGAAGTCGCTGGGCCTGTTCGTCGCCGTCTTCGTCGTGCTGTTCGTGCTCAGCGGCCTCGGCAACGGCTCGACGTACAAGATGATTCCGGGCATCTTCCAGGCGAAGGCCCTCGCCCGGGGGCTGCGCGGCGAGGAGGCGGCCGCCTACGGTCGCCGGCTCTCCGGTGCCTCCATGGGACTGATCGGCGCGGTCGGCGCGCTCGGCGGCGTCGGCATCAACCTGGCGTTCCGTCAGTCCTTCCTCTCCTACGGCTCCGGGACGGGCGCGTTCGTCGCCTTCCTCGCCTTCTACGGGCTGTGCTTCGCGGTCACCTGGGCCGTATACCTTCGCCGCCCGGCCGGGCGGGTCACCGCCACCGGCTCGGCCTCCGAGACGAAGCCGCAGCTCAGCTACGCCGAGGTGTGACGTAACACCGGCGACATCAAGCCGAACCGAGCCTGTCACGAGCCGTTGACAGGCTCGCTCGGCATGTAGGTGCTATGCAACACGACTCGAGTGCGAGACGAGAGTTATGTACGACGAACAGCAGCGAACGGACGCCGGGCCGCGGGCCGCCGTCGACCACGGGCCCCTGGCCGGGTTCACCGTGGGCGTGACCGCCGCGCGCCGCGCCGAGGAACTGGGGGCGCTGCTCCAGCGGCGCGGGGCGGCGGTGCTGCACGCGCCCGCCCTGCGGATCGTGCCGCTGGCCGACGACGGCGAGCTGCTCGCCGCGACCAAGAACCTCATCGACCAGGCGCCGGACGTCGTCGTGGCCACGACCGCGATCGGCTTCCGGGGCTGGATCGAGGCCGCCGACGGCTGGGGTCTCGGCGAGGATCTGCTCGCCCGGCTCGGCGCGATCGAACTGCTGGCCCGCGGGCCCAAGGTGAAGGGCGCGATCCGGGCCGCGGGGCTGACCGAGGACTGGTCGCCGTCGTCCGAGTCGATGGCCGAGGTCCTCGACCGCCTCCTGGAGGAGGGCGTGGACGGGCGCCGGATCGCCGTGCAGCTCCACGGGGAGCCGCTGCCCGGGTTCGTGGAGTCGCTGCGGGCCGGCGGCGCGGAGGTGGTGGGCGTCCCGGTGTACCGGTGGATGCCGCCGGAGGACGTCACGCCGCTGGACCGGCTGATCGACGCGGCCGTCTCGCGCGGTCTGGACGCGATCACCTTCACCAGCGCGCCCGCCGCCGTGTCGCTGCTCTCCCGGGCGGAGCACCGCGGGCTGCTGCCCGAACTGCTCACCGCGCTCCACCACGACGTGGTGCCCGCCTGCGTCGGACCGGTCACCGCGCTGCCGCTCCAGGCGCACGGTCTGGACACCGTCCAGCCGGAACGCTTCCGGCTGGGACCGCTGGTTCAGCTCCTGTGCCAGGAACTGCCGTCCCGGGCACGGGCGTTGCCGGTCGCGGGGCACCGGGTGGAGATCAGGGGGCACGCGGTGCTGGTGGACGGCTGTCTCAAACCGGTGCCGCCGGCCGGGATGTCGCTGCTGCGGGCGCTGTCCCGGCGGCCCGGCTGGGTGGTGCCGCGGGCCGAACTGCTGCGGGCGCTGCCGGGGGCGGGGCGCGACGAGCACGCGGTGGAGACCGCGATGGCCCGGCTGCGGACGGCGCTGGGGGCGCCGAAGCTGATCCAGACGGTGGTCAAGCGCGGCTACCGGCTGGCGCTGGACCCGGCGATCGACGCCAAGTACGCCGACGCCTGAGGTGTGTTCCCCAGGCCCCCTGGCTGCGGCGGGCCCGCGCTGGCACTGTGAGAGGAACGGTTCCCCCGGGCACGCTGAGGAAGAGTTCCCCTAGGCGGTGGCGCATGGCACTGGGCACGGTCACGGTCCCCTACGAGCTGCGGTTCGACTCCGGGCGCAGTTGTCTCGACCTCCTCGCGACCCGCCATCCCTACGAACACCTCGACGGGATCGCCCCGTTGCGTGCCTGGATCACCGGCGCCGGACTGGTGCCGCCGGGCACCCCGCTGACCCACGCCGACCCCGGCTGGACGGCGGCCTTCCGTGAACTGCGGGGCGACATCGACCGGTTGGTGCGCGACTGGCTGGCCCGCACCGACCCCGGCCCGTACGACGCCGCCCTCGCCCGGGTCAACGCGGCGGCCCGCCCGGCCCCGCCCGTCCCGCGCGCCGTACGCGACGAGGACGGCACCCTCGTACGCGAGTTGGACGGTCCGCCGCAGTGCGCCGCGCTGCTCGCCGCGGTCGCCAGGGACGCCGTCGAACTCCTCACCGATCCCGCCGCCCGCGCGGGGCTGCGGGAGTGCGCGGGCGACAACTGCCCGATCGTGTACGTCGACACCTCCCGGGGGCGGCGCCGGCGCTGGTGCTCCAGCGAGGTCTGCGGGAACCGGGAGCGGGTCGCCCGGCACCGCCGGCGCGTCGCGCGGGAGCGGGCTCAACTGCCCGGAATGCGTCTTCTCTGACGAGACGCCAGAAGTGTCGTCGACAACGGGTGAAGTGATTTCGGCAACATTCTGTTTGTTCGCCTCATCGCCCGGGCAGTGAGCGCCGCCGCGCTCATGTGGCGGAAATGTAAAGGAAAGACGGTGGGAATGTGCCGCCATGTCCCCCTCGTCATGACACCCCCAAGAAAACTGTCTGCTCGGTTTGAACGCTCTCCACACCGCGTGCGTACCCGTCAGCGAGCGACTGACTGGGGGAACCCCCGGACACCGGAGGTGGGCGTGCGCAAGGATGCGGCCGTGGCCAATGAACGTGGATCGAGGGCCCGACATCGCATGTCCCAGCCCTCGGAACCTGACGAGGAGCTGATGCGTGCTCTGTATCGGGAGCATGCCGGACCCCTTCTTGCGTATGTCCTGCGCCTGGTTGCCGGAGACCGGCAGCGTGCCGAGGACGTCGTGCAGGAGACACTCATCCGAGCCTGGAAGAACGCCGGCCAGCTCAATCGAGCGACCGGTTCGGTACGCCCCTGGCTGGTGACGGTCGCTCGCCGCATCGTCATCGACGGCCACCGCAGCCGGCAGGCCCGGCCGCAGGAGGTCGACCCGTCGCCGCTGGAGGTCATTCCCGCGGAGGACGAGATCGACAAGGCGCTGTGGCTGATGACGCTGTCCGATGCACTCGACGACCTGACCCCCGCCCACCGGGAGGTGCTCGTCGAGACGTACTTCAAGGGGCGTACCGTCAATGAGGCGGCCGAGACGCTGGGTATACCCAGCGGCACCGTCCGTTCTCGAGTGTTCTATGCCCTGCGGTCGATGAAGCTGGCTCTGGAGGAGCGGGGGGTGACGGCGTGATGAGCATTTACGGGGGGTTCGGAGCGGGTGGCCCGGGTATGTCTGGACCCATGCAGGGATCTGTGGGATCTCCGAGCCCGAGTGAGCATGAAACCGTCGGCGCCTACGCCCTCGGCATCCTCGACGACGCCGAGGCGACCGCCTTCGAGTCGCATCTGGTCGGCTGCGAGTGGTGCGCCCAGCAGCTCGACGAGCTGGCCGGGATGGAACCGATGCTGGCGGCCCTCGCGGACCTGCCGGGCACCGGGACCCCGGCGATCGGCGAGTCCCTCTCCGCCCGGCCCAGCCCGCGGCTGGTGGACAAGCTGGTCGACGAGGTGTCCGAGCGCCGCGCCCAGAAGCGCCGCCGCTCCTTCTTCCTGGTGGCGGCCGCGGCCGCGCTGATCGTCGGCGGTCCGCTGACCGTGCTGGCCGCGTCCGGCGGCGACGGCGGCAGCACCGGTGTGCAGGCAGGCTCCACCAAGTCCGCCGCGGTCACCACGAAGGCCGCCTTCGACGCCCTGCCCACCAAGGTCACGGCGACCGACGACGCCACCAAGGTCTCGGCGACCGTCGCCATGCTGGAGAAGGGCTGGGGCACCGAGGTCGGTGTCGAGCTGAAGAACGTCACGGGCCCGGAGAAGTGCTCGCTGATCGCCGTCGGCAAGGACGGCAAGCGCGAGACGGTCTCCTCCTGGTCGGTCCCGG
This sequence comes from Streptomyces antibioticus, assembly GCF_002019855.1. Lineage (NCBI taxonomy): Bacteria > Bacillati > Actinomycetota > Actinomycetes > Kitasatosporales > Streptomycetaceae > Streptomyces > Streptomyces antibioticus. Next base: position 3,482,275 of record NZ_CM007717.1, on the reverse strand, counting down.
AGTGGGGGTACGGCATCCCCGGCGCCACCACCGAACAGGCCAAGAACCCGCTCTACGTGATGGGCGGCGCGGCCTTCAAGGCCAATGAGATCGATCACTTCGAGGTCATGACCTTCGGGGGCAAGAAGCTCGTCGAGATCGACGCCTGACCGCCTGTCCGTAGCCTCATGGGGTCCCCTTCGCGTACGGTTGACGGCTGCCCAGCACGTCAGAAGGGGGCCCGGTGGCCGTTCAGGCTCAGCAGGAAACCGCGGTCGGCGCCGCACCGGACTCGGTCCGGGAACGCGAGATCAGCGTCGAACAGGAACATCTCGACCGGGTGTACCGGCGGCTCGAGGAGAAGATCCACGAGGCCGAGTTCCTGATGAACGACGCCGCCAAGCGTGGCCAGGTCGGGACGCCCGGCGCCCTCGCCGAACGGGACGCCCAGGTCTTCCGGGCGGGGGTGCACCTCAACCGGCTCAACAACGAGTTCGAGGACTTCCTGTTCGGGCGGATCGACCTGCTCCCCGGCAAGGACGGCAAGAAGGGCCCCGACGGCGCCTACACCGCCGTCGAACCCGCCGAGGGCGCGGTGCGCGGGGACGGGACCGCCGACATCGCCGAGACCCTCCACATCGGCCGTATCGGCGTCCTCGACTCCGACTACGCGCCGCTGGTCATCGACTGGCGGGCCCCGGCGGCGGCCCCCTTCTACCGGTCCACCCCGGTCGACCCCGGCCGGGTCGTGCGGCGCCGGGTGATCCGTTCCAAGGGCCGCCGGGTCCTCGGTGTCGAGGACGACCTGATGCGTCCCGAGCTGCGGGCCTTCCTGGCCGGCGAGGAACTGCCCGTCATCGGCGACGGCGCCCTGATGGCCGCCCTCGGCCAGGCCCGCTCGCACACCATGCGGGACATCGTCGCCTCCATCCAGGCCGAGCAGGACCTCGTCATCCGCGCCCCCGCCGCCTCCGTCACCTATGTCGAGGGCGGCCCCGGCACCGGCAAGACCGCCGTCGCCCTGCACCGCGCGGCCTACCTCCTCTACCAGGACCGGCGCCGGTACGCGGGCGGCATCCTGATCGTCTCGCCGACCCCCCTGCTGGTCGCGTACACCGAAGGCGTGCTGCCCTCCCTCGGCGAGGAGGGCCAGGTCGCCATCCGCGCCATCGGCTCCCTCGTCGACGGCGCCGAGGCCACGCTCTACGACTCCCCGGCGGTGGCCCGCGCCAAGGGGTCGTCCAGGATGCTGCGGGTGCTGCGCAAGGCGGCCCGCGGGGCGCTGGAGAACGGCGGCGGGACCGGACAGCTCGCCCTCGGCGACACCCGTGACACCAGCGACACCGTGGCGACGCCCACCCGGCTGCGGGTGGTCGCCTTCGGCCGCCGTCTGGAGCTGGAGGCCGCCGACCTCGACCGGATCCGGCAGAGCGCCCTCGGCGGCACCGCCCCGGTCAACCTGCTGCGCCCGCGCGCCCGCAAGCTGCTCCTGGACGCCCTGTGGGAGCGCTCCGGCGCGGCCGGCCGGCACACCGATCCCGAACTCGCCGCCGAACTGCGCTCCTCCTTCGACGAGGACGTCACGAGCGAGGACTCCTTCACCGCGTTCCTCGACGCCTGGTGGCCCGAGCTGACCCCGAAGGCCGTCCTCGCCGCGATGGCCGACGAGCGCCGGCTCGGCCGCTGGGCCCGCCGGATCCTCAACCCCGGCGAGGTCCGCAGAGTCGCCCGGTCCCTGAAGCGGGACGGCCACTCCGTGCACGACATCGCCCTGCTCGACGAGCTCCAGGCGGTCCTCGGCACCCCGGCCCGCCCTCGCAAGCGCCGCGAACTCGACCCGCTGGACCAGCTCACCGGCCTGGAGGAGCTGATGCCGGTGCGCGAGGAGACCCAGCGCGAGCGGGCCGAGCGGCTCGCCCAGGAACGCGTCGAGTACGCGCACGTCATCGTCGACGAGGCCCAGGACCTCACGCCGATGCAGTGGCGCATGGTCGGCCGCCGTGGCCGGCACGCCACCTGGACCGTCGTCGGCGACCCCGCCCAGTCCTCCTGGTCCGACCCCGACGAGGCCGCCGAGGCCCGCGACGAGGCGCTCGGCTCCCGGCCGCGCCGCCGCTTCCGGCTCACCGTGAACTACCGCAACCCGGCCGAGATCGCCGAACTCGCCGCGAAGGTGCTGGCCCTGGCCATGCCCGGCGCCGAGTCGCCGTCCGCGGTCCGCTCCACCGGCGTCGTCCCGCGCTTCACGGCGGTCGAGCAGTCGCTCGCCGCCACCGTCCGGGCCGAGGCCGCCCGGCTGCTGGAGCAGGTGGACGGCACGGTCGGCGTCGTCGTCGCGATGCAGCGCCGCGAGGAGGCCCGCCGCTGGCTCGCCGGGCTCGGCGACCGGGTGGTGGCCCTGGGCAGCCTGGAGGCCAAGGGCCTGGAGTACGACGCGACGGTCGTCGTCTCCCCGGCGGAGATCGCGGACGAGTCCCCGGCCGGGCTGCGGGTGCTGTACGTGGCCCTCACCCGGGCCACCCAGCAGCTCACGATCGTGTCGGGCGACCGGGACGAACCGGATGCGCACGGGGTCCCCGACCTGCTCAGGGACTGAGGCGGGGACTGAGGCGGGGACCGGGGCGCCGGGCATCCGGAGGATCGTTTCCGGAGAACTCCGCGGACGGGAATGGTCTTCGGGGATCCGTTTGTTAGATTGGGTGTGACACCGGCTCGATCCAAGCCCCCGGGCCCAACCTTCGTCGCTACGAGCGACCACTTGCCGCGAGGCGAGCATGGCGGGTCGGTGTCACCAGCGTGAGAAGAGGCCCACGTCCCCGTGACGTGGGCCTCTTCTGTGACCCGGGTCGCTTTTCATGTGAACACAACGATCGCAATTCGGTGCGGTTACCACGTACTCATCAGTAGGTGCGACGATCTGACGGCAAACCCGCCACCAGCAGTCCAGCAGTGCAGAGGAAGTCGGCCATGGCAACGGCGCCCAGCGTCTCCTACTCGATGACGGTCCGTCTGGAGGTGCCGGCCAGCGGAACCTCGGTCTCGCAGCTCACCACGGCCGTCGAGTCCCACGGCGGGTCCGTCACCGGCCTCGACGTCACCGCCTCCGGCCACGAGAAGCTCCGGATCGACGTCACCATCGCGGCCACCTCGACCGCCCACGCCGACGAGATCGTCCAGCAACTGCGCGAGATCGAGGGCGTCACCCTCGGCAAGGTCTCCGACCGTACGTTCCTCATGCACCTCGGCGGCAAGATCGAGATGCAGTCCAAGCACCCCATCCGCAACCGTGACGACCTCTCCATGATCTACACGCCCGGTGTGGCCCGGGTCTGCATGGCGATCGCCGAGAACCCCGAGGACGCGCGCCGCCTCACCATCAAGCGCAACTCCGTTGCGGTCGTGACGGACGGCTCCGCCGTGCTGGGCCTCGGCAACATCGGGCCCAAGGCCGCGCTGCCCGTCATGGAGGGCAAGGCGGCCCTCTTCAAGCGGTTCGCCGGCATCGACGCCTGGCCGCTCTGCCTGGACACCCAGGACACCGACGCGATTGTCGAGATCGTCAAGGCGATCGCCCCCGGCTTCGCCGGCATCAACCTGGAGGACATCTCCGCGCCCCGCTGCTTCGAGATCGAGGCCCGGCTGCGCGAGGCCCTCGACATCCCCGTCTTCCACGACGACCAGCACGGCACCGCGATCGTCGTCCTGGCCGCCCTCACCAACGCGCTGCGCGTGGCGGGCAAGGCGATCGAGAACATCCGGGTGGTCATGTCCGGCGCCGGCGCGGCCGGCACCGCCATCCTCAAGCTGCTGCTGGCGGCCGGGGTGAAGAGCGCCGTCGTCGCCGACATCCACGGCGTGGTGCACGCCGGCCGCGCCGACCTGGTGGACGCCCCGGCCGACTCCCCGCTGCGCTGGATCGCCGACAACACCAACCACGAGGGGCTCACCGGCACCCTCAGGCAGGCCGTGCGCGGCGCCGACGTCTTCATCGGAGTCTCCGCCCCGAACGTCCTCGACGGCGACGACGTGGCGGCCATGGCCGAGGACGCGATCGTGTTCGCGCTCGCGAACCCGGACCCCGAGGTCGACCCGGCGGTGGCCCGCCGCACGGCCGCCGTGGTGGCCACCGGACGCTCCGACTTCCCCAACCAGATCAACAACGTGCTGGTCTTCCCCGGCGTCTTCCGGGGGCTGCTGGACGCGCAGTCCCGCACCGTCAACACCGAGATGATGCTCGCGGCCGCGAAGGCCCTCGCGGACGTCGTCAGCGACGACGAGCTGAACGCGAACTACATCATCCCGAGCGTCTTCAACGACAAGGTCGCGGGCGCGGTGGCGGGCGCGGTGCGCGAGGCCGCCAGGGCCGCGGGCGGCTCGGCGTCCTGAAGCCCGGGGCCGTACCCTGGCGGGGACTGTGAGGATCGCCACGGTCCCCGCACCGGCGCGTCGCCGGACGCGCTGTCAGTGCCGCGCCCTATCGTGACGGCCAGCCTCAGCCGCGCTTCGTGTGACCCCCACGGGTGTTCTCACGACTCCTGCGGGTGCCGGATTGGCTTTCCCGCCGCAGGTAGGGGCAGGATGCGTCCCTGGGCGCGAGCACAACGACTTCGCTGTGCCCAACATGCGGCTCCGCCGCGTGGCACGCCGCAACGGCAAGAAGAACACGGGAGTAACAACATGAACCGCAGTGAGCTGGTGGCCGCGCTGGCCGACCGCGCCGAGGTGACCCGCAAGGACGCCGACGCCGTGCTGGCCGCGTTCGCCGAGGTCGTCGGCGACATCGTCTCCAAGGGCGACGAGAAGGTCACCATCCCCGGCTTCCTGACCTTCGAGCGCACCCACCGTGCCGCTCGCACCGCGCGCAACCCGCAGACCGGCGACCCGATCCAGATCCCGGCCGGCTACAGCGTGAAGGTCTCCGCGGGCTCGAAGCTCAAGGAAGCGGCCAAGGGCAAGTAAGCCGCACCCGTACGCCACGGACGCGTACGGGCCTCAGCAACGCCCATGGGGCGGCCACCCTGACCAGGGTGACCGCCCCATCGCTGTACACGCTTCTAACCGAGCAGCTTGCCCGGGAGTTCGACCTTGGCGCCGAGTTCCACCAGCTTCTCCATGAAGTTCTCGTAGCCGCGGTTGATCAGTTCGATGCCGTGGACTCGGGAGGTGCCCTGGGCCGCGAGGGCGGCGATCAGGTAGGAGAAGCCGCCGCGGAGGTCGGGGATGACCAGGTCGGCGCCCTGGAGGCGGGTGGGGCCGGAGACGACCGCGGAGTGCAGGAAGTTGCGCTGGCCGAAGCGGCAGTCGGAGCCGCCCAGGCACTCGCGGTAGAGCTGGATGTGGGCGCCCATCTGGTTCAGCGCCGAGGTGAAGCCGAGCCGGGACTCGTACACCGTCTCGTGGATGATCGACAGCCCCGTGGCCTGCGTCAGCGCGACCACCAGCGGCTGCTGCCAGTCGGTCTGGAAGCCCGGGTGGACGTCCGTCTCCAGCGCGATGGACTTGAGCTGGCCGCCGGGGTGCCAGAAGCGGATGCCCTCGTCGTCGATCTGGAAGGCGCCGCCCACCTTCCGGTAGGTGTTCAGGAACGTCATCATCGAGCGCTGCTGCGCCCCGCGGACGTAGATGTCACCCTCGGTCGCCAGCGCCGCGGACGCCCAGGACGCCGCCTCCAGCCGGTCCGACAGGGCCCGGTGGGTGTACCCGCCGAGCTTGTCCACACCGGTGATGCGGATGGTGCGGTCGGTGTCCATCGCGATGATCGCGCCCATCTTCTGCAGCACGCAGATGAGGTCCTCGATCTCCGGCTCGACGGCCGCGTTGGACAGCTCGGTGACACCTTCCGCGAGGACCGCCGTCAGCAGCACCTGCTCGGTCGCGCCCACGGACGGGTACGGCAGCCGGATCTTCGTGCCGCGCAGCCGCTGAGGGGCCTCCAGGTACTGCCCGTCCGCCCGCTTCTCGATCTTCGCGCCGAACTGCCGCAGCACGTCGAAGTGGAAGTCGATCGGTCGGCCGCCGATGTCGCAGCCGCCCAGGCCCGGGATGAACGCGTGGCCCAGCCGGTGCAGCAGCGGCCCGCAGAACAGGATCGGGATCCGGCTCGACCCCGCGTGGGCATCGATGTCGGCGACGTTGGCGCTCTCCACATAGGTCGGGTCGAGCACCAGCTCACCGGGCTCCTCACCCGGACGGACCGTCACCCCGTGCAGTTGCAGCAGCCCGCGTACGACCCGCACGTCGCGGATGTCCGGAACGTTGCGCAGCCGACTCGGCTCACTGCCCAGCAGCGCGGCGACCATGGCCTTCGGTACGAGGTTCTTCGCACCGCGGACACGGATCTCGCCCTCCAGCGGGGTTCCGCCGTGAACAAGCAGTACGTCGTCAGAGCCGTTGACGGTCATGTGTCTCGCGTTCCATCGAGTGGGGCAGGGCCAGAGGAGACAGAGTAATCGCCGCCGACCCCCCTGCCGGAAGCCCGAGGAGGGCCCAGGGAGGTCATAGCTGTGTCACAACACGAACGGTTCCGCGGCGGCCACACGGGGTCACCGCGCGGCGCCCTCCGCGGCCGTGCGCCGGGACCGCATCCGTGCGCCCGACCTGCCCTCACCCCCGTACCCGCATTGCCTCCCCACTCCCGGGGAAGATGGGGGATCATGTCTGGCATGACCGAGGTGTCCTCGCTCACAGGGCGGCTGCTCGTGGCAACGCCCGCCCTGGCGGACCCGAACTTCGACCGTGCGGTGGTGCTCCTTCTCGACCACGACGAGGAGGGCTCCCTCGGTGTCGTCCTCAACCGCCCCACGCCGGTGGGCGTGAGCGACATCCTGGAGGGCTGGGCCGGCCTCACCGGCGAGCCCGGGGTCGTCTTCCAGGGCGGCCCGGTGTCCCTCGACTCCGCGCTGGGCGTCGCCGTCATCCCGGGCGACTCCTCCGGGGACCGCGGCCCGCTCGGCTGGCGCCGGGTGCACGGCGCGATCGGCCTCGTCGACCTGGAGGCCCCGCCGGAACTCCTCGCCTCCGCGCTGGGGTCCCTGCGGATCTTCGCCGGATACGCCGGCTGGGGACCCGGCCAACTGGAGGACGAACTGGTGGAGGGTGCCTGGTACGTGGTGGAGTCCGAACCCGGTGACGTCTCCTCCCCGGCCCCCGAGAGACTCTGGCGCGAGGTCCTGCGCCGCCAGCGCAGCGACCTGGCGATGGTGGCCACGTACGCGGACGACCCGTCGCTCAACTGATCCGCCGGAGCTTTCAGTACCCTTGGGCGCATGAGCACTCTCGAGCCCGAGCGCGGCACCGGTACGGGGACCCTCGTAGAGCCGACGCCGCAGGTGTCGCACGGCGACGGCGACCACGAGCGCTTCGCGCACTACGTCCAGAAGGACAAGATCATGGCGAGCGCCCTCGACGGCACGCCCGTCGTGGCGCTGTGCGGCAAGGTGTGGGTGCCCGGCCGCGATCCCAAGAAGTATCCCGTCTGCCCGATGTGCAAGGAGATCTTCGAGTCGATGGGCGTCGGCGGCGGAGACGGCAAGGGCAAGGGCGGCGACAAGAAGTAGGGACCCCGCCCGGTCCTTCACCTGAAGCCCTGAGGCTCTGAGGCCCCCGAGACGCGTTTTCGCGTGTCTCGGGGGCCTTTGGCGTGTTTGCCGTTGCACGGGGTGCGTCCCGTGGTCACAGAGTGGTTGAGACCTCTTGTCGGCGTGATCCGGAAGTCCCTAGCCTCCGAGTGTTGTGCAGAGCAAAACAGTCATTGCACATGATGCAACGCTCGCGCTTCTCGTCCGGAGGGACACGTCATGAAGCTCCCCGTCCGGCCCGCCCTGCTCGCGGCCGCGGCCCTGGTCGTCGCCACCGCCTGCACCCCCCAGACCTCCGCGAACTCCGCCTCCGGCACCGACGACAGGACCGGCACCCTGCGCGTCTGGCTCTTCCAGGAGGTCGGCAACACCCCGAAGGCCGAGGTCGTCGACTCCGTCGTCGCCGCCTTCGAGAAGGCCCACGACGGCGTGCGGGTCGACGTCGAGTACATCCCCGTCGAGAGCCGCGCCCAGCGCGTCAAGGCCGCCCTCAACGACCCGAAGTCCGCTCCCGACGTGCTGGAGTACGGCAACACCGACACCGCCGGCTATGTCCACGACGGCGGACTCCTCGACGTCACGAAGGAGTTCGGCGCCTGGCCCGAGGCGAAGGACACCGACCCCACCGCCCGCCGCTCGGTCACCGTCGGCGGCAAGGTCTACGGCGCCCCCTTCTACGTCGGCGTCCGCGCCCTCTACTACCGCACCGACGTCTTCGAGGACCTCGGCCTCGCCGTCCCGAAGTCCCTGGCCGAACTGGCGGCCACCGCCCGCGCCGTCCGCGCCGCCCGGCCCGATCTGTACGGCCTGGTCGTCGGCGGCGCCTACACGTACGGCGCGATGCCCTTCGTCTGGGCGCACGGCGGGGAACTCGCCGACGCCGACGGCGACTCCTACACCTCGGGGATCGACAGCGCCGCCGCCCGCAAGGGCATCGAGGCGTACACCGCCCTCTTCTCGGACGACAACTGTCCGGCCGCCAAGTGCGCCGGCATGGGCGGCAACGACACCGTCACCGCGTTCGCGGCCGGCAAGGCGGGCATGGCGATCGGCGGCGACTTCAGCCACACCGCCGTGGAGGCCGGGGCCGTGAAGGGCAAGTACGCCGTCGTCCCGCTGCCCGGTGTCACGGCGGGATCGGTCGCCCCGGCCTTCGCGGGCGGCAACAACATCGGCGTCCTGAAGAGCACCTCGCACCGCACCCTGGCCGTCGGCCTGATGAAGGCGCTGGCGTCGAAGAGGACCCAGGGAGCGCTGTTCGACGCGATGGGCTTCCTGCCGACCTTCACGGACGTCCGCGACCGGGCCGCCGCGCGGGAGCCGTTCGTGGCGCCCTTCGTGCGGACCCTGGCCGCCGGCACCAAGTTCGTGCCCGCCTCGCCCGCCTGGTCCCAGATCGACTCCCAGCAGGTCCTGCCGACCATGTTCCAGGAGGTCGTCAGCGGCCGGAAGAGCGTCACGGCGGCCTCCGCGGACGCGGCGAAGAAGATGGACGACGCGTTCGGCTCCGCCGGGTGACGGCGCCGGCCGGCCTCAAGGGCGCCGAGCGGGCACCGGCGCGGATCCGGGCGGTGTCCGGCCGTCCGCGCCCGCGGACGGCCCGCCTGACGCCCTGGCTCTATCTCGCCCCCGCCCTCGTCGTCCTCGCCGCCCTGCTCGCCTACCCCGTCTACCAGCTCGGGCTCATCTCCCTCTTCGAGTACACCCAGGCACAGGTCAGCGGCGGCGAACCGACCGTCTTCCGGGGCTTCGGCAACTACGCCGACGTCTTCGGCGACGACCGGTTCTGGCAGGTGCTGCTGTCCACGGTCGTCTTCGCGGCCCTGTGCGTGCTCTGCACGCTCGCCGTCGGCTGCGCGCTCGCCGTGCTCCTCACGCGCGTGCGTGCCCTGCCCCGGCTCGCGCTGATGCTGGCCGCGCTGGGCGCCTGGGCCACCCCGGCGGTCACCGGCTCGACGGTCTGGCTGTTCCTCTTCGACCCCGACTTCGGCCCCGTGAACCGGATCCTCGGCCTCGGCGACCACTCCTGGACGTACGGCCGCTACAGCGCCTTCTTCCTCGTCCTGCTCGAAGTCGTCTGGTGCTCCTTCCCGTTCGTGATGATCACCGTCTACGCCGGGATCCGCGCCGTGCCAGCGGAGGTGCTGGAGGCGGCCGCGCTGGACGGCGCCTCACCGTGGCGGATCTGGCGGTCCGTGCTCGCCCCGCTGCTGCGGCCGATCCTGACCGTCGTCACCATCCAGTCCGTCATCTGGGACTTCAAGGTCTTCACCCAGATCTACGTCATGACGGGCGGCGGCGGGATCGCCGGCCAGAACCTCGTCCTGAACGTCTACGCCTACCAACAGGCGTTCGCGTCCTCGCAGTACGGCCTCGGTTCGGCCATCGGCGTCGTGATGCTGGTCCTGCTGCTCGCCGTCACGCTCGTGTATCTGCGGCTGCTGCGCCGCCAGGGGGAGGAGCTGTGAACGCCGTACGGAACCTGGTGGCCCGGCCCTGGCGGCTGGTGGCCGAGGCGGCCGCGCTGCTGACCGCGGCCGTCGTCGCCTTCCCGCTGTACTGGATGGTGCTCGGCGCCTTCCGGCCGGCCGGGGAGATCGAGTCCGGCGCGCCGCGGCCGTGGACCCTCGCCCCCTCCCTGGATTCCTTCCGGAGGGTGTTCGGACAACAGGAATTCGGCCGCTACGCGCTCAACAGCCTTCTCGTCGCGGGCGCCGTGGTGATCGCCTCGGGGCTCATCGCGTTTCTCGCCGCGACCGCCGTGACCCGATTCCGGTTCCGCTTCCGGACCACCCTGCTGATCATGTTCCTGGTGGCCCAGATGGTGCCCGTGGAGGCCCTGACGATCCCGCTGTTCTTCCTCATGCGGGACGCCGGTCAGCTCAACACCCTGGGGTCCCTGATCCTGCCCCACATCGCCTTCTCGCTGCCCTTCGCGATCTGGATGCTGAGGGGGTTCGTGAAAGCCGTCCCGGAAGCCCTGGAGGAGGCCGCGTACCTCGACGGGGCGAGCCGGACGCGCTTTCTCTGGCAGATTCTTTTCCCGCTCGTGCTGCCCGGTCTGGTGGCCACGAGCGTCTTTTCCTTCATCTCCGCCTGGAACGACTTCCTCTTCGCCAAGTCGTTCATCATCAGCGACACTTCGCAGTCCACCCTGCCCATGGCCCTGCTGGTGTTCTTCCGGCCGGACGACCCCGACTGGGGCGGCGTGATGGCGGGTTCCACGCTGATGACGATTCCGGTGCTGGTGTTCTTCGTACTCGTGCAGCGCCGTCTGGTCTCCGGACTCGGCGGCGCGGTCAAGGACTGAAAGGTCTGAAAGGTCTTGGGTCTGACATGACGGAACTGATTCCGGCGCCCCGCGCCGTCACCGCCGCACCCGGCGAGGTGCGGCTCACGGCGCGCTCCCGGCTGTACACCGGCCCCGGGGCGGAGGGCGCCGGGCGCTGGCTGCGCACCGCCCTGGGGCAGGCCACCGGCCTGCCGCTGCACGAGGGACGGGAACCCGACGGCACCGACGCCACCGATGGCACCGACGGCATCGCGCTCCAGGTGGACGGCCGGCTCGGCCCCGAGGAGTACCGCCTCGTCAGCGACGCGCGCGGGGTGCTCGTCGAGGGCGGGGACGCGGCCGGTGTCTTCTGGGGCGCCCAGACGCTCCGCCAGCTCCTCGGCCCCGACGCCCACCGCAGGGCACCGGTGCGCCGCGACCGGATCTGGGCCGTGCCGCACCTCACGATCGAGGACGCGCCCCGCTTCCGCTGGCGCGGACTCATGCTCGACGTGGCCCGGCACTTCATGCCGAAGGACGGCGTCCTGCGCTACCTGGATCTGATGGCCGCGCACAAACTGAACGTCTTCCACTTCCATCTGACGGACGACCAGGGCTGGCGCATCGAGATCCGGCGCCATCCCCGTCTCACCGAGGTCGGCGCCTGGCGGGCCCGCACGAAATTCGGCCATCGCGCCTCACCCCTGTGGGACGAGAAGCCGCACGGTGGCCACTACACGCAGGACGACATCCGCGAGATCGTCGCCTACGCCGCCGAGCGGCATATCACCGTCGTCCCCGAAATCGACGTACCCGGGCACTCGCAGGCCGCGATCGCCGCGTATCCGGAACTCGGCAACACCGATGTCATCGACACCACCGCCCTCTCCGTGTGGGACACCTGGGGGGTCAATCCCAACGTACTCGCCCCCACCGACAACACCCTTCGCTTCTACGAGGAGGTGTTCGAGGAAGTCCTCGACCTGTTCCCCTCGGAGTTCGTCCACATCGGCGGCGACGAATGCCCCAAGGAGCAGTGGCGGAGTTCTCCGGCCGTACAGGCCCGGATCGCGGAACTCGGCCTCGCCGACGAGGACGCGCTCCAGTCGTGGTTCGTCCGGCACTTCGACACCTGGCTGTCCGCGCGCGGGCGCCGGCTCATCGGCTGGGACGAGATCCTGGAGGGCGGTCTCGCGGACGGCGCGGCGGTGTCGTCCTGGCGCGGCTACGCGGGCGGTACGGCGGCCGCGCGCGCGGGGCACGACGTCGTCATGTGCCCCGAGCAGCACGTGTACCTGGACCACCGGCAGGACGGCGGCCCGGACGAGCCGGTGCCGATCGGCTGGGTCCGCACCCTGGAGGACGTGTACCGGTTCGAGCCCGTTCCACCGGAGTTGACGCCCGCACAGGCGGCGCACGTGATCGGGACCCAGGCCAACGTCTGGACCGAGGCGATGGAGGACGCCGCGCGCGTCGACTACCAGGTCTTTCCCCGGCTCGCGGCGTTCGCCGAGGTCGCCTGGAGCGCCCTGCCCGCGCCCGCGGAACGGGACTTCGCGGACTTCGAGCGGCGGACGGTGGCGCACTACGCGCGGCTGGACGCCCTGGGCGTCGCCTACCGGCCGCCGGGAGGCCCGCGGCCGTGGCAGCGGCGGCCCGGTGTCCTGGGGCGCCCGATCGAGGGTCCGCCGCCGCACCGGTGACCGTCCTGCCCCGCTTCGGGAGAGGCGCGACGGAAACCCCGAAGAGTGGCAATCCGTACGCACCGGATGTGCCGTGTCAAAACGGACCATCTCCGCTGTGAGGAGGGCGAATGCCTCCTAGCGGACCCCCGCGTTCGGGTGTTGCGAAGATGTGCCAGAGTTGCCACGTCCGCCCTGTCAGCACGTACCGTACGGCAACACAGGTGGGACCAGGTGGGGCAGCGGGAAGGGGCAGCCGGTTTTGACCACGCACGCACCGCAGGCGGCGCAGGCCGTCACGCTGCCTACGACGCTGGACGAGGCCGTGGCGGCCCTGGCGGCCATGCCCGCCGCCGTGCCGGTGGCCGGCGGCACCGACCTGATGTCCGCCGTGAACTCCGGACTCCTCAGGCCCGCCGGGCTGGTCGGCCTCGGCCGGATCAGCGAGATCCGCGGCTGGCAGTACCAGGACGGCCACGCCCTGCTCGGCGCCGGACTCACCCACGCGCGGATGGGCCGCCCCGACTTCGCCGCCCTGATCCCGGCGCTCGCCGCCGCCGCGCGCGCCGCGGGCCCGCCGCAGATCCGCAACGCCGGCACGCTCGGCGGCAACATCGCCTCCGCCGCGCCGACGGGCGACGCGCTGCCCGTCCTGGCCGCCCTGGAGGCGACCCTCGTCATCGCCGGTCCGAACGGCGCCCGCCGGGAGATCCCGGTCTCGCACCTGCTGGCCGGCATGGAGATGCTGCGCGGCGGCGAGCTGATCGGGTACGTGCGCGTGCCGCTGCTGCACGCCCCGCAGGTCTTCCTCAAGGCGACCGGGCGCACCGGCCCCGGGCGCGCCGTCGCGTCCGTCGCCCTCGTCCTGGACCCGGCCCGGCGCGGCGTGCGGTGCGCCGTCGGCGCCATCGCGCCGATGCCGCTGCGCCCCCTGGACGCCGAGCAGTGGGTCGCCCGGCTCATCGACTGGGACAACAACCGCGCGATCGTCCCCGAGGCCCTGAACGCCTTCGGGGAGTACGTCGCCGCCGCCTGCATCCCCGACCCGGCGCCGGGCGTGGACGGCTCCGTGGCCGAGCTTCCGCCCGCCGTACTGCATCTGCGGCGCACCGTCGCCGCGCTGGCCCGACGAGCACTGGGGAGGGCGCTGTCGTGACCGACGACCAGCACGGAGAGGGCAGGCCCCCGAGCGGCGGCGGCCGCTGGGACCCGCTGCCCCAGGGCGACTACGACGACGGCGCCACCGCCTTCGTGAAGCTGCCCGAGGGCGGCATCGAGGCGCTGCTGGCCGGCGAGGCCCCCCCGCTCGCCGCGCCCGGTCACGGATACGTGCCCCCGCCGATAGCGGCCGCGCCCCCGACGGACGACACCGGCACCTGGGCGACCCCGGCGGGCGGCAGCGAGTGGCCCGCGCAGACGGGCCCGCAGACCGTCGGCGACGACCGGTTCACGTACAACCCGGGCTCGACCGGGCAGTGGAACTTCGAGGAGGCGACGGGCGCCGCGGCGGCGCCGGGCGGCCCGGGTGCTTCGGGTGCGCCGGGCGGTCCGGGCGGTCCGGGTGCTGCGGGTCACGAGGTGACCGGCCAGTGGTCGATCCCGGTGGTCGGCGGCGACCTTCCGGACGAGACCGGCGAGTTCACCCAGTCGTCCCTGGTCGAGCAGTGGGGCGGCGGCACACCTCCGGCCACCCTGCCGGGCGGCGCCCAGGCTCCCTGGGCGACCGGCGCGACCGACGGCGCGGGCCAGTCCTGGGCCCAGCAGGCGGAGGCCGCCGCGGGCCACACCGGGGTGCGGGAGCCCGTACGCCCGGACACGCCCGAGTACGGGCACGCGCCGGAGCACGGCGGGGCGCACGATCCGGCGCGCGGGCGTGAGTACGGCGGCGAGGCCGGGGAGCGCGTCGAGAGGCCCGAGCGACCCGAGCGGTCCGAGCGGCCTCCGGCCGGGTACGACACCGCCCCCGCGCCCTCGCGCGACACGCAGGACCAGGCGCCTCAGGAGGGCGTCCGGTCCGCAGCCGGGCCCACCGGGACCTCCGAGGACGCGACAGGCCGTCAGGAGGCCGCTGAGGCCCCCCAGAGGCCCGCCACGCCGTCCGCCGGCCCGGAGTCCGAGGCGCCCCGGAACGAGCACACCACCGCGCCGGACCGGGCGGACGCCCCGGACGCCCCGGACGCCCCGGACGCCGACGAGCCGCCCCCGCCCCCGGCCGAGGAGCACCCGCTCGCCTCCTACGTCCTGCGCGTCAACGACGCCGACCGGCCCGTCACCGACGCCTGGATCGGCGAGTCGCTGCTCTACGTGCTGCGCGAGCGCCTCGGCCTCGCGGGCGCCAAGGACGGCTGCTCGCAGGGCGAGTGCGGCGCCTGCAACGTGCAGGTCGACGGACGGCTCGTCGCCTCCTGCCTGGTGCCCGCCGTGACCACCGCCGGCAGCGAGATCCGCACCGTCGAGGGCCTCGCCGTGGACGGCCAGCCCTCGGACGTGCAGCGGGCGCTCGCCCGCTGCGGCGCGGTGCAGTGCGGCTTCTGCGTGCCCGGCATGGCGATGACCGTGCACGACCTGCTGGAGGGCAACCCGGCCCCCACCGAGCTGGAGACCCGTCAGGCCCTGTGCGGCAACCTGTGCCGCTGCTCGGGCTACAAGGGCGTCCTGCGGGCCGTGAAGGACGTCGTCGCCGAACGCGAGGCGCTCGCCGAGGAAGCCGAGGCGGAGGCGGACGCCGACGGCGACGAGGCCCGCATCCCGCACCAGGCGGGCCCCGGCGCGGGCGGCGTCCACGCGTCGGCGTTCGAGAACCCGGCGCAGCCGCACCCGCACGACCCGTCGTACGACCAGGCATACGACCAGGGCTACGACCAGGCGTACGGACCGGCCCAGGACGGAGGCCAGGCGTGAGCAACGAAGCCGCCACCGCGGACGCCGCCCCGGCCCCCGAGCCGATCCCGCACGGCCTCGGCGCGTCCCTCCAGCCCGCCGACGCGCGCGCGAAGACCGAGGGCACCTTCCCCTACGCCGCCGACCTGTGGGCCGAGGGACTGCTCTGGGCGGCCGTGCTGCGCTCACCGCACCCGCACGCGCGCATCGTCTCCATCGACACGTCCCACGCGCGCGAGATGCCCGGCGTACGGGCCGTCGTCACCCACGAGGACGTGCCCGGCCGGCCGGTGCACGGACGCGGCAGGGCCGACCGCCCGGTGTTCGCCTCCGAGGCCGTACGCCATCACGGCGAGCCCATCGCGGCCGTCGCCGCCGACCACCCGGACACCGCGCGGATGGCGGCCGCCGCCGTCATCGTCGAGTACGAGGTCCTCGACCCGGTGACCGACCCCGAGCTGGCCTTCGAGGCGGCGGCCCTGCACCCCGACGGCAACCTGATCCGGCACATCCCGCTGCACCACGGCGACCCGTCCGCCGCCGGTGACGTCGTGGTCGAGGGCCAGTACCGCATCGGCCGCGCCGACCCCGCCCCGATCGGCGCCGAGGCCGGACTCGCCGTGCCCCGCCCCGACGGCGGCGTGGAGCTGTACCTGGCCTCCACCGACCCGCACGCCGACCGGGACACGGCTGCCGCCGTCTACGGCCTGTCCACCGACCAGGTGAAGATCGTCGTCACCGGGGTGCCCGGCGCCACCGCCGACCGCGAGGACCAGGGCTTCCAGCTCCCGCTGGGCCTGCTCGCGCTGAAGACCGGCTGCCCGGTGAAACTCACCGCTACGCGCGAGGAGTCCTTCCTCGGCCACGCGCACCGGCACCCGACCCTGCTGCGCTACCGCCACCACGCCGACTCCGAGGGCCGTCTCGTCAAGGTCGAGGCGCAGATCCTGCTGGACGCGGGCGCGTACGCCGACACCTCCTCCGAGGCGCTCGCCGCCGCCGTCTCCTTCGCCTGTGGCCCCTACGTCGTCCCGAACGCGTTCATCGAGGGCTGGGCCGTCCGCACCAACAACCCCCCGTCGGGCCATGTGCGCGGCGAGGGCGCGATGCAGGTGTGCGCCGCCTACGAGGCGCAGATGGACAAGCTCGCCAAGAAGCTCGGCGTCGACCCGGCGGAGCTGCGGCTGCGCAACGTCATGGCGACCGGTGACGTCCTGCCCACCGGCCAGACGGTGACCTGCCCGGCGCCGGTCGCCGAACTCCTCCAGGCCGTGCAGGAGTACCCGCTCCCGCCGCTGCCCAAGGACACCCCCGAGGACGAGTGGCTGCTGCCCGGCGGCCCCGAGGGCGCGGGCGAGCCGGGCGCGGTGCGCCGGGGCGTGGGCTACGGCCTGGGCATGGTGCACATGCTGGGCGCGGAGGGCGCCGACGAGGTCTCCACGGCCACCGTGAAGGTCCAGGACGGCGTCGCGACGGTCCTGTGCGCGGCGGTGGAGACCGGCCAGGGCTTCACCACGCTGGCCCGCCAGATCGTCCAGGAGACGCTCGGCATCGACGAGGTGCACGTGGCGCCCGTGGACACCGACCAGCCGCCCGCGGGCGCGGGCTGCCGCGGCCGCCACACCTGGGTCTCCGGCGGCGCGGTGGAACGCGCGGCCAAGATGGTCCGCACCCAGCTCCTCCAGCCGCTGGCGCACAAGTTCGGCATGTCCCACGAACTCCTCCAGATCACCGACGGCAAGATCACCTCCTACGACGGTGTCCTGTCGACGACCGTCGCCGAGGAACTCCACGGCAAGGAGCTGTGGGCGACGGCACAGTGCCGCCCGCACCCGACGGAACCGCTGGACGCGGCCGGCCAGGGCGACGCCTTCGTCGGCATGGCGTTCTGCGCGGTCCGCGCGGTGGTCGACGTCGACATCGAGCTGGGCTCGGTGCGGGTCGTCGAGCTGGCCGTGGCCCAGGACGTCGGGCGCGTCCTCAACCCCGCGCAGCTTGCCGCGCGCATCGAGGCGGGCGTCACCCAGGGCGTCGGCATCGCCCTCACCGAGAACCTCCGCACCCCGCGCGGCCTGATCCGCCACCCCGACCTCACCGGCTACGCCCTGCCGACGGCCCTGGACGCCCCGGACATCAGGATCGTCAAGCTGATCGAGGAACGGGACGTGGTCGCCCCCTTCGGCGCCAAGGCCGCCAGCGCGGTCCCGGTGGTCACGTCCCCGGCCGCCATCGCCTCCGCGGTCCGCGCCGCGACGGGCCGCCCGATCAACCGCCTCCCGATCCGACCCCAGGCAGCGGTGGTCACGAGCCAGTAACGATCCGCGGCGCGTTCAGGCGTCCGCGTCGTCCGTGTCGTCCACGTCGTCCGGTTCGTCGAGGAGTGTCAGGTCCTCGTCGGTCAGGCGCAGGGTGGCGGCGGCGATGTTCTCGGTGAGGTGGGCCGCGTTCGTGGTGCCGGGGATGGCCAGGACGTGGGGGCCGCGGTGCAGGGTCCAGGCCAGTCGTATCTGGGCGGGTGTCGCGTCGTGGGCGCGGGCGACCGTGTGGACGCGCGCGTCCCGCTCCCGGGCCGCGGCGGCCTCGCGCCGCAGGCCGGAGACGGCGAAGAACGGGACGAAGGCGATGCCCTGTTCCCGGCACAGGTCCACCAGCCCGTTCTCGTCGGCGCGGCGCCAGTCCAGGCCGTAGGCGTTCTGCACGCAGACCACGGGCGCGATCGCCTGAGCCTCGGCGACGTGGTGCGGCCGGACGTTGGAGAGGCCGAGGTGCCGGACGAGGCCCTCCTCGCGCAACTCGGCGAGGGCGCCGAAGTGTTCGGCGATCGAGGCCGTGCCGTCGCTCCGCAGGTTCACCACGTCCAGGTGGTCCCGGCCGAGCTGGCGGAGGTTCTCCTCGACCTGGCCGCGCAGCCGGTCGGGGCGGGCCATCGGAAGCCACTCGCCGGAGGGATCGCGCCCGGGACCCACCTTGGTCGCCACGACCACGTCACCGCGCCAGGACGAGAGGGCCCGGTTGATCAGCTCGTTCGCGGAGCGCAGCGGCGAGAAGTAGAAGGCCGCGGTGTCGACGTGGTCGACGCCCTGCCCGAACGCGCCGTGCAGCAGTCGTACGGCGGCGTCGCGGTCGACCGGAGGGCCGTCGGAGTTGCCCAGCATGCCGTTGCCGGTCAGCCGCATCGCGCCGTAGCCGACGCGGTTCACCTCCAGGTCGCCGAGCTTCCAGGTCCCTGCCGCCGCCGCTGCGCTCACCGTGCTCCTTCATCTGTTGGCCGTCGGGCTCTGGAGTATGGGGCGGCCGCGGGGTGCCGCGACAGGGCGAACGGCTGGGGGGAACGCCACATCCGGAACGGGAACAAGCCGTCTCCGTAAGGTTGTTGGACTTGGTGTTGTTCCGGGGAGGCCGGGCGTGGTCTTTGGCCGGGCTCATTGTCAGTGGGGCCCCGTAGGCTGCGGAGCAGTGGGACGGCGCACTTCATGCACGGGGGACCCGATGGGCACGACCAGGACCACCACCAGGACGACGATCACCACCTTCACCGAGGACCGGCTCGGCCGGTGCGTCACGCTTCCGGCGGCCTTCGGGGCGTCGCGCGGGGCCGTCTCGGCGGCGTATTTCCTGTCCGGCCGGCCCGGTCCGGCGGCCGCGCGGCCGCCGGTGCCCGCTCTGGAGCGCCTGCTGCGGTGTGCCACGGTCGCCGATGAACTGGCGGCTCTGCGCGGGCAGTTCGCTTGTTACGCGGCCCGGCTGGAGCCGTCCGCGGTGGCGGAGGTGACACGGCGGCTGCTGGCGGTGTTCGAGGAGGCCACCGGGGGCGGGCCCGACCCGCTGTGGAGGATCGCGACGGTGATCCGTCCGCCGGCGCCGGGTGGTGCAGGGCAGGGGACCGGATCCGGCCTCGCCCTGGACCTTCCGTTCCGGTTGCTGGACGAGGAGTTCGGCGCGACCGGTGTCGTGCGCTTCGAGGAGATCGACTTCCCGCGGGAACTCACCCACGCCCCGACCCGCCGTTTCCTGCGCGAGGTGGGGCTGCCGGAGCGGGCCGACCGGTTCGCCCTGGAGACAGACGTTCCGCTCCAGACGCTCGACGAGTCCACCGGGGGCCGTCCGATCCGGCTCGGGCGGCTGCCGCGGGGCGCGAGCCTGGTGGTGGACGGCGCCACGGGGGCCGTCCTCACCTGGAGCGAGTCCGGCCCGCGCCCGCTCAACGCCGACGTCTCCACCCTGGCGTTCGCCCTGTGGCTGACCCGGCGTGAGCGGGCTCTGCGTGTGTTGCGGGAACTGACCGGGATATACGACGGGTTGGCCGAGGCGATGACCCGTACCCTCGCCGCCCCGGCCCCGGCCCCGGCCCCGTTGTCGTCTTCGGCTACCGGCAGCCGTCCACGTCGATCCGCACGATCTGCGGGTCGTGGTCGCTGGCCTGGTCGGCGAACTCTGCGTTGATGTGCACGACGTCGTAGTCGAAGCGCGTCACGGCCGGGCTCGTCAGGATGTGGTCCAGGGTCTGCGCGTTGCCGTCGAAGACGTAGGTGTAGCGCTGCGTGGCCGGCAGGGTGCTGATCAGCGGCTTGAGGACCTTGCCGGCCGTCAGCGCGGCGACGGTCGGGGAGAACTCGAAGTCGTTGAGGTCGCCGAGCACGACCGCCTTGGCCTTCTTGTCCGCCGCCAGCAGTGACTTGACGAAGGTGTTCACCGCGACGGCCTGTGCCTGCCGCTGCGTCTCGGAGCTGCGGGCCGGCGGCTGGTAGCGGCCGTGCAGGGGCTGGTCGCCGCCCTTGGAGGCGAAGTGGTTGGCGATCACGAAGACGGTCTCGCCGTGGAAGACGAACTCGCCGACGAGCGGCTTGCGGCTGCTGCCCCAGGCGCTGTTCGCCGGGTCGATCCGGCCGGGGGAGGCGGTCAGCCGGGCGCCCTTGCGGGTCTTGACCACCCCGGTGGCCGTGGTGGCGTCACCGCCGGGCCGGTCGGTGAAGGACACCCGCTTGGGGTTGAACAGGAACACCTGGCGGATGTTGCCGCCCGGCTCGCCGCCGTCCTGGTTGTTCGCGGGGGCGATGTACCGCCACTGGTAGCGGGGCCCGCCGGCCGCGCGGATGGCGTCCGTGAACCGCTTCAGGGTGGCCTCGGAGGTGACCGTCCCGTCGTTGACGGCGCCGTTGTCGTCCTGGATCTCCTCCAGGGCCACGATGTCGGGCGAGCTGAGGCTGACCGCGACGCCCTCGGCGAGCCGGTCGAACTTCCCCTGGTCGTCCAGCGCGTCCAGGTTCTCCACGTTGTACGTGGCGACCGCCAGCTCGCCGCCCTTCGCCCGGCGGGTCACCTCCCGCTTCAGCTTCTTGTCGACCCGCGTGCCGAGCTGCGTGGCCTGGACGTTGTAGCCGCCGTAGGTGGAGTAGTCGAGCGGCCCCGTGGTGGTGCCGGACAGCACGTCACCGACGTTCGCCACCGGGAAGGCGGCGGCGGTGTCGAGGGACATCACCTTCAGGCGGCCGGTGTTGGGCTGGTCGTAGGAGGAGTAGAGGGTGCCGCCGCGCGCGGACGGGCTCTCGTTCGGCTTGACCGTCACCCACAGCTCGTCGTAGGCCGTGGTCGCGCCGACCACGCGCGCGTCGGCGAACGTCACCCGCATGCCCTCGGCGGACTCGTAGAAGTCCTGCGCGTACACGCCCGGTTCGAGGGCGAGCGCGTCGATGCTGCCGCCGCCCGCGGTGGGCGCGTAGCCGGCGGGCACGCTCGCCGGGTCCAGGGTGACGGGCGCGGGCAGCGGGTTGCCGCCGGACAGCACGGTCACGGTCGGCGCGGTGATCTCGGTGACCGACTGGCTGGTGCTGCTCGGGTAGTACTCGCTGACCTTGCCGCTCACCAGCACGGAGTCACCGACGGCCACGGCCGGGTCGGCGGAACCGGTGTAGACGAACACGCCCTCGCTGGTGCGGGGATCGGCGTCGGCCTCAGGATCCTGGATCCAGTACCCCTTCGACCCGGAGGTCCGGACACCGGTGACGACACCGGGGACGCGGGTGACGGTCCGGCCGTCGAGAGGGGAGACCCGGGTGGTGCCCTGGATGTCGCGGACGCGGACGGTACCCGGGGTCGAAGGATCCCCGTCGCCATCGCCATCGCCATCGCCGTCCCCGTCCCCGTCTCCCGAACCGGGCGTCTCCCCGGCGGAGTTGACGGGCGACGGCGTCTGGGCGGCGAAGTCCCCGGCGTTGTCGTCGGTGTCGGTCAGGCCGGAACTCCGGGCCACGGAGGCGGTGTTGGAGGCACCGGCGGCCGGTCCGCTTCCCTCCCGCACGACGGCGCTGCCGTAGCCCACCAGGTCGACGATCCGGCTGTCCGCGGCGCAGTCGGCGGCGGTCTTGCAGGTCAGCGCGGCGGTGCCGGAGACCAGGGCGATCGTGCCGCTGGTGGCGCTCATGGCGATGGACCCGGTGGCGTCGGGCTCGGGAGGCGCGGTCGTCCCGCCGGTCCCGGCCCCCTCGGCCACCAGGAACCGCCCGCCGGGCGCGAGCGCCCCGCTCAGCGCGGTCACCTGCCACTGCGAGGACGCCGACGGCGACCCCGGCAGGTACTGCACGCTGTAGCCCGACAGGTCGTAGGCCGCGGAGCCCGCGTTGCCCAGTTCGACGAAGTCCCGGACCAGCGTCGCCCCCGAGTTGCCCCCACCGCCGTACACCTCGGCTATGACGGCCGTACCGGAGGGCGCCGCGTAGGCGGCGGGCAGGGACGTGATGGCGAACGCGCTCGCCAGCCCCACGGAGATGAACGCGTACCCGGCCCGACGGGAGGGGCGGGGTCTGCTGCCGGCGTTTCTGGACACGTTGACGGTCTCCTCGTACGTCGCGGTGAAGTCGGCTCAAGTTACGCGCGTAGAGAGGGGGCCGCCAAGGGGGCGGAGGTTAATTCCCGGGAACGGAACGGGGGTTGCGGGGCCGACGGCCCGACGGCCTGACGGCCTGACGGCCCGACGCGGTGGGCGGGCGAGCGCCGTGTCTCCCGGCTGCTCGCCCGCCCTTACGGCGCTACGGCGCTACGGCGCGATCTCGAACTGCGGGGGCTGAAGCCCCGCCAGGCAGGACGTGTCCGCCGACGTCGGCGCGTCGAAGAACGACCGGGTGATCGCCTGCGCGCAGGGTGATTCGGCGAAGGCCACGTGGGCGACGTACGGCACGGTCACGGTGGTGGCGCGGGGCAGGGTGCGGGCCACGTAGGGTCCGTTGCTCGGCGCGGTCTGCGCGTCGAAGCCCGCCGACATGACCAGGGTGGGGATGTCACTGCGGACGACGCTGCGGACGGCACGCGGTTGCGCGGGGACGTTCCAGGCGCGGCAGTCGTCGTGCAGGAAGGGGAGCTGCGGGGCATTGGCGAGGACGGAGCGGGGGAACGTGGGGAACGCGCGCCGTCCCGCCCGGATCACCTCGGCCTGGGTCTCGTACGGTGTCCACTCGCCGCAGAAGACGCCGTAGGCGAGCCCGTGCGCGACCCGGCCGACGGCCTGCGGGCTGAGCTTGCCCCCGGCCCACTGCTCGGCGATGCGCTGGGGGTTGCCGTGCGCCAACTCGTCGATGGAGCGCGGCACTCCGGACGCCAGGTGGGTGGCGGAGGTCAGCCAGGTCACCAGCGTGCCGCCGTCGATGACGACCTTCACCGGTCCGGGCTGTCCGGGGACGGTGACGTGGGTGGTGACCGGACGGGCTTCGAGCTTGCTCACCAGGTTCCGGAAGGTCCTCGACAGATGGGGATAGCGCTGGTTGCACGCCGGCTGCCGCGCGCAGGCCGCGAACAGTCCGTCGAAGCCCTCGCGCGCCGCCCTCCAGGTCACCGCGCCACCGGCCAGGGAGGGCGGCAGCACACCGTCGATGCCGACGGACCGGACGCCCTGCGGGTGCGTGCGCATATAGGTCAGCGCCAGGTCCGTGCCGTACGAGATGCCGAACACGTTCCAGCGCTTGATGCCCAGGGCGACGCGCAGGTCGGCGTAGTCGGCGGCGCTCTCGGTGGTGTTGTAGGCGCCGAGGTCGGAGGTGCGCCGCACCAGCCGGTCGCGGCAGGCCCGCGTCGCGCGGACGTGCAGACGCCCGGTGGAGGGGGCGTTGTAGACCAGGCCGACGGCACGGGCGTTGAACTCGTCGATGTTCGGGCAGGTGAGCACCGGATCGGCGGAGTAAGTACCCCGCTGGGACATGAAGATGACGTCCCGGTCGCGGTTCAGGCCGCCGTCGACCGCCAGTTGGGCCTCGGAGACGGCGTCGTCGCCGGGCCCGCCGGCGAACCACACGATCGGGTCGGGCGCGTGCCTGCGGGTGGCGGCCGGCACGACGGCGACGGAGAGGGTGATCTTCCGTCCCCGGGGGCGGGAGCGGTTCTCGGGCACGGTGAGCGTGCCGCACTTCGCCCCCTCCAGAGCGGGGACGGGGTCCGCGGTCCGCGGACAGGGGCCCGGTACGAAGCGGGAGTGGCCGGCTGTCCGGGCGACGGTGCCCGGGGTCGTCGTGGTTGTCGTGGTCGTCGTGGTGCCGGGCTCGGCCTCGGCGGGGGAGGCGGCGAGACCGGCGACCAGGAGGCCGGCCGTGGCCCCCGCGAGCGCGGCGGGCAGCCGGCGCGGCGGACGGTTGGACGTCTTACGTTCTCCAGGGCTGGACGTCATGAGTTCTCCCGGGCGGGGACGATGGTGAACGGCTTCGGCGTCAGGCCCGCGACACAGCGGGTGTCGGGCGCGGTGGGGCGCGTGAGGAACGAGGTCAGGACGCTGGCCGCGCAGGGCGACTGGGGGACCACCCAGTGGCCGATTCCGGGAATCAGCACGGTGGTCGAGCGGTACAGGGTGCGGGCCGCGTACGCGCCCCAGCGGGCCCCCGTCTTGGCGTCGAAGGTTCCCGAGAGCACGAGCGCCGGCACTTTGCTCACGGTCGTCACGCGCTGGACCCGGGTGCGGTCCGGGACGTTCCAGACGCGGCACGCCTCGTGCTGGAAGGGGAGCTGGGGTGCCTGGGCGAGCACCGAGTCGGGCCAGCCGGGGAAGGCCCGGCGTCCGGCCGCGAGCAGGTCGGCCCGCGAATACCCCGGCACTCACTCGCTGCACGCCACGGACTGGGTGAGGCCGTGCGCGAACTCGCCGATGACGGGTGTGGCGCCGGCGGCGCGGGCCCGGGCGAAGCGCCCCGGATCGCCGTGGGCGAGTTCGTCGAGCGCCGCGGGCACGTCGACGGCCGGGACGGCGTTGGCGACCAGCAGATTGACGAGCGCGCCCCCGTCGAGGACGACCTTGACCGGCGCGCCTCCCCCGGGAGGCTGTGCCTTCACCGTCAGGGGGTGTGCCTCCAGCCGCCGGACCTGCTGGGTCAGCGTGCGCGAGAGGTTCGGGTAGCGGTTCCTGCAGGCAGGCTGGGCCGCGCAGGCGGCGAAGACGGCGTTGATGCCCTCCCGGGCGCTGTCCCAGGTCCACGGCAGACTGACGATCTGGGGAGGTACGACCGAGTCGATCGCCAGCGAACGGATGCCCTGGGGGTGGCGGCGGAGGTAGGTGAGCCCGAGGTCGGTGCCGTAGGAGTACCCGTAGACGTTCCACCGGCGGATGCCGAGCGCCGTGCGCAGGTCGGCGAAGTCGGCGGCGTTCTCGGTGGTGTTGTAGGCGCTCAGGTCGACGCCTTGGCCCGCGAGACGGTCCCGGCACTGCTTGGTCGCGCGCACCAGGCGCCGTCCGGTCGACGCCGCGTCGTAGCGCAGCCCGACGGACTCCGCGTAGAAGCGGTCGATCTCCGGGCAGGCGAGGTTCGGCCGCGCGTAGAGCGTTCCGCGCTGGGTCATGACGATCAGATCGCGGTCCCGGTTCACGCCCGCGCCGATCACGAACGGCATGTCGCCGAACGCGTCGCCCCCGGGACCGCCGGCCATGAACACGACCGGATCCGCGCCCGGCTTCGGCGAGACGGCCGGAATGATCGCGACGGCCAGCCGGATCGTCCGCCCACCGGGCCGGGACCGGTTCTCCGGAACCTCCAGGAATCCGCACCGCCCAGGAACCGGCTCGGGCGTCCGCGGACACGGCCCGGGCACGAACCGCGCGGACGCGACCGGCCGCGGCCCGCTCGCGGAGGCCGTCGCGGCGTGGCCGGGTGTCGGGGCGAGGACACCGAGGAGGGCGAGGCCGACGGCGGCCACTGTGGCGCGAGTCCGCCGGGGGTGTCGTAGTGCGGACGTGCCGTTGCTGTCACTGCCGTGGCCGTCGCTGCCGCTCCTGCTCCCGCTCCCGCGAACGGTCGGCGGACAGCCCGTTCTGATGCGCTGTTCCCTCATGCGATCCCGTTTCTCTGACGTCCCCGGCCACGCAGGGCAGGGCTCCGCCCGCCACCGCCTGCTGCGGGCGGGCACCACGTGGGCCAGCCTGAGCGCGCGGACAGACGTCCACCACTCATGGGCTCCACTCGGAGCAGTCGTTGATCGAGGGGGGTGTTCGCGGGCAACTCGGCCGCACGAACGAGAGGGCGACACCCCCGCCAGGGTGTCGCCCTCTTGTTCTGCCTGGTCAGGCCAGGTAGAGGCCGTGGCGGGAATTGAACCCACGTACCTCGCTTTGCAGTCTGCTCACGCAGCCTGGGACTCGTACCGAGTCTGACCAGGCTCGTCCCCTTGGTCAAGCGGTTCAGGACATGGCAGGCGACTTACCCAACACCGGGCACAGAGGGCCGGGACACAGAAGAACCCCGTAGGCACCAGGGGCGCTGTACGGGGCTCTGAGGGGCTGTCAGGGAGTGGTTCAGCTCTGGCTCTCGTCATGGGCTTGGAGAGCCTGAGAGATGGCACCAACGGACGGGTTACGGGTTTCTCCGCTCCCGGTCTTGTAGGTGAGGTGAGGCTGAATCTGCCGGATGGTGAATCCCTTGTCTCGGAGCGCCACAGCCTGAGCCGTAAGAGCCTCAGTCATGACCGGACGGCGACCACCAACCCGCCCGTTCTTCCGGGCACTCTCAAGGCCGTTCTTGGTCTTCTTCACGATGTCCCGTCGCCTGTCCTCTGCCAGAGCGAAAGCAAGGTCAAGGATGAGACTCCGTTCGGTGTGCTCACCCTTGGCGATACCGTCCAGCACCTTTACGGCTACGCCACGCTCGAAAAGATCAGTCAGCATCAGCAGTCCCTCAAGAAGGTTCCGGCCGAGCCGGTCAACTTCCTGGACGCACAGCATATCTCCCTCTCGCATATACCCGAGTGCCGAGACGAGACCAGGGCGCTCCGAGACAGTGAGCTTCCCGGAGATCTTCTCTTCAAAGACCTTGACGCATCCGGCTTCCGTGAGTGCGTCATGCTGTCGAGCCGTCTCCTGACGGTCCGTGCTCACTCGAACCAGTCCAACAAGTGCCATGACTCCCCCTCGCGTTCATCAAACGTGCCTGCCAACAAGATGAACGGTACCAGATAGATGAACGGGTTGATGAACACCGAGATGAACGATCCGGGGTTCACGGGCCCTGTCGGCACAGGTTCAGCAAACGACCGTTTGATGAACAGTCGCCGGACGGCTCCGAACAGCACTCTTGCTACAAATCTTGAGACAATTAGAGGGAGGGGGAGGCGCACCAGACAGACGAGACAGACAGGAGATTGATCATGGGCATGGGACCGGGAATGCCGGTGGATATGGATGCGATCGACGCAATGGCAGCAACGGCGACAGAGGGAGCCGACCAGGGCGACCAGATGTGGGAGGGGCTACAGCAAGGCTTCCTGAACTCAGGGGGTGTTGGCCGTGCGGCAAGCTTCGGACAGGGAGCCATCGAGGGGCGCGCAGCACTCGCACTAGCCATGTGACACGCATTCAGACCCTTATAAGTCAAGGTATTTTTGTAACAATTTCATGACGGAAAGATCACGAGTTAATTACAAAATTACATTACGTGATCAAGAGGCATTTAAGAGCCCCGATCCGCTACGGACAGTCATAGTCCCTGGTGGTCGGGGCTCTGTGCTGTCCGCGCTCTCACCAACAATGTGAGTTTTCTCGGTAAAATGGATTCATAGAAGGGGACGGCCGTAGAGAGACAGACACGACCACCCGGAGTAGCAATGAGCACAACTCTTGAGTACCTGCCTATCTGGCGGGTACGAGACCTATCTTTCGCAGCCAAGATGACTTGGCTTGCCTTCCATGCCGGAATCCCGGTGCCTGATACGGCATGGCGCGACTACCTATCCAAGATGGGTCAGCCGTACGTACCCAAGGAAGCCTGCCTAGCTGAGCTAGAGGTTTCCGGATGGTTGGCGTAAGGGGTACAGAGATGTCCCCGAGAGCCTACGCCGTACTCAGCCTCATGCAATGGCACCGCGAACGCGGAGAAACCGCCTCTGTAGACGTTCTAGCAGAGGAGACGCGTATGACGTTCCCAGAGCTAGGACAGTGCCTCAGAGAGGTAAGCAAGCACGTTACAGAGACCCTATGGCCGGACGGCCAGAGAACAGCATTGGAGAAAGGATGAGATGAGCGAGACAGAAGAAATCGAGCTAGAGGGGAAAGCCCGACACCCCTGGAGACAGAAGAGGAACCATGCCCGCGCCAATTTGCTTTGGATGTATATGAAGCAACACGAGGGAAAAAGGTTTACACAAGCTGAGCTGAGTGAGGCTCTTGGGCTAAGTACAGACGGCCGACTGCTCAGAGAGGCCATTGAGGTACTAGAAGACAGAGGATGGCTTACGGTCGACCGTAAGCGCAGACCACACACATACACACTTAACTAGGAGAAACCAAATATGACTAACTCAAGCGCATTCACCGCAGGAGCACAGCAAGGGAATTGGTGGACGAACCATATCGCCACCGCTCCGGAGCGCGAGGCTAAGCAGCGCGCAATGCGAACGGAGCAGGAAAGAATGATTGAGCAGTACCAGAGGGAGCAGCACAGACAGGCTGTGATGTCATCGGCCGGACCAGCCATTTTGGATCTGATCCAGGGATACCTGGATAGAAACACGCCCGCCGTTGCTCGCAACGTAGAGGCTGACTTTGTGGAGCGTCTACCGGGTTCCACTGCCTCTGATTTCCGTACGGCTCTGGAGTACTTGAAGCAGGCCGGACAGATTCATGAGCTTGTCTCTTCAACCCAGGGCTTTATGGGAGAGAAGACAACTCATCTCTATCCATTGGAGGGTTAATGGCAAAGCCAGAGGAACTGAGTATTCCCGCACTGGCTATCTACACAGAACTACGCGACAGAGGGGAACTCATTCCAGAAGAAAGGTTCTATGAGGAGTTCCCCGATGCCGATTATGAAGCCATTCTGAGTTCTTTGAAGAATTCAGGTTTGTACCCCGAGCCGGCTTCGAGTTCATGGGGAAATTCAAGCGGGGTTCTCTTCAGAACTAGAAGTCCTTTGCCCTTGAGGACCGACTAAAGAGCAAGAATGAATCAGACTAAAACAGGGAAACCCCCCGATTCATGAAAATGAAAATGAATCGAGGGGTTCTCTCTGGATCAGACGGAGTAGTAATCGAGCTATTGCCCTATGCCGAATAGTGTTACGTGAGAAATGCCCTACAGGCGGGGGAATGTCCGTAGGGCTCTCGGGAAGAGGATAAGAAAATGGTGCCTATCACTTCCAATGAAGCCTCCACCCAAGTAAATCAACCGGGCTAACCAAGCCGCAATTAACCAACTACCTCAAGGATATCAGCTATGACTGACAGACTGGATAAGCCAGCGAACACCGCTGGTGCCAATAAGTTCGACCTAATCAACACCATCACAATCAGCGATCTCAGACCGGAAGACAAAGTATTGCTGATTGAGCTAGTGATGAGATGGAACAAGGAAACCGGACAGCTAAACCCGAGTGTCGAACGACTGGCCAAGGCAAGAGGTATCAAGCACGCGAAGAACTTCAAGGGTGCCGATGCCTACTTGCCAGGACTCGTGACCAAGCAAAAGGTAGGGCGCAAGAATCACTATGTTCTCAACGTGCCAGGGATCATCAACCTTGCAGAGGGGGAAGTGAACACCTCTCACTACACTTCTGCACCCAATACCCCTGCTACAGAAGGGGTATCCACCAATACCCCTGCACCAGCAGACAACACCCCTTCTACAGCAGGGGTAAACAACCCTTCTCCAGCAGGGGTATATACCCCTTCCATGGAAGGGTCCAATAATTCAAGAGATAGTTCAGTAGATAGTTCATCTAATAATGGGGGAGTTACTCATGTTCAGAAGGATAACCAGGGATCTCCTCTGGTGGAGACTAAGTCTCCTCTGGTCATTCCTGGTGAGGTAGTTATTGAAGAGATTGGTATCTCTCCTCTGGTAGACGTAGTCGACGCTCCCGCGTCTCCTGCTCCTGGTGAGACTAAGAAGTCTCGTGCATCGTTCATTCCCAAGAGCAGAAGGAAGGACGTTGCCCACGTACCCGCGTCCCTCGATGCCTCTGTAAGCGCCAACGGCGCACAGCCTGAGGCATCGGAGCCTGAGGCTTCCTCCAAGCCTTCAGAGAGCGACTGGAAGCCTCTCAGGCGTGTTGAGGAATCCGATGATGACTACAACCACCGCGTACTCAAGGTGATGCTTGCCAGAGACCAGGCACGTAAGGACAGAGAGAAGATCGAGCAGGCGCAGAAGGTAATGCGCAAGACGCACGACCACACGCCCAATACTTCTGCGGGCATTGCCCGACTGGCCAATTACGCCAGAGCAAGAGAGAATGGATAGGGGAAACATTGAGCACCCATAAGAAAGTCCAGGGAATCGATATCCCTGGACTTCTCTTTTGGAATTCTATAGGGCTCAGCCGGCCGGGGTACGCTAATTCCTTTATTTAATAGGGGAATGAGGCTACTGAATAACAAATTCAAAGGAATTGCAGCCGTGGCTCCTGGTTTTCTAGGTAGTTCCGTAGGTGTCTCGACTAGAAGGAGTTACTACTCTCGATGGCATTTGAGAGTAGTAACAAAACTTCCGAGTTCGGGAAACCTTCCATCTTCCCTGTCGAGTTACTTGTTCACCCTGGATAGATGTCCAGGAACCGAGTTTCCTTCACAACAACCGTAGGCAACTTGTACAACCGCAGGATCAGGCACTTCATTCCTGACTGGTTGAATCCCTTCTCGATCGAGAGAACTTCACCAGCTTTGCCGTTCCACAACTTCAGCCGATCACCTGTCTTCAGCTTGTCTGCCCTCTTGCGTACTGTCTTGTTGATGCTTCCTCCTGGTGTATGTCGTCTTCCTTCAACTTCCCTCTATCGTCTCAGCCACCACTGACAAACAGACATGAGTCATTCCGCTTACGGATGCAGGTAAGCGCCCGACCCCAGAGGGAGCCGAGCGCTGCTTTCGCATCTCACATGTCGTCAAAGGTGAGTTGCCTAGCGGAATTTTCGTACATTGCAAGCTGCTGGCGACTTTCATGCATGAAAGACATTAGCTCCATCCATTTAGTGAGTCTCCTCCTAGAAAGAAGGTCAGGCTTGACAATCTTCCCGTTTCCTAGCTGGATCAGCATAGTGACGGGGTTTCCTTCGAGCGGCTTGTATGAACCTGCGTAGATAGCCCCTTGCCAGAGTGGACCGTCAAAGGAACTGATCTCCCTCTTTTCCTCTCCTTTGAGAATCGCTACAGCGATTTCCTTCGTACAGGTAAAGTCTGCGTTGGTGACCTTTTGGAGAAGGGTTACCCTCTCAACGGAGACTGCCGTAGAGCTATTACTGATGAATCGGATGTTGCACTTAATGGAGTCCCAGCTAATTTCCGACGGGCACCAAAGATGCAATTTAACTTTGATGCGCGGCTTAGCTCTGCGGTAGTTCAGGGCAGAGACGAGCATATTGGCCCCCGTGAAGAGGGCACTGACCGAAGCAACCATGATGGCGATCACTGGAAGCGACATGCGCCAAGGATGCCCGTTGGCAAGCCTGTTGGACCCCTACTTGAGGAACATCTGCGGTTGGACATGGGAGAGCCCCCAGACCGGTCGGTACCGCGTCCAGGGGCTCCCCTTATTCGCTCACGTGTTCACTCGGCTCCCAGTACCTTTACCTCACACGTTCGTACCGTTGCGTCCCCAGGACGACGACCGGTGACATTGAACGTGAGTGACTTTCCAGGCTGGATAGCGTCGGTGGTCATCTGGCCCATTTCCACCTGTCTCCCCTCCCCGTTGAACCAGTAGAGCTGAATCACGTAGGCCGTTGGATTCGGGAAGTCGTTGGTTGCCCGGAGTTCCATAGTGGTCCCCTGGCCAGTGCCGCAGTGTGTGGCCTTTACCGGCTCATCTGATTCAGCGCCCTTGTCGTCCGTGCTCCCGCATCCGGCTATGGCAAGACCCGTAATCAGCGCGACTCCCGCCCAGCGGGCATGTCTCCTCTTCACGTCACTCCTCATATCCGGGAATCCGCTGCCCCCGGCTCTCAGCGATGTTCAGTACGTCCGTCAGGCTTTCGATGAGACGGCTTGCGATCCAGCGCAGCTCATCTGTCGTGAGTGTGGCCTCTTCTGCGACCATCGGCCGCGCCAGTCCCACGATCACGGCTGCTGTCTCGATCTGCTGACTCTCGATGCTGTCGGCCAGCATGGACAACGCTGTGCGCGTCCCGTCCGTGATCAGGTGTGCCGTCTTCCCTTCCGGCCACTTCCAGGGCAGCAGCCGTACGTGGCTAGGCTGGCTCACTGTCATCAGCTCCTCATGGCTGTTGGCCATACCCCCGGACCGTTCGCCCGGTCGCGGGGGCCTCTCGTGAGCTGAGGTTACGCGGTTACGCGTAAGCGCGGTAGCAGATCACCGCAGTACCGCGCACGCTGGCCGTATGGCTGACCTTGATCGTTCCCGGAACCTCTGGCCCCAGATTGCCGATGATCTGCGTCGCCGGTTGCGCTCTGGAGAGTGGGCACCTGGTGAGCGCTTCCCTGGGACGGTCGCATTGGCAGCGGAGTACGGGACGGCACAGGCGACCACACAGAAGGCTGTCGTAGCCCTACGGGCGGAGGGTTGGCTACGGCTGGAAGTCGGACAGGGCAACTACGTGACCGACACGCCCCCTGATGGGGCCTGAGAGTCGTTCCGGCTACTGCCCAACCCCCTGGAAGCCCTACGCACTCGAAAGACCGGGCCACCCCGTTCGGAAAGTCGAACGGTAAAGGTAGGGGGTCGGTTTTCCCGAACAACTCGACAGAAAAGCACAAAGCCCAGGTTTCCCCTCTGTGGGAGTCACCTGGGCTCTCGTGTGTCTTGGGGTCAGTACCTGTCTCCCAAGCCCTGTACGGCGTTCACGGCCCTTGTGCTGGCCATGTCTGCGCCGTACCTGCGGAGCATGGCGGGAGACTTCCAACCACGGATAGCCATGATGTGCTCGCCCGATACTCCCGCAGCCTTCAAGTCGTCTGCCCACGTGTGGCAGAACGAGTGAGGAGCAACCTGGGCAGGGTCGTAATCCGCATCCTTGGCACGCTTCTTCACCATGACGTACAGACCCCTGTACTGGAGTGGACCCCGGTTGCGTGTACCGAGCCAGAGGAACGGGGTTGAGTTCGCCATGGCGTGAGTGGAGCGCACCCGGAGATACCGAACGAGAGCCTTTACCGTCTTGGGCTGTAGGGGAATGGTCCGGCCGTCAACGCTGTTCCGGTCCATCTTCAGAGGGATCACAACCAACGTGTGTCGGGTGAGATCCAAGTCTTCAACCCGCAGGTTCAACAGCTCTTCCGCTCTCAGTCCCTCCGTGAGGACACGGACGATTGCGTGATCCCTCACGGTCTGGAAGTCACGGACTTTGGGGGAGCCGTTCCCCGTGACCTTGAGTACGTCGGTCACGAACTCCTCAGAGAGCGTCTTGGGCTTACCGATCGGGGGAGCCGTGTACCTGTGGAGCTTGGGGGAGTCGTACGGGCTTGGGTGGTCGTACTCCTCTGCCAGATAGATGAACAGCGGACGGAGATTGCGTTGAAGGGTGTTCGTCCCTCCCGTGTAACCGCCCTTGCCGTCCTGCGACTTGGGTACGTCGTGCACCTGGTAGTACCAGCGAAAGAAGCGGTTCAGGGTGGCTACGTCACATGCGGTGAAGTCGCCTTCCATGCTGCTCTCGGTCATCCAGTTATGGAGAGCCACACCAGCGAACTTGTACGCGTTGATGGTCTTCCGCTGGAAGGGACGTCCGTACCTGTTGGTGATCGTGCTCAGGTGAAGGTCGAGTTCATCGAGCATGGCCGTACGCGCATCCGTGGCTGAGCGTCCGTCGACTACGCGGAGAGGTGCTGTCGGCTGTGTCGGCTCAGTGCTGCTCTGGGGCTTCCTGAGCGCGCTCCGGAGAGGTGTACGTGAGGTCACTTGGGCTCCCTTTGCGCCGTGTGGCGCTCTGTGGAGCTAGGTCAGTCGATAGTGGACCAAGCAACTGACCTAGCCCCGTCTCGGACGGGAGTCCTAGACCGTGAGAGCTGTGTCTGACCTACGAACATGCAGGTCAGAGACTGTTGTGGAGGCCGTGGCGGGAATTGAACCCACGTACCTCGCTTTGCAGGCGAGTCCCTAAGCCACTCGGGCACACGGCCAAGTTGGTTCGGAGGCGGCAGGGCCGCGTTCCGGACTTGGTGACTTGACCGTACGGGTGGGGTGGCGTGGGGCTCAAGGGCATCCGTGGGGGTGCAACGGGACTGCCATACGGCGTTCATGAAAGGGGGCCGGGCGTACGACCAAGGGCTGAGGGGCGGGACCGACTTTTGACAGGGGTCATTGTCAGTGGCGGACCTTACGCTGGCGGGCATGGCAGTCCAGGAACCGCGTCCGCGTGACATCGGCGTCACGGCAGCAGTCCCCGAGCACGGTGAGTCCGTGCTCGGGAAGTCGTTCAGGGCGCTCAGTGTCGGGATCGTCTCCGTTGTGCTGTTGATCGCCTTCGAAGCGACCGCGGTGGGGACCGCCATGCCGGTGGCCGCCCGCGAGCTGGGTGGGGTTTCCCTCTACGCCTTCGCCTTCTCCGGGTACTTCACCACCAGTCTCTTCGGCATGGTGCTCGCCGGGCAGTGGTCCGACCGGCGGGGGCCGCTCGGGCCGTTGGGCAGTGGGATCGCGGCCTTCGGGGCGGGGCTCGTGGTGGCGGGGACCGCCGGGGGCATGTGGGTGTTCATCCTCGGGCGGGCCGTGCAGGGGCTCGGTGGCGGGCTGGTCATCGTCGCGCTGTACGTCGTCGTCGGGCGGGCCTATCCCGAGCGGTTGCGGCCCGCGATCATGGCCGCGTTCGCCGCCTGCTGGGTGCTGCCGTCGGTCGTGGGGCCCCTGGCCGCCGGGGCCGTCACCGAGCATCTCGGGTGGCGGTGGGTGTTCCTCGGGATACCGGTGCTGGTGGTGCTGCCGCTCGCGCTGGCGCTGCCTCAGATACGGGTGCGGGCCGGGGGGCCCGTCGACACCACCGCCGACTCTCAGCCCCGGACCGACGGGCGGCGTCGGATTCGGCTCGCCCTCGGGATCTCCTGCGGGGCCGGGCTCCTCCAGTACGCCGCCCAGGATCTGCGGCCCCTCTCCGTGCTCCCCGGTGCCCTCGGGCTCGCCCTGCTCGTGCCCGCCGTGCTCGGGCTGCTGCCGCGCGGCACCTGGCGGGCCGCCCGCGGGCTGCCGTCCGTCGTCCTGCTGCGCGGTGTCGCCGCCGGGGCGTTCATCTCGGCCGAGTCCTTCGTGCCGTTGATGCTCGTCACCCAGCGCGGGCTGAGCCCCACGCTCGCCGGGTTCTCGCTCGCCGCGAGCGGCGCCACCTGGGCGCTGGGGTCCTGGGTGCAGTCCCGGCCGCGCGTGGAGCCGTACCGGGAGCGGCTGATGACGTTCGGGATGGTGCTCGTCGCCCTCTCCATCGCCGCCGCGCCGGCCGTGCTCCTGCACTCCGTGCCGGTGTGGACGCTGGCCGTGGCCTGGGGGTTCGGCTGCTTCGGGATGGGGCTCGTGATCGCCTCCACCAGCGTGCTGCTGCTCCAGCTCTCCGCGCCGGAGGAGGCCGGCACCAACTCGGCCGCCCTCCAGATATCCGACGGGCTGGCCAACGTCCTGCTGCTGGCCGCCGGCGGTGCCGCCTTCGCCGCGCTCGGCGGCGGGGCCGTCGCCCACGCGGGCACCCTGGCCGAGGGGGAGTCGTCGTCCCATCCGGCCGCCTTCGCCGTCGTCTTCCTGCCGATGGCCGTCGTCGCCCTGTTCGGGGCCTGGGTGACCACCCGGGTGCGCGAACGGCGACAGTAGAAAAGCCCTGGCCAGGAGCCTCGCCAGTCTCCTAGCCTCGCCGCATGTCACAGCCCACCCCCGGTTCCGGCACGCCCCCGCTCGCCGTCCCTCTCGGCCCGGCGCTGCGGCGCGCCCTCGACGATCTCGCCGACGCCACCGGCCGCCGTCCCGAGGACATCGCGCGGGACGCCGTCGAGGCATGGATGCGGGACGAGGAGGCGCGGGTGCGAAGCGTGGCCGAGCGGCTCGCGCGGGCGCACGCCGGGCTGCTGCGGAAGCTGGGGGAGTGACCATGGCCGCGACCAGACACCTCACCGTCGCCGAGGTGACGGACATCGCACGGATCGCCTTCTCCGGGCCGGACGGCCCTGAAAACCCCGCCCCCGAGACCCGCGACCCCGCCCTCCTCGCCTCCGCCGTCCACCGCCCCCGCGCCCGTATGTTCGGCACCGCCGCCTACACCGACCCCTACGAGCAGGCCGCCGCCCTGCTCCACGGGATCGCCGCGAACCATCCCCTCGTGGACGGCAACAAGCGCGCCGCCTGGCTCGCCGCCGCCACCTTTCTCGCGCTGCACGGCACGGATCTCGCCGCCTGTGACCAGGACGCGGCGTACGACCTGGTCATCGACGTGGCCTCCGGTACGGAGTCCGAGATCGCGGTGATCGCGGCGCGGCTGCGGGCGTTGTGACGTCAGTCCCACCCGGCGGCGACCC
Organism: Streptomyces antibioticus; assembly: GCF_002019855.1. Classification (NCBI taxonomy): domain Bacteria; kingdom Bacillati; phylum Actinomycetota; class Actinomycetes; order Kitasatosporales; family Streptomycetaceae; genus Streptomyces; species Streptomyces antibioticus. Next base: position 3,445,991 of record NZ_CM007717.1, on the reverse strand, counting down.
GGCCCCGTTCGCGCGATGACGGTGCCGGGCCGCCGGTAGGGTGGCCCGGTTGTCATACGTAGCCGAGTGATCAGCAGCGAGAACCGAGCCGTCCGACCCCCGAACCCGGAGACCGTGACTACCACCGCCGCAACCTCCACCTCCCACTCCCACCACCTCTCGCCCGCCTTCCCCGGCCGCGCCCCCTGGGGCACCGCCAGCAAGCTGCGGGCCTGGCAGCAGGGGGCGATGGAGAAGTACATCCAGGAGCAGCCGCGCGACTTCCTCGCCGTCGCCACCCCCGGCGCCGGCAAGACGACCTTCGCGCTCACCCTCGCCTCCTGGCTGCTGCACCACCACGTCGTGCAGCAGGTGACCGTGGTCGCGCCGACCGAGCACCTGAAGAAGCAGTGGGCGGACGCGGCGGCGCGGATAGGGATCAAGCTCGACCCGGAGTACAGCGCCGGACCGCTCGGCAAGGACTATCACGGCGTCGCCGTGACCTACGCGGGCGTCGGCGTCCGCCCGATGCTGCACCGCAACCGCAGCGAGCAGCGCAAGACGCTCGTCATCCTCGACGAGATCCACCACGCCGGTGACTCCAAGTCGTGGGGCGAGGCGTGCCTGGAGGCGTTCGAGCCGGCCACCCGGCGGCTCGCGCTCACCGGCACGCCGTTCAGGTCCGACACCAATCCGATCCCCTTCGTGGCGTACGAGGAGGGCCCGGACGGGATCCGGCGCTCCTCCGCCGACTACACCTACGGCTACGGCTCGGCGCTCGCCGACCATGTCGTGCGGCCGGTCATCTTCCTCTCCTACAGCGGCAACATGCGCTGGCGCACCAAGGCCGGCGACGAGATCGCCGCGCGGCTCGGCGAGCCGATGACGAAGGACGCCGTCAGCCAGGCGTGGCGTACGGCGCTGGATCCGCGCGGCGAGTGGATGCCGAGCGTGCTGCGCGCCGCCGACCAGCGGCTCACCGAGGTCCGCAAGGCCGTCCCGGACGCCGGGGCCCTCGTCATCGCCTCCGACCAGGAGTCGGCCCGCGCCTACGCCAAGCTGATCCGCGAGATCACCGGGTCGAAGGCCACGCTCGTGCTGTCCGACGACGCCGGCGCGTCCGGCCGGATCGACGAGTTCAGCGGCAGCAACGACCGGTGGATGGTCGCCGTACGGATGGTGTCCGAGGGCGTCGACGTGCCGCGCCTCGCGGTCGGCGTGTACGCCACCACCATCTCGACCCCGCTGTTCTTCGCGCAGGCCGTCGGGCGTTTCGTGCGGTCGCGGCGGCGCGGCGAGACCGCGTCCGTGTTCCTGCCGACCATCCCCGACCTGCTGACCTTCGCCAACGAGATGGAGGTCGAGCGCGACCACGCCCTCGACAAGCCGAAGAAGGACGGCGAGGAGGACCCGTACGCCGAGGAGGACAAGCTCCTCGCGGAGGCGGAGAAGGAGCAGGACGAGGACACCGGCGAGCAGGAGCAGTTCGCCTTCGAGGCGCTGGAGTCCGAGGCCGTCTTCGACCGGGTGATGTACAACGGCGCCGAGTTCGGCATGCAGGCCCACCCGGGCAGCGAGGAGGAGCAGGACTACCTCGGCATCCCGGGGCTGCTCGAACCGGAACAGGTGCAGTTGCTGCTCCAGAAGCGGCAGGCCAAGCAGATCGCGCACAGCCGCAGGAAGCCGGACGCCGAGGCCGACCTCCTGGAGCTGCCGGCCGAGCGGCGGCCGGTCGTCTCGCACAAGGAGATGATGGAGCTGCGCAAGCAGCTCAACACCATGGTCGGCGCATACGTCCACCAGAGCGGCAAGCCGCACGGGGTGATCCACACCGAGCTGCGCCGGGTGTGCGGCGGACCGCCGAGCGCGGAGGCGACGGCGGGGCAGTTGCGGCAGCGCATCGCCAAGGTGCAGGAGTGGGCGACCCGGATGAAGTGACGTCCGCGCGCATGCCGTGGACGTCATGTCGGGTGGGGGTCAGGAAGGGGGCGCGCAGCCGCATGCTGCGCCCCGTACGTATCGGGACAAACACAGGAACTCCATACCGGCCATTGACCGGATTCTGGACGGAGCCTTCCGCTCAGCGAACCCGCCCGGCTACTGTCCCGCTACGCACACGCCCCGTGGCAGCGCCGCCGCGGAGCGCAGCCGTGAAGCGACTGGGCCCGGACACGCCGTGCCCATCTGCCGATCGGCGGCCTCTGAAGCGCGTCACTGACGGGACTCGGTGTCGCATCCGCCGCGAGGGGGCCGCCGACCTCACCACTTAAGGAGTGGGCGTCGTGACCGCGGAGACCTCCCAGACGCTCGACCGGGGCCTGAAGGTCCTGAAACTGCTGGCCGATACGGACCACGGGCTGACCGTCACCGAACTTTCCCAGAAGCTGGGCGTGAACCGGACCGTCGTGTACCGGTTGCTCGCCACGCTGGAACAGCACGCACTCGTACGACGCGACCTGGGCGGACGTGCCCGGGTCGGCCTCGGGGTGCTCAGGCTGGGCCGGCAGGTCCATCCGCTGGTGCGTGAGGCGGCGCTCCCCGCGCTGCGCTCGCTCGCCGAGGACATAGGGGCGACCGCGCACCTCACGCTGGTCGACGGCGCGGAGGCCCTCGCGGTCGCCGTCGTCGAGCCGACCTGGACCGACTACCACGTCGCCTACCGGGCGGGCTTCCGGCATCCGCTGGACCGGGGGGCCGCCGGACGCGCGATCCTCGCGGCCCGCCGGCGCCTGCCCGACGAACCCGGCTACACCCTGACCCACGGCGAACTGGAAGCGGGCGCGAGCGGAGCCGCCGCCCCGCTGATCGGCGTCACCGGCGTCGAGGGCAGCGTGGGCGTGGTGATGCTCGCCGACGCGGTCCCCGAACGCGTCGGCCCACGGGTCGTGGACGCGGCGAGAGAAGTGGCCGAGGCCCTGCGCTGACGCCGGGCGCGCCCGCCGCACGGCCTCGTCCACACGGGCGGGGCGGTGCACGCCGCGTACGCCGTGTACGCCGGGCCGCCGTAGCCCTGTTCGGTCCCCCGGCCGAGCGGGGGAGGCGCTGCCCGGTGGCCGCCACCGGGCCGGGCCCGGCCACGCCGCGAAGCGGGCACCCGGCGGACCCGGGCACCCGGCGGACCCGGGCGCCCGCCCGCAACCCGCACCCGAGCCCTCACCCGAGCCTCACTCGAACCCGCACCCGAGCCCTCACCCGAGCCCTCACCCGAGCCCTCACCCGCACCCGAGCCCTCACTCGAACCCTCCCCCGAGCCCGCCCCCAAGGCCCCGCGGCCCGAGCCGGCGCACCTGCCGCGGGAGCGTTTCGCCCCCGCCGGTTACATTGGCCCCGTGCTCTCTCGTCTCACGCGCCCCAGGGCCGTCGCCGTCTGTGCCGTGCCGCTGGTGGCCCTGCTGGTCACGGCGGCTGTCGCGCCGTTGCCGTTCTCGGTGGCGCAGCCCGGGATGACGGCGAACGTGCTCGGTGAGGACCGGGGCACGCCCGTCATCACGATCTCCGGCGCGCCCGTCCGCCCGACCACGGGCCAGCTCCGGATGACGACCATCGAGGCGACCGGCCCGGACGCCAGTGTCCGGCTGGGCGATCTGATCGACGGCTGGTTCCGCACCGACCAGGCGATCATGCCGCGTGACTCGGTGTACCCCGGCGGGGGCGACACCGAGGAGATCGAGAAGCACAACACCGAGCAGATGGAGCAGTCCCAGGACACGGCGACCGAGGCCGCCCTGCGCTACCTCGGCCGTACCGACGACGGCATCGAGGTGGACCTGGAGCTGGCCGACGTCGGCGGCCCCAGCGCCGGGCTGCTGTTCTCCCTCGGGATCGTCGACAAGCTCGACGGCGACGGCAGCGACGGCGACCTCACGGGCGGCCGCACCATCGCCGGTACGGGGACCATCGACGCGGACGGCAAGGTCGGCGCGGTCGGCGGGGTCGCCCTGAAGACACAGGCCGCCCGGCGGGACGGCGCGACCGTCTTCCTGGTACCGAAGGCGGAGTGCTCCGACGCCCGCTCCGAGCTGCCGAAGGGCCTGCGGCTGATCCCGGTCACCACGCTGAAGGGCGCGGTGGACGCGCTGGTGGCCCTGGAGTCGGGCAAGGGCTCGGTCCCGGCCTGCTGACAGCGCCCTGCCCCCGGCCTCCTACCGCACCAACCCCTGCTCCCTCATCCACTCCAGCGCCACCTGGTGCGGATCCTCCCCGTCCACGTCCACCCGCGCGTTCAGCGTCCGCGCCACCTCGTTGTCCAGCTTCGCCGTCAGCGGCGCCAGGACGTCGGCGATGGCCGGCCACTTCTCCAGCGTCCTGGAGTTGACCTCGGGGGCCGCGTTGTAGTGCGGGAAGAACGTCCGGTCGTCCGCCATCACCACCAGGTCCATGGACGCGATCCGGCCGTCGGTCGTGTACACCTCCCCGTACGTGCACCGCCCCTTCGCCGCCTCGGTGTAGATGATCCCCGTGTCCATCTGGGTGATCCGGGACGCCGGCACCTTCAGCCCGTACGCCTTGAGCATCCCCGGCAGCCCGTCCGCGCGGTTGGCGAACTCGCCCTCCACGCACAGCGTCACCGCGCTCGGCATCGCCGTGCCCAGGGCCGCCACCTGGGAGAGGTTGTGCGTGTCGTACCGCTTGTGCAGATCCCGGTTCATGGCGAGGGCGTAGGTGTTGTCCAGCCGGGACGGCGGCAGCCAGGTCACACCGTTCTTCAGATCGGCGTCGCGCACGGCCTTCCACTGCGCCTGCGCGTCGGGGAGCGGCTCGCTGTTGCCCTGGTACGAGATCCAGGCGGTGCCCGTGTACTCGTACATGGCGTCGGCCTCGCCCTTGCGGACCGCCTCGCGGGGGCCGATGGACCCCTGGATGCCGGTCCGGTCGACGACCTCCGCGCCCGCCGCCTGGAAGGCGATGCCCATCATCGCGCCGAGGACGAGGTTCTCGGTGAACGACTTGGACGTCACGGTGAGCCGCGCACCGGTCAGCGGCCGTCCCTTGCCGATGGTGCCGGGGGAGACGTCGTCGGCCATCGGCGAGCCGCTGCTCAGCCCGCAGCCGGAGACGCCGGACACCAGGGCCAGCGCGGACAGGACGGCCAGCGCGGACCGTACGGCCGGTCCGGACCGTACGGACAGCGCGCGCCCCGGCGCGGGCCCCCTCACCGTTCCGTCTCCAGCCCCCGGGGCCGCAGCAGCAGTTCGGCCAGCGAGGCCAGCCAGTCCACCAGCAGGGCCAGGGCCACGGTGAGCAGGGAGCCCAGCACCAGGACCGGCATCCGGTGGTTGGTGATCCCGGCGGTGATCAGCACGCCCAGGCCGCCGCCCCCGCCGAAGGCCGCCAGGGTCGCCGTCCCGACGTTGAGGACGAGGGCCGTACGGACCCCGGCCAGGATCAGCGGGACGGCCAGCGGCAGCTCCACCCGGCGCAGCACGTCCAGCGGGGACATCCCGATGCCGCGGGCGGCCTCCAGCAGCGTCGGGTCGTTGGCCCGCAGCCCGGTGACGGTGTTGGCGAGGACGGGCAGGACGGCGTAGGCGACCATGCCGATCAGGGCGGCCTTCGTCCCGGTGCCGAGCCAGATCACCAGCAGCGCGAGCAGACCGATCGCCGGGGTGGCCTGGCCGGCGTTGGCGAAGGCCATGACGAACGGGGTGGCGCGGCCGTACCGGGGGCGGGTCAGCAGGACGCCCAGCGGGATCGCGAGGATCAGCACGAAGAAGGTGGAGAGCACGGTCAGTTCGACGTGCTGCCACAGCGCCTTGGAGACCTGGCCGTGGGAGAGGGCGTTCTCGGAGACGACATCCAGCTCGGCCTGGCGGAACCACAGCCAGGTCCCCAGCATCAGGGCCACCAGACAGGCGGGCAGGACGGTCAGCTTCCGCCAGCCGATCCGCGGTGCCCGGCCTCTCGTGGGCGACGGCGCGGTCCCGGTCTCCTCGATGTCGAGCGCGGTCATCCCTCCCACCCCTGACCGTCCGTGTCCCGCCCCGCCCGGCGCCGGTCGTCCTCCAGCAGTTCGTGTACGGCGTCCATCAGCGTCCCCACGTCCACCACCCCGGTGTACTCGCCCTGCGGTCCGGTGACCGCGACCCGGCCGGAGCCGTTCGTCAGCACCGCCTCCAGCGCGTCCCGCAGGGTCGCGTCCTCGCCGACCGTGGCGCCGTCCACCGGTGTCCCGGCGCCGTCCAGCGGGCCCGGGGGGTCCGGCAGGTCGGCGCGGCGCAGCCATCTGCGGGGCCGGCCGCTCAGGTCGAGGACGAGGACCTCGTCGCGGCCGCAGGCGTCCAGCCGTCGGACGACGTCCGGGAGCGTGTCGTCGACGGACACCGTCGGGTGCGCGACGACCCGCACGTCCCGCACCCGGGTCAGGTTGAGCCGCTTCAGCGCCGCCCCGGCGCCCACGAACCCGGACACGAAGTCGTCCGCCGGATGGGTGAGGATCGCCTCCGGGGTGTCGAACTGGGCGATGTGCGAGCGCTCGCGCAGCACCGCGATCCGGTCGGCCAGCTTGATCGCCTCGTCGAAGTCGTGGGTGACGAACACGATCGTCTTGCGCAGCTCGCGCTGGAGCCGGATCAGCTCGTCCTGGAGGTGGTCGCGGGTGATCGGGTCGACGGCGCCGAAGGGTTCGTCCATCAGCAGGACCGGCGGATCGGCGGCCAGCGCCCTCGCCACGCCCACCCGCTGCTGCTGGCCGCCGGAGAGGCGGCGCGGATAGCGGTCGTGGAACTCGCCGGGGTCGAGCCCGACCAGGTCGAGCATCTCCTCCACCCGGTCCCGGATCCGGGCCGCGGACCAGCCGATCATGCGGGGGACCAGGGCGATGTTCTGGGCGACGGTCATATGGGGGAACAGCCCGGAGGACTGGATCGCGTACCCGACCTTGCGGCGCAGCCGTACCGGGTCGATGGCGGTGACGTCCTCGCCGTCGATGCGGATGCGGCCGCCGGTCGGCTCGATCAGCCGGTTGATCATCTTCAGGGTGGTGGACTTCCCGCAGCCGGACGGTCCGACCAGGACGACGGTCTCGCCCGCCCCGATCTCCATGCTCACGTCCTCCACGGAGGGCCCGGAAGCGCCCGGGTACCGCTTGCTGAGGTTCTCCAGGCCGATCCGCGCTCCGTGCGACCGGCCCCCGGGCCGCGGCCCGCTCCGTGGTGCCGTCCCGGTCCGCCGCACCCCTGCCACCACCGGCGACTCAGCCACGGATCCCCCTCGGAATCGTCAGCCGCCCGAGCAGCACGTACCCGGCGTCGAACAGCAGCGCCAGGGCGACGATCCCGAGCGTGCCGGCGAGGACCTGGTTGAGGGCGTTCGCGCTGCCCAGGGAGGCGAGGCCGCGGAAGATCTCGTTGCCGAGGCCGGGCCCGGAGGCGTAGGCGGCGATCGCCGCGATGCCCATCAGCATCTGGGTGGAGACCCGGACGCCGGTGAGGATCGGCGGCCAGGCCAGCGGGAGTTCGACCCGCAGCAGCCGGGCCGTCCGCGACATCCCGATGCCCTCGGCCGCGTCCACCAGCGCGGGATCCACCCCGCGCAGGCCGACGATCGCGTTCCGTACGACCGGCAGCAGCCCGTACAGGGTCAGCGCGATCACCGTCGGCGGCACGCCGAGCCCCACCACCGGGATCAGCAGACCGATCAGGGCCAGCGAGGGCACGGTCAGGACGGTCGCGGTGGCGGTGGTGGCCAGCGCCCCGGCCCGCTCGCTGCGGTAGGTGGCCAGCGCGATCAGCACCCCGAGGACGGTGGCCAGGACCGTGCACTGGAAGACGGCGCTGGCGTGTTGCCAGGCGTCCGTGAGCAACTGCTGATGCCGGCCCGCCAGGTACTCCCAGAAGCTCACACGCGCTCACCGCCCCAGGTTCTAGGTCTCCCGGTCGCGGGCCGCCTGCTCCACCAGCGGGATGATCCGCAGCGGTACGGCGTTCTCCATCACGATCGCGGTGGAGGCCCGGACGATCCCATCAAAACCGACAACCAGGTCGATGACCCGCTGGAGATCGGCGTTGGAGCGGGCCACCAGCCGGCACAGCATGTCCCCGCTGCCGGTGGTGGTGTGCAGTTCGAGGACCTCCGGCACGGTCGCCAAGTGGGCCCGTACGTCGGCCCCTTGGCCCTGCCGGATCTGGAGCGTGGCGAACGCGGTGACCGGGTAGCCGAGGGCCGCCGGATCCACGTCCGGGCCGAAACCGCGGATGACGCCATTCGACTGAAGCCGGTCCAGCCGCGCCTGCGCGGTGCCCCGGGCGACCCCCAGCCGCCGGGACATCTCCAGCACCCCGATCCGCGGCTCCCGGGCCAGCAGCACGATGATGCGTCCGTCCAGATGATCGATCGCCACGACCGCCTCCGTGATGGTCACCCTGTACAGAAAGTCCGCCCCTACCGCCGTAGCACTGAACAGATTGCCCGGTGGCGGAGCGAACTATTGCGCACCTTGCGGGTCGGGGCGAGGCTTCCGCCTATGACGCAGACCACACACCACACTCCCGACACCGCCCGGCAGGCCGACCCCTTCCCGGTCAAGGGAATGGACGCGGTCGTCTTCGCCGTGGGCAACGCCAAGCAGGCGGCGCACTACTACTCCACCGCCTTCGGCATGAAGCTGGTCGCGTACAGCGGTCCGGAGACCGGCAGCCGCGAGACCGCCTCGTACGTGCTCACCAACGGCTCGGCGCGCTTCGTCCTCACCTCCGTCATCAAGCCCGCCACCACCTGGGGCCACTTCCTCGCCCAGCACGTGGCCGAGCACGGCGACGGCGTGATCGACCTCGCGATCGAGGTCCCGGACGCCCGCGCCGCGTACGCCTACGCCATCGAGCACGGCGCCCGCTCCGTCGCCGAGCCGTACGAGCTGAAGGACGAGCACGGCACGGTCGTCCTCGCCGCGATCGCCACCTACGGCGAGACCCGCCACACCCTGGTCGAGCGCTCCGGCTACGACGGCCCCTACCTCCCGGGCTTCGCCGCCGCCGACCCGCTGGTCGAGCCGCCCGCCCACCGCACCTTCCAGGCGGTCGACCACTGCGTCGGCAACGTCGAGCTGGGCCGGATGGACGAGTGGGTCGGCTTCTACAACAAGGTCATGGGCTTCACGAACATGAAGGAGTTCGTGGGCGACGACATCGCCACCGAGTACTCCGCCCTGATGTCGAAGGTCGTCGCCGACGGCACGCTCAAGGTCAAGTTCCCGATCAACGAGCCCGCGATCGCCAAGAAGAAGTCGCAGATCGACGAGTACCTGGAGTTCTACGGCGGCGCCGGCGTCCAGCACATCGCGCTGAACACCAACGACATCGTCGAGACGGTCCGCACCATGCGCGCGGCCGGCGTCCGCTTCCTGGACACCCCCGACTCGTACTACGACACCCTCGGCGAGTGGGTCGGCGACACCCGGGTGCCGGTGGAGACCCTGCGCGAGCTGAAGATCCTCGCCGACCGCGACGAGGACGGCTATCTGCTCCAGATCTTCACCAAGCCGGTCCAGGACCGTCCGACCGTGTTCTTCGAGATCATCGAGCGGCACGGCTCGATGGGCTTCGGCAAGGGCAACTTCAAGGCCCTCTTCGAGGCGATCGAGCGGGAGCAGGAGAAGCGCGGCAACCTGTAGCCCGCCGCTGCTCGTCGCCGGTCACTCGGGCGGCTCGACGTCCGGCACCTCTCCCAGTCCCGCCAGCGCCGCCCGCGCCACCGGGGCGTGCAGCGGGGAGAAGTACGGGTTGAGCCGCAGGGCCTCCGCCAGATGACGTCGGGCGGGCGCGGACTTCCCCAGCGCCCGCTCGATCATCCCCCGGTGGTAGACGTACGGGGCGCTGCGCACCGCCCCGCCGTGCACCCGGTCGGTGGCGATCGCGGCGAACCGCAGCGCCTCCTCGTGCGCGCCCGTCCGGTGCAGCGCCCAGCCCAGCGCGTCCGCGACGGCGGTCCCCGGCTGCCGCCGCCACTCCACCCGCAGCCGCCGTACCGCGGCCGCGGGATCGCCGTGGTCGGCCTCGAAGCGGCCCAGCACCAGCGCCCCGTCGACACCGCCCGCCGTGTCCTCGCGCACCCGCTCGCGCAGCAGGCCGTACTGCTCGGCGGCGGGCCCCGCCAGCCCCCGCGCCTCGTACAGCTCGCCCAGCTCCAGCGCGTACTGCGGCAGCGGCTGCCCGTCGAGCGCCGCCCGGTACGCGCTCAGCGCCTCCTCCGTCCGGCCCAGCGCCGCCAGCGCCCGCCCCTGCCCGGCGAGCGCGGCCCGCTGGTCCGGGTCCAGCCGCACCGCCTCCTCGAAGGAGCGCAGCGCCTCCTCACGCTCCCCGCGCTCGAACGCCAGCCGCCCGGCCCGCTCCCGCCACGCCGCCTCCTCGGCGGGGGAGCCGGCGCCCGCCGCCGCGTCCGACAGCGCGGCCTGCGCGTCCTCCGGCCGCCCCCGCTCCCAGTACACGTCCGCCGCCCGCGCCAGCACCGCCGGACCGGACCCCAGCCGCAGCATCCGGTCCAGCGCCGCCTGCGCCCCCTTGTAGTCGCCGAGCCCGGTGCAGGCATCGATGAGCTGCGGATACGTCGTCCAGCGCCCCGGCGCCGCCGCCCGCGCCCGCTCCGCCCAGGTCTTCGCCGCCCGGAAGTCCTGGCGCGCGTTGGCCAGCGCCGCCAGCCCGCCCAGCGCCTCGGCGTTGCCGCGCGGCGCCACCGACAGCGACGTGCGCAGCGCCCGCTCCGCCTTCGGGAACCGGGTCGCGTCGGCGGTGCGCCGGCCCTGCTCGACGTAGGCCGTGCCGAGCACCGCCCAGGAGCGGGCGTCCCGCGGATGCTCCCGCACCCGGCCCTCGCGCTCCTCGATCAGCGCCGCCAGATCCGGCAGCGCCGCCGTCACCCCGGTGCGCACCGCCGCGTGCGCCCGCGCCCCCGGCGCCGGGGCGGCCGCCCCGCCCCCGCCGGACCCGCCGAACGGCCACAGCAGCAGCACGCCGCCCAGCACCACGCACCCCGCCAGCGGGCCGACGAACCGCGGCCGGCGGTACCAGGAGGGCTGTCGGGGTGCCACGTCCGGGGCGGTGCCCGCTTCGTTCTCCATGGCGCTCACTCTGCGTCGCCGCGACGGCCGCACCCGGGCAGGTGACGGCTCCCGCGGCCGGGGTTCACACCGATGGCCCCGGGTGTCAGGCTGTGATCATGAGCCGTATCGAAGCGCCGCACGACCACGTCACGGGCAGCCTCGTCGACCGTCTGCTCGCCGGCCTGCCCGCCGAGGCCGTCCTCACCGACCCCGACGTCACGGTCTCGTACGCCCACGACATGGCCGGCTTCTGTCCGGCGGGCACCCCGGCCGTCGTGGTGCTGCCCCGCACGGTCGACCAGGTCCGGCACGTCATGCGCACCGCGACCGAGCTGCGCGTCCCCGTCGTCCCCCAGGGGGCGCGCACCGGCCTGTCCGGCGGAGCCAACGCCTCCGACGGCTGTGTCGTCCTCTCCCTGACGCGGATGGACCGCATCCTGGAGATCGACCCGGTGGAGCGGATCGCCGTCGTCGAACCGGGCGTCGTCAACGCCACGCTGTCCCGCGCGGTCGGCGAACACGGCCTCTATTACCCGCCGGATCCCTCCAGTTGGGAGACGTGCACCATCGGCGGCAACATCGGCACCGCCTCGGGCGGGCTGTGCTGTGTGAAGTACGGGGTGACGGCCGAGTACGTCCTCGGCCTCGACGTGGTGCTGGCCGACGGCCGGCTGATGACCACCGGCCGCCGCACCGCGAAGGGCGTCGCCGGGTACGACCTGACCCGGCTGTTCGTCGGCTCCGAGGGCTCGCTCGGTATCGTCGTACGGGCCGTCCTGGCGCTCCGGCCGCGCCCGCCCCGACAGCTCGTGCTGGCCGCGGAGTTCGCGTCGGCGGCCGCCGCCTGCGACGCCGTCTGCCGGATCATGGCCGGCGGGCATGTGCCCTCGCTCCTCGAACTCATGGACCGTACGACCGTCAAGGCCGTCAACGACCTCACCCGCATGGGCCTGCCGGAGTCCACCGAGGCGCTGCTGCTCGCCGCCTTCGACACCCCGGACCCGGCCGCCGACCTCGCCGCGGTCGGCGCGCTGTGCGAGGCGGCCGGTGCCACCCAGGTGGTTCCCGCCGAGGACGCCGCCGAGTCCGAACTGCTGCTCCAGGCGCGGCGGTCGTCGCTCGTCGCCCTGGAGGCCGTCACGGGCACGACGATGATCGACGACGTGTGCGTGCCGCGCTCGCGGCTCGGCGACATGATCGAGGGCGTGGAGCGGATCGCCGAGCGGCACCGGCTGACCATCGGCGTCGTCGCCCACGCGGGTGACGGCAACACCCACCCCACCGTGTGCTTCGACGCGCAGGACCCCGACGAGTCCCGGCGCGCCCGCGCGTCCTTCGACGAGATCATGGCGCTCGGTCTGGAACTCGGCGGCACGATCACCGGCGAGCACGGGGTCGGGGTGCTGAAGAAGGAGTGGCTGGCGCGTGAGATCGGCCCGGTGGGGGTGGAGATGCAGCGGGGCATCAAGCAGGTCTTCGACCCGCTGGGCATCCTCAATCCGGGCAAGCTGTTCTGACCGGAACCGGGTGGGCTGTCGTGCCCGGAGCCGGACGGGCTGCTCTCCTCGGGCCCGCGGTGGCGCATGTCATTCCCCCTCCGCCGACTCGTCCGTCGGCCAGGGATCGCGCAGCCAGGCGTCGTCCGCGGGGGTGGGGGCGAGCAGTTCGGCCAGACCGTCGTCGATGCCGAGCTGCTCGCCCTCGGTCCCCGGGGGCACCACCCGCAGCGTGCGCTCCAGCCAGGCCGAGACCTGGGCGGCGGGCGCCTCCAGGAGGGCGTCGCCGTCGGGCGAGCTGAGCGCGATCAGCACCACGCTGCGGCCCTCCACCTTCGTCGGCCACACCCGTACGTCCCCGTGCCCGCACGGCCGGAACACCCCCTCGACCAGCAGCTCGCGGGCGAACGTCCAGTGCACGGGGTGCTCGGAGTCGATGTGGAAGACGATGTGGACGGCGAACGGGTCGTCGCTGCGGTAGCTCAGCCGGGCCGGGACGGGGATGCTGCGCTCCGGCGACAGGACGAGCCTGAGTTCCAGTTCGCGCTCCACCACGGTGTGGTGCATGGTCGTTCTCCTCTCGGTACGGATGTGTACGGACGGAGAGAGCGAGAACGACGCGGAGCATTACGCGGGTTCGGAGAAGTTTTTTCCGCGGGGCGCGGCGGACGGTTCCGAACGTGTGAAGGGCGTGCACGGGGTTGCCCGGAAAGGGGCCGGTACGGCGGGAGTGGGGGTGGGGGTTGCGCCGGTCTGATAGATGTGGAGCCCCCTGGCCACCTCCGACAGATACGGGACGACGGACATGAGCGCCCCAACCCCGGCCCCCGGCGACGACCGGCCCCGCGAAGGGTTCTACCCGGACCCGTCCATCCCCGGATACGTCCGGTACTGGAACGGCTCCGCCTGGGTGCCCGGCACCAGCCGGCCGGCCCCCTCGGCCGGCGAACCGCTCACGCCTCCGGCGGCCTCCGTCGAGGAGACCGGCCCGCACTTCTTCGACGAGGACCCGAGCCCGGCACAGCAGAACGACGGCCGGTCCGAGCCCGCGTCCGCGTGGGGCGCCGACCGCGCCCGCCAGTCGGGCTTCGGCGGCGACCAGGACCGCCGGGTGTCCTGGGGCGCCGCCCCGCAGGGCGCGGACCCGGGACTCGGGACGGCGGAGCCGGGCGAGTCCCCAGCGGGGGGCGCTCCCGAGCCGCCCGGCACCGGCGGCCCGTCCTTCGCTCCGCGCCCCCCGGAACCGACGCCGTCCTCCTCCTCCGCCGCCGCACAGGCACCCGCCCCTGCTCCCGTTTCCGCTTCCGCTCCCGCGAAGCCCGGCTTCGGGGCCGGGAAGGCGGCGGCCGACCGTGCCGCGGCCGTGCAGGCCGGCGGTGCCGAGGGCTTCCCGCCCGCGGCGGGGCAGGCGCCGACCGTCCCCCCGCAGTCCTCCGGTCCCGCGCCGATGAGCCAGGGGCTGGGCGGCGGGCAGTCGTCCTGGGCCCAGCAGGTGCACCGGCTCGCGGGCGGCGACGAACCGGTCGCGCCGTGGAAGCCGCCGGTCGACGACATCTTCCAGGCCGCCGCCCGCCGCCAGGCCGCGGCCCGTCCCGCCTCCCTCGGCAAGCGGTTCGCGGCCCGGCTGGTGGACACCCTGGTCCTCGCGGCGGTCACCTCGGCCGCCGCCGTACCGCTCGGTGTGAAGGCCCTCGAGCACGTCAACGACAAGATCGACGCGGCCAAGCTCAGTGGACGGACCGTCACGGTCTGGCTGCTCGACGGCACGACGTCCGTGTACCTGGGCATCGTCGTCGGCGTGCTCCTGATCGTCGGCATCCTCTACGAGGCCCTGCCCACGGCCCGCTGGGGCCGCACCCTGGGCAAGAAGCTGTTCGGCCTCGACGTCCGCGACATCGAGGCCCACGAACCCCCGACCTTCGGCGCGGCCCTCCGCCGCTGGCTGGTCTACAGCATCCCCGGCCTCCTGGCCATCGGCCTCGTGGGCACCCTCTGGTGCCTCTTCGACCGCCCCTGGCGCCAGTGCTGGCACGACAAGGCGGCGCACACGTTCGTCGCGGGCTGACCTGAGACGGCCCCTGGGGGTGCACGCCCGCGCGGTTTCCAGGGGGCCCGCATGGTTCCCCCTGGGGCACTGAAGCGCCCGTCTCGCGCACGGTCCCGGGGGCGTTCGCCCCATGCCGGTCCCGGGGCACCCGGAGGGGGCTGACGCTCGCCCTTGGGGGCGACCGTACCCGTACCGAGCTGGCCGGCCCGTCCCGACGCCTGTCCGCGCCCTCGCCCCCGGAGGGGCGCCCGTGGCCGTCCCCGCCCGAGTCACCGGGGCCGTGTCCCCGTCCTTCCCGGAGGACTCCAACTCCCGCCCCTCGGGGGCGACCCGTGGCCGTGCCGAGGGTTGTCGGTGGTACGGCCCTCGGGAGACGCCCGCACCTGTCGCCCCCCCCGGAGGGACCCCGTACTCCGTACGGACCCTCGCCGGATGCGGGCGGGTGGGGATCGGGGTCGACTCGGGGCATGACCAGCGAACCGCCCTCCGGGTCCGGTGGGCCGCCGGAGGACGACCCGTTCCGGAAGCAGCCGCCCCCGCAGCAGCCGCCGCCCTCGCAGGGGGGCTCGCCCTATGACAGGCCGTACGACGGGGAGCCGCCTCCGCCGTACTCCGGCGGGGGTGGGCCCGGGGCCTACGGCGGTGACCCCTACGGGGGGTATCCGTCCGATCCGTTGGCCGGGATGCCGCCGCTCGCCGACAGCGGGAAGCGCACGTTGGCGCGGATCGTCGACATGATCCTCGTGTACATCGTCGTCGCGCTGCTCGCCTGGGCCTTCCGGGTGGATCAGTACACCGTCGACGCCGACGAGCTGGAGTTCGGCAAGACCTTCGGGCGGGAGCTGATCACCGCGATCCTCTATGTCGCGTACGACACGATCCTGACGGCCCGGCACGGACAGACGCTCGGCAAGAAGTGGTTCGGCATGCGCGTGGCCAACCTCGACAACGGCTCGACGCCCTCCGTGCAGACCTCGCTGATCCGCGCCCTCGTGCTCTGGGTGCCGTTCGCCTTCTGCTGCGCCTGTGTGTGGACGGCGATCGCCGGCGGCTGGAGCTTCTTCGACAAGCCCTACAAGCAGGGGCTGCACGACAAGGCCGCCAAGACCGTCGTCGTGGGGGTCGGTTGACGCCGGAAGGGGCCCGTGCGCTGCGGCACGAGCCCCCGACAGGTGTCAGGAAGCCGTCGGCTCCCGGACGGAGGCGACGGGCACCGGCACCGGCTCGGGCTGCGCCTGCTGCCGGACCGGTGGCGCTGACGCCGACGCCGGCGACGGCCGCGGTACCGGCACCGTCATCGCGACGAGCAGGCCGAGTCCGAGTGCGGCGATGGCGATGACCGCGACCCCGGGGCCGGAACTCGTCTGCGACAGCAGCAGCATGGCCAGCGTCGAGAAGATGACGGTGCAGGAACCGTACGTGAGCTGTGCGACAGTCGGACGAGGCATGGCAATCGTGTCCTCGGATACGGGGGAGATCTCGACTCTATTGGCGTGCATGCCCGAGCGGAACGAACGGTAAGCGTGACCTAACACACGGTGCCGGTGCACAGGGGGCGCACGGAGTCATGGAGTCCACCAACCGGACCGATCCGCGCGCCCTTCACGGAACCGTCACACGTCCGCAATCCGAACAGCGGCTCTCAATAATGCAGTTGACCTGTCCAAGTCAAGGTCTGTTTTTTCTTTCCAACCAGTAGTCAAATGGCGTCACTTGACTACACGCGTATAACAGCGCGCGGACCATCCTTGACAGGGATCCCTCCATTCCGCGCGGACCGAGCGCGTGGGGGAGGCTTCAAGTGACCCAGAGAACCTGGACGTTCAGAACCGCCGCGACGGTCGTAGCCCTCGCGGCGGCCTCGGCGACGTTCTCCACGTTCGCCGTGGCGCAGGCCGAAGAGAACGGCTCGCGCCAGCCGGCAGCGGTGGACCGGCACGACCCGCAGCCGGCCAAGGCCAAGGAGCACGACTTCGACGGCCCGCTCAGCAAGAGGCAGGAGGCCCAGCGCGAAGAGGCCCTCCGCCAGGTGATATCCGGCAACGCGTCGGTGAAGAACCGGGACGGCTCCAAGGTCGTCCAGCTCAAGAGCCGCAAGGGCGACAGCAAGTACGTCGAGCTGGGCCGGGAGAAGACCGACAAGATCTTCACGATCCTCGTCGAGTTCGGCGACCAGGTCGACCCCCGCTACGGCGGCACGCCCGGCCCGCTGCACAACCAGATAGCCAAGCCGGACCGCAAGAAGGACAACTCCACGGCCTGGCAGGCGGACTACGACCAGAAGCACTTCCAGGACCTCTACTTCGGCACCGGCAAGAAGACCGAGTCGCTGAAGAAGTACTACGAGAAGCAGTCCTCGGGCCGCTACTCGGTCGAGGGCGAAGTGACCGACTGGGTCAAGGTCCCCTACAACGAGGCCCGTTACGGCTCCAACGACGCCCCGACCGGCGCCTGGTACGCGGTCCAGGACGGCGTGACCGCCTGGGTCGCCGAGCGCGAGGCCGCGGGCGCCACGCCCGCCGAGATCAAGGCGGAACTGGCCGAGTTCGACCAGTGGGACCGCTACGACTTCGACGGCGACGGCGACTTCAACGAGCCCGACGGCTACATCGACCACTTCCAGATCGTGCACGCCGGTGAGGACGAGTCCGCGGGCGGCGGCGCACAGGGCGAGGACGCCATCTGGGCGCACCGCTGGTACGCCTTCGGCACCGACGCCGGTGCCACCGGCCCGGACACCAACAAGCTCGGCGGCACCCAGATCGGGAACTCCGGCATCTGGGTCGGCGACTACACCATCCAGCCGGAGAACGGCGGACTCGGCGTCTACGCCCACGAGTACGGCCACGACCTCGGTCTGCCGGACGAGTACGACACCTCCGGCGGCGGCGAGAACTCCACCGGCTTCTGGACCCTGATGTCCTCCGGTTCCTGGCTGGGCACCGGCAAGCAGTCCATCGGCGACCTGCCCGGCGACATGAACGCCTGGGACAAGCTCCAGCTCGGCTGGCTGGACTACGACGTCGCCCGCGCGGGCCGCAAGTCCACCCACAAGCTGGGTGTCGCGGAGTACAACACCAAGAACGCCCAGGCCCTCGTGGTCGAGCTGCCGGAGAAGGAGGTCACCACCGAGGTGGTCACCCCGGCGCAGGGTGCCACGCAGTGGTGGAGCGGCAGCGGTGACGATCTGCGCAACACCCTGACCCGCTCGGTCGATCTGACCGGCAAGTCGTCGGCGTCCCTGTCCCTGGACGGCTGGTGGGACATCGAGACCGACTACGACTACCTCTACACCGAGGTCTCCACGGACGGCGGCGCCAGCTACACGCCGATCGACGGCACGCTCGCCGACGGCACCGCGATCCCGCGCGACGGCAGCGGCAAGCCGGCCCTCACCGGCACGGTGGACGCCTACCAGAAGCTGACGTTCCCGCTGGACGCCTACGCCGGCCAGCAGATCAGCCTGCGCTTCCGTTACGCCACCGACGGCGGCGTGGCCCAGAAGGGCTTCGCGGCCGACCAGATCACCGTGACGGCGGACGGCGCCACGCTGTTCTCCGACAACGCGGAGGCCGCTGACGCCGCGTGGACGGCGAAGGGCTTCTCGCGCATCGGCGCGTCCATCACGGACGACTACGCGCAGTACTACATCGCCGAGAACCGCCAGTACGTGTCGTACGACAAGACCCTCAAGGTCGGCCCGTACAACTTCGGCTTCTCGACGACCCGTCCGGACTGGGTGGAGCACTACCCGTACCAGAACGGTCTGCTGATCTGGAAGTGGGACACCTCCCAGGCGGACGACAACACCAGCCAGCACCCGGGTGAGGGTCTGATCCTCCCGGTGGACTCGCACCCGACGCCGCTGAAGTGGGCCGACGGCACGGTGATGAACGCCCGGATCCAGAGCTTCGACTCGCCGTTCAGCACCTACCGCACGGACGCGATCACGCTGCACCGGGCGGACGTCGCGGTGAAGATCAAGTCCCGTCCGGGTGTCTCGGTCTTCGACGACGGCAAGTCGAGCTACTACGACCCGGCGACCCCGCTCGCGGGTGTCAGGGTCACTGACACCAACACCTCGATCAAGATCGTCAAGGAGCCGCGTGACGGCTCGACGATCACGGTGAAGGTCGGTCCTTCGAAGAAGTAGTCCGTAACTTCGCAGGTCAGAAGCGTATCGGCGGCAACCCCTTGGCGGGTTGCCGCCGGTCGTGTTTAGGTGCGTCCTGTGGCTCTCTTATTGACATCGGCCTGGGCACCGGCCCCGGCACCGACGAACACGGGGGTGTGACCGCATGGCCACAGGAGGCTTCTGCAAGCTGCCGGACGGACGGGTGGTGGTGGCCCTGAACCTGCCCCGCCCGACCGCCGCCGACCCCGCCCACGGGGTCCGGGTGCTGGTGCACGCGCACAACCGGGCACGGGCCCTGACCAGGCTCCGCAACCTCGGCCTGCGCGCCGTCTACCTCCGCGGCAACGCGGCCCCGCCGACCCCGGACGAGATCACCGCCGTCCTGCACCATCCGGACGGCCTGATATGGCGCACGGCCCCCGACCTCCGGGTCGCCCCCACGGCCCCGGAGCTGTGGCGCCCGATCCGCGCCCTCCTGCGCCCGGCGGCGGCGTAGGCCCACGGCCGTGGGCCGGCGGTCAGACCACCGGCTTGCCCGACAGGGCGACACCCGCCTCGCGCAGCTCCTCCAGGGCCCGCTCGGTGGTCTCCTCGGCCACCCCGGCCGTGAGGTCGAGCAGGACCTGGGTGCGGAAGCCCTCGCGGGCCGCGTCCAGGGCGGTGGCGCGCACACAGTGGTCGGTGGCGATGCCGACCACGTCCACCTCGTCGATCCCCCGCTCCCGCAGCCAGTCGCCCAGCGCCACGCCGTTCTCGTCGGTGCCCTCGAAACCGCTGTACGCGGCCGAGTAGGCGCCCTTGTCGAAGACGGCGTCGACGGCGCCGGAGGCGACCGCGGGCGCGAAGTTCGGGTGGAAGCCGACGCCCTCGGTGCCGGCGACGCAGTGCGCGGGCCAGGAGTGGACGAAGTCCGGGTTGTCGGCGAAGTGTCCGCCGGGGGCGATGTGGTGGTCCCGGGTGGCCACCACGTGCCGGTATCCGGCGGGGGCCTGCCCGATCAGCTCGGTGATCGCGGCGGCCACGTCGGCGCCGCCGGACACCGCGAGGCTGCCCCCCTCGCAGAAGTCGTTCTGCACGTCTACGACGATCAAGGCGCGGCGCATGGGCGGTGTCCTTCGACGATGGTTGAAGTGAACAAGCCTAGAGAGTCCACGGCCTGTACGGGAGGGGGCGTCCAGGGCCGTGTCGAGAGACGGGCACTTCCGGGGACGCCCGGCACGCTCTCCCGCCGCCGGGAGGGGCCCGTGGGCGGTTCCGGGCGCGGGCCCGGGTGTGCCCCGTACGAGAGCCGGCCCCCGGTCCGCGGCGCCCTGCCGGGCGGACGGCAGGACGTTCGCGCCGGGCTCGGCCTTCGCAGGCGGGCCCGTCCCGGGGCCCGTCGCGGACGCCGTCGGGCCTGTCCGGGGACGCCCGGCACGCTCTCCCGCCGCCGCCCAGCGGGGCTCGTCGGCGGTTCCGGGCGCGGGCCGGGGTGTGCCCTGTACGAGAGCCCGTCCCCGGCCCGCGGCGCCCCGCCGGGCAGACGGCGGGACCTTCGCACCGGGCTCGGCCTTCGCAGGCGGGCCCGTCCGGGGATGCTCGGCGCGCTCTCCCTCTGCCGGGAGGGGCCCGTCGGCGGTACCGGGTGCGGGCCCGGGTGCGCCCCGCACGGAAGTCTGTCCCCGGCCCGCGGCGCCCCGCCGGGCAGACGGCGGGACCTTCGCACCGGGCTCGGCCTTCGCAGGCGGGCCCGTCCGGGGATGCTCGGCGCGCTCTCCCTCTGCCGGGAGGGGCCCGTCGGCGGTACCGGGCGCGGGCCCGGGTGTGCCCCGCACGGAAGTCTGTCCCCGGCCCGCCGCGCCCCGCCGGGCGGACGGCGGGACGTTCGCATCAGGCCGGACGTCATGGCCGTACGTGGACGTACTCGGTCGGGAGGACCGGTTCGCCTCGGGAGAGTTGGGTCGCGGACAGGGGGAGGTTCGCGCGAGCGACCCGGTGGCGGTCGCGGACCGTGTCCAGGGGCTCGCGGGCGACGACCTCGCCGCCCTTGACCAGTTCCACCAGGAGCTGGTCGTCGGCGAGCGCGGCGGGCACCGCACCGGTGCCGACGACCTCGGCCTCGGCGACCCCGTCCGCGTCCCGCCGCCGCGCGGCCCACTTGCGGCCGCCGACGGAGGTCTTCCCGCCGGTCGACTTCTTCGCCACCGGCACCAGCGGCGCCTTCGGGTCGGCGGACTCGGCGCGCGCGACCAGCTTGTAGACCATCGAGCAGGTCGGGTGCCCGGACCCGGTCACGAGCTGGGTGCCGACGCCGTACGCGTCCACGGGCGCCGCGGCCAGCGAGGCGATGGCGTACTCGTCGAGGTCGGAGGTGACGATGATCCGGGTCTCCGTCGCGCCCAGCGCGTCGAGCTGCTGGCGCACCCGGTGCGCGACGAGCAGCAGGTCCCCGGAGTCGATGCGGACCGCGCCCAGCCCGGGCCCGGCCACCTCCACCGCCGTACGGACGGCCTCGGCGACGTCGTAGGTGTCCACCAGCAGGGTGGTGCCCTCGCCCAGCGAGTCCACCTGGGCCCGGAAGGCGTCCCGCTCGGTGTCGTGCAGCAGGGTGAAGGCGTGGGCGCTGGTGCCCACGGTGGGGATGCCGTAGCGGAAGCCGGCCGCCAGGTCGGAGGTGGTGGTGAAACCGCCGATGTAGGCGGCGCGGGCGGCGGCGACCGCGGCCAGCTCATGGGTGCGGCGGGCGCCCATCTCGATCAGCGGCCGGTCGCCGGCGGCCGAGGACATCCGGGAGGCGGCGGCCGCGATCGCGGAGTCGTGGTTGAGGATCGACAGGATCACGGTCTCCAGCAGCACGCACTCGGCGAAGGAGCCCTCCACCCGCAGGACGGGGGAGCCGGGGAAGTAGACCTCGCCCTCGGGGTAACCCCAGATGTCACCCGAGAAGCGGTATCCGGCGAGCCGGTCGAGGGTCTCCTCGTCGACGATCCCCCGCTCGCGCAGGAAGCCGAGGACGTCCGCGTCGAAGCGGAAGTTCTCCACGGCGTCCAGGACCCGCCCGGTGCCCGCGAGCACGCCGTAGCGCCGTCCCTCCGGCAGCCGCCGGGTGAAGACCTCGAACACGCTGCGCCGCTCGGCCGTGCCGGCCTTCAGCGCGGCCTGCAGCATGGTCAGCTCGTACTGGTCAGTGAAGAGCGCCGTAGACGGAACATCCACCGGCAGCCCAAGGTCCGCTGTGTTCATGGCAAGCATCGTAACCTATTTTCGTCAGTGTGACGATTTCCCCGTGGCGTGGCAGCATGGGCCGTGTGACGTCACCCGCGCCCCTGGAGATCGAACGGACCGAATCGGCGGAGGAGGTCTTCGCCGTCCCCGAGCCGGACGTCCCCTGGGTCACGATCGTCCACAACGACCCGGTCAACCTGATGAGCTACGTGACGTACGTCTTCCAGACGTACTTCGGCTACTCCAAGGACAAGGCCACCAAGCTCATGCTCGACGTCCACCACAAGGGCCGCGCGGTCGTCTCCAGCGGAAGCCGCGAGGAGATGGAACGCGACGTCCAGGCCATGCACGGCTACGGACTGTGGGCCACCCTCCAGCAGGACCGGAAGTAGCCTCCTCACTGATGCCTGGACACTTCGAACCGCTCCCCGGCGGCGGCGCGGCCGTCGCGCTCGACGACGTCGAGATCTCCATCATCCGCTCGCTGGCCGTGCAGCTCCTGGAGCTGATCGGGCCCGGCCCCGCCGAGGACGCCCCGGACGACCCGCTCGCGGAGCTGTTCGCCGACGGTCCGACCGAGCCCCCCGCCGACCCGGTGCTGCGCCGGCTCTTCCCGGACGCGTACACCGACCCCGAGGGCACGCCGGGGCCGAAGGAGGCGGACGAGCAGAAGGAGCACTCGGCCGAGTTCCGCCGCTACACCGAGAACGACCTGCGGGCCGGCAAGCGGGAGAACGCCCTCGCGGTGGTCCGCTCGCTGGACGCCCTCGCCCTGGACGCGAGCGGTGACGGCGGCGCCGTGCTGGAGCTGACCCCGCAGGACTCCCGGCAGTGGCTCGGCGCGCTCAACGACCTGCGGCTCGCGATCGGCGCCCGGCTGGACATCGGCGACGAGGACGACACCGACGTCCTCTACCGGCTGCCGGACGACGATCCGCGCAAGCCGATGGTGATGGCGTACCTGTGGCTCGGAGGGCTCCAGGAGACCCTCGTGACGACCCTTATGCCGTAGTACGTATGGCCCTTGTGCCGTAGTACGTGCGGCGTCCGCCCTAGCACTTCGTTCGCTCAGAGGACACTCAAATCCGGATAACGATCACGTCACCGTGATCGCCGGGAGTGTCCTCTTTGTTCTTCCTTCGTCCCCTTTTTCTTGTGGTCCGGGCCACATGTCGTGCCCGTGGGCCTTGTTGCGGCCGTGATAAATCTTCACGACCGCCCGGCGAACACCACCCACTGTTCCGCCGGGTGCGCCACCGAGCCGGTGACCGCCGGCCAGGCATCGCTCCATCAATCCGGGGGGATCGAAACCCGATCCGAGGCCGACGAGAGGCCCGGGTCGGCATGGAGAAAGGCGCACCACCACATGACCTCCGCTCAGGTCGACACGGAGAAGACGTCCGGAGGGACGTCCGGGCAGACGTCCGAAGAGGGGTACGAGCGCGGCCTCGGCAGCCGCCAGGTCCAGATGATCGCGATCGGCGGCGCCATCGGCGTCGGCCTCTTCCTGGGAGCCGGGGCGAACATCGCCAAGGCCGGTCCCAGCCTCATCGTGATGTACGCCCTCGCGGGCGCGATCGTCTTCTTCATCATGCGGGCGCTCGGCGAGCTGCTCCTGTACCGCCCGGTCTCGGGTTCCTTCGCGGAGTACTCGCGCGAGTTCCTCGGCCCGTTCTTCGGCTACTTCACCGGCTGGACGTACTGGCTGATGTGGGTGGTCACCGGCATGGCCGAGCTGACCGCCGCCGCCATCTACGTCCACTACTGGTTCCCCGGCATCCCCCAGTGGGTGACCGCCCTGGTCTTCCTGGTGATCCTCTTCGGGGTCAACCTGATCTCGGTGAAGGTCTTCGGAGAGCTGGAGTTCTGGTTCTCGATGGTCAAGGTCACCGCGCTCATCGGCATGATCGTGATCGGCCTCGGCGTTCTGACCTTCGGCTTCAGCGCGGCCGGCGACACCGCCGCCGTCTCCAACCTGTGGGCCTTCGACGGCTTCTTCCCCAAGGGCGTCGGCTCGTCCCTGATGACGCTCCAGGGCGTCATGTTCGCCTACCTCGCCGTCGAGCTGGTCGGCGTCACCGCCGGTGAGTCCGAGGACCCCGAGAAGACCCTCCCGAAGGCCATCAACACGCTTCCGTGGCGGATCGCGCTGTTCTACGTCGGCGCGCTCACCGTCATCCTCTGCGTGGTCAAGTGGACCGAGTTCGCGCCCGGCGTGAGCCCGTTCGTCGCCGCCTTCGCCAAGATCGGCATCCCGGCCGGCGCGGCCATCGTCAACTTCGTGGTCCTCACCGCCGCCCTGTCCTCCTGCAACTCCGGCATGTACTCCACGGGCCGGATGCTGCGCAACCTCGCCGACAGCGGCGAGGCCCCGGCGGCCTTCAAGAAGCTCTCCGCCACGAAGACGCCCGCCTTCGGCATCACGATCTCGGTCCTCTTCATGGGCATCGGCGTCGTCCTCAACTACATCGTCCCGGACAAGGCGTTCGGCTACGTCACCTCCGTCGCCACCGCGGCCGGCATCTGGACCTGGCTGATGATCCTGATCAGCCACGTCCTCTACCGCCGCGCGGTCGTCGCGGGCCGCCTCCCCGCCTCCTCCTTCCCGGCCCCCGGCGGCGCGGTGTGCAGTTGGATCGCCATCGCCTTCCTCCTCTTCGTCACCTGCCTGATCGCCTACGACCCTGACTCCCGCGTCTGCCTGTACGTCATGGCGGGCTGGGCCGCGGCCCTCGCCGCCGGCTGGACGATCCTGAAGAACCGGACTCCTGCGGCCCCGACGGGCCGGGACCCGGAGCTGGAGAAGGTCGGCTGACCCTCCGGGTGTCTGCCATGTGGACCGCCCCGTACCGCGCCTCGGTACGGGGCGGTCCCTCTGCTTATCCTGGCCAGCATGCTGACCATCACCCAGGAGCTCGTCGACCAGATCGTCGCCCACGCCCGCAAGGACCATCCCGACGAGGCGTGCGGCGTCGTCGCGGGGCCGGTGGGGTCGGACCGGCCCGTGCGGTTCATCCCGATGCTGAACGCGGCCATGTCGCCGACGTTCTACGAGTTCGACTCAGGCGACCTGCTCCGGCTCTACCGGGACATGGACGACCGGGACGAGGAACCGGTGATCGTCTACCACTCCCACACCGCCACCGAGGCGTACCCCTCCCGCACCGACATCTCCTACGCCAACGAGCCCGGCGCCCACTACGTCCTCGTCTCGACCGCCGACACCGACGGCGGCGGCGACTTCCAGTTCCGTTCGTTCCGGATCGTGGCGGGGGAGGTCACCGAGGAGGAGGTCAAGGTCGTGGACTCCTACTGATCTCGGGTGCCGATGTCGTGCCGATCTCGCTCCCCGGGCGGTATTCATCCAGCATGCGAGATCACATCTCGGGACCCGGGCCGGGAATCGATACGATGAGCCCATGGTTCTGAACGACGTGAGCGAGAAGGCGCCGGGCACCGTGCTCGTGGCGCGGCTGCACGTCGACCTGTGCAGGCTGAACAGCGCCATCTGTTGACGTTCCCTGCCGCCGTACGGCCGTGAGCCGCGGCGCGTGTGCCGCCGCCGCGCATCCACAGACCCGACCCACCCGACAGGAGTCCGCAACCATGGCCATCGAGGTCCGCATCCCCACCATCCTCCGCCAGTACACCGACGGTCAGAAGGCGGTGGAGGGCAGCGGTGAGACCCTCGCCGATCTGTTCACCGACCTCGAGACCCGACATGCGGGCATCCACGCCCGGATCGTGGACGACGGCAAGCTGCGCCGCTTCGTCAACGTCTACCTCAACGACGAGGACGTCCGTTTCGTCGACGGCATCGACACCAAGCTGACCGACGGCGACACCGTGACGATCCTGCCGGCCGTCGCCGGCGGCATGGCCTAGGCCCGCTGACCGACGATGCGTTACGACTCCCCGCTGGCCGCGGTGGGCAACACCCCCCTGGTGCGCCTGCCGCGGATCTCGCCGTCCCCCGACGTCCGTATCTGGGCGAAGCTGGAGGACCGCAACCCCACCGGCTCGGTCAAGGACCGCCCCGCCCTGCACATGGTCGAGCAGGCGGAGAAGGACGGCCGGCTCACCCCCGGCTGCACCATCCTCGAACCGACGAGCGGCAACACCGGCATCTCCCTCGCCATGGCCGCCAAGCTCAAGGGCTACCGCATCGTCTGCGTGATGCCCGAGAACACCTCGCAGGAACGCCGGGACCTGCTCGCCATGTGGGGCGCCGAGATCATCTCCTCCCCGGCCGCCGGCGGCTCCAACACCGCCGTGCGCGTCGCCAAGGAACTCGCCGCCGAGCACCCCGACTGGGTGATGCTCTACCAGTACGGCAACCCGGACAACGCCGGCGCGCACTACGCCACCACCGGCCCGGAGATCCTCGCCGACCTGCCGTCCGTCACCCACTTCGTGGCCGGCCTCGGCACCACCGGCACCCTCATGGGCGTCGGCCGCTACCTGCGCGAACACAAGCCGGACGTCAAGATCGTCGCCGCCGAGCCGCGCTACGACGACCTGGTCTACGGCCTGCGCAACCTCGACGAGGGCTTCGTCCCCGAGCTGTACGACGCCTCCGTCCTCACCACCCGCTTCTCGGTCGGCTCGGCGGACGCGGTCACCCGCACCCGTGAGCTGCTCCAGCAGGAGGGCATCTTCGCCGGGGTTTCCACCGGCGCCGCCCTGCACGCCGCGATCGGCGTCGGCCGCAAGGCCGTCCAGGCCGGCGAGAGCGCCGACATCGTGTTCGTGGTCGCCGACGGCGGCTGGAAGTACCTGTCGACCGGCGTCTACACGGCCCCCACCACGGAGGACGCCATCGCGACCCTCCAGGGCCAGCTCTGGGCCTGAGCACCCGCGCGGAACCACGCCTGGCTGCGCCGGTCTACGTCGCGAGGTGACGGACCTGGTCCCACAGGACCGGGTCCACCACCCCGACCCGGCGCCGGAATCCGCCCAGCGGAACCTGCCGCAGCTCGTCGGTCTCCAGGAAACTCGGCCGCCCCTGCGCGTCACCGACGGCACCCGGCGGCAGCGGGATCACCCCGGCCCGCTCGTCGCGGTACTTGCTGGTGATCTTCGCGACCGTCGCCCGGTCGCCCCGCACCCCGAGCACCAGACACGGCCGGTCCTTGGCCCCCGGCCCGTCCTCGAACGGCACGTCCGCCCACCAGATCTCCGCCGGCTGCGGCCGCCCCACCGCACCCCGCGCCCTGCCCCTCGGCCGGCCGGGTGCCCGCCCCGGCGGCCGGGACCTGCGCCCCGCCGGACGACGACCGCGCCCCCAGCCGTCCACGAGCGCGGCGACGAACGCCAGCAGTACCACCGCCGCGAGCGCCAGCCACCAGGACGTGTCCATGAGGACGACGTTACCGGCGCGCGCACGGCGACGCGCGCCTTCTTCTGACCACGCGCGCCCTCACGTTCCACGCCGCGCCCCGGTTCCAGCCGAACCGGTGACAGCACAGGTGAGTTCGCCCACAACAGCCCTTGGCGGAGGAGCGACCCGGCGTTTCGCGCCTTACGCTCGACGAACCGCACGACCCCCGTCGCCCCCCAACTCTCGATTTCCCGCCAGCGGAGGTTTCTGCTTTATGAAGCTCACCGTCGTCGGCTGCTCGGGGTCGTTCCCGTCCGCGGAATCGGCCTGCTCGAGCTACCTCGTCGAGGCCGACGGCTTCAGGTTGCTTCTCGACATGGGCAACGGCGCCCTGGGCGAGTTGCAGCGCCACTGCGGTCTCTACGACCTCGACGCGATCTTCCTGAGTCATCTGCACGCCGACCACTGCATCGACATGTGCGCGTACTTCGTGGCGCGCTACTACCGGCACGACGGCGGCCGCTGCGCCCCGATCCCGGTCTACGGACCCGAGGGCACGGAGCACCGGCTGACCACCGCCTACGCCGACACCCCCTCGGCCTCCTCCATGAGCGAGGTCTTCGACTTCCACACGGTCAAACCCTCCACCTTCGACGTCGGCCCGTTCACGGTCCACACCGAACGCGTCGCGCACCCGGTGGAGGCGTACGGCATCCGCGTCGAACACGGCGGCCGCTCGCTCACCTACTCCGGTGACACCGGTCTCAGCCCCGCGCTGGAGGAACTCGCCCGCGACACCGACCTGTTCCTGTGCGAGGCCGCCTTCACGCACGGCAAGGAGAACATCCCCGACCTGCACCTCAACGGCCGCGAGGCGGGCGAGACGGCGACCCGGGCCGGCGCCCGCCGCCTGGTCCTCACCCACATCCCCCCGTGGACCGACCCCGAGGTAAACCTCACCGACGCCCGCGCGGCCTACGCGGGCCCGGTGGAACTGGCGAGGCCGAGGGTGACGTACGAGATCTGACCGGCACGAGAAAGGCCCCCGGATCACTCCGGGGGCCTTCGTCGTGCGTGCGGGGAGGCACGCGAGGGCTCACGCCTTGGTGAGGTCCTCGACCTCCTCCTCGGGCTCACGGCCCGGGGTGGGGATGTTCCACTTGGTGATCGCGAAGCGGAAGACCGAGTAGTAGATCGCCGCGAAGACCAGACCGATCGGGATGATCAGCCAGGGCTTGGTGGCGAGGTTCCAGTTGAGGAAGTAGTCGATCGCGCCGGCCGAGAAGCTGAAGCCGTGGTGCACGCCCAGCGCCCAGGTGACGGCCATCGAGAGCGCCGTGAGCAGGGCGTGGATGACGTACAGCGCCGGGGCGATGAACATGAACGCGAACTCGATCGGCTCGGTGATGCCGGTGACGAACGAGGTCAGCGCGAGGGAGATCATCATGCCGCCGACGGCCTTGCGGCGCTCGGGACGGGCCGCGTGCGTGATCGCCAGGGCGGCGGCCGGCAGCGCGAACATCATGATCGGGAAGAAGCCGGTCATGAACTGGCCGGCGGTCGGGTCGCCGTGGAAGAAGCGCGGCAGGTCGCCGTGCCACGTCGCACCGGAGGCGTCCTTGAAGGAGCCGATCTCCTGCCAGGCCACCGTGTTGACGAACTGGTGCATGCCGACCGGGAGCAGCGCGCGGTTGATGGCGCCGAAGATGCCCGCGCCGACGGCGCCGAGGCCGGTCATCCACTCGCCGAAGTTGGTGATGACGTCACCGATCGGCTCCCACACCAGGCCGAAGAAGACGCCGACGGCGGTGCCGATGAAGGCCATCAGGATCGGCACCAGACGGCGGCCGTTGAAGAAGCCCAGCCAGTCGGGGAGCTTGGTGCGGTGGAAGCGCTGCCAGGTGACGGCGGCTATCAGACCCATGACGATGCCGCCGAGCACCTTGGGGTCGTTGTAGGTGGCGGCGACGTCCGCGCCCTCGGTGACCTTCGCCTCGCTGATCGGGAACGCGGTCAGCACGTTCTTGTAGACCAGGAACCCGACCAGGGCGGCCAGCGCCGTCGAGCCGTCGGCCTTCTTGGCGAAGCCGATCGCGATGCCGACACAGAACAGCAGCGGCAGGTTGGCGAAGACCGCGTCGCCGGCGGTGGCGAACACGTCCGCGACCTTGCCCCAGCCCAGACCGTCCTTGCCGAACACGTCGGGCTGGCCGAGACGCAGAAGCAGGCCCGCCGCGGGCAGCACGGCGATGGGTAGCTGGAGGCTGCGGCCGACCTTCTGGAGGCCCTGGAAAAGGCCGGATCCCCACTTCTTCGCAGGGGCCGCCGGTGGCGCTGTGGCGGTGCTCATAGACTTCCTCCATCGGTGCTGGTCTACACCAATCCCTGAGTGGTGTAGACCATGTTCTAGCACGGTGAAGGCGATATAAGGAACCCGTCAGATCTGCAACCGGAGCGCTACACTCCGTGCCCGATCTTGGACCGGATCTTGGACGTTCGCCCGGAATGCCCGGGCACGCCGAAGGCCCCCGGAAGCACGCTCCGGGGGCCTTCGAAGCCGTACGGCGTCAGGCCTTGGTGACGTCCTCGTGCTCCTCCTCCGGCTCCCGCCCCGGCGTCTTCAGATCGAACCGGGTGATCGCGAAACGGAAGATGACGTAGTACACCGCCGCGAAGCACAGCCCGATCGGAATGATCGCCCACGGCTTCGTCGCCAGGTTCCAGTTGATGACGTAGTCGATCAGACCGGCCGAGAAGCTGAACCCGTCGTGCACCCCGAGCCCCCAGGTCACCGCCATGGACACACCCGTCAGCACCGCGTGCACCGCGTACAGCAGCGGCGCCACGAACAGGAACGAGTACTCGATCGGCTCCGTGATCCCGGTGACGAACGACGTCAGCGCCACCGACAGCATCAGCCCGCCGACCTCCTTGCGCCGGTTCGCACGCGCGCAGTGGGTGATCGCCAGCGCCGCCGCCGGCAGGGCGAACATCATGATCGGGAAGAAGCCCGAGGTGAACTGTCCCGCGTCCGGGTCGCCCGCCAGGAACATGTTGATGTCACCGTGCACCACCGTGCCGTCCGGCTTGGTGTAGCTGCCGAACTGGAACCAGATGGGCACGTTCAGGAACTGGTGCAGACCGATCACCAGCAACGCCCGGTTCGCCACACCGAAGATGCCCGCACCCCAGGCGCCCAGATCGCTCAGCCAGTCGCTGAAGCTCTCCAAGCCGTCACCGATCGGCGGCCACACCCACAGACACAGCGCCGCGAAGCCGATCGCCACGAACGACATGATGATCGGCACCAGCCGCCGCCCGTTGAAGAAGCCCAGCCAGTCCACCAGCTTGGTGCGGTGGTAGCGCTGCCAGAAGAACGCCGACAGCAGACCCATCACGATGCCGCCGAACACCCCGGGGTTCTGATAGGTGAACGCCACCACCGTCTGGTCGACCGTCGCCATGCAGCCGATGTTCGGGATCGCCTCCGACCCCGAGGGGCAGTCCTCCGGGAACTGCCGCAACACCGTGTAGTAGACGAGGAATCCGGCCACCGCCGCCAGCGCCGTCGAGCCGTCCGCCTTCTTCGCCATGCCGATGGCCACGCCCACGCAGAACAGCATCGGCAGGCCCAGCTCCGAGTTGAGCAGCGCGCCGCCCGCGCCGGCCATCACCTTCGAGATGTCCGTCCAGCCCAGACCGTCGTCCCCGAACACGTCCGGCTGCCCCAGCCGGTTCAGGATGCCGGCCGCGGGCAGTACCGCGATCGGGAGCTGAAGACTGCGGCCCATCTTCTGCAACCCCTGGAACAGGGCGTTCCAGCGGGCCCGGCCGGGACTCACCGCACTGTCGGCACTCATCCGCATCCTTCCGCGGGGGAAGCTGGCTTGGCGACCGTCCGCCCGGTGGTGTAGACCAGTCGCGGACGGTTCCGCCGTCGTGTCGCCATCCTTCGGTACGCACGACAGGACCGCTCGCGAAGATGGGCCAACTGTGGGTTACTGCGACAAAGCGGTTCGCACCAGGGAATTCAGGGAGACCGAACATGGCCAGCAAGGCTGAGAAGATCGTCGCCGGGCTCGGCGGACTCGACAACATCGAAGAGATCGAGGGCTGCATCACGCGCCTGCGCACCGAGGTCTCCAACCCCGACCTGGTCGACGAAGCCGCCCTCAAGGCCGCGGGCGCCCACGGCGTCGTCCGGATGGGCACCGCCGTCCAGGTCGTCATCGGCACCGACGCGGACCCCATCGCCGCGGAGATCGAAGACATGATGTGAGCCGGCACGAGCCGGTGTGAGCCCCGAGGGCTCACCGGAAGGGGCCGCTTCCCACCGGGGGAGGGCCCCTTCCGCCGTTACGACTAGGCTCGACGCCATGTCACGCATCGACGGCCGCACCCCCGAACAGCTCCGCCCCGTCACCATCGAACGCGGCTGGAGCAAGCACGCCGAAGGCTCCGTCCTCGTCTCCTTCGGCGACACCAAGGTCTTCTGCACCGCCTCCGTCACCGAGGGCGTCCCGCGCTGGCGCAAGGGCAGCGGCGAAGGCTGGGTCACCGCCGAGTACTCCATGCTGCCCCGCGCCACCAACACCCGCGGCGACCGCGAGTCCGTCCGCGGCAAGATCGGCGGCCGCACCCACGAGATCTCCCGGCTGATCGGCCGCTCCCTGCGCGCCGTCATCGACTACAAGGCGCTCGGCGAGAACACCATCGTCCTGGACTGCGACGTCCTCCAGGCCGACGGCGGCACCCGCACCGCCGCCATCACCGGCGCCTACGTCGCCCTCGCCGACGCCATCACCTGGGCCCAGGGCCGCAAGCTCATCAGGGCCGGCCGCCAGCCCCTCACCGGCACCGTCTCCGCCGTCTCCGTCGGCATCGTCGGCGGGATCCCCCTCCTCGACCTCTGCTACGAGGAGGACGTCAAGGCCGACACCGACATGAACGTCGTCTGCACCGGCGACGGCCGCTTCGTCGAGGTCCAGGGCACCGCCGAGGCCGAGCCCTTCGCCCGCGACGAACTCAACTCCCTGCTCGACCTCGCCGTCTCCGGATGCACCGAACTGGCCTCCCTCCAGCGGGCCGCGCTTGATACCGTCCTCGGAAAGTAAAGAGCGCACAAAGAAGGGTGCCGCGCGGGGGCAACCCCGGCGCGCGCCCCGGCGTCTTGGCCAGTACGCAGGGCAGCACGCCGACGGGGGGCCTCCCTGGGGGCCTGACAGAGGGAGGAACACAGCCATGGCCAAGTTCGGGAGCCGGGTCCGACGCCGGGGCGGCCGTACCGCCGCGGTCGCCGCCACGGCCGTCGCGCTCACGCTCGGGCTCACGGTGACCGGCTGCGACGCCGTCAGCAAGGCGCTGGACTGCGTCCAGACCGCCGACGCCATCGCCGACAGCGTCACCGACCTCCAACAGGCCGTCGAGAACGCCTCGAACGACCCCACCCAGCTCGAGGAGTCCCTCAACTCCATCGACCAGAACCTCGACGAGATAGGCGCCAAGACCGACAACGCCGACGTCAACAAGGCGGTCGAGGACCTCGGGGACGCCGTCGCGAACGTCCGCACGGCCGTGCAGAACGGCGACAACACCCCCGACCTCAGCCCGATCACGGACGCGGCGGGCGAACTGACGAAGGTCTGCACGCCGTAACGGACACGGGCGCCGGGGGCACGGGGACCGGGCGGGATACTGAACCCCATGACCCGCCTGATCCTCGCCACCCGCAACGCCGGAAAGATCACCGAACTCAGGTCGATCCTCGCCGACGCAGGTCTGCCCCACGACCTCGTCGGCGCGGACGCCTACCCGGAGATCCCCGACGTCAAGGAAACCGGCGTCACCTTCGCCGAGAACGCGCTCCTCAAGGCCCACGCCCTCGCCCGCGCCACGGGCCTGCCGGCCGTCGCCGACGACTCGGGCCTGTGCGTCGACGTCCTGGGCGGCGCCCCCGGCATCTTCTCCGCCCGCTGGTCCGGCACCCACGGCGACGACCGGGCCAACCTCGACCTGCTCCTCGCCCAACTCTCCGACATCGCCGAGGAACACCGCGCCGCCCACTTCGCCTGCGCGGCCGCCCTCGCCCTCCCGGACGGCACGGAACGCGTCGTGGAGGGCCGACTCCGCGGCACCCTCCGCCACACCCCCACGGGCACCAACGGCTTCGGCTACGACCCGATCCTCCAGCCCGACGGCGACACCCGCACCTGCGCCGAACTGACCCCCCCAGAAAAAAACGCCATCAGCCACCGAGGCAAGGCCTTCCGCGGCCTGGTCCCGGTCATCCGGGAGCTGCTGAGCTGAGCCGGCACGGGGAAGGGCCGCCCCGAGGGGCGGCCCTTCCGTGTCGTGCGTGCGGCCGGTGGGACTCGAACCCACACGGGTGTTAACCCACTGGGACCTAAACCCAGCATGACTGCCAAATTCCATCACGGCCGCTCAAAAACGGTCATCGCGCTCGACCGGCGGCCCTCAGTGTACGGGCCCGTCGCCTCACCGGGCGAGTGGAACCCTTCACTTCCGGTGACACCACGTCTGCGCCGGCGCTTGCCAGTTGGGGCACTCCGGGAACGGGAGCGGCCCGCGTCGGTGTGTGCCGGGCGCGGGCCGTTCGGAGGGGGAGGGGCGGTCAGATGGAGAGGTCCTTGATGAGCTTGGCCACGTGGCCGGTGGCTCGGACGTTGTAGAGGGCGTGTTCGACCTTGCCCTGCTCGTCGACGATGATCGTGGAGCGGATGACGCCCTGGTAGGTCTTGCCGTAGTTCTTCTTCTCGCCGAACGCGGCGTACGCGTCGAGGACGCTCTTGTCGGGGTCGGCGAGGAGGGTGACCTTGAGGGACTCCTTCTCGCGGAACTTGGCCAGCTTCTCGGGGGCGTCCGGCGAGATGCCGATGACGTCGTACCCGGCGCCGGCCAGGAGGTCGAGGTTGTCGGTGAAGTCGCAGGCCTGCTTGGTGCAGCCCGGGGTGAGGGCCGCGGGGTAGAAGTAGACGATGACCTTGCGGCCCTTGTGGTCCGACAGGGACACCTCGTTGCCGTCGGCGTCGGGGAGGGTGAAGGCGGGGGCCACGTCCCCGGGCTGGAGTCGCTCGCTCATCGCTCCAGCGTAACCGGGGGTCCTGACAGTGCGATCGCGGGCAGAGCTGACAGACTGTCCGGGACAGACAACCGACAGCAGACAAGCACCGGCTCACTTCGGAGGCCCCACCGTGGCGGACACGTCGGACACCAGAACCCCGGCGCAGATCGAGGCGGACATCAGGGCCCGCCGGACGGCCCTGGCCGAGACGCTGGACGAGATCGGGGTGCGGGTGCACCCGAAGACCATCGTCGGGGACGCCAAGGCCAAGGTCGTCGCCAACGTCGACCACACGATCGGCCGCGCCTATGTGCAGGTCAACCGTGCCGTCACCGACGTACGGTCGAAGTTCGTGGACGAGGACGGCGCGCCCCGGCTGGAGCGGATCGTGCCGGTCGCGCTCGCCGTCGTCGGCGTCGTGGGACTGCTCGCGCTGGGTGCCCGGCGCCGCAGGTCCTGAGCGGCGGCCCGGCGCGTCCGTGGACGGCGAAGGCAGGTAGGTTCGAGGCGTGAGCGGTAAGAGAAGCGAGCAGAACGGCCCCCAGCACGACAAGCTGCCCATCCGGATGCTGCACGACCGGGTGCTGGTGCGGCAGGACGCCAGTGAGGGCGAGCGGCGTTCCGGCGGCGGCATCCTGATCCCGGCGACGGCGGCCGTGGGCCGTCGGCTGGCCTGGGCGGAGGTCGTCGCGGTCGGTCAGAACGTGCGGACCGTCGAGCCGGGCGACCGGGTGCTGTACGACCCGGAGGACCGGGCCGAGGTGGAGGTGCGGGGCGTGGCCTACGTGCTGATGCGGGAGCGCGATCTGCACGCGGTGGCCGCGGACCGCTTCGAGGGCTCGGAGGACACCACCGGGCTGTATCTGTAGAACCTGCAAGAACCCGAAAGAACCTGTGGATCGACGGTTCTGGACGCCCGTAGGGGCTGGTGACCATGGTCACCAGCCCCTACGGCTTTTCTTTGCTAGGTTGAGGAGTGGAGCCAGCCCGACGAGACGCGCCGTACCGGGTGAGAGACGTAAAGACGACGCACCCCGTTCCGAACCGTCCCGGAGGTGCCCCATGGCCTGGGTTCTGCTCGTCGTCGCCGGTCTGCTGGAGGTCGGCTGGTCCGTCGGTATGAAGTACACCGACGGCTTCACCCGGCTCGTGCCCAGCCTGTTCACCGGTGCCGGCATCGTCGCGAGCATGCTGCTGCTGTCGTACGCGACGCGCTCGCTGCCCATCGGCACGGCCTACGGCGTGTGGGTGGGGATCGGCGCGGCCGGGGCGGCGGTGGTCGGGATGGTGGTGCTGGGTGAGCCGGCCACCGCCGCGCGGATCTTCTTCGTGGCCCTGCTGCTGGTCGCCGTGATCGGTCTCAAGGCGACCGGCGGCCACTGAGCCGCCCCGGCCTCATTCCTCCCGTACGGCGCTCAGCGGGCCCGTGCCCAGCGTCGTCGCCCCGTTGCCGCCGCCGGGGCCGCCGGACGTGCCCTCGATCGTCGTGCCGCCGTCGGTGGTGGAGCCGTTGCCGCCGGTGGAGGTGCCGCCGTCGGCCGTCGTACCGCCGTCGGCGGTGGAGCCGTCGGTGGCGCCCGTGGTGGTGCCCGCACTGGCGGTGGGCGTGCCGCCGTCCGTGGCGCCGCCGGTCTGGCCCTGGGTCTGCCCCTGCGTCTGGCCCTCGGTGGTCTGCCCCTGGTCGGTCTGTCCGCCGGTGGTGGCGTCGGCGTCCGGGCTCTGGCTGGGCGACTGCGCGGCGGGCGGCGCGGACGGGTAGGCGGACTCCTCGGCGCCGTCCTGGAGCTGGAGGCTGAAGTCGCTGGCGGGCGTGCCCTTGAGGGCTTCCTTGGTGAACTGGGCCCAGATCTCGGTGGGCGCGCCGCCGCCGTTGATCCGGGGCAGGCCCATGGCGCCGTAGAGGGACTTGTGGGCGGCGGTCTCGGGGTCCTGGCCCATGACGGCGACGACGGTGGCGAGGTCGGGGGTGTAGCCGGCGAACCAGGCGGCCTGGTCCTCCTCGGCGGTGCCGGTCTTGCCGGCGGCCGGGCGTCCGGCGGCCTGGGCGGCGGTCGCCGTGCCGTTCTGGACGACGCTGCGCAGGACGGCGGTGGTGGTGTCGGCGGCCTCGCGGCTGATGACCTGGGAGGACTTCGGCGAGGGCAGGTCGACGACCGAGTCGCCGTCCTTGGTGACCTTCTTGACCAGCGTGTACGTGCCGTGCCTGCCGTGGTTGGCGAGGGTGGCGTACGCCTCGGCCATGTCGAGGACGCTGGCGGTGGCCGTGCCCAGGGCGATGGAGGGGTACGGCTGGAGGTCGGGGGTGTCGGCGGGCAGGCCGAGGGCGACGGCGGTCTTCTTGACCTTCTCGGGGCCGACGTCGACGGCCATCTGCGCGTACACCGAGTTGACGGACTTGTCGGTGGCGGTGCGCACGGAGATGTCGCCGTAGTTGACGTCGTCCTCGTTGGCGGGGGAGTAGGTGCCGCCGGGCCAGCCCTGGACGGGGCGCTTGTTGGTGCCGTCGTAGACCGTGTTGGGCGTGATGGGGCGGCCGTCCTGGGTCTCGGAGCTGTGCTGCACGGCCGAGGTGAGGACGAACGGCTTGAAGGTGGAGCCGACCTGGAAGTCCCGGCGGGTGGCGTTGTTCGTGTACTGCTTGATGTAGTCGATGCCGCCGTAGAGGGCGAGGACCTCGCCGTTCTTGGGGTCGACGGCGGCGCCGCCCGCGCGCACGTACGTGTCGACCTTGCGGTTCTTCTTGTCGAGCTTGCTCATCAGCTTGTCGTCGACGGCCTTGACGAACGCCTTCTGCTTCTTGCGTTCCAGCGTGGTGGTGATGCGGTAGCCGCCGGCCTCCAACTGCTCGGAGGTGACGATCTTGTTGGTCTTGAGATAGTCCTTGATCGCGGTGACGAGGTAGCCGCGCTGGCCGGACATGCCGGTGTCGGCGCCCGAAGTCTCCTTCGGCGTGGGGAACTTCATGCCCGCGCGCTCGGAGGCGTCCAGCCAGCCCTTGGTGACCATGCCGTCCAGGACGTAGTTCCAACGGGCCTCGGCGGCACGCCTGTTCTCGGGATGGGCGGTCACGTCGTACTCGCTGGGCGCGTTGACGAGCGCGGCGAGGTAGGCGCCCTGGGCGGGGGTGAGCGCGAGGGCGTCGACACCGTAGTACGCCTTGGCGGCGGCCTGGATGCCGTAGGCGTTGCGGCCGAAGTAGCTGGTGTTGAGGTAGCCCTCCAGGATGTCGGCCTTGGACTTCTCGCGGTCCAGCTTGATCGCGATGAAGAACTCCTTCACCTTCCGGGTGACCGTCTGCTCCTGCGCGAGGTAGTAGTTCTTGACGTACTGCTGGGTGATCGTCGAGCCGGACTGCTTGCCCTTGCCCAGCGCGGTGTTCCAGCCGGCCCGCAGCATGGCCTTGGGGTCGATCGCGGACTCGGTGTAGAAGTCGCGGTCCTCGGCGGCGAGTATCGCGTGCTGGGCGTCCTTGGAGATCTGCGAGAGGTCGACGGACTCACGGTTGATCTGGCCGTCGCGGGCGATCTCGGTGCCGTCGGCGTACAGATAGACGTTGGACTGCTTGGTGGCGATCGCGTTGGCCGGCGGGATCTTGACCATGGAGTAGCCGAGGAAGAACAGGCCGACGAGGAGCAGGCAGCCCAGGACGAAGGTGCTCAGCACCATGCGCCAGGTGGGGATCAGCCGCCGCCACCCGGTGCGCTTGACCCGCTTCGGCTTGGCGCCGGCTGCCTCGGGCGCACCCGGTGCCGAGCCCTCGGTCGGCTGCTGCGGCTGTGGCTCGTCGCTCATGTGCTGCTCGGACTCCCGTTTCGCGTTGTGCGTCCCGTACGTCTCGTACGGTGCAGTACGTCTCGTACGCGTTCTGCGCCCCCTGTTGAAGACTCTCGCACCAAGCGTTCCGTTCCCGGCGAGCGGCACGCGTTGCGGGGAAAACGCGTGGCAGGCCGCCGCGGTCGCGCATTAGGCTCCTGCGCTTCGGTGTCTTTTCGGGTCTTCGGTGTCCTGCGTGGCTTTCGTGTCTTTCGGTGGCTGCACTGTCGCAGAGGGAGACCAGCGGGCGAGGAGGAAGGTTGCGGTGGGTTCGGCGCGGTTGTACACGGCCGTCGCGGCGGGGGGTTTCAGACGGTACGCGACGTATCGGGCGGCCACGGCCGCGGGGGTGTTCACCAACACCGTCTTCGGTCTGATCCTCGTCTACACGTACATCGCGCTGTGGGACGAGCGCCCTCACCTGGGCGGTTACGACCAGGCGCAGGCGGTGACGTTCGTGTGGCTGGGGCAGGCGCTGTACGCGACGCTGGCGATCCAGGGCGGCGGTTTCGAGGCCGAACTCATGGAGCGGATCCGCACCGGCGAGGTGGCGACCGATCTGTACCGGCCGGCCGATCTCCAAGTGTGGTGGCTGGCGGCCGACTTGGGGCGTTCACTCTTCCAGCTCATCGGGCGGGGCGTGATCCCGTTCACGTTCGGGGTGCTGTTCTTCCCGACGGCGCTGCCCGACGATCCGCTGCGCTGGCTGCTGTTCCTGGTCGCCGTGGTGCTGGCGATGGTGGTGAGCTTCGCGATCCGCTACCTGGTGGCGCTGAGCGCGTTCTGGCTGCTGGACGGCACGGGCGCCTCGCAGGTGCTGATGGTCACGGGCATGTTCTGCGGCGGGATGGCGCTGCCGCTGAACGCGTTCCCGGGGGCGCTCGGGGAGGTCGTACGGCTGCTGCCGTGGGCGGCGCTGCTCCAGATGCCGGCGGACCTGCTGATGGGGGAGGCGGACTGGGCGTCCGTCCTCGCCTTCCAGGCGGGGTGGGCGGTGGCGCTGCTGGCGGTGGGCCGGCTGGTGCAGTCGGCGGCGACCCGGCGGGTGGTGGTCCAGGGTGGCTGAGAGCGGGGTGCGGGAGAGCGGGGTGCGGGCGCTGGAGGGGGTGCGCGCCTACGGGCTGATCGCCGGCATGTGGATCCGCTCCACGCTGGCCTACCGGGTGTCGTTCGCGCTGACGGCGCTGGGCGGGCTGGTGGTGACCGGGCTGGACTTCGTCGCGATCCTGCTGATGTTCGCGCAGGTGGACGTGCTGGGCGGCTACACGCTGCCCGAGGTGGCGTTCCTGTACGGGCTGTCGGCGACCTCCTTCGGGCTCGCGGACCTGCTGATCGGCTCGGCCGAGCGGCTGGGCCGGCGGGTGCGGGACGGCTCGCTGGACACGCTCCTGGTGCGTCCCGCGCCGGTGCTGGCGCAGGTCGCCGCCGACCGGTTCGCGCTGCGCCGGCTCGGCCGGGTCACCCAGGGCGCGCTGGTGCTCGGGTACGCGCTGATCGCCCTCGACGTCGACTGGACGCCGGCCAAGGTGCTGCTGCTGCCGGTGACGCTGGTCAGCGGGGCGGCGATCTTCGGCGCGGTGTTCGTGGCGGGCGCCGCGTTCCAGTTCGTGGCGCAGGACGCCTCGGAGGCGCAGGCCGCGTTCACCTACGGCGGGCAGACGCTGCTCCAGTACCCGCCGACGGTGTTCGGCAAGGAGCTGGTGCGCGGGGTGACGTTCATCGTGCCGCTGGCCTTCGTGAACTGGGTGCCGGCGGCCCATGTGCTGGGCCGCCCCTACCCGTTGGGGCTGCCGGGGTGGACCGCGTTCGCGCCCCCGCTGGTCGCGGCGGGCTGCTGCGCGCTGGCCGGGCTGGCGTGGCGGGCGGGGCTCAGGTCGTATCGCAGCACGGGCAGTTGAAGGGAGTCGGACATGCCGGAGCGTGGCTTCATCGAGGTGGACCGGGTCGAGAAGGTCTTCGACGTGCGCCGCAGGACAGGTTTTCTGCGCCGGGAGGTGCGCCGGGTGCGGGCGGTCGACTCGATCTCCTTCACCGTGGCGCGCGGCGAGATGGTCGGCTACATCGGCCCGAACGGCGCCGGGAAGTCGACCACGGTCAAGATGCTGACCGGGATCCTCACGCCGAGCGGCGGCCGGCTGCGGGTGGCGGGCATCGACCCGTCGCGCGAACGGACCCGGCTGGCCCACCGGATCGGGGTGGTGTTCGGGCAGCGCACGACCCTGTGGTGGGACCTGCCGCTGATCGACTCCTACCGGCTGATGCACCGCATGTACCGCATCCCCGACGCCCGTTACCGCGAGAACCTCGACCGGCTCGTCGAACTCCTCGACCTGGGCGCCCTGTTGGACGTACCGGTGCGGCAGCTCTCGCTCGGGCAGCGGATGCGCGGCGACATCGTCGCGGCCCTGCTGCACGACCCGGAGGTCCTCTACCTGGACGAGCCGACGATCGGCCTCGACACGGTCTCCAAGGCCCGAGTACGGGAGTTCCTGCGGGAGTTGAACACGGAGCGCGGCACCACGGTGCTGCTCACCACCCACGACCTCCAGGACATCGAGCAGCTCTGCTCCCGGGTCATGGTCATCGACCACGGCCGGATGGTCTACGACGGCGCGCTCACCGGACTGCACGAGGTGGGCGGCGCCGAGCGGACCCTGGTGGTGGACCTGGAGCGGGAGCTGCCGCCGATCGACGCGGGTCCGGCGGCCCGGGTGGTGAAGGTGGACGGGCCCCGGCAGTGGCTGGCGTTCCCGGCGTCGGAGTCGGCGGCCCCGCTGGTCGCCCGGATCGCCGCCGCGTACCCGCTGCTGGACCTCTCCGTCCGGGAGCCCGACATCGAGGCCGTGATCGCACGGGTGCTGTCGGTGACCGGCGGGGCGCCCGAACCTCCGGCGGAGCGGGAGACCGTAGTGCCCGGCGCTCCCAGCTCGTAGGCTGCTCCCATGAGCGACGACGCACGTGCGGACCTCCGCGCCTCCGACGCCGACCGTGAGCGGGTCGCCGAGATCCTGCGGGACGCCCTCGCCGAGGGCCGGCTCGACATGTCCGAGTTCGAGGAGCGCCTGGAGCAGACGTACCAGGCGCGCACCTACGGGGAGTTGACCCCGATCACCCGCGATCTGCCGGCCCCCGGGGTGACCCCGCCGCCGGTGGTCTCGCTGCGCAAGGACGCGGCCGTGGACGGCGGCCGGGACGAGGACTGGAGCGGCCGGATCGTGGGCGGCGAGGGCTCCTCGACCTGGGCGGTCGCCGTCATGTCGGGCTTCCAGCGCCGGGGCCGCTGGACGGTGCCCCGGCGGTTCAACTGCTTCGCGTTCTGGGGCGGCGGTGAACTCGACCTGCGCGAGGCGAACTTCGCCGACGGCGAGGTCGTGATCAACTGCGTCGCGATCATGGGCGGGATGCAGATCGTGGTGCCGCCGGGCGTGGAGGTCGTCGTCCGCGGCATCGGGGTCATGGGCGGCTTCGACCAGCGGGAGGCCGGGATCCCGGGCGACCCGGGGGCGCCGCGCGTGGTGGTCACCGGGTTCGCCTTCTGGGGCGGGGTCGGTGTCGAGCGCAAGCAGACCAGGGCGGCGCGGCGGCAGGCGAAGCTGGACCGCAAGGCGGCGCTGCGCGAGCTGCACGCCGACTTCCGGGACGACGTGCAGCAGGCCCACCGCCGGATGCTGGAGGGCCACAAGGACGTGCTGCGCGGCCATCGCGAGGAGCGGCGGCGCGAGCCGCGCTACGAGGACTGACCGGGGTCTCTGCGACGCGCGGCTCGTTCCGGCGCCGTCGGAGCCTGCCCGCTCCGGGTTCTCTCAGAGCGCGGCCGTCGCCGAGCCCTTCAGATCCGTCAGGTCGATCGCCTCGGCCAGCTTGCGGTAGCCCAGGTCGCTGGGGTGAAGACGGTCGCCGGAGTCGTACTCCGGGCGCAGGCTGCGCGGGTCGTAGGGGTCGCGGAGCGCCTTGTCGAAGTCGACGACGGCGTCGAACACCCCGCCGTCCCGGATCGCCGCGTTGACCTGCTGCCGTACGGCCTCGCGGGCGCCGCTGTAGCCGCGGTGGCCGCCGAACGGGGTGAGGGTGGTGCCGACCGCCCGGACGCCGCGCGCGTGGGCCCGCTCGACCAGGGCGCGCAGCCCGGTCACGATCGCGTCGGGGTCGGCGAGCCGCCGGTTGCGCAGGATGTCGTTGACGCCGAGGTCGATCACGACGACCTTGACGTTGGTCCGGCCGAGGACGTCCCGGTCGAGCCGGGAGAGGCCGCTGGGGCCGCCGCGCTCCCGGCCGTCGGCGAGGACCTGGTTGCCGCTGATGCCCTCGTTGGCCACGCCGTAGCGGGGCACGTCCGCGCCGGTGGCGGCCGCCGCGCGCAGCCGTTCGGCGAGGATGTCGGGCCAGCGGCGGTCGGCGCCCTCGGTGGCGGTGATCCCGTCGGTGATGGAGTCGCCGAGGGCGACCAGGGTGCCGTCGGCCTCGGGCCCGAGCACGTCCAGCGCGGTCAGATACCGCCAGTGGGTGCCGGCCGCGGTGAACGCGGTGCCCGTGACGTCCTCGGTGTGCTCGCCGTCGGCGGTGAAACCGGTCTGCCGGGCGTGCCGGTGGAAGGTGACCGGCCCGGCCGAGGTGGGCGTGTAGACGCTGACGAGGACGTCGGAGTCGGCCGGCAGCGCCACGGCGACGGTGTCGCTGACGGCCTGCCCGCCCGGCGCCACGACGACCGTGGTGGCCCCGCCGAAGGTGAGCCGGCGCAGGGTCCCGGCGGCCGCGGCGGGGCTGTCGTCGGCGGCCGCGACGGCGAGCGTGGCGTGGGTGACGGTCAGCGGGCGGGTGCCGTACAGGTTGGACAGGGTGACGCGGGCGCCGGTGCCGCCGACGCTGGTGTGCACGAGGTTGCGGACCGTGCGGCCGGCCGTGCCGAGGGTCTCGGTGCCGGGTTCGGCGCCGTCCGGGGCGGCGGCCCAGGTGGTGGCCCAGACGCCGGTGGAGGCGGGCTGGGCCGGGTTGTGCGGGGCGGGGGGCGCGGCGAAGGTGTCCGGGCGGGCCGTCCCCGCGTCGGCGGCGGCGTAGATCCCGGCGGACACGGCCACGATCACGGCGACGAGCGCGGACAGCAGGGCATAACCACCGCGGTGCCTGGTCATGCGGGTGCGGGTCTCCTCGGTGCGGGGAGCGGTGGGCTCCGGGAACAGATCAGGAGTTCGCCGTTGAGCCCCCGTCTGACAGACGTCGGGAACTCCTGATTCGTTCCAGGAGTCGCTCAAGTGGGGACCTCATGGGGTACCGCACGGGGTACCTCAAGTGGGGACAATGGCC
Organism: Streptomyces antibioticus; assembly: GCF_002019855.1. Classification (NCBI taxonomy): domain Bacteria; kingdom Bacillati; phylum Actinomycetota; class Actinomycetes; order Kitasatosporales; family Streptomycetaceae; genus Streptomyces; species Streptomyces antibioticus. The sequence goes on along the minus strand of NZ_CM007717.1, from coordinate 3,402,583 downwards.
GCGGACCGCCCGCGGGGACCGGAACGTGTGGCGTCGAACGGGTGGAGTCGAACGGGTGGAACCGATGGAACGCACGCAAGCGCAGGCCGAACCCGCCGTGGCGGGGGCGCCCCGCACCATGAACGTCTTCAGCGCCGCCGACGAGGAGAAACGCCGCGGCGTACGGCGTATGAAGATCACCGCGACCGGCCTGCTGCTGTTCGTGGCGCTCGTCTACGCCCTCGCCGAGTGGGCCTCCCACCAGGGCGCGGGCCCCTGGGCGGGCTATGTGGCGGCGGCCGCCGAGGCCGGCATGGTCGGCGCGCTCGCCGACTGGTTCGCGGTCACGGCCCTGTTCCGCCACCCGCTGGGCCTGCCCATCCCGCACACCGCGATCATCCCGAACAAGAAGGACCAGCTCGGCGTCTCGCTCGGCGAGTTCGTCGGCGAGAACTTCCTCTCCCGGGACGTCGTACGGCAGCGGCTGCGCACCGTCGGCATCGGCAGCCGGCTCGGCGGCTGGCTGGCGGAGCCCGAGCACGCCGACCGGGTGACGGCCGAACTGGCGACCGCCCTGCGCGGCGCCCTGGCCGTGCTGCGCGACACCGACGTCCAGGCGGTGGTCGGCGAGGCGATCACCCGCCGGGCCGACGCCCAGGAGATCGCGCCCGGCCTCGGCAAGCTGCTGGAGCGGATCGTCGCCGACGGCGGTCACCGCAGGGCCGTCGACCTGGTGGTGTCCCGGGCGCACGACTGGCTGGTGTTCCACGGCGACTCCGTGATGGACGCGGTGCAGGGCGGCGCGCCCGGCTGGACGCCGAGGTTCGTCGACAAGCGGGTCGGGGAGCGCGTCTACAAGGAGCTGCTGCGGTTCAGCGCGGAGATGCGGGACATGCCCTCGCACCCGGCGCGCGCCGCCCTGGACCGCTTCCTCACCGACTTCGCCTCCGACCTCCAGTCCGACACCGAGACGCGGGCGCGGGTGGAGCGGCTCAAGGGCGAGGTGCTGGGCCGCAGCGAGGTGCAGGATCTGATCGCCTCCGTCTGGACCGCCGTACGCTCCATGATCGTGGCCGCCGCGGAGGACGAGCGCAGCGAGCTGCGGCTGCGGGTGCGGGCCTCGCTGCTCTCCCTGGGGGCCCGGATGGCGACCGAACCCAAGGTGCAGGAGAAGGTCGACCGCTGGGTGGAGGGCGCGGCGGTGCACGTCGTGACGACGTACCGCAAGGAGATCACCTCCCTGATCACCGACACGGTGGCCGGCTGGGACGCCGAGCACACCACCCGCAAGATCGAGGCGCACATCGGCCGGGACCTGCAGTTCATCCGGATCAACGGCACGGTGGTGGGGTCGCTGGCGGGGCTGCTGATCTATACGGTGGCGCGGGCGCTGGGGGCGTGAGGGGGGCTTTGTCGTCTGGGGCGTCGGGGACATCGGGGGCGTGAGCGTGTGCGGGGCGAGGGTGTCGGGGGTGTGGCGGGTGTCGGGGGCGTGATCACTCCGGCCCGGGGAACCTGGTCTGCGTTCCGCTCTCAAGGAGGAGGGGCGCCCCATGACCACCGCCCGGGCCGCGACCGGCCGTACCGTCACCACCGACATCCCCGCGCGGCTCGACCGGCTGCCGTGGTCGCGCTGGCACTGGACCGTCGTCATCGGCCTGGGCACCGTATGGATCCTGGACGGCCTGGAGGTCACGGTCGTCGGCAACATCGCCGGACGGCTCTCCGAGCCCGGCAGCGGCCTGCCGATCACCTCGGGCCAGGTCACCGGTATCGCCGCCGCCCTGTACGTGGCGGGCGCCTGCATCGGCGCCCTGTTCTGGGGGCGGCTGACCGACCGCTGGGGCCGCAAGAAGCTCTTCATGATCACCCTCGCGGTGTATCTGGGCGCCACCGCGCTGACCGCGATCTCCTTCGACACCTGGTGGTTCCTGCTCTTCCGCTTCCTCACCGGCTTCGGCATCGGCGGCGAGTACGCGGCGATCAACTCCGCGATCGACGAGCTGATCCCGGCCCAGTACCGCGGCCGCGTCGACCTGATGATCAACGGCAGCTTCTGGCTGGGCGCGGTGGCCGGCGCCCTGCTCTCGGTCGTCGCGCTGAACACCGACCTCTTCGCGGCGGACGTCGGCTGGCGGCTGACCTTCGCGCTCGGCGCCGTCCTCGCCCTGGTGATCCTCCTCGTACGACGGCACGTCCCGGAGAGCCCGCGCTGGCTGCTGATCCACGGGCGGGACCGGGAGGCGGAGGAGATCGTCGCCTCGATCGAGGAACGCGTCACGGCCGAGCGCAGTGAGCCGCTGCCCCGCGCCGAGGGTGAGCTGGTCATCCACCAGCGCGAGAGCACGACCTTCGCCGAGATCGCGCGGACCGTGTTCGGCACGTACCGCAGGCGGGCGGTGCTCGGCTTCTCCCTCTTCATCGGCCAGGCGTTCCTCTACAACGCGATCACCTTCGGCTTCGGCGCGATCCTGACCACGTTCTTCGACGTGCCGAGCGGCAACACCGGCTACTACTTCGCCGTCATCGCAATCGGCAACTTCTGCGGCCCGCTGCTGCTGGGCAAACTGTTCGACACGCTCGGCCGCCGCGTGATGATCTCGTCCACGTACCTCCTGTCCGGCCTGCTGCTCTTCGGCACGGCCTGGCTCTTCGACCAGGGCGCGCTGAGCGCGAGCACCATGACGGCGTGCTGGTGCGCGGTGCTGTTCTTCGCGTCGGCCGGCGCCTCCAGCGCCTACCTCACGGTCTCCGAGATCTTCCCGATGGAGACCCGGGCCATGTCCATCGCCTTCTTCTACGCCCTCGGCACCGCCGCCGGCGGCATCAGCGGCCCGCTGCTCTTCGCCGACCTCACCGGCACGGGCAAGGTCGGCGACACGGTCCTCGCCTTCCAGATCGGCGCGACGCTGATGTGCGCGGCGGGTCTGGTGGCGGCGTTCCTGGCGGTCAAGGCGGAGCGGCGGTCCCTGGAGGACGTGGCGCGTCCGCTGTCGGCGGCACCGGCGACGGCGACGGCGGCGGCAGAGGGTTGAGCCTGAGGTCTGCTTCGTGTGGGGGGGCGGGGGGCGCTCAGGCCCCGGTTCGGGGGTCTCAGGCCCCGGTGGTCGACCCCGGCCGTACGATCATCAGCACGGTCACGGTCGCCCAGAGCAGGTTGAAGATCCCGGTGAACATGGCGAGCCGCACGGTCACCGCCGCGTCCCCGCCGCCCTCGACCAGCGTCTCCTGCCGGGGCAGCACCAGCACGAGGAGCACCCCGGCGGCCAGCACCGTCAGCACGGTCGACGCGATCAGCCAGGCGTCGCCCATCACCCCCATCGCGCTCGCCGTGGCGAACCCGAGGACGGGCACGGCGATGCCGACACCGGCGTACACCCGGCATATCCGGTGCAGCAGATGCACGGTCCCCACCGCCCGCTCGTCGTCGGGCGCGGCCAGGGCCCGGCGGGCGGCGGGCGGGAACATGCTGGCGGCGACGGTCACGGGGCCGATCGCGACGATCGCGGCGAGGACGTGGAGAGCGAGGAGCAGTTTGGTCACGGCCCCGACGCTAGACGGCACGGGGACGGGGCAGAAGTGGCAGGAGTGCCAGGGTCCGACGGATTCTCGCCAGGGGGCGGCCTAGGATCGTGGGATGCACACGGTGGCCGTACTCGCACTCGACGGAGTGATCCCCTTCGACCTCTCCGCCCCGGTCGACACCTTCGGCTGGGCCCGCCTCCCGGACGGCAGGGAGGCGTACGAGGTGAAGGTCTGCTCGCCGAACGGCTCGGCGGACGTACCGGCGGGCGGTTTCACGATCCGCGCCCCGTACGGCCTGGAGGCGCTCGCGGAGGCGGACACGATCGTGCTGCCGGGGGTCACCGAGCCCCCGCCGGTGCTGCCGCCGGGCGTCACGGAGGCACTGCGCGCGGCCGCGGCGGACGGCACCCGGATCGCCTCGGTCTGCGTCGGCGCGTTCCTGTTCGCCGCCACGGGCCTGCTGGACGGACTGCGCGCCACCACGCACTGGATCGCCGCGCCGGACCTGGCGGCGCGCTACCCGAGGGTGACGGTCGACCCCGACGTCCTCTACGTCGACAACGGCCAGTTCCTCACCTCGGCGGGCGCGGCCGCGGCCCTGGACATGTGCCTGCACATGATCCGCCGTGACCACGGCTCGGCGGTCGCCGCACAGGCCGCGCGGATGGCGGTCATGCCCCTCGAACGGGAGGGCGGCCAGGCCCAGTTCATCGCCCACGACATCCCGCCGGCCCCCGCCGGGGCGGCCCTGGAGCCACTGCTGACCTGGCTGGAGGACAACTGCGGCGAGGACCTGACCCTGGACCGCATCGCCGACCGGGCCGGCATGAGCACCCGCACCGTCAACCGCCGCTTCCGCGAACAGACGGGCACGACGCCCTTGCAGTGGCTGCACCGGGCCCGCGTCCGCCGCGCCCAGCACCTCCTGGAGACGACGGCCCACCCCGTGGAACTCATCGCCACGCGCACCGGCTTCGGCTCCCCGACGGCGTTCCGCGAACGCTTCCGCAAGGTGACGGGGACGAGCCCACAGACGTACCGCCGGGCTTTCCGCTCGGGGCGGGTGCCGATGTGACGGGATGCCGGGGTGCTGCCTTGGGGGCGGGGACGGGGGCGGACGCGACGGGGAGCGGGGGTCCCTCGTCGGGGACGGGTGCCGACGCGACGGGGAGCCGGGCCGGCTCACCCCTGCCGGTCGGCCACCGCCCAGGAGGCGAGCGCGACGGCACCGGCGACGCCGAAGACGGCCGGCCAGGCGCCCACCTTCTTGGCCAGCGGATGCGACCCGGCGAACGCGGCGACGTACGCGACACCGAGCGCCCCCGCGGCCTTCCCGCCGGCCCGCCGCTGCCACTCCCGCCCGGCCGCGGCCCCGGCGACGGCCAGCACGACCCCGCCCAGTTGCCGCTTCTTCGTCCACCGGGCCACGCCGTACCCACCGACGAGCCCACCCGCGGCGATCAACGAACCGGGAACGGAACCCCTGGCCATACCTGCCTCCTCCTGAAACGGTCGGAACGCCCTGACCGCTCCTGAGGCTAACGCCCCGATCCGGACCGCGGCCGCTGCCCCTTCCTGTCGACGACGGCCCGCTCCAGCACGGCCCGGGTGTCGAACACGGTCCCCGCGCTCCCCATGGCGGAGTCCCGGCTGAGGACCGTGCGCTCACCGAGGTAGGCGAGGGTGTCGGGATCGAAGATCCACTCGGTGCGCAGCCCCATCCGCGTGTCCTCGCGGGCGATCGCGATGCCGTGCCGCCCGGCGGCGTCCACCGCGTCGTCCACCTCGGTCACACCGGGGATGCGTGCGGTGGCCCGGTAGATCGCGGCGGCCGTGGCGGACGGCATGACCTGCTCCCGGACGAGTTCGCCGATCCGGTCGAACACGGCCTGGTCCTGATCCTCTCCATCCTCCACGGGCGTCTCGGCGTAGATCCGCTTCAGCAGCGCGGCCGGGTCGGTGGGGAGCGAGGCGAGCCAGGCGTAGGTGGGCCGGTCGATACCGGCCGTCTCCCCGTCGGAACCCTCGGGCACCAGGATCCGGATCGGGAAGTCGTCGCCGTTCTCGCGGATCAGCCCGTACTCCACCAGGGGCCCCTGCTCCTGCGAGAACCACGCCTCCCGGTCGTGCAGCGACCCGGGCCGGACCGGCTGCTCCCAGTCGGCCTCGTTCTCGGCGACCCGCGTGCGGACGTACACGAACTGGCCGTCCCGCACCGGCTCGACGTCCGTGCGCAGGGCGACGGCGGCGATCCGGTCGAGGGTGACGACGGCACCGTGACCGCCGTGAGCGCCGGTGCCCGCCGTGGCCGTGGCGCCGTGACCGCCGTCCGGCCCGCGCTGCCCGGTGACGAGCCCCACGGTCAGCGTGGCGGCCACCGCGACGGCGACGGATGCGGCGAGCAGAACGGGCCGGGCCGGCCGACGGGTCCGCGCGGGAAGCGTGGCCGTCTCCGTCGTCGCCGGGTCCGCACCGTGTCGTTCGCGATCGATGAGCTGCATGAGTACGTCCTTGTGGTGGGAGTGAAGCTCAGGAGGCAGCCCCCGCTCGACGGGACCGGCGGGCACCAGTCGCGCCAGTTCCGCGCGCTCTTCCTGCTCGGATCCGGCCGGGTCGGCGTTCATCGGGTCTCCTCCTGAAGGGGAAGGGCCGCGAACGCGGCCTCACTCTCCACCTCTCCGCGACGGGAGCGGGGTTCCGTACGTCCCGCGGTTTTCCGGGCCTCCTTCTCGACGAACTCCCGCAGCCGCTTGCGCGCCCGCGACAGCCGCGACCGTACGGTGCCCACCGGCACCCCGAGCGCCTCGGCGGCCTGCGCGTAGTCGAGCCCGCCCCATACGCACAGGGCGATGACCTCCCGCTCGTGCCGCCGCAGCCGCCCGAGCACCCGCCGCACCTCGGCCAGCCGCCGGGCGTCGTCGATCCGCCCGGCGAGGTCCTCGGCGAAGTCGCCGACCACCTCCTCGGTCCGCCGCGACAGAAAGGCGAGCCGCCGCCGGCGCCCCCGCTCGGCGTTACGGGCCTTGTTGGTGGCGATCCCGAACAACCAGGACCGCAACGACCCCCCGTCCACCGCCACATCACCCCGCGCCCGCCAGGCCGCCAGAAACGTCTCCGACATCACCTCCTCGGCCGCGGACCAGTCCCCGGTCAGCCGCAGGGCATGGTGATAGACGGCTGAGGCATACCGCTCGTACAACTCCCCGAACGCCTCCCGCTGCCCCGCCCGCACCCGAGCCCGCAACAACCCGTCATCGTCACCGCCACCGTGGGAACTCACACCCGTACCTCTCCGCTCCCGGAGGACAGTTCCGGTGGCGTGGCTCACAACGAAGCCCGTGTCATCGGCGGACGTACGCCGTCCACGTCACGTCTCGCAATCCCGCGAACGCGAGAACGCCACGGGCCCGACTCGCCTGGACGAGGATCCAACGCGCCCTTGCGCGCGGAATGCAGGTCCCGAGCACATCGACGTCACACCAACTCGGCGAGAACGTTCTCCAGAGCCGGGACCTTGGGATCTTTGGACGTCATGTCGTCGATGACACGATCCGAGCCGCTTCCCGTGCTGTAGAAGCCCTTGCACCAGTAGGTGTGCCAGGGAAGCTTCAGGTCCGGAGCGGTCGCCCACATGCCGGACACGGTCTTCGTCCCCTTCACACACTTGACGATCTCCACCGCCACCTGCCCGAAGGCCGTCCGCACGGTCTCCGTGCTCCACCCGTTCTCACGGGCGTACTGCACAGCGCTCTCAGCACTCGTAATGGTCGCCATAGCCGCACATATTGGCGTGCCGCCCCGGTGTACGTCATGCGCCGTCACTCTGCGGAGGTGCGGTGCCTCAGGGCACGTATGAACGAGAGCCAGGGTTCGCTTCCGAACGCCACCACGGGCACTCCCGATGTCTTCGAGTCCCGTACTAGGGCGCCGTCATCGGGCAGTGCGCACTCGACGCACTCTCCTCCCGCACCGTGCTGTGCGAAGACGTGAACCACACCCGACCGCCGTCCGCGTCGGACATTGCAGGACTCACTTGGCGTATTCCTTCAGGGCCGTTTCGATCAGATGGGTCGAACGTCGAGGACTCAGGACTGCCGCCCGCAGTCCGTCGAACGCCCGGGTGTACTCACGCACATGATGCTCGCCCTCCAGGTAGACGGCATCGGTGATGCCGTCCCGGTAGACGAGGTCGGGATCCTCCGGAGCGGGAAAGCCCAGCATGGTGAACGACCCCGTGACCGGACAGGTCCCCGAGTCGAACGGGAGGACCTGAAGGGGGCACGGGTGGCAATCGGGCCTCGCCGTCTCGATGAACGAGGTGCGGCTGCGCATCGAGGTCCACGACCCCGACCCTCGCGCAGCTTCCCACCCTCCTGGACGCGGGCGCGGAATCGTTGACTGCCCCGGGGTGGAGCGGGCCGAGGCGTTGTTGGAGTTCCACTGCGCCGGCTCGGTGTCGGTGCGTCCTCCCGGTCGCAACCGGCCGAGTCCTCCTCTGGCTCGGTGCGCACGGCTGCGACGACGTGGTCGAGGCCCTCGATCGTGCGCAGTCCGACTACGAGGCACGACCGCACGCCGTCGTCGGATCGCCCCGGTCCGGGGCGTGACTCACCGAGGCGCGGGTGTAGGCGCGCGGCCGAGGCGTTAGCCGGCCACTAGACGATCGAGCGGGATGTTGTTGTGCCCGCAGCTCGTCTCCGGCAGCTCAATGCAGGCGTGGCAGGCGGCGAGGTTCGTCCCGTCGCACGGGACACCCGTGCGGCATCGAGAGGCGGCGGCTGAACCCCCGCCGTGAGCTGGTCACAGAGTGGCGCGGATGCGTAGCAAGGTGCCTGCGTCGTCAGGGGCCCCGCGTTCATGGAGATGCAACGCCACCTGGATGACGTCCTGATGACTCTGGTCCCGTCCGTAGATGTGGATGAGGTTGTCGGCAAGTTCCCGTTCCTGCTGGTGGCGCAACAAGCACATGAGCGAAGCGATCTCTGCATGACTCAACGTGCGCACCGTGTGATGCAAGAGTGACAACATGCTGCCTTGCCGGCTGCCTCCCTGGAGGGCGCCAGCCTTGGCGGCGATGTTCCCGGCGGCCCGCTCGGCTGAGGCAGTCCGCTGCCGGTCCCTTGCCGACGGGGGGACCGGCAGCGGATCTGGCTGACTTGCTGCGGCTGCTGCCGGACGGGATTCGAGGCCGGCTCGCCTTGCCGCCATGGAGGCGAGCCGAGAGCTCAGCCGCGCAATTTCTGCCCTGAGGCGGTCAACTTCGGCCTCTGAGTGGTCACAACGTTGCTGCAGTCGATCTCGCTGTACCTCCAGGGTGCCGAGTTGCTGGGTGAGACGCGCCACGGTGGATCGCTGATGTGTGCGCTCGGCGGAGATGTCCGCTGACCCGAGGTCTGCAGCTGGGAACTGCGGACCGTCCTCCCTGGATCGTGCTAGCTGCTCAAGCTCCGCGCGCAGTGTCACGCAGCTGTCGCAGTGGTCCGCGTTCGCCCGGTCTCGCAGATTCCGCAGGTCGGCGAGTGTGATGTCGGCAGGGAAGTCGCTGGCCGCGTCCTCGCGGGCAGATGCGTGTATCAGCGCCAACAGCTCCATTGCTGGAACGGAGTATCCGCTTAGGAATCGCGAAAGCGACGTCTCGGAAATCCCGAGACGTTTTGCCGCTTGTGCCTGGGTTGGCTTTAGGATGCCCTTTTTTGCTCCGCTTTCACCCGTCAAGTGGCGGCATAGCTGCTGAATCCGCAGCGCCAGCTCCCGCTTCCCGGGCGGAACGTCACTGCTGATGGCCTTAGCTACCCAGCTCTGACCATGCTCTACGCGTGTCATGTACTGATCATCCCTAGCGTCCGCATGCCGTTTGTTGCACGGCCGGTCCGGGGTCGGAGCTGCCGTGCTGTCGATTGTGCCGCAGGCGGGCGGAGTGTACTTGCTGTTTTTGTCGCAAGAGTTATGAGCTTGACCTCGCACGGATCGGGCATGCGAGAATTTTCTCAGGCAATCACTCGTGGCGCAGTAATAACATCACGCAGCGGTTGGCTGGGGTGGGGCCCTGGCGCACTTTATGTGCGCTTTGGGGGCAGTTTGTTTTGGTGGCGGCCTATGGCTGGGTTTGTCGCCTGCTATGTCGTTGCTGTCGTTTAGCGGATCTGGAGGATCAAGAAATGACCCTGCCGTCTTGGCAGAGCGAGAACCTGGGAAGCATGGCGCGTACGGCCTTGTGGCTTCTTCAGGTTGTGGGGGTGGACGGGACGTTCACGAAGGTCGAGCTGCGCGAGGCGTTTCCGGACGTCGCGCAGATTGACCGGCGGCTGCGGGACCTCCGGGATCACGGCTGGAAGATTGACACGAGCCGTGATGATCCGACGTTGACGCAGCAGGAGCAGCGTTTCGTCGCCGCCGGAGCGGAAGTGTGGCTCCCGGGCAAGGCTAAGGCGCCGAAGCACAAGGCGAGCATCACGGCGGCGCAGCGGGCCAAGATCCTCGCGGCTGACAGCTACATGTGCCGCGCGTGTGGCGTTGCCGCCGGCGAGCTCTACGAGGACAGCATTACTCCGGCCGTACTGAACATTGCCCGGCGCAAGGTGCTGCTGCCGGATGGTTCGACGGATTACCAGACCGTGACGGAGTGCAAGCGGTGCGGCGCGGGGGGCAGCGAGCGGACGGTGGAGCTGGCTCAGGTGCTGGCTCAGGTGAATGCCCTCGCCCCGATGGAGCGCCAGGTGCTGACTGCCTGGATCGAGGCTGATCAGCGCACGCTTGGGCCGTTGGAGAAGGCGTGGGGTGTCTACCGCAGCCTCCCTGAGAACGCGCGCAAGGCCGTGGCCGCCGCGCTGGCCGGCGACAACGACTGACGGAGCGGAGACAACAATGATGCGAGAGTTCGCCGCGCCGCCGAGGGCGGACGAGTTTAGTGAACTGATCAGGACTAAGGTCCGGGAGGTTCGCGACGCTGGCGGCACCCGCGAGACCGTCACGGTCGACTGGAACGAGCAGCAGGCTCACGTTGAGGTCGTTGACCTCCCGATCAGCAGCCTGTATTTCAACCCTGGCACTCACCGGATTCGGGCTCAGCGCAGCCATGACCCTGTCCGTGACGAGGGCCTGGACAAAGATCCGTGGAGCGCGGAGAGCCAGGACTACCTGAGGTTCCTTCTCCAGGCTTCGCCGACCGACCCCAACCTCCGCGACACGGACTTCGACGGTCTGAAGGACAGCCTCAAGCAGTTCGGGCAGAACGATCCGGGTCTCGTCACCCACCACGGCATCCTGGTCAACGGAAACACCAGGGCTTGCGCGCTGCGGGAACTCGGCGTGCAGTCGATGCGCGTCGGAGTCCTGCCTGAGTCGTTCACCTGGGCTGACATCAACGCCGTTGAGCTGTCCTTGCAGCTCCGCAAGGATCACCGCAGGGACTACTCCTACATCAACCGCCTCATCGCGATGGAGGAGCAGGCTGCTCTGGGACGGACTCCGGAACAGATCGCCAAGGCTTTCAGGATCCAGGTGAAGACGTACCACCAGGAGCGCTGGATCCTCAGCACTGTCCGGGAACTGATCGAGCGCAGTGCGAGCGGGGGCGGCTCCAAGCTGCGCCTGGTCGACTGGGAGGGGGCCCAGGAGCGTCTGAAGGAACTGCACAGGCTCTACATGAAGCTGGAGTCGGTGGACAGGGACCAGGCGGAGGTGCTCAAGGAGTGGCGGCTGGCCGCCATCCTCCTGGGATTCTCCAAGACGGATGTGCGGCACATTGACGAGCACTTCCTCAAGGGCGGCCTTGGCCACATGCTCCCCGCCCCGGAGGCTGCCAGCGCCTCGACGCCTGAGAATGCCGGGGTGCTCATTCCGGGGCTCGGCCTGACCGTTCCCGCCTCCTCTTCCGCGGTGTCGGAGGCCCGGGCCCTGAACGACCGTGTCCTTCGGGCCAAGGCCATGGTGGGCGCGGGTGTCCATGACCTCGCGGAAGGGGAGAGGGCCGAAAAGCAGGAGGTCATCAGCGAGGCGAGGGACGCTTTCGACAAGGCGATCGATGAGGCGGGCCGGAGCGCCCGCTTGCGTAAGCGCAAGCAGCTTGCTCCTGCCCGGCTTGCGGAGGCATGCGCCAGCATCGATCAGTGTGTGGCTGACCTGGTTCAGGCGAGGTCGTCCCGCAGCCTGGACGAGGAAGCGTTCGACGATGCTGTCCTCAATCTCCGCAGCAGCCTCCGCAAGCTGGCGCAGCAGGCCGGCCGAGGTCTGCCCGACCCTGGTGACGGCGTCGCCTGGTTGCTTGAGGCCGCGACGGCGGAGCCCACGGCATGACGCTCGGCGCTGAAGGCACCTCTCTGCGACTCGGATTCGATGAGACCCGTACCCGTGTCGTACTGCGTACCACCGATGAGTACCGGCAGGATCTCGTCCAGCTGGCCGCCCGTTTCCGTACGGGCGGCCAGCTGAGCCCCCTTAGTGCGTCGATCGCGCTGGACGAACTCCTCGGGGACCTAGGTGCGCTCGGCTCCTGGCCGCATCCGCAAGGCGTTGAGTGGGAAGCGGAGTTGCGCACGCTGGTGGCCGGCGTCGTGCAGGATGCGAACACGGTCAAGGAACGCCTCGACGAGGCGCAGGGGCCCACGGAAACGACGGCCGGCGAGGTGCGCGCCCTCCTCGGAGAGACTTGGCAGGGCGAGCTCAGTGAGTTCCAGCTCCGCGATATCGCCAAGCTTCTTTCTCTCCAGCACGGAGCTAATTTCAGCGTCCCCGGCGCAGGCAAGACCCGTGTTGCTCTCGCCGTGTACGCAGCCCAGAAGGCAGAGGGGCGAGTGGGACGGTTGCTGGTCGTCTGCCCCAAATCGGCTTACGACTCCTGGCGTTATGAGACAGCCGTATGCTTCAAGTACGCCTTGCGGACCCATGTGCTCGATGGCTCAATGGACCAGTGGACCGAGGTGCTGATCGTCAATTACGAGCGCCTCGACCGCCAGCTCGCCTTGTTGGCTGGATGGCTCAAAGCGGGACCAGCCATGATTATTTTGGATGAGGCGCATCGGATGAAGCTGGGCGCGCGAGGCACGTACGGAGCCGCCTGCATGGCGTTGGGGCCGCTAGCCGCGCGGCGTCTCATCCTCACGGGAACGCCCGCGCCCAACGGGGCCAAGGATCTGGAGAACCTGCTGGGCTTCGTCTGGCCGGGGCATGGTCAGCGCACAGTGGTTCAGGCGGTGGCAGGCGGTGACCTGGCCTATGCGAGTTCGGTCTTGCGGCCATTGTTCACCCGGACAACCAAGCACGAGCTTGGCCTGCCTCCCGTGCAGCTGAGCTTGCGCTACGTGGACATGCCCCCTCTTCATGACGAGATCTATGAATCGCTGGCCCAAGGCGCCAAAGCGGAGCGAGCCCGAGATGATCTCAGCGCTCTCGGCAGGACGGCGCTTCGCCTGCTGATGGCCGCGGTCAGCCCCGCACTCCTTCTGGAAGGGGGGAGCAGGTACGAGCCACTGGCCTACCAGCTTCCGCCACTGGAGATTCCGGAGAACAGCTCCCTGTATGCGCTCATGCAGGCCCTGCCTGACCACGAACTGTCGCCCAAGTACAAGGAGGCTGTCGCGATCATCGCGGAGAACGCGGCGCGCGGCCGGAAGACGCTGCTCTGGACGACCTTTGTCCGGAGCCTGACGACCCTGGAACGCATGCTGGAGAAGTACAACCCTGCTGTGGTCTACGGCGGCACCCCAGACCGTGATGAACAGCTCAGGCGCTTCCGTGAAGACCCAAGCTGCATGGTGCTGATCTCCAATCCGGCCACGCTGGGTGAGGGCATCAGCCTGCACCACGTCTGCCATGACGCGATTTACGTCGACCGTGACTTTATGGCCGGCCGCTTCCTGCAGAGCCTCGACCGCATCCACCGGCTCGGGCTGGCGCCGGATACCGAGACCAGGGTCACCGTCCTGGCGGCCCGCAAGACGGTCGATGAGGTGGTGGCCATCAGGCTGGAGAAGAAGCTGGACTTCATGGGGCGAATCCTTGATGACCCGACGGTTCAGCAGCTAGCCGATCTTGAGGAGGAACCGTCGGTGGGAGCCGGGCTTGCGCCCAGTGACGTGGAAGCCCTGCTGAGCCACGTGGGCAGCCGCTGACGTACGACGGACTTTCCTGTCGGCGGGATGGGAATGCCGACTACCCTCTGAAAATGTGACCAACGAAACCGAGTGGGTGGCTCCAGAGGGGTCGTGGGCTTCGTCCGCGGCGCGACGTCGGAACATGCAGGCGATTCGGAGCCGTGACACGAAGCCCGAACAGTTGATCCGTCGGCTGGTGCACGCCAAGGGGCTTCGCTACCGCGTCGCGGCCCGCCCGCTACCAGGCCTTCGCCGGACGGCTGACTTGGTCTTCCGGCCGGTGAAGGTCGCGGTATTCATCGACGGATGCTATTGGCATGGCTGTCCCGAGCACTATGTTCCGCCGAAGACAAACTCGGGTTACTGGTCGGAGAAAGTGCTCCGGAATGTCACGAGGGACCGTGACACGGACCAACGGCTGGCTGAGGCAGGATGGCTCGTGCTCCGTTTCTGGGAGCATGAGCCATCAGACGCGTGTGCCAGCCAGATCGCCGACGCGGTTCTGAGCCGCCGGGCTGGCTGACACCGACAATTCCATCTGTTCTGCCCCGGAGCTGACAGTCTCAGAGTCAAGGCTGTCGCTCAGTTCCATGGCGTAATTGGCCAGCAGTTCGGACCGGTGGTCTGGGCGCAAAACTGCCGCGATGGCACGTCCCACTGCTTCGGCTACCGGCGGCGGAAAGGCGTTGCCGACCTGGCGATAGCGGGCAGTTTTCCCGCCGCGGAAATTCCATTTCCGCGGGAACCCCTGAATGATTGCCGCCTGCTCAACCGTCAACATGGGGCCCGCAGGCCTGAACAGATCGCGCTCGGGAATGCATTCATCGCGGTCATTCGCAACTCCCATGGCGTCCACGTTCATGGTCGCCCAGGCCCGCTTAGCGCGGGTGGGGCCGAGGTCGGCTCCGCCGTGCTTCTTGGAGCCGCCTACCAAAGTCGGGGCAACCCCTCGGCCTGCGGCGGCTGCCTTCTCGGCCGCTTCGTACCAGTCGTCATACACGTTCTGGCCAGTGCGCTCACCTGGCCTGGCACGCCTGCCATCCTGGTTCAGCTCCCAGAAGTCGCCGCAGCGCTCACGCATAGTCTCCCGAAGACGGCTGAAAACTGTTGCCTCGTCAGCTCTAAGATGCACTGGCCATTTGAAATCGTGCGAGCTTTGCTCCATGGCGTCCTTGTGGATGGCCACGAGGATGGCTCGCGGACGTAGCTGGGGAACACCGAAATCCTTGGCGTCGAGTCGCCGCCATACTTTACGCATGACAATGTCCTGAGCCTTGGGTGACTGATGGGCGTTGATTTCCGGCACCATGTAGCCCGCGTCGCGCAGCCTGTCTAGAATCCTGATTCGATAGTCAATGAAAAACTCCGGCGGCTCAAGGATTCCGCGAACATTCTCGATCATTACGGCTTTCGGAAGCAGCTTCTCGATGATCTCTAGAGCGGCTGGAAAAAGGTCGCGCTCGTCCTCCTCTCCCAGTCGTTTTCCGGCCAATGAGAAAGGAGGGCAAGGAACGCCTCCAGCCAAAAGGTCAAGATCCCCTGGATTCAGGTTGAGGCTTTTCTCGACATCGGAACCCAGGAATTCGCGGACATCCATGGGATTGATTTGCTGAGCTTTTTCTGGAGTCCATCCAGGCCAATTTCCCACGTTGGCGCGCAGTGTGTTGACCGCATGCGGATCCCACTCGACCAGGGCGCTGTGGTCGAAGCCCGCGTTGTGCAGCCCAACGGCTTGGCCGCCTGCCCCGGCACAGATCTCGATCGAGGTCAGTGGCTGGGCGAACTCCGGGCGTTCATGGCCGCTGGAGGACATGACTCTCCTTCTGGATGGTGGTTCATGCGAGAGCTGGCGATCTTCTCACGGCAACTCGGCACCATGAGTCTCGCACCTATCAGGGCATGCGCGTGCAACTACCCGTCTAGCAGCGTGGAGATCGTTTCGCGACGCTGTGCTGTATTCCGCCGTCAGCCGTGACACTCCCCATAAGCCACCCCCGACCCGCACCAACAAGCACCCCCCCTCTGCGGAGGCCAAGCCACCGCCCTCCCCCTCGCCGCCAAAGTCGTCGCGTACTGGGGGAGGAGGTTCGGGTCGGACGGGGACGTGGATTCTGAGGCGGCGAAGGCTTCGTAGGAGGGGACCGTGCCCGTGACGATGCCGAGGTTGGGGGTGCCGGAGGCGGCGAGTTCTCGGAGGGACGCCTCTATCACCGTGAGGTGTTCCTCGTGGGAGGGGTATTCGGAGGCGAGGGCGGGGTACGCGGCCAGGAGTTCCGTGAGTTCCGTCGTCGGCCAGTGGAGGACCGCCACCGGGAAGGGGCGGGAGAGGGCCTCGCGGTAGGTGCCGAGTTCGGCGCGCAGGCGGGAGATCTCCGCCGCCAGCTCCGCCGGGTTGTCCGAGCCGAGGGACCACACCCGCTTGGGGTCGTGGAGTTCGTCCAGGGACACGGGGGAGGAGTGCAGGGCGTCCGCCGTCACGTCCCAGTCGTCGTGGGCCGCGCCCAGCATCCGGCGCACCCGGTGGCGGCCGAAGAGGAGCGGGTGCGTGGCGTACGGCGGCTCGGCCACGTCCGTCAGCAGCAGCCGCACGCCTTCCGTGAACGTCTTCTCCGCCTGCTCCAGCTCGTCGTGGGTCTCCAGCGCCTCCGCGACGATCACCCAGGGCGCCGGGTCGCGCGGGGCGGACGCGCGGATGCCGTCGATGATCGCGCGGGCCTCGGCCTCATGGCCGTACTCCCACAGGTTCGAGGCTTTCAGGGCGCGGACCAGGTGCGGGGTGTCCAGGCTCTCCGCGGACGACAGCAGACGGTCGTAGAGCGCGGTCGCGCCGGCGCGGTCGCCG
Source organism: Streptomyces antibioticus (assembly GCF_002019855.1). NCBI lineage: Bacteria > Bacillati > Actinomycetota > Actinomycetes > Kitasatosporales > Streptomycetaceae > Streptomyces > Streptomyces antibioticus. The sequence goes on along the minus strand of NZ_CM007717.1, from coordinate 3,386,146 downwards.
GACAGTTCACGGTGGGCCGCGGCCTGCAGCAGCAGGGCCTCCGCGTCCTCCGGGTACAGGCCGGCGGTCCGCTCCAGGCGAGCCGCCTCGGCGGTGTGGTCGACGTTTTCGGCAGGCGTGTCGGGGCGCATGGACGACACCGTACTGCCCGCCGCCGACAAAGGTCCCGCCCTCCCGCACGGTGACCTCGCCCCGTCCTCCTACACCGTCACCCCGTCCACCTGGATCGTCTGCACCGACTGCGCCGCGAACGGCACGCTCACCGACTTTCCGTTCAAGGACGTGTCCGTGTACGCCCGGTACCGGTCCCCGCCCGTCGTGGTGACCGTGTTCCAGCGCGGGACCAGACCGTTCGCGCCGCCCGCCACCGTCGTGAAGCGGGACAGGTCGAAGGTGAGGGTCTGGGCGGAGGCGGCCGTGTTCGCGGCCACGATCACCAGCCGCCGCGCCGTCCGGTCGAGGGCCGCCACCGCGTAGCTCACGCCCGTGTCGAGGATCGTCATCCCGGGGCGGATGTGACGGCTGAACTGCGCCATCACGTAGTACTTCGGCTGCACCGCGCCCGCCTGGAGCGTGGCCGCGTCGTACGCGATCATCGCCCAGGCCGCCGTCGGGTCCATCACCTGCCAGTACACCCAGGCCGTGGGGTGCAGCCAGCGGAAGTCGTAGAGCAGATTGCCGGCCATGGTCAGGCCGGTGCCGTCGTTGTCGCCCGTCTCCGAGTTCCACAGCCTCTTCCCGGACGTCGTCACCACGTCCGTGTACAGCAGGTCGCGGCGGCCGCCCGAACCCTGGTAGCCGTGCACGTTGACCTGGTCCACATACCCCTTCGTCGTGGCGGAGAAGGAGTTCCACGTCGTCCGCGCGAGGTCGTAACTCGTCTCGTCCGACGCCGAGATACGTGTCGACGTCAGCCCCCGCTTGTCCAACTCGGCACGCAGGTGCGGCAGTACGGCCGACTGGACGGACGCGTCCATGTGGCAGCCCTCCTGCGTGCCGGTCGCCGTCCACCAGGACGACGAGGGCTCGTTGAAGGGGTCGACCGTCGCGAAGTCCACGCCCCAGTTGTTCCTGGCGTACAGGGCGACGGCGGCCAGATGGGAGGCGTGCTGGCGGTGGTTCCAGGACTGGAGGTTGTTGCCGCCACCGGCGGCGCCGGACGGATTGTGGTTCAGACACATCCACCACATCGGGGAGTTGGCGAACAGCTCCGTCGTCGCGCCGCGCGCCACCGCCTTCTGGAGCATCGCCCGCTGGGCCGCGTCCGCCGTCCACTTCCACGCCGACGACGTCGGGTCCTCGTTGTTCCAGTCCTGCCAGTAGCCCTCGATCTGCTTGAACGCCGGGATGTTGGGCGAGGCGACCATGGTCTCGCCGTTCACCGCGTTCCAGCCGCACGCGCCGAGGTTGTAGCGGGCGATGTTCAGACCGAGGCCGGGGAGCGCGGTGCCGTTGTACGTCACCGAGTTCGTCGTGAAGAAGATGTCGGCGAAGTCGTTACGGGTGCCGAAGACGTTGGCCCACCAGGCGAGCGAGGTGCCCCAGCCCTCCCAAGTCCCGTATGTGTTCGACGGGTTGACGGCGATCGTCGCGTCGGCGTGGGCGGTGCCCGTCGCGAGGGCGGTTCCGAAGAGCGCGCCGCCGGTGGCGGCCAGCAGTGTCCTGCGTCGGATCATGACTACTCCGCTCCGAGTCGTGGCCGATGCCGGGTCCCGTTCGGCCGACACGAAGCATCGGGTGTGGCGCGTGGGTTGTCGAGGGTTCCGACAGCCCTTTCTCAAACCTGTGGAGAAAGTCGGAGGGGGAGCGTTCGAGGGGGCGAACATCCGCACTCTGTACGGCAGTTGGTGGCGTACGGGTCTTTATGCCTCGGCCCGGGGCGCCTATCGTGCCCGCGTGCGGACTCCCCTCGTAGAGCACGGCACCCTGCGGCGGCGCGCCCGGATCCGGCGAGCGCTCCTCGGCGGCGCCGAACTCCTCGTCACCGTCGGGGTGTTGCTCCTGCTCCTCGTCGCCCACCAGCTCTGGTGGACCAACCGCGAAGCCAAGGAGGGCGCCGAGAGGAGGGTGGAGGCGCTGGAGCGGGAGTGGGGGGATCCGGGCGCGTCCGACACCGACGCCGACAGCCCCCACACCGACCCGCCCGGCGCCGACCCGCCCGACACCAGCCCTGCCGCCGAGAACCCCGAGAACCCCGGGAACTCCGACGCCCCCACCCCCGAAACCCCCTCGCCCCCCGACACCCCCTACGCCATCCTCACCATCCCCCGCCTCACCCTCCGCGTCCCGATCGCCGAAGGCACCGGCAAGCGCAACGTCCTCGACAAGGGCTACGCCGGCCACTACCTCCACACCCAACAGCCCGGCCAGGAAGGCAACTTCGCCCTCGCCGGGCACCGCAACACCCACGGCGAACCCTTCCGCCACCTCGACCGGCTCAGGAAGGGCGACCTGATCACCGTCGAGACCAGGACCGCCCGGTACACGTACACCGTCGACACGGTCCTCCCGCGGACCTCGCCCCGCGACACCGGCGTCATCGGGCCGGTGCCGCGCTCCCTGACCAGACCGTCGTACGGCTATGACGCCCCCGGCCGCTATCTCACGCTCACCACCTGCACGCCGGAGTACACCTCCCGGTACCGCCTGGTGGTGTGGGGGACGCTCACCTCCGGCGGGCCCCGCAGATGACGAAGGTGACGCTGATCAGCAGGGCCCAGGAGAGCCACTTGGACAGCGAGACCGGCTCCCAGCCGTCGAGCTGGGACGGATAGGTCCACGCCCCGAGGTACGTGGCGATGTTCTCGGCCAGCCAGAGGAAGAAGCCGATCAGCGCGAACGCGAGCGCCAGCGGCATCCGGTGCCGCAGTTCGCCGACCGTGAAGTACACCCACGTCCGTGCCGTCGCGAGCAGCAGCAGCGCGCCGAGCGGCAGCCGCAGGTCGGGCAGCCAGTGGTGGCTGAGGAAGTTCACGTAGAGGGCGACGGCCAGTACGGCGGTGGCGCGGGGGCGGTAGCCGGTCAGGGACAGGTCGAGCAGCCGCCAGGAGCGGCAGACGTAACTGCCGACGGCCGCGTACATGAACCCGCCGTACAGCGGCACGCCCGCGATCATGGCGAAGCCGGGCTCGGGGTAGCTCCACGAGCCGACGCGCACCTTCACGATCTCGAAGGCGAGCCCCAGCACATGGCAGGCGGCCACGACCGCGACCTCCCGCCGGGTCTCCCAGCCCAGCAGGTATCCGGCGGCGGTGAGCAGGACGCCGTAGACCAGCAGCAGGTCGTAGCGGGGCACCGGCAGGGGCGGGAGCAGTTTCGAGACGGCCATGCCGCCGAACAGCGCGACCGCGAACGCGCAGCACCGCGCCTGCACCCACCCGAAGCGGACGAGCTGTACGGCGAGCAGACGGAGGAACGGTCCGGCGCGGCCGGTGATCCCGAGCGGGTCCGGGTTCATGTACATGTGCGTGTAGAGCCGCCGGGAGGCGCGTTCGGTTGCGCTCCCCGTGGCCGCGTGACGGATCCCGCACCGGCCGGTGCGTGCTGGCCCGGACCGAGGCCGGTCAGGTATAACCGGCGAAGAACGTGCACAGCACCCCCAGGGACGTGCACAGCACCCCCAGGGACGAGAGACGAGGGACGGAGGACGAATGCGCGTACGCCGCCGTGTCGCCACGCCCGTCCTCCTCGTGCTCTTCCTCCTCGTCGACGTCCTGCTCATGGACTCCGGCAGCTTCTCCGCCGCCGTGGCCCTCGCCGCCACCGCCGCGGCCTCCTCCGCCCTCGCGGTCAGCTCCCTGGTCGCCGCGCGCAGCGCCCCCGCCGTACCGCCCACCCGGGTGCGTACGGCCATCAGGGACCGCGCCCGCCGTACGGCCTTCCTGACGCAACGCGATCCGGACGCCTCCGGCCGGCCCCGCCCCAGGGCACCGGGCCACGCCCTCGCGACGACCACCGCGTAGGGCGACGCTCCTCACCTCGTGACCCCGCGCGGGTCGTCACGCCGCCATGCCCGGACGACCACCGTCCCGGCATTCACCCCGGCACGACGAGACCCCCGGAGGGCTCCTCACCCATGTCCGTCTTCGCTGACCTGGTCGGCCATCTCGCCGATCTGCTGAACCCGCTGTTCGGCGCGTCCGCCGCGGCCGCCGCGATCGTCCTGTTCACCGCACTCGTACGACTCCTCGTCCACCCCCTGTCCCGGGCGTCCGCCCGCGGCCAGAAGGCCCGTACGGCGTTGCAGCCGAAGATCGCCGAGCTGCGCCGCAAGCACGCCAAGAACCCCGAGCGGCTCCAGAAGGCCGTGCTGGAACTGCACGCCGAGGAAAAGGTGTCCCCGCTGTCCGGCTGCCTGCCCAGCCTGTTCCAGCTCCCCGCGTTCTTCGTGCTCTACCACCTCTTCTCCAACTCCTCGATCGGCGGCGCGCGCAACGAACTGCTCGACCACCAGTTGCTCGCCGCGCCCCTCGGCGGCCGCTGGAGCGACGCGCTCGCCGGGGACGGCCTTGTCGGCGGGGCCGGGCTCGTCTACCTCGGGCTGTTCGCCCTGGTCGCCGTCGTCGCCGGCTTCAACTACGTGCGCGCCAAGCGGATGCCGCTGCCCGCGACCGGCGGCCAGGACGTGCCCGGGGTCGGCGCGCTCACCAAGGTCATGCCGTTCATGTCCTTCTTCACCCTGGTCACCGTGGCGGTCGTCCCGCTGGCCGCCGCGCTGTACGTGGTCACCAGCTCGACCTGGAGCGCCGTCGAACGGGCCGTCCTCTACAAGTGACACGCCTCTACAAGTGACCCGCCTCCACGCACCCCACGAGGTCCAGTACATGAACGGGGTCTTGCGGAGTGTCCGCCCGACTTGGAGGATCGGACAGTCCTCCGGCGGCCGCACCCCTCGGCGGGCACCCCGCGAACCAGGGAGACGGTGACCATGAAACTGCTGCGTGTCGGTACGGCGGGAGCGGAGCGGCCCGCGCTGCTCGACGCCGACGGAACCCTGCGGGACCTGTCCGGGCTCGTGGACGACATCGACGGCGCGCTGCTCGCGGACGGCGGGGCGCTCGGCCGGGTCCGCGCCGCCGGGGAGTCCGGCGAGCTGCCCGTGCTCGACCCGGCCGGGCTGCGGATCGGACCGCCGCTGGGCCGGATCGGCAAGGTCGTGTGCATCGGGCTGAACTACCACGACCACGCCCGCGAGATCGGGGCCGAGCCGCCCGCCGAGCCCGTCGTCTTCCTCAAGGCGCCGGACACAGTCGTCGGGCCGCACGACACCGTGCTGATCCCGCGCGGCTCGGTCAAGACCGACTGGGAGGTGGAGCTGGCGGTCGTCATCGGCCGTACGGCCCGCTACCTGGGGTCGGCCGAGGAGGCGCTCGGCCATGTCGCCGGGTACGCCGTCGCGCACGACGTGTCCGAGCGGGAGTTCCAGATCGAGCGGGGCGGGACCTGGGACAAGGGCAAGAACTGCGAGACGTTCAACCCGCTGGGGCCGTGGCTCGTCACGGCGGACGAGGTCGCCGACCCGCAGGACCTGTCCCTGCGGCTCTGGGTCAACGGTGAACCGAAGCAGGACGGGACGACGGCGGACCAGATCTTCCCGGTCGGCGAGGTCGTCCGGTATCTCAGCCACTTCATGACGCTGTACCCGGGGGACATCGTGAACACGGGGACCCCGGCCGGGGTCGCCCTGGGCGCGCCCGAGCCGAAGCCGTTCCTGCGGGCCGGTGACGTGGTGGAGCTGGAGATCACGGGGCTCGGGCGGCAGCGGCAGGAACTCAAGGACGCCTGAGCGCCCCTGAGTTCCCCCGAGAAATCCCCACTACGGGCCCCTACAGGCTTTTACCGGCCCCTACAGGAACTTCTCCAGGTACTGCTCCAGCGCCGCCACCACGAACCGGTGGTCCTCGAGCTGCGGCAGCCCGGACACCGTCACCGCGCCCACGACCCCCACGCCCTCCACGGTGATCGGGAACGAACCCCCGTGCGCCGCGTACGTGTCGGGGTCGAGGCGGGAGGACTCCTCGAAGGTCGTGCCCTTGGCGCGGGCGCGGGACCCCACCAGGTAGGAGGAGGCGCCGAACCGCTCCACCACCCGGCGCTTACGGGCGATCCACGCGTCGTTGTCGGGGGCGGAACCCGGCAGCGCCGCGTGGAAGAGCTGCTGTCCGCAGCGGTGGATGTCGATCGCGACCGGCGCCTGCCGCTCCCGGGCCAGCTCGACGAGGAGCGAGCCGAGCGCCCACGCGTCGTCGTGGTCGAACCGGCGGAAGACCAGCCGGCGTTCCTGGGCCTGGAGCTCCTCCAGCGTCGGGGTGATCTCCGGGGTGAACTTCGGGGTCAGCTCATGGGCGCCCATCACAGCGTCACCACCACTCCGTCTCGTGCCGAACGGCGGGCCGCCTCCAGCACGTCGAGGGCGGCGGCCGCCTCGACGGCCGGGACCGGGTTCGGGCCGCCGTCGATCAGTGCCTTGGCCACCGCAGCGTAGTAGGCCGGATAGTCGCCGGGGAGAGTCCGTACGGGCGTTCCGCCGCCGGTCAGCGGGGACTCGCCGGCGCCGAGCCGGCCCCACAGCTCCTCCGGTTCGGTGCCCCAGCCGGGCCCCGGGCGACCGCCCTCGCGCAGGGCCGCCTCCTGCGGGTCGAGGCCGTACTTCACGAACCCGGCCTTCGAGCCGAGCACCCGGAAGCGCGGGCCGAGCTGGGCCGTCGTGGCGGAGGCGTAGAGGTGGGAGCGGACCCCGCTCGTGTGCGTGACGGCGATGAAGGTGTCGTCGTCGGTCTGCGCGCCGGGCCGGCGGACGTCCGCCTCGGCGTACACCGACGCGGCGGGGCCGAACAGCACCAGCGCCTGGTCCACGAGGTGGCTGCCGAGGTCGTACAGCAGACCCCCGATCTCCGCCGGGTCGCCGGACTCCCGCCAGCCGCCCTTCGGCTGCGGCCGCCACCGCTCGAAGCGGGACTCGAAGCGCCGTACGTCGCCCAGCTCGCCGTCGGCCACGAGCCGGCGCAGGGTCAGGAAGTCGTTGTCCCACCGGCGGTTCTGGAAGACGGAGAGGAGCAGGCCGCGCTCCTCGGCGAGGGCCGCCAGCTCGCGTGCCTCGGCGGCGGTGCCGGCGAGCGGCTTGTCGACCACGACCGGCAGGCCCGCCTTCAAGGCGGCGGTGGCCAGCGGCACGTGCGTCTTGTTCGGGGAGGCGATGACGATCAGGTCCAGCTCGTCGGCGCGGGCGAGGAGGCCGTCGGCGTCGGCGGTGACGCGTACGTCCGGGAACTCGGCGCGGGCCTGCTCCTGCCGCTCGGGGTGGGAGGTGACCACCGTGTCGAGGGCGAGGCCCTCGGTGGCGGCGATCAGCGGGGCGTGGAACACGGAGCCGGCGAGGCCGTAGCCGACCAGGCCCACGCGGAGGGGAGTACCAGTCATGCCCTCCACTTTCGCAACGCTGTTGCCAAAGTGCAAGCAGAGGAGAGAATGAGGGCGTGAACAGGACCAACGGCGCTCCCCGCCCGACCGGTGCGAATCTGCTGGCGCTGCGCAGCCACAACACCGCGCTGGTGCTGGACCTGCTGCGCTCGGCCGGGCCGGACGGCATCAGCCGCCTCGAACTCGCCGAGCGCACCCGGCTCACCCCGCAGGCCGTCAGCAAGATCACCGCACGGCTGCGGGAGGAGGGGCTCGCGGCCGAGGCGGGCCATCGCGCGTCCACCGGCGGCAAGCCGCGCACGGTCCTGCGGCTGGTCCCGGAGGCCGGGCACGCGGTCGGCGTCCACCTGGACCGCGACGAACTGCGGGCGGTGCTGGCCGACCTGGACGGGACCGTGGTGGGGGAGCGGCGCGCGCCGCTGGACCTGGGCGCCGGCGCGGAGGCGGTGCTCGGGGCCGTGGTCCGGGAGGCCGAGGCGCTGGGCCGGGCCGCGGGCGCCTCCCTCCTCGGGGTCGGCGTGGCGCTGCCCGGCCCCCTCGACCACACCCACGGCGTGCTGCACCGGGTCACCGGATTCCCCGAGTGGGACGGCTTCCCGCTGCGGGACGCCCTCGCCGGGCGGCTCGGGGTGCCGGTCGTCGTCGACAAGGACACCAACGCCGCCGCCCTCGGACTCGCCGTCGCGGGCGAGCGCGGCTCCTTCGCCTACCTCCACCTCGGTACGGGCCTCGGTGCCGGACTCGTCCTCGGCGGGACCGTGCACCGGGGGGCCAGGACCGGCGCCGGGGAGTTCGGGCACCAGGTCATCCAGCTCGACGGGCCGCCCTGCCCGTGCGGGAACCGGGGCTGCGTCGAGGCGCTGTGTCTGGCGGCGATGGAGCGCGGGGACGTCGACGAGGCGGCCCGGGTGCTCGGCGAGAGCGCGGCGAACCTGGCCGGGCTGCTCGACATCGACCTCGTCCTGCTCGGCGGCCGCACGATCGCGGCCGGCCCCGAGCCCTTCGTCCGGGGAGTCGCCGCCGTCCTCGCCGAACGCGCCCGCCGCGAGGGCGCCCGGGAGGGCCCGGTCCCGGTACGCCTCGCCGCCGGCGGGACCCGGGGAGTGGCGGAGGGGGCGGCCCATCTGCTGCTGGGGCCGGTGTTCGGGCGGGGGGACGGGTGAGGCGCGATCACCGCGCTTCGTGAGCCGATCGGGCGGAATCATATGGTCATACGGAATGGCGTCGCCGTTCCCCGCCCCGGCTGCCGCAGGCTCATGTGCCCATGCGACCGTGCACGCACGCCACCCTCTGCCTGGCCACCGCCGCCGCCCTGCTCGCCGTGCCCGCGCGGGCCGGCGCGGCCGACGAGCCCGGCCCCCGTTGCGCGGGCGCGGACACCGGTGCCTTCCCCCTCACCACGCGCCTGCGCGGCGGCCCGCGCGCCTACCGGCCCGGCGCCGGCCACGGCACCTGGTACCTCGACCTGACCAACACCACCGACGGCACCTGCACCGGCGTCCACCCGGTCGTCGTCCTGGTCGACGCCCACCGGGCGCTCGAGCCGACCCAGCCCCGCCTGGAGTTCTACGCCGACGGCCGCCCCCACCCCGTCCGCTTCGAGACCACCGACGAGGACGAACTGGTCGGGGCGTTCACCGAGGGCCCCGAGGGGACCGCCGAGGAGTTCCCCGGCTTCACCGTCGGCCCCGGCCGCACCCTCAGCGTCCGGCTGCGCCTGGCGCTCGCCGCCGGCACCGCGCCCAACGACGTCACCGTCAACGCGGCCGTCGTCCAGCGGCAGGGCGACGACGGCGAATGGGTCGGCCAGTCGAACGACTACCGCTTCTCGGTCAGCCCCGAAGCCGACCCGGACCCCGACCCCGACCCCGAAACCAACCCTGACGCCGAAACCGAAACCGAAGCTCAGCCCACCCCCACTTCCCCCACGGCCACCGCCCCACCACCCCCCGGCCGCACCCCCGTGCCCCCCGTCGAACCCGGCAAGCCGTCCGCCGAGACCGTCCGGCCGGGCACGTCCGGCGACCCCACCCGTACGGCGACCGCCTCCCCGTCCGGCGAGCAGGCGGACGACGAGGAACTGGCCAGCACCGGCCCCCTCCCCACCGTCGCGCTCACCGCGGCCGCGGCCCTGCTCCTCGCCCTGGGCGCCTTCCTCGTACGGTCCCGCCGCCGCCCCTGAGTCCCAGCAGGTGGACGCTTCCGAACCGGCCGTTCCCTCAAGATCGGGCCTGTGACTACGCTGGAGCGACGCGCCACCGCGTACACGCGTACGGCAGGAGATCTCGCACATGGCAGACCGCAGGCCCATCGAGTCGTGGCTCACCGACATGGACGGCGTGCTCATCCACGAGGGCGTCCCGATCCCCGGCGCCGACACCTTCCTGAAGAAGCTGCGGGACTCGGGCAAGCCGTTCCTGGTGCTCACCAACAACTCGATCTACACCCCGCGCGATCTGCACGCCCGCCTCCAGCGCATGGGCCTGGACGTGCCGATCGCCAACATCTGGACCTCCGCGCTGGCCACGGCCCAGTTCCTGGACGACCAGCGGCCCGGCGGCACGGCGTACGTCATCGGCGAGGCCGGTCTGACCACCGCGCTGCACGACATCGGCTACATCCTCACCGACCACGAGCCGGACTACGTCGTCCTCGGCGAGACCCGCACGTACTCCTTCGAGGCCATGACCAAGGCGGTCCGGCTGATCAACGGCGGGGCCCGTTTCATCTGCACCAACCCCGACGAGACCGGCCCCTCCACCGAGGGCCCCCTCCCGGCCACCGGGGCGGTCGCCGCGCTGATCACCAAGGCGACCGGCAAGCAGCCGTACTTCGCGGGCAAGCCCAACCCGCTGATGATGCGCACCGGGCTGAACGCCATCGGCGCCCACTCCGAGACCAGCGCGATGATCGGCGACCGCATGGACACCGACGTCCTCGCGGGCATGGAGGCCGGGATGCAGACGTTCCTGGTGCTCACCGGTCTCACCCGCCCCGAGCAGGTGGAGAACTTCCCGTACCGGCCGTCGAAGGTCGTCGACTCCATCGCGGACCTCGTGGACCGCATCTGACCTGGCCGGATCGAAACCCGGCGGCAGACGGACGCTACCCGTTCGGAGTAGTGAAACCCCGCGTGAGGATGCGCCACGGGTCCTTCCGGGGGAGCCTCCAGATAGCTGGAGGTTCACGATGAGTTCACTGAAAGTCACTTTGTGTGCGGGTGCCGCGGCCCTGACCGCGGTGATCGTCCCGGCGTCGTACGCGACGGCGGCGGACGGCGGCGGAAGCGTCACGCTGACGCCCTCGAACCCGGTCGCGGGCGGCGAGGTCGCCCTGCGGGTCAGCGGCTGCGTGGGCAGTACGGCCGTCGCCGTGTCCGAGGCGTTCGTCTCGGACGCCCGGCTGGTCGGCGCCGGCGGCATGCTCGCCGGTGAGACCAAGGTCCGCTCCTCGATCGGCGCCGGCACCTACGACGTGAAGATCACCTGCGTCGACTTCCAGGTGAAGGGCCGGATCAAGGTCGTCGCCGGGGCACTGCCCGCCGATCCGTCGGCGCCACGCGTGCCGACGTCCCCCGCCACCGCAACCGCCACTGTCACCGCACCCGCCACCGCACCCGTCACCCCGATCGCGCCCGTGCGCGCGGGCGGCGGCGGCAGCGCCCCGCTCGCCGCCGCGGAGGCGGGGCGGACCACGGACGGCCCCGGGACCGCGCAGGCGGTCACCGGTCTGGTGCTGGCCGGGGTCGCCGCGGCCGTCGTCGCGTTCCGGGGTGTCCGCCGGAGCCGCAGGGCGGGCTGACCCGTGCCCGACGAGCGCGAACGCTCCTCCGGACGTCTCCTCACCTGCGCGGCCTGGGCCCTGCTGCTGCTCGGCCTGTGGCTGTGGGGGCGTGAGGTGACCGAGGGGCCGGGCGGGTCCGCGGCGACCACGGGTGACGTGGCCGCGGTGGGCCGCCCGGACGGTGCCGAGCTGCCGCCCGCCGCCGCCCCGCTGGCGCAGGCGCTGCCGCAGCGCATCGACATACCCGAGCTGGGGGTGCAGGCGCCGGTGGTGGCCCGTGGTCTGGACACCCGGGGCGGGATCGACCCGCCGCCGTTCGACCAGGCGGGTGTCGTCGGCTGGTTCGCGGCCGGCGCCAAGCCCGGCGCGCCGGGCACCGCCCTGATGGTCGGGCACGTCGACACCGAGACCAGACCCGCCGTGTTCTACAAGCTCAGCACCCTGCGGGCCGGCAAGACCATCCGGGTGGCCCGCGACGACGGCAAGATCGCCGAGTTCACGGTGGACGGCGTCGAGGTCGTCCCGCGCGACCGCTTCGACGCCCGGCAGGCGTACGGGCCGCGCCGCCCGGGCCGTGCCGAGCTGCGGCTGATCACCTGCGGCGGCACCTTCGACCGGGCCACCCGCAGCTATACGGCGAACGTGGTCGTGTCGGCGTATCTGACGGGCACCGGCGGATGACCGCCGAGGCCGTCCGGTCACCGCAAAAGGCCCCCCGCTTCCGCGAGGGGCCTTTCACCGTCTGTGCGCCGCCAGGGACTCGAACCCCGGACCCGCTGATTAAGAGTCAGCTGCTCTAACCAACTGAGCTAGCGGCGCGTGCTGACAGGCAGAACTCTACATGACCTCCGGAGCGCCCCCGACCACCGAGCCGGCCGGGTATCCGTGGGCCGGGCCGCGCCGACGGCGGCGTACATCATTCGGACCGTCAGCATGCGCGCCGCGAAGACAGTTGGGAAACTGACGAACGTGCACAGTCGCGGACATTTCCATCTGGAGGGTGAGGGGAAGCGCATGGATACTCCGGCGTTCGAGGAATTCGATCCCGAGAGTGACTGCGAATGCCCCGGATGCGTTCACTGGCGACGGGTGGCGCCCCGTGCCGGAACGGGCGGGACGGGCGGAATCGTCGGGCATCCGGCCGCCCACCGCACGCTCGTCGTCGCCGCGGCGAGCGCCGCGGCCCTCGGCGCCGGTCATGCCGTACCCGCCGTCGCAGCCCCGCACGCCCCGGCGCTGCCCGGCGTTCCCGCACGTGAGGAGCCCGACACCCCGCAGGGCACCGCCGCCCCGCTGCACGGGACGAGCGTCCCGCCGGGGAAGTCGGGGCAGTCGTCCGGGCCGGTCAAGACACCCCCGACGACCCGGGCCGACATCATCCGGCGGGCCAAGGAATGGGTCACGGCGAAAGTGCCGTACAGCATGACCGCCTACTGGTCCGACGGATACCGGCAGGACTGCTCGGGATACGTCTCGAAGGCGTGGAACCTGCCCGGGAACGAGTGGACGGGCAGTCTCGCGCAGTTCGGGACGCGTATTTCCAAGGAGGAACTCCAGCCCGGCGACATTCTGCTGTTCCACAATCCGTCCGACCCGCAGAAAGGCTCGCACGTCGTCATCTTCGGCGGCTGGACGGACTACACGCACACCTACTACACCGTCTACGAGCAGACCCGCCCGACCACCCGACGGCAGTCCACGCCCTACGCCTACTGGAGCCACTCCAGCAGTTACGTCCCCTACCGCTACAAGGGGGTCACGGCCGCCGACAGCTCCAAGGACGGCTCGGCGGCGGGCCCGGAGCCGGCCGACGGCGGCGGTACGGCGTACCCCGGCCGGGCGTCCTTCGGGCCGGGCGCCGACAACGCGCACGTCACCCGGCTCGGTCAACTCCTCGTCGCGCGCGGCGGTGCCCGTTTCTACACCTCGGGGCCCGGCCCGCGCTGGACCGACGCCGATCTGCGGGCCACCCGGGCGTTCCAGCAGGCGCAGGGGTGGACCGGTGCCGACGCCGACGGGCTGCCGGGCCCGGTGACCTGGTCCCTGCTGGTCACCGGGAAGGGCAAGAACATCCCGGCGGCGCAGGTCACGACCCCGACGGCCCCGGGTGCGGGAGGTCCGCCCGCCTCCACCCCGGCGCCGCAGGTCCCCGCCTTTCCCGGCCGGGCGCTGTTCCGGCCCGGCGCGAACAACGCCCATGTCACGCAGTTGGGGAAGCAGCTTGTGAAGAAAGGATTCGGCAGGTTCTACACGACGGGTCCGGGGCCGCGCTGGAGCGAGGCGGACCGGCGTGCCGTCGAGGCGTTCCAGCGAACCCAGGGCTGGCGGGGCGGCGCGGCGGACGGCTACCCGGGGCCGGAGACCTGGAGGCGCCTGTTCTCGTAGCCGCACCGGGGCGCCGGCCCTCACGCGACCGGCCCGCACGCGACCGGCTCGGACCCGGCCGGTCCTGGCTCGACCGGGCCCGACGTGACCGGGCCCGACGTGACCGGGCCCGACGTGACCGGTCCCGACCCGGCCGGTCCCGACCCGGCCGGTCCTCACTCACTTCACCGTCATGGCGTATCTGGCGCGGAGGCTGGAGGCACGCAATGAGCACGACCACCACTTCACACACCCCGGAGCCGGAGGGCACGGCGAACCCCCCGGCCGAGGAGCCGACCCCCACGGCCCCGCCGCTCGGTGCCGCCGAGTTCGCGGCGCCCCGTCCCACCCCCCGGCTCATCCAGAACGAGGCGACCACCGAGATCCCCGTGCATCTGCTGTTCCGCGACGAGGCCGAGCCGCGGACCGCGGCGATGGGGCCCGCCGTGGTGGGGAGCCGCGCCGGGACCGGGGAGCAGCCGAGGCTGCGCCGGCCGGGTCCGATGCGCCCGCGTCCGGCGGCCGAGGTGGACCCGGCGCTGGTGGAGCGCAGGGCGCGGGTGCTGCCCGGCGCGGTCGGGGTGCTGGCCGGGGCCTGCGGGGCGGCGGGGTGCCTGGCCACCTCGTGGTGGGCCGGGGTCCTGCCCCCGCTGGTGTCCGACGCGCTGCGGCTGCCGGTGCTGGCCGGCACCGGGCTGGGTCCGGCGCAGTGGGCGGCGTACGCGGGTGCCGGTGCCCTCGGGATGTTCGGCTTCGGCGGTCTGGCGCGCGGCCGGACCGGGCGGGCCTGGGTGCTCGGTCTGTTCGGCCGCTACCGGGGGACCGTGCGCCGCACCGGTCTGCTCTGGGTCAACCCGCTGCTGCTGCGCCGCCGGGTGGACGTCCGGCTGCGGCACTGGCGCAGCGAGCCGATGGCGGCGGCCGACGGCAGCGGGGTCGCGCTGCGGGTCGTCGTCCTGGTGGTGTGGCGGGTGCGGGACACCGCGCGGGCGACGCTCGGGGTGGAGGACCACGAGACGTATCTGCGGGAGTGCGTGGAGGCGGCGCTGGCCCGGATCCCGGTGGAGGCGCCGGGTTCGGGGCGCGGTTCGGTCGACGCGGCGGGCGAGGCGCTGACCCGGCGGGTGGCGCGGGAGGCCGGGGCGATCGGCCTGGAGGTGTACTCGGTGCAGCCGCTGCGGGTGGAGTACGCCCCGGAGGTCGCCGCCGCGATGCACCGCCGCCGGATCGCCGCGCTGGACGCCCAGCACCGGGCGACCGTGCTGACCTCGGTCGTCGACTCGGTGGAGGACACGGTGACCCGGCTGACCATGCGGGGGCTGGTGGAGCTGGACGACTACGAGCGCAAGGCGCTGGTGAAGGACCTGACCGTCGCCTTCTGCTCGGCGCGGGGGGAACAGGCGCCGTGACCGGACACCGGCGGCGCGTCACGTCAATGGCGCGATTCGATCGTGCGATTGGTATGGACATGTTCAAGGAACGGTCATAACCTCAGACTTGGTCTAGACCTGCATCAGCTCACAGAACTCCCAGAACTCCCCACGTTCTCCAGGAGCGGCAGCATGCGCACACGGACCAAGCTCTATGCCGCCGTGCTCGGCCTCGCCACCACGGGAGCCTTCGTGCTCTCGTCCGGCGGCGCCAGCAGCCACGGCTACACCGACCTGCCCATCAGCAGGCAGAAACTCTGTCAGAACGGCACCGTCGCCAACTGCGGCGACATCCAGTGGGAGCCGCAGAGCGTCGAGGGCCCGAAGGGCTTCCCGGCGTCCGGCGCGGCCGACGGACAACTGTGTTCCGGGAACAACACCCGGTTCGCCCAGCTCGACCGCCCGAAGGCCCCGAACGGCGGGGCGTGGCCGGCCACCAAGGTGAACGGCGGGCAGAGCTACACCTTCCGCTGGCAGTTCACCGCCATGCACGCGACGACCGACTTCAAGTACTACGTGACCAAGGCGGGCTGGAACCAGAACCACAACCTGGCCCGCTCCGACCTCAACCTCACACCGTTCCTGACCGTGCCCTACAACGGTCAGCGGCCCCCTTCCACCCTCTCGCACAGCGGCACTCTGCCGTCCGGGCTCAGCGGCCGGCACGTGATCCTCGCGGTGTGGACGATCGCCGACACGACCAACGCGTTCTACGCCTGCTCGGACGTCACCTTCTGATCGCCGCGTTCCGCCCCTGAGAGGGCAGACTCCGTGGGCACCGTGCCGGACCCCACCCGCGCACGGCGCCCACGGATCCTCCGGTGCGCGCCGGACTTCTGAGCTTCCCTTGAGGCGGACCCCCGGGCGGGTTGGGTACGGTCCCTGCACGCCGGCCGGCCAGGCCGCGCGGGGGTGTCTCGGGGGGAAACCGTGGAAGCAGTGTTCACCGTCGTGCCGTTGCTCATGATCGCCTTCGCGCTCGTGGGCGTGTACGCGGTCGTCAACCGGTCCCGGCGGGTCAGCCGGGCCTGGAACAGCGGCCTGACCGCCGAGGCGCGCTGTCTGCGCACGTACACGACGACCAGCGGCGGCGGCGACAGGATGGTGCGCACGACCCTGCACCACGTCTACGAGTTCGCCACCCGGGACGGCCGTGCCGTGCGCTTCGAGGAGACGGGCGGGCCGGGCACGATCCTCGAAGGGGACGTCGTCACCGTCCACTACACGGCGGAGAACCCCGAGCACGCGACGGCCAGGCGGCCCGCGCCCGGGAGGCTGTTCGCCGAGTCGGGGTGCGTGCTGGTCTTCCTCGGCGGCTTCATCGCGTTCTGCGTCGTCTTCCTGGTCACCGCGCACCTGGTCATCGGCGAGGTCGACAAGCTCATGCCGTGACGCGGCGCCGGTATGCCGAAGGGCCCCTCGTGATCCACGAGGGGCCCTTCTTCTGTGCGCCGCCAGGGACTCGAACCCCGGACCCGCTGATTAAGAGTCAGCTGCTCTAACCAACTGAGCTAGCGGCGCATGACTCCCGCCGTCCGCGTTCCGCGGCCGACGACAGAGAAAATACTACCTGGTCCGCGCGGGTGCTTCCGACCACCGCCGACCATCGCCGGGCACCGCCTCAGATGGCGAGGGAGAGCAGCACCGGGGTCGCGTTCCTGTTCAGGGCGTCGGCGGCCTGGCGCAGACGGTGGGCGTGGGCGACGGGCAGGGAGAGGGCCAGGCAGCCCACCGAGGAGCCGGCGGTGATCGGGACGGCCGCGCAGACCGTGCCCACCGCGTACTCCTGGAGGTCGAGCACCGGGACCGTGGGCGGCTGCGCCTCCAGCCGGGACAGCAGCAGTTTGTCGCTGGTGATGGTGCGCGAGGTCAGGCGCGCCATCTTGTACCGGGAGAGATGGTCGCGCCGGCCGTTGTGGTCGAGCTGGCCGAGCAGGCTCTTGCCGAGCGCGGTGGCGTGCGCGGAGGAGCGGAAGTCGAACCACTCGTTGACGGCCGGGGTGGCGGGGCCCGCGGCGTACTGGTCGACGGTGATCTCGCCGTCCACGTACCGGCTGACGTAGACGGCGGCGCCGATCGAGTCCCGCAGCCGGTCCAGGGTGTGCTGGACGGTCTCGCGCAGGGCCTGCCGGTGTCCCTCGGCGGAGCCCAGGCGGGCGAGCGCGGCGCCGGTGACATAGGCGCCGTCGGCGACCTGCTCGACGTAGCCCTCGCGGCGGAGCATGCGCAGCAGGGGCGTCAGCCGGTCCGCGCCGAGGCCGGTCCTGCGGGCCAGCTCGCCGGCCGTGACGCCGGTGGTGTGCCGTGCCACCGTCTCCAGCACGCGCAGGGCTTCCTGAGCCGAGTGGTAGGGCGCGGTCGGCTCGTGCTTGAGCGCCACGGTGGGTCCCCCCTGGTCGCTTTCCGGCCTGATCCTGTTCCGGCGTGATCCTGACTGTGATCCTTGCTGGCGAATCATTTCCACGATAACGGCCAAGGGGCCCGTGCGGAGGGGTTGTTGACGAGAATCCGTTCCTGTCCGGGACCTCTCAACTGCGGAACCGGCCCGCTGGCATATGCCCGGGGCATCTCCCGTCGCCGGGAGCTGGGACTCTCAGAGCACCGCGCCCAGGAACTCCCGGGTCCGCTCCTCCTCCGGATCGTTGAAGATCTTCTCCGGCGGACCCGACTCCACGATCCGCCCCGCGTCGAACATCAGTACGTGATCCGATATGTCTCGGGCGAAATTCATCTCGTGGGTCACACAGAGCATCGTGATGTCGGTGCTGCGCGCGATGTCCCTGAGCAGATCCAGCACCCCCGCGACCAGTTCGGGGTCGAGGGCCGAGGTCACCTCGTCGAGCAGCAGCACCTGCGGCCGCATCGCCAGCGCCCGCGCGATCGCCACCCGCTGCTGCTGGCCGCCCGACAGCCGGGACGGCCGCGCGTCGCACTTGTCGGACAGCCCGACCAGTTCCAGCAGTTCGCGGGCCCGCTCCTCCGCCTCGTCCTTCGACAGCCCGAGGACCGTGGTCGGCGCCTCGGTGAGGTTTCTGAGCACGCTCATGTTCGGGAACAGGTTGAACTGCTGGAACACCATCCCGATCTTCCGGCGCACCGTCCGGACCTGCCGCTCCGGCGCCGGGAACAGCGCCTCCCCGTCGACGGTGATCGTCCCCTCGTCGGGCTTCGTGAGGGTCATCAGCATCCGCAGGATGGTCGTCTTCCCGGACCCGGACGGGCCGATGAGGGTGACGTGCTCGCCGGGCTTCACGGAGAAGTCCAGACCGTCGAGGACCGTCTGGTCCCCGAAACGCTTGGTGACACGGGTGAATTCAACGGACAAGGCGACGCTCCAGGGTGCGCAGAAGGACGGAGGCGAGGAAGGAGATGACGATGAAGGCCACGCCGATCACGGTGAGGGGCTCGGTGAACCGGAAGCTCGCCTGCGAGAACAGCCGCGCCCGGCCGAGCATCTCCAGCACGGTGATCGCCATCAGCATCGGCGTGTCCTTGAGCATGGCGATGACGTAGTTGCCGAGCGCCGGCACCACCCTGCGGACCGCCTGCGGCAGGATCACCGCACGCCAGGTCCGCGCCCTCGACAGGTTCAGCGCGATCGCCGCCTCCCACTGCCCCGGCGGCACGCCCTCGATACCGGCCCGGTAGACCTGCATGGTGTACGTCGAGTAGTGCAGCCCGATCGCCATCACACCGGTGGTCATCGCGGACAGGGTCAGCCCCCACTCCGGCAGCACGTAGAAGAGGAAGAACAACTGCACCAGCAGCGGGGTGTCCCGGACGAACTCGGTGACGGTCCCCACCGGCCAGCGCACCCACCGGGTCGGCGCCCGCATCAGCAGCGCCCACACCAGGCCCAGCGTGAACGCGATCAGCGACCCGACGGCCAGCGCCTGGAGCGTGACGACGAGCCCGTCCCGGAAGAGGGGCATGAAGTCGCGTACGGCGTCCCAGTCCCAGTTCATCGCAGCCCCGCCTTCAGCCGTGTCTCCAGACCGCGCATCAGCCGGGTGAGCAGGAACGCGATCACGAAGTAGATGAGCAGCACGTACGTGTAGATCTCGGCGCTCTCCTGGAGCGCGAGGCGCACCAGGTTGCCGCTGAACGCCAGGTCGCCCATGCCCATCACCGACACCAGCGCGGTGCCCTTGAGCAGCTCGACCAGGAGGTTCGAGAACGGCGGGATCATCTCCGGCACCGCCTGCGGCAGCAGGATCCGGCGCAGCCGCTGGCCGGGGGTGAAGCCGAGCGCGATCCCGCCCTCGTTCTGCGCCGGGTCGACGGCGAGCAGCGCGCCGCGCACGATCTCCGCGCCGTACGCCCCGTAGGTCAGGCCGAGGGCCAGGGTGCCCGCCCACAGCGGGACGAGCTGCCAGCCGAAGGCGGGCGGCAGCACGAAGAACACCCAGAAGATCATCACGAGGGCCGAGGTCCCGCGGAACACCTCGGTGTAGAAGCCCGCGAGGAAGCGGACCGCCCACCACCGGTGGACGCGCCCGATCCCGGCCACGAAGGCCACGGCGGCGCCGAGCAGCGCGCTGAGCACCAGGAGCTGGACGGTCGTCCAGACCCCGGTGAGCACCAGCTCCCAGAGTCCTGTCGTCATCCGCCGCACAGCTCCTTCGCGGTCAGGTCCGTCATCTCGGCCTCGGTGAACCCGAAGGGCCGCAGGATCCGGAACAGTTCGCCGCTCTTCTTCAGCTTGTGCAGCTCGGTGTTGAAGGCGTCCCGCAGCCGGGTCTCGGTCGGCCGGAACGCGAACGCGCCGCCGTCGACGTGCGGTCGGCCGTCGACGAGCGGGGTGAACGGCTTCGTCGCCTCGGCCTTCGCCGACTTCTTCACGACCTCGCGGGCGGTCAGGGCCGTCCCGGCGAACACGTCGGCCCGGCCGGCCTCCACCGCGTTCAGCCCGGCGACCTGGTCCGGCACGATCAGGATGTCCTTCTCCGGATACCCCGCCTCCACGGCGTACTGGATCTCGGCGTACCCGGTGCCGGTCGCGAACCGGGCCTTTTTCGCCACCACGTCCCGGTAGTCGCGCAGCCCCATCGGGTTGCCCTTGCGGACGATGAACGCGTCCAGCATCTGGTAGTCCGGGTCGGCGAAGATCACCTGCGCGCAGCGGTCCGGATTGACGTACATACCGGCCGCCACGACGTCGAACTGCTGGGAGTTCAGGCCCGGTACGAGCGAGCCGAACTCGGTGGGCACGGGCTGCACCCGGTCCACCCCGAGCCGCTTGAAGATCACCCGGCCCAGCTCGGGCGCCTCGCCGGTGAGCCGCCCGTCCCGGTCGATGTAGCCGAACGGGATCTCGCCGGCGATGCCGAGCCGGACGACTCCGGCCGCCCGCAGCCGCTCCAGCAGGTCACCGCCGTCGGAGGAGGCGGTCGCCACCCGGGAGCAGCCCACCGCCCCCGCCGCGCCGAGCGCCGCCACCCCCGCGAGCAGCGATCGGCGGGTGGTGGTGGCGGGTGGGCGGGTCGTGGCGGATATGGGGTCTCTGGGGTCTCTGCGGTCTCTGGGATGTCCGGTGGGTCGAGCCATGGCGGCGCGGCTACCCGGGTGCCGGCCGGTTATGCGGGGGCGTTCTGTGAGGGGAGTGTGGGGAGGAGGAGCACGTCCGTCACCGGCCGGGCACGTACCCCAGCGCCTTGTCGACGACGTTCTTCAGCGGCCGTCCCGCCGCCCACCGCTCGAACAGGTCCACGAACTGCGCGCCGAGTTCGTCGTGCCGGCCGACCGCGGTGCCGCCCATGTGCGGGGACACCAGCAGGCCCGGCACCCGCCACAACGGGCTGTCCGGCGGCAGCGGCTCGGTGGCCGCGACGTCCACCGCGGCGCCCGCGATCCAGCGGCTGCGCACCGCCCGGACCAGGGCGTCCTCCACGACCAGCCCGCCCCGGCCGACGTTCACGAACCGTGCCGAGGGCTGCATCACCCCGAACCGCCGCACGTCGAACATGCCGGCCGTCCGCTCGGTGAGCGGCGCGGCCGCGATCACCCAGTCGGCGCGGGCGAGCAGCCGGTCGAGGTCGTCGGGGCCGTGGATGCCGGTGCGCGCGACCCGTCCGACGAGCGCGGTGGTCAGACCGAGCGCCTTGAGGGACCGGGCGACCGCCCGGCCGACCGGTCCCGACCCGACGACCACGGCCCGGCCGCCGGCCACCCGCGGGGTCTCCCGGGGCCGCCACTCGCCGCGCCGCTGCGCCTCCCAGGTGCCGGGCAGGTCCTTCGCCATCGCCAGGACCAGGGCGGCCACGTACTCGGCGACCGGCTCCTCGAAGAGACCGCGCGCGGTCGTCACCACCGTGTCGGACGCGGCCAGTTCCGGGCACAGCACCCGCTCCGCGCCCGCGCTCGCCGTGTGCACCCAGCCCGGCCGCGGCCCCTCACCCGGCCAGGCGGCCCGTACGGCGTCCGAGGCGGCGTCCCACACCAGCAGCGCGTCGGCCTCCGGCAGCCGGGCGGCGAGGGTGGTGCCGTCGGCGTGGAGCACCCGCACCCGGCCGGTGAGCCGGCCGAGCCGGGGGAGGGGATCGGCGTCGAGGACGAGGAGCGTGGGGACGACGGCCATCCGGAGCCTTTCGTGACCAGGGCCGACCACGCTCGCAGCCCGGCCCGGCGCCGTCAACACGCCGTGACAGGGCCTGACGGCCGGACAGGTGACGTGCGGGGCGCGGTGCGCCGCGTCGGCTGGGTACCCGGGTACTGCCGGAAACAAGAGCAGCAGCAGGAAGGCTGGACATGACCGCACTCGGATTCCTCTCCCCGGGCCCCTCGGCCGCGGACGACTACCCCCGTATCGAGCAGCTTCTGGGCAGCGACATCCGGCTCGACCTGGTCCGCACGGACCGGCCGGCCGAGGGCGTGGAGCAACTGCGCCTCGCGGGTGTGGAGGCCGTCGTGTGGGTCTGCGCGGACGAGGGCGTCGCCCCGGACCCGGACACCGCCCGGAACCGGCTGCGCGACCTGGCCACGACCGCCGGGACCCCGGCCTCGTCCACGCCCTTCGCGTTCGTGCGCGCGGCCCGGGAGATCGACGCGACGACGGTCGCGGTGAGCGCGTCCGGCACACCGCAGGAGACGGCCCGCTTCGCGGAGTTCCTGCGGGCGGGGGGACTTGAGGTCGTGGGGGACACGGGTGCCGGCCCGGCGGGGGCGGCAGGCGGGGGCGAGACGGCCGACGGGGGCGAGACGGCCGACGGGGGCGAGACGGCCGAGGGGGACGAGGAGGCAGGCGGGGACGAGGAGGCCGCCCTGCTCGCCCTCGCGCGGGCCGCCGACGATCCCCGGGCCCGGGCGGTGCTGCTCCCCGACCCCGACCTGTCCACGGCCGCGCATCTGCCCGCCCTGGAGGCCGCGCTGGGCAAGCCGGTGCTCACCGCGAGCCAGGTCGCCGTCTGGGAGGCGCTGCGGCTGACCGACCGGCGGGTGCACGCGCCGGAACTGGGGGCGCTGTTCACCCGGGAGCCGATCGTGCAGGTGTGAGACACCGGGGGACGGCACGGGGCTCGCGGGAATAAACGGGGACACCCTCCTGTTACGGCGCGTTGGACACCGTAGGCCCCGAGAGCAGGAGGACCCCGTGGCGGCAGACGAGACGGCGGCGGACGCGACCGCGACGGACGGCCCCGCGGCAGACGGTCCCGCGACGGACGAGACCGCGGCGGACGGGATCCGCGGCACCGCGCACGGCACCGCGCCCGCGCCCCTGTCCGTCCTCGACCTGGTCACCGTCGGCTCCGGACACACCGCCACCGACGCCCTGCGCACCAGCGTCGACCTGGCCCGGTTCACCGAGTCCCGCGGCTTCCACCGCTACTGGGTCGCCGAGCACCACTCGATGCCCGGTGTCGCCTCCTCCTCGCCCGCGGTGATCCTCGCCCATCTCGCCGCCCACACCGAGCGCATCCGGCTCGGCTCGGGCGGCGTCATGCTGCCCAACCACGCCCCTCTGGTCATCGCGGAGCAGTTCGGCACCCTGGAGGCGCTCGCCCCGCACCGCGTCGACCTGGGCCTGGGCCGCGCCCCCGGCACCGACGGGGCGACCGCCGCCGCCCTGCGCCGCGCCGACGGACCGCCCGAGGGCGCTGACGACTTCCCCGAGCAACTCGCCGAGCTGACCCGGTTCCTGGACGACGACTTCCCCGCCGGCCACCCCTACGCCCGGATCCACGCCGTGCCGGGACCGGTGCAGGCGACCGCCCCGGGCGGGGTGCAGTCCCGGCACCGCCCGCCGGTCTGGCTGCTCGGCTCCTCCGGTTTCAGCGCCCGTCTGGCCGGACTGCTCGGGCTGCCCTTCGCCTTCGCGCACCACTTCTCCGCGCAGAACACGATCCCGGCGCTCGACCTGTACCGGGAGTCCTTCCGGCCCTCCGCGGCGCTCGCCGAGCCGTACGCCCTGATCGGGGTCTCCGTGCTGGCCGCCGACGACGCGCGCGAGGCCCGCCGCCAGGTGCTGGCGACCGGCCTCAACATGGTCCGGCTGCGCACCGGACGCCCGGGGCTGTTCCCCTCCCCGGAGGAGACCGAGGCCCATGTGTTCACCGAGCTGGAGCGGGAGTTCGTCGACTCCTGGGCGGCGAACATCGTCCACGGCACCGCCGACGAGGTCCGCTCCGGTCTCGACGACCTCCACAAGCGCACCGGCGCCGACGAGCTGATGCTCACCAGCCACGCCCACCGGGGCGAGTTGAGGCTGCGCTCCTACGAACTCGTCGCCGACGCCTACGGGTTGCCGACCGCGTAGGGCGCCGCGCCCAGCAGCAGTTCGGAGATGCGGTCCGGCGGCACCGGACGGGAGTACAGCCAGCCCTGTCCGGTGTCGCAGCCGATGCTGCGCAGCCGGGTGGCCTGCGCGGAGGTCTCCACGCACTCGGCGGTGACGGTCAGTCCGAGCCGGTGGGCGAGGTCGATCATCGCCGCGACGACCACCTCGTCGGCCGGGTTCGGCGCGGCGCCCGTCCCCTCGTACTGGAAACCGCGCACGAACGACCCGTCGAGCTTGAGCACCGACACCGGCAGCCGGCTGAGGTAGGCGAGGTTGGAGTAGCCGGTCCCGAAGTCGTCGATGGCGATGTGCACGCCCATGTCGCTGAGCGCCTGGAGGGCCTGGAGCGGGCGGCCCGCCGAGCCCATCACGGCCGACTCGGTCAGTTCGAGCTGGAGCAGATGCGGGGGCAGCCCCGTCTCCGCGAGGATCTCCGCCACGTCCGCGACCAGATCGGAGTCCCAGACCTGACGGACCGCCACGTTGACGCTGACGAACAGCGGCGGCTCGTCCGGGTTGTCGAGCTGCCAGCGGCGGGCCTGCCGGCAGGCGGTGGCCAGAACCCAGCGGCCGAGCGGCACGATCGAGCCGTCCTCCTCGGCGAGGGCGACGAACCGATTCGGCGGCAGCAGTCCGAACCGGGGGTGGTCCCAGCGCACCAGGGCCTCCACCCCGCGCAGCCGGCCGTCCGCCATGCCCACCAGCGGCTGGTAGTCGAGCCGGAACTCACCGCGCTCGATGGCGGGCCGCAGGGTCGAGGCGAGCGCCTGGCGGGTCATCAGATGGGCGTTGCGCTCCGGGTCGAACAGCGTCCAGCGGTCCTTGCCGTCCACCTTCGCCCAGTACAGCGTGGTGTCGGCGGCCTGCATCAGCCCGGTCGCGGTGGTGCCGGCCGCGTGCCGTTCGACGACCCCGATCGACGCGGAGACGTTGATCCGCTGCCCGGTCAGGTCGAACGGCGCCTGGAGCGCCTTCAGTACGGACTCGGCGAGGTCGGCGAGCTGCTCGGTGCCGGTGGAGTCCTCCACCAGCAGCGCGAACTCGTCCCCGCCGAGCCGGGCCACCAGCGGTACGCTCGGCCGGTTGCGGCCGGCCTCCTTGGCGCACTCCGTCAGCCGCTCGGCGACGGCGGCCAGCAACCGGTCGCCGACCCGGTGGCCGAGGGTGTCGTTGACCGCCTTGAAGCCGTCCAGGTCCAGATAGCACAGGCCGATCCGGCCGGTCCCGCCCTGTTCGTACGACTCCGCCTCCAGCGCCGCCGTCACCCGCTCGAAGAACAGTGTGCGGTTGGGCAGCCGGGTCACCGGATCGTGCATCTGGAGGTGCCGCAGCCGCGCCTGGAGATCACGGCGGGCGCTGATGTCGGCCACCGACAGCAGCACACCGGGCGTGCGGTCGTCCAGCGGGGAGACGGTGATCCGGGCCCACAGGGTGCGCCCGTCGGGGTGCTTGAGCCGCCGGGTGCAGCGCAGCCGGGCCTGCCGGCCGCCCAGTACCTCACGGTAGGCGTGCCAGGTGCGGGCGTCGGAGGCGAGGTCCAGCAGATCGGCGGCGACCCGCCCGGCCAGAGCGGCCGTCGCGGCACCGAGCAGCTCGCCGAGCGCGTCGTTGGCGTCGACCACCGCGCCCTCGCGGTCCACGAGCGCCATGGCGAGCGGGGCGGTCGCGAAGACGGACCGGTAGGCCGCGCCGTTCGCCCTCTTCGTCTTTCCCGCCTCCGGTGCTCCCCGCGCGCCTCCCGTACCAGTGGCAGTCTCGTTGTCACTCTCTGTGACGGCTGACCGGTCGAGGTCTGCCGCGGGCGTCGGCCCTTCGGACGTTCCGCTCACCGCTCGCTCCCGCAGTGCACTCGATCTCTGTCCGCGCAGGAAAGTGTGCCGATCATAGAGGCTGCCCCCGGACCCGCGCAGCCACTGTCCAGTGTCCCGTAACGACCCACGGTTCTGACAGATCGTTTCTGCCCGTAGCCGGACCGGTTCTGCGGACCCCTGACCGCATGTGACGTTCCGTGAGAAGACCGGGGGTGTCGGAAGTGATGCCCGCTTTCGCCCGCCTCACTCTTCTGGGGCAGACAAACAGGGCGTAGTACGACAAATTCACACAGGCTGGGTGGCGGTGTCCCGCGAACCGCTCCCGGAGGTCCGACGTGCCGCGACTCTTCCCGCGCCCCCGACTGCGCAGCACCGCGGCCATGGCCACCACCCTGTCGGCGCTCGTCGCGACCTCCCTGTTCAGCGGCCCCTCGGTCGCCGAACCCTTCGCGACCGCCCCCTGCGCCCTGAAGCGCACCGCCGCCCACCACTCCGAGGGCCTCGACACCTGGAACACCGCCTACCCGCGCCCCGCCCGTTCCCTCGACGCCGTGATGGTCTTCCTGTCCTTCCCGGACCGGGTCCCGACCGTCTCCCCGGCCGAACTGGCCGCCGACCACTTCCCCGCCACCAGCCGCTTCTTCCGGCAGGCGTCCTACGGCCGGTTCACCCTGCGCGCCCACCCGCTGAAGCGCTGGATCCGGATGCCGAAGCCGTCCACCGCCTACGCCATACAGCGCGACTGGAGCCCCGGACACCGGGCCGCCTATCTGCGCGACGCGCTCGCCGCCGCCGACCCCCGCGTGGACTTCTCCCGCTACGACATCGTCTACTTCGTCGCCGACCCGGACGCGCCCGGCGTCGACTCGGACGCCACGAAGGTCGTCAACCTGGACGTCCCGCTGCGCGCCGACGGCACGGACATCCGGCGGGTCGTCACCGTCTTCGAGAAGCATCCGCCGGACCGGCTGGTCCTCGCCCACGAGACCGGGCACGTCTTCGACCTGCCCGACCTGTACCGGCGCCCGGCCGACGGCAAGGGCGACTGGGACACCCATGTCGGTGACTGGGATCTGATGGGCAGTCAGTTCGGGCTGGCGCCGGACCTGTTCGGCTGGCACAAGTGGAAGCTGGGCTGGCTGGAACCCCGCCAGGTGGTGTGCGTGGGCGGTCCCGGTCCGGCCCGGCTGACCCTGGAGCCGCTGGGCGCGGGGCCGGGCGTGCCGGTCACCCGGGCCTCCGGCTCGCCCGCCTTCGGTCTCGGCCACGGCACCAAGCTGGCCGTGGTCCGCACGGGCCCGCGCAGTGTGCTGGCCTTCGAGGCGCGTGAGCCCGTGGGCAACGACCGGCAGGTCTGCCGGGCCGGCATCCTCGTCTACCGGGTCAGCAGCGACGCCCAGTCCGGCCGGGGTCCGGTGGAGGTCGTCGACGCCCACCCCCGCACGGAGGCGTGCTGGGAGTCGTCCGTCTACCCGCCCCTCGCGGACGCCCCGGTCGGGGTGGGGGAGACCTTCACGATCCCCGGCGCGGGCGGCGTCCGGGTGGAGGTGCAGAGCCGTACGGCGGCGGGGGCGTGGACGGTACGGATCACGCCGGCGCACGTGTGAGTGAGGGCGTGCGACAGGTGCGCGGGCATGCGAAAGGCCCCTCGCTTCCACGAGGGGCCTTTCGCTGTCTGTGCGCCGCCAGGGACTCGAACCCCGGACCCGCTGATTAAGAGTCAGCTGCTCTAACCAACTGAGCTAGCGGCGCCTGCTGACGTCGTAGACCTTAGCATCCTGATCCTGGGGAGGAAAAATCGAAATACGCACCGCCGCGCGGGCCGCCCGGACGGCCGCCCAGAGCAGGATCTCGGGGCCCGGCAGCCAGGGCTGGCGGGTGTCCGGGGCGACCAGCCAGCGGGTGCCCGACAGGGCGGGGGCGGCGGGGCAGGTGGGGGAGACCGGCGGGGCGGCGTCGCGCACCGAGGGCACGGTCACCGCGTCGCCGGTGCCGTGGCACAGCAATGGCGGGATCGCGCCCTTGCGGTCGTACTCCTCCCAGCGCAGCAGCGACGGCAGCCGCTGGGCGGTGCCCGGCGCGGCGAACAGCAGGGTCCGGCCGCGGAACACCGCCACCGGCCCGGAACCCGGCCCGTCGCCCCACAGCCGGTCCAGCATCAGCCGCCCGAACACCGCCGGCACGCTGACGACGTCGAAGACGGAACCGCACGGCAGCACCACCGGGGCGTCCGGCCGCTCGTCCCACAGGGCGAGGGTGCTGCGCGGGTAGGTTCCGGCGGAGGCCAGCCAGGCGGCCCCGTCCGCGGTCACACAAGCGCTGCTCATGACCGACAGGTGTACCGGGGGTGAGCACCCGGCTTCCGAGAGTTGCGCAAAGCCGGGACAGGGGGGAGGGGGAGCGGGTATCTTGCCCGCCCGGCATATGCCAGACGGGGCTGCGCGGCTCGCGCGCGCGACGGATGGTGCCTCTCGGGTCGCGGCCTCACGGATCGCGGGCCCCACGGGTCGTGGCCCCACAGATCGCGGCCCCACGGGACGTGGCCCCCACAGGACGTGGCCCCCTGGATCGTGCCCGACGGATGGTGCCTCTCGGGTCGTGACCTCATGGGTCGTGGCCCCACGGATCGCGGCCCCCACGGGACGTGGCCCACGGATCGTGGCCCCACAGGATCGTGCCCCACGGTCCGGTGGTCTACAGGGGGTCGAGATGCCCCCGGCTCTCGGCGTCGCCGCGCAGCAGGTCCCGGCCGAACTCGACCATCTTCTTCGCGTAGTCCTCGGTCCACTCGGCCCGCTCGGCGATGTCCGCGGGCGTCAGCCGGTCGAAGCGGCGCGGATCGGCGAGCTGCGCCGCCGCCATCGCCTGGAACTCCACCGCCCGGTCGGCGGCCGCCCGGAACGCCACCGTCAGCTCCGTCGCGCGCGTCAGCAGCGCGCCGGGGTCGTCTATCGACTCCAGGTCGAAGAAGTGCTCCGGATCACCGGCCGCCTCCGCCGGCTCGAAGAGCAGGGGCGCGGGGCGTAGCCGCGGTTCGTGCCGACGCGGCGTGGGCTCCGCCATGTCTTCTCCTCCTCGTGCGCTGCGAATGCGGACCACCTTCCATTGTCCCCCGGCCCCGCAAGAGGCCCTCGGCTCCACGTTCTGTCGGTGGGGCTTCCGGGGCCCGCTCGTCCAAGGCTTCCCAGGGCCCCCGCCACTCAAGGCTTTCAGGCCACGCGATGTTCCCCGGGGAGCGTGACGAGGTGGTGCGCGCCCGCGCACGGGCCGCTCGACAGGGCGGGTCAAGGCGGCTCGCCGCGCAGTTTTTGTGCAGGTATTGAAGGGGTGTGGGCGTCGCGCCGCCGCTATTTGAGTGACCTGTGTCACCTCTTGCAACTGCACGCGAAATTGCGCCTTCCCGCAAATTTTCGTTGAACCGTCTACGAATCAGCGGATCGCCAGCTTGTGCGGGGTGGCGCGGCGGCGTGCGAGGTGGCGATCCATGGCGTTACGCGACTGCAAATCCGTCGAGAAGTGCGCCGGACGCCATCGGGCGAGGGTCCTTGAAAACTCGTGGCCGGAGGGCTGCACGATCGGGCGTTCCGGTCCGCTTATCTGTTTCTCAGAGCAATCACGCTCAGGCGCGCGACCCACGCCGAACGGGGGGCGGACGTGGTCAACGGCGCCGCTGAAGAAGGAGGAAGGACCACCGGTTCTGTGAACGACGACGTAGGCAGCTCCACGCCCGCGCCCGCCCCCGGCACCGTGGCACGGCCCCTCGTGCCCGGAGGGCGCTCGGGCACCCTGGTTCACCACGGTCCCCCGTCCACCGCGTCCTCGGCCGGCGGCCGGGAGGCCGACGCGGAGAAGGCGATGGCCGAACTCATCGACTCCATGCCGCCGGAGTTCTGGCAGTTCCACGCGCGCTACGCCCGGGCGTACTACGCGTACACGCTGATCCACCTCGGCGACGAGGCCGTCAGCCGCTACCTGGTCGACATGACCTTCGTCTACCTCGCCATGGACTGGCGCCATGTGGCCCCCCGTCCTGACCACTACGCCTGGTCGCTGCTGAAGGACCGGGTGGCCGCCGAACTGGAGGAGCGGGGCCGCACACCGGCCGCGACGGAGACGCTGGCCTTCAGCCGCGCCGTCCAGGCCGCCGCGGCTCCGTTCCTGGCCTCGTTCCGTGAACGCTTCCGCGCGGCCTACGGATGCCGGGACGGCGAACTCGCGGACGAAATAGAGCTGTTCGAGCACATGGCACGGCTCAGCGAGCGCCACTTCGACGTCCTCGTGCTCCAGAAGGCGCTGGGGTTCAGCACCAGGGACACGGCTCTGATCATGGGCGTCAGTCCGGCGACGGTCCGCTCGACCCGCCGCAACGCCAAGGAGCGGCTGGCGGCCGCCATGGGATGCCGGCTCGACCCCGACCCCGACCCCGACGCCGACCCCGACGACTAGAAGACCACGCGAAGACGACCCGAAGGAGAGCACCATGACTCGCTCCCCGCGCACCATCGACGACATCCTCGACCGTGCCCGTGTCCTCCAGGGCCCGTACACCCGCGCGGACCTGGAAGCCGCGCGGGAGACGGTGGCCCGCAGGGTCAACGAGCTGCGCTGGGAGCGTGCCCTGGACGACACGGCGGTGCCGTCCACCCGGTCGGCGGTCCGGCACGAACGGGCGATGACCGACCTGCGTCTGCTGGCCCGCGCCGTCATCCGCGACCCGGGGGCCGTCGGCCGGGTCACGGCGTTCGACGACCACCGCGAACCCGACGGCGCGCTGGCCTTCGCCTGCCTGCTCTATGTCGCCGAGCCGGACGGCGGCGCCCAGTTCTGGTGGGAGTACGCGGCCGGGGCGGGCAGTGTCACCGGCGCGCTGTGCCTGTATCTGATGCACCTCAGCCGCAGCGAGCTGCGGGACGCCAGGCACTGGGCGCATCAGATAGGCGATCTCCGCGACCTGGGCTGGGACGGCTATATGCCGGTCGACCATCGGGCGGAACGGGTGGACGCCGACCCGCTGTTGGGCACGGCCGTCCGCTACGTCCTGCCGCCCGGGCGGGCGGTGCCGGAGGCGGCGGTACGGGACGCGGTGGGCCGGCTGGCGGCGGAGGACGCCGGGCTGGGACCCGTACGGCAGCCCACCGCCGATCTCGCCGGGCGCTGGTGCGACCTGGCGTCGGTATGAGGCGGTTCGACGCGTACGCGCGGCGACGGTACGCGCGTACCTGGACAAGGAGTTCGCTTGCACTTCCCTTTTGACGGTGACGGACGGTCGGCTCCCCTCGGCGCGGACGGTGTGACAGCCCGCGCCGCGCACGCCGCGCTCCTCGAACTGGACGCCCTGAGGCGGGAGACGGCCCGAGGGCAGGAACCCGCCCCGGACCTGCCGCCTTCGGGTGTCCCCCGCCAGACCGAGTACTGGGTCGGCAAGGCCGTCCGGGCGAGGCGTCGTCTCACCGATGCCGTGGCGAAGAACCTGCGCGCGGTGTCCAACGTCGCCGGCCGGCCGGTGACCGTGCTCGGCGCCGACGGCTGCCTGGACGAACGCATGCTGGCCTTCCGGGCCCGCGTCGCCCGGGACGAGCCGGTCGTGTCCGTCTCCGACAGCGGATGCCTGCGCCGCTGGCTGTCCACCACCGACGGCAACGCCGCGTCACTGTCGATCATCACGTACGTCCCGGGCCGGCCGCTTTACGCCGCCGTCGTCACCGCAGGTGCCGCGCTGCTGTCGGACTGCTCCGGCTCCTGGCGCCTGACCCTCGCCGACGGCTGGCAGGCGATGACCGGAGAACCCCTGGTCGCCGATCCCGACCCCGACCACATCGTCCTGCCGCAAGCCCTGGAGCATCTCGCACCCGGGCTGAGCAGGCACTACGCGGAACCCATCTTTCCCCGTGACACCAGCTCCGCCATCGCCCGGGCCGTCCTCGGCGGTGCTGTGCCCGTCGCCGTCCACTTCACCGAACACGTCCTCAACTCGGCGATACTTCCCGTCGCCGTCGGTCATGGCATGGCCGTCCGCGTCGACAGCGGCAGGCTCATCGAGAAGCCCTGGGACGCCAGCCGTCACCTCTACCAAGCCCTCACCGGCGAGATCCCCTTCGGTGAGGAACACGTCATCGCCCGCGACATGTGGGCCATCAAGCGCGCCACGCGCGTCCTGGCCCGCGAACGACACCTGGCGGCGCGGACGCATCCGCTCGACGCGCCCTTCGACACCGCCTACGAGGACGACCTCTTCGGCTTCGACTTCGACGACTTCGGTGACGACGTCTGACCGTCGCGCCGCCCTCCCACCCCGCCTCCGCAAGGACAGTGCAGTGACCGACCACCTCAACCTCGTCACCGACGAGCCGGCTCCGACCACCGGATGGCGCTTCAGCGTCGTCCCGCCCAAGGACGTGTGGACCACCTGGTACCGCACCGCGAAAACCGTCCGCCGCCCCGCCGGCAGCCTCGCCCTGCCGGCCATCGCCACCACCGCCACCCTGCACTTCACCCACACCCTGCACCGGGGCGACAGCCTCATGGCCCTCGGACTGACCGCCCTCACCGTCGGCTACGACGCCGTCATCGCCGTCTGCCGCACCCGCCAGAAGACCGCCGACCAACAGCACCCCGCCGTACCCGACGGCACCCGCCAGGCGGCCTGAGTCAGGGGCTCCACCGCACCCGATGCTCCCCGAGGTGTGCCAGCACCGCGTGGCTCGCCTCCCAGCCGTCCGGGGCTGTATTCGTCGGCCGCCTCCGGCGGCGTGCCGGACGCCGTCCGGCGGGGAGGGCGGTGGAGGGGCTGCGGCTGGATCGCCGGGGGCGGCCACGTTGGGGTGGGGTGCGCGGCGCGCGTCGGTCGCCGGGGAGGTCAGGGGCTCCACCGCACCCGATGTTCCCCGAGGTGCGCCAGCACCGCGTGGTTCGCCTCCCAGCCGTCGGGGAACTTCACCAGCGTTCCCAGTTGGACCGGTTCCGTGGACGGGTAGTCGTCGAGGAGGTCGCCGACGCCCGCCCGGCAGACCACCACGCACGCGTGCCGGTGGCGGGAGGCCAGGACGCACAGGCGGCCGGTCTCCAGGTGGAAGGCGGTGGCGTCCGGGCGGCCGGAGAGCGGGTGGAGGACGACCGTGACGTCGAACTCCATGCCCTGGAGCCGGTTCGCGGTGTCCACGGTCACGTCCGTCACCCCCAGCTCGGCCAGCGCGGCGCGCACCGCCGCCGCCTGGTCGCGGTGGGCGGTGCCGACGGCCACCCGGTCCGCGGTCAGCGGGCTCGGGTCCGGTGAGCGCTCCGACGTCGCCGCGCCGCCCCGGTCGAGGAGCCGCCGTACGACGACGGCCACCGCCCGGACCGCCTCCGGGTCGGTGCGGGGCGTGTGCCGCGCGGGCAGCTCCAGCAGGCCCCAGCCGGACTCCGCCGCCTCGTCGATCACCCGGTCGGGACCGGAGCCGTCCGAGGGCACGGCGAAGGAGAGCCGGCGGTCGCCGTGCCCGGTGCCGCTGCGGAACGGCGTGTACGGGTAGAAGGCGTCCGAGACCAGCGGCGCCGCCGACGCCGGGAGCCGCCAGGACACCGGCAGCCGGTGCTGCGGCAGTTCGGGGTTGTGGGCCAGCAGGGTCGTCACCGCCGAGGCCGACGGGTCGTACGACAGGCCCGCCCACTGCTCGCTGCCCACGATCGCGAACGGGTCGAGCTGCCCCGGGTCGCCCACGAACAGCGCCCGCTCGAACAGCCCGGCCACCGCCAGCAGCCCGTCCGAGCGCATCTGGTACGCCTCGTCCACGATCGCGTGCCGCCACGGCTCGTCGACCTTCACATGCGCCCACTTGGCCGCCGTGGAGATGACGACCGGCAGCCCGGCGAGATCGGCGGCCTTCGCCGACTTGCGGACGTTGTCCAGCGCGTCGAGCGCCTTGTCGTAGGGGTCGGCGTCACTGCTGTGCAGCCGGCCCACCGGCAGCCCGGGGCTCTTCTCGGCGAGCCGCAGCACCAGGTCGTCCACCTGCGCGTTGGTCTGCGCGACCACCATCAACGGGCGCCCCACGTCGGCGAGTTCCAGCGCCGCGCGGACCACGAGCGTGGACTTGCCGGCCCCGGGCGGGGAGTCCACGACCACCCCGCGCGCGGTGCCGTGCAGGGTGTCCCGCAGGATCGCGTCCGTCGCGCGTCCGGCGGCGGTACCGGGGTCGAGGACGGCCCCGGCCCCCGCCGCGCCTCCCTCGACGCCTTCCTCGACGGCTTCCTCGATGGTCACAGGACGTCCTCCTGGGTGACGGAGTCGGGGGCCTCGGGGGCCCGCTCCCCGGGCGGACCGCCGTGCGTCCACGGCGTCTCCTCCGGGTCCGGCAGCTTCGCGCCGCCGCGCTGCTCGTGCTCGAACAGCGTGAAACAGAGCCGGTCGCCCTTCTCGGGCACCGACCCCGGCTCGGGCTCCTTGCCGCGGCCCATCTTGTCCACGATCCGCAGCACCAGCAGATCCTCGGCGGGCCGCTCCACGAACTCCGCCGCCTGCGGCTTCCCGCCCAGCGACCGGAACACCTTCGCCCGCTCGGCGAGATGCGGCCGGTCGTCCGTGCGGACGGTCACCAGTGGGCGCGGACTGGGCCGCTTCCCCTCGCTGTACGCCATCACGACGTCGACGACCTCGCCCGCGAACGCCTCCCCGGCGAGCCGCCGCCCCGCCATCACCAGCGGGTCGTCCAGCGCCTCCTGCGCCTCGAGCCGGGCCTGCTCCCGCTCGCGCGTGGCCAGTTTGTTCGCGGCGGTCACCGCGTCGTCCCGGCGCGGCTGCGGGGGCTCGCCGGCCACGACCCGGTCCCGGTGGCCGGTGAACGACCAGCGGTCACGGGTCCACCGCTCCTCGACATGCGCCCCCTCGGGCAGCGCCCGCAGCAGGTCGAGGCCCTCCCACACCCGCTCCCAGGTGGGCAGCGTGCGGCTGCGCACCAGCTCGTGGATCTCCCGCTCGGCGCCGGTCAGCGCGCCCAGCCGGTCGTCGGCCTCCAGGCCGTCCTCCGCGGCGGCGAGGGCGGTCCGCGCGCGGTCGTAGCGCTCGATGGCCGGGGCGAGCAGCTTGTTGTCGAACGCCGGGTCGGTGGCCGGGCCGGCCGGCGGGCACAGCAACTGCCCGCCCGCGTCCCGCGCCAGCTCCGCGCGCAGGGCCGCCTCGGCGCCCGTCGTACCGTCCGGCGGGGCGATCCAGGCGAGCAGCGCGCCCAGATGCTGGTCCTCCAGGCCGGACTGCCCGGTCGCCCAGTGCCGGCCGAGCACGTCGGTGAGCGCGAGGAGCAGCGACGAGCCGGGCACCCGCGCCCGCTCCCCGAAGTGCGTCAGCCACCGGCCGAGCAGCGGCACGCGCGGGGGCGCGGGGTACGGGGTCTCCGGGTCCTGCTCCGCCGTACGCCGGAAGCGCATCGAGCGGCCGAGGAGGCGGATGTACTCGACGCCCGCGCGGCTCGGCACGACGAGCTGCGGCGCGTCGGAGCACAGCTCGACCTCGACCTTGACGCGCTTGCCGGTCTCGGGGTCGGTGTCGGTGCGCTCGGCGGCCTCCACACCGTCCGCGTAGGAGTCGATGTACGGCAGCACCACGTCGGCCAGTTCGGCCAGGAACGCGAACCTGAGGTCGCGGTCGCGCGGCTGCGGCACGGCCAGCAGCCGCGGC
This sequence comes from Streptomyces antibioticus, assembly GCF_002019855.1. Classification (NCBI taxonomy): domain Bacteria; kingdom Bacillati; phylum Actinomycetota; class Actinomycetes; order Kitasatosporales; family Streptomycetaceae; genus Streptomyces; species Streptomyces antibioticus. Next base: position 3,350,914 of record NZ_CM007717.1, on the reverse strand, counting down.
GCGTCCCGGTCGGTGCCGACGAGCGCGCCGAGCGGGGCGCCCGCCTCACCGGCGGTGGTCAGCGGCACGAAGACCAGCGGCCGGTCGGAGAGGTGCCGGTGCCGGACGGTGGCGGCGGGCTGGGCGCGGCCGGTGGTCAGGGCCTCGAGACGGGCGAGGGAGGCGATCAGGGACACATCGCCCCCAGTGCCTCGGCGCGCAGCCGGGCGGCCCGGCGCAGGGCGGCGACGGCCGGGTCCTCGGGGTCCCCGGCCTCGCCGCGCGCGGCCGCCAGGACGTCGTCGACCCGGCTCAGCCCGCCCAGGTCGGCGCGGACGGACCGGCCCAGGCTGGTCACCGCGCCGGCCGCGCGGGCCCGGTCCCGGCAGTGGAACGCCAGCTCGCACGCGGCCAGGCACTCCGGCGCGTACGTCGCCGGGACGGCCTCGACGGCCGCCGTGAGCTGCTCGGCGGGCAGTTCGGGGGAGAAGCAGATCCCTTCGGGGAGCGCGTCGGCGATGTCCTGGACGCGGGTGAGCCGGGCGAGCTGGCGGCTGGTGACCGCGCGCTGCTTGCGCACGTCCACGGCGGACGCCGTCGGCAGGTTGGAGAAGTCCTTGGGGCAGACCAGCAGCACCCGGTGGCGGACCTTCGGCGCGGGGTCGAGCCGGGCGGCGACCTCCTCCAGGGCCAGCACGTAGACGGCGGCCTGCCGGGCGGCGGCGCCGACCTTCGCGGGGTCCGCCGAGCCGTCCAGCATCGGGAAGGACTTGATCTCCACGACGGTCCAGGTGCCGTCCGGGTGCACCACCACGGCGTCCGGCTCCAGGAAGGCGGGGGAGCCGGCCACCTCCAGCGCGAGCATCGGGTGGTCGAGCAGGGTCCAGGTGCCGCGCGCGGGACCGGTGGCCTCGCGCAGTGCCAGCGCCGTCCGCGCGGTACGGCCCTCGGGGCCGGACGCGGTGAGGTCGGGGACGCTCGCGGAGGCCGGGGGCTCAGCCCCCGGGTCCAGCCGTTCGTGCACCAGGCGGAGCAGTTCGGCACCGCCGTCCGCCTTCACCTTCGCCTCGAAGGCGTTGCCGCGCGTGAGGGCGAACTGGGACTGCCCGAAGGCCGACGGGGAGCCCAGCGCCCCGGCCAGCGCCGCCTTGTTCACCCCGGCGCCGTCGAGCAGGGCGCGGCGCTTGCAGCCCGGGTTCGCGGCGAGCGCCGCGAGGGCCCGGGCGTCCAGCGCCTTCGCCGGGACGTCGGGGCCGCGCAGCTCAGCGAGCCGCTGCCGGAGCGCCGTCCCCCGCGTCCGAGGGGGAGGCACCGGGTTCGGTTCCGGACCCGAACCCTGAGTCGCGCTGCCGTGGAATTCGCTCACCCGTGGAAGTCTGGCATCCGCCACTGACAATCGAGGCGGATGCGCCCAGGGAGTCCGCCGGGACCGGCGGTACGGCGACGGCACCGGCGGTCGTGGAGCGGGCCGCGAAGGCCGCCTTGACCCGGTCGGCCGCGCGCATCACGAGCGGGGCCAGCAGCAGGCCGACGCCCATCACGGCCGCGCCCGCGGCCGCGTCGAGGAAGTAGTGGTTGGCGGTGCCCATCACCACGATCGTCGTCACCAGCGGGTACACGATCGCGGCGGTCTTCGCCAGCCGGGTGCCGCCGTGCCGCCACAGGATCACACCGCACCACAGCGCCCAGCCCACGTGCAGACTCGGCATCGCCGCGTACTGGTTGGTCATGCCGCCCATCCCGCGCGGGGCGCTCGCCTCGCCGCCCCACCAGCCGTACGAGCTGTACTGGGCCATCGTGTCCACGAAGCCGTGGCTCTCGGCCAGCAGCCGGGGCGGGCAGGTCGGCAGCAGGGTGAAGCCGATCAGACCTATGAAGGTCGACGTCATCAGCCAGGTGCGGGCCGCCCGGTATATCTCCGCGCGCGAGCGGAACAGCCAGACCAGGATCGCCGGGGTGACCACGTAGTGCAGCGAGGCGTACCAGAAGTCGGCCGGGACGCCGAGCCACGCCTCGCGTGTGAACAGGCGGTTCAGCGGATGCTCGGCGTTGAGGTACAGCGCCTTCTCGAAGCGCAGGATCGCCAGGCCGTGGTCGACGGCGGTCGTCACGTCGCCCCGCGCCAGCAGCCGGCCCGCCGAGTAGCAGGCGTACACCAGCAGGATCAACGGCAGCTCGGTCCACCAGCGCAGCCGGGTGCGTGGGGCCGCCTCGGTGCCCGGTGTCTCGGTCTGCGGCAATCCGATCGCCTCCCCCTTCATGTCGCGCGGCGCGCGGAACGAGCCACTTTACGTCGTACGAACGCGCCCGGTCCGAGCGCCCCCGGCACTCAAAGACGCTCAGATCGCCCCCCGGGTTGCCCCCTCCCAGGGTGCGCGATGATGGAGGGGTCCCGCCCCCGATTTCTCCCCGATCCCTCTCGGGGTCGTCCCGGAAAGGTCCCCCATGGCACCGCGCATCCTGCTGGCCCGGCACGGACAGACGGAGTGGTCGCTGTCCGGCAAGCACACCGGCAGGACCGACGTGCCGCTCCTGGAGGAGGGCCGCCGGGGAGCGAAACTGCTCGGCGAACGGCTGCACCGGGCGCCGTTCGACGGCCTGGACGACGTCGAGATACGCACCAGCCCGCTGGCACGCGCGCGGGAGACGTGCGAGCTGGCGGGCTTCGGTGAGCGCGCCGACACCTGGGACACGCTCATGGAGTGGGACTACGGCGCCTACGAGGGCATGACCCCCGCCGAGATCCAGGCGGTCCGGCCGGGCTGGCTGATCTGGCGCGACGGCGTCCCCGAGGGCGAGTCCCTCGCCGAGGTCACCGCCCGCGCGGACGAGGTCGTGGCCTGGGCGCGGTCCGCCGACCGGGACGTGCTGGTCTTCGCCCACGGGCACATCCTCAGGTCGATCGGGGCGCGGTGGCTGGGACTGCCGCTGGACTTCGCGGCCCGGATCCGGCTGAACCCGACCTCGCTGTCCGTCCTGGGCTGGGCGTACGGCGAGCCGGCCGTCGAGAGCTGGAACGACCTGGGACACCTCGCGGGCTGACCGCCGGGCCGGCTCCTCCGGGCCACGAGGGGGCTACGCGCTGCGCGGCGCCGGTACCTGCTGCCGTTCCCCGGGTGCCGAGGCGTGCCGCTCCAGGAAGGCCGACACCCCGCTCGCCCGCCGGTGCGGCGCCAGCACGCGTGCGGTGCCGTCCAGCATCCCCTGCACCCGTGACGACTGGACCTGGTCCAACAGGTCCAGCACCCGCAGCCCCGCCGTCGCCGCCTCGTCGGGGCGCCCCCCGCGCGCGAGGTCGTCCGCCAGCTCGGCCGTGTAGAGCGCGATGTTCCGGGTGAAGTGCGGGTCCTGGAGTCCGGCCGCCCGGCTCGCGTGCCGTGCCGCCCGCCCCCAGTCGCCCAGCGTCGACCAGCACTGCGCCTCCAGGCCCTCCAGCTCGGCCTCGCCGTAGAAGCTCATCCACTCGGGGTCGTCGTCGCGGGGGCCCTGTCCGAAGAGGGCCTGGGCGCGGATCAGGGCCTGTTCGCAGCCGGCCCGGTCGGCGAGCCCGGCCCAGCCGCCCGCCTCGCGCAGCGCCAGCAGGGACATCAGCCGGGGTGAGCCGAGGGGGCGCGCGACGCGTTGCGCGGCCTGCGCGGCGCGCACCGCCTCACGGGGGCGCCCGGCGTCGCGCGCGAGGAACGCCGTGTTGCAGAAGGCGTGCGCCTCCAGCGCCTGGTCGCCGGTCATCCGGGCGGTGGCGAGGGCCTCGGCGTAGTGCGAGCGCGCGTCCTCGAAGCGGCCCGAGTCATGGGCCAGCCAGCCCACGGAGATCGCCAGCTCCCCGGCGCCGGAGTGCAGCCGTTCGGCGGTGGCCTGCCGGGTCGCCCCGGCGTCCAGCAGCGCGTACGCGGCCCGCAGGGGTGCGGCCGCCCGCCGGTAGAGGCCGTCGGCGCCGTGCCGGTCGTCCAGCAGCCGGATCCTGCGGACCGCCTCCTCCAGGGCGCTCGCCTCCCGGGCCCCGACCGGGCGGACCCGGCGCTCCGCCGCGACGGCGTCGGCGGTGAACCCCAGCGGGCCCAGCGAGACGGCGGCCACGGCGGCGCCTCCGCCCGTCATGAATGCGCGACGCAGCACGTCGCTCTCCTCGTCGTTGTGGTGCGTGTCGTACGGGTTCTGCGTGTCATACGGCTCGTACGCCCCGCGCGTCTCACCCGCCCCACGCGTCTCACCCGTGAGGTGCGCGGGGCTCGTGGTGTGCGCACCGGGCGTGACCTCCGGGGCGCGCGCCCCGCGTCCGCGTACGGAGGAGCGGGGCGCGAAGCCCAGATCGGTGAGCGTGCGGCCGGGGAACATGTGCAGGAACACCCGCTCGTACGCGTAGTTGGGACAGCGGATCTCGCCCGCCTCGACCCGCCCGATGTAGCGCGCGTCACAGCTCACCCGCTCGCCGATCTCGCGCGCGGCCCGCCGCACGAGCGCGGCGAACTCGGCCGGCGAGCGCTGTCCGCGCAGGTGCCGGAAGGCGAGGTTGGGTCGGGATGGCCGGTTGGGCCGGGGTGGGGTCACCGTCGACGACGCCATGGCCGGGTCCTCTCGTGCGAACCGTCGAACCATGCCGGGATCGGGGCGGGTCGACCGATTTTCGACGTGATCACCCTGATGTCCGGCGGGCAAGAACGTACCTGCTGCGATTGGGCCGCCATGCGGTGTTTGGCTACAAACCGGATATCTCATCCGGGATCTGCCATGAACTGCCATCCTTTGCGGCGGACTTCCGCCGTAGCCGTTGACGGCGTGACGCGTTGAATGCTGTGGACGACAGGCGGGCTGCGCGGTGGAGGCCGGGATGGAGACCAGCCAGAGCAACGATTTCTGTACGTCGTCGGTGACGGCGTGCGACCTCGTGACGGTGCCGACCCGGCAGGGTCTGGAGGCGGTCGACATCCTGCGGCGGGGGGACGGGGAGGTGGTGGGGCCCGTTCTGCACGACGACGGCGACGACACGCTCGCGTTCCTCGTGCCGCCCGGCACCGCGGCCGCCTGGGACGTGCCCGGCAGCGTCTGCACCGAGACCGACGGCCAGGGACTGAGACTCGCCCCCGAGCCGGTGGCGGGCTCGGACTGGCTGGTGCCGCCCGGCGAGGCGGACCTCGCGACGGACCCCGCGGTCCTGCGCCGCGCCCTCGGGGAGGCGGCCCGTCTGATCGAGGCGGCGGACAGTTGCCGGTGACGCCCGCCCGGTGCTGAGCCGCCGGTGACGCGGGTCCCCCATGGATCGGCGCCGCCCGTGCGCCCTCCCCGGCCTGCGACCATGGACGTATGGGAAAGTCCAGGAGCAGCAGCCGGCGTGAGCGGGACCGTGAGCGGGACGCCGCGGCCGCCGCCCCCGAGGCCGTCGACGGCGGGTCGGCGCGGTTCGTGCCCGATCCGGACCGGGCGCGGGCCTGGACACTGCTCATCGACGACGCGCCGCAGTCGCACGTCGACCTCGACGACCCGGCCCATCTCTCCTTCGAGTACCAGCGCCGCCTCGGTCATGTCATCGACCTCACCGCACCGCCCGGCCGCCCCCTGCACGTCGTGCACCTCGGCGGCGGCGCCTTCACCCTGGCCCGCTACGTCGCCGCCACCCGGCCCCGCTCCACCCAGCAGGTCGTCGAGCGGGACGCCGCGCTCGTGCGGCTCGTGCGCGAACGGCTGCCGCTGGACCCCGGCGCGCGGATCCGGGTGCGCTCCCTCGACGCGCGGGAGGGGCTCGGCAAGATCCCGGACGGCTGGGCCGACCTCGTCATATCCGATGTGTTCAGCGGCGCCCGCACCCCCGCCCACCTCACCTCCGTCGAGTTCCTCGACGAGGTCCGCAGAACCCTGAAGCCGGGCGGCACTTACGCCGCCAACCTCGCGGACGGCCCACCGCTCGCACATCTGCGCGGCCAGATCGCCACCGCCGCCGCCCGGTTCGCCGAACTGGCACTGGTCGCCGACCCGACGGTGCTCCGGGGGAAACGGTTCGGCAACGCGGTCCTCGTCGCCTCCGACCTGCCGCTGCCGGTCGCGGAACTGACCCGCAGGGCCGCCTCCGACCCGCACCCCGGCCGCGTCGAACACGGCCGGGCGCTCACCGACTTCACCGGCGGGGCGGTACCGGTGACGGACGCGTCGGCGGTCGCTTCCCCGGCGCCACCGCCGTCGGTGTTCCGCTGAGACCCCAGCGTCTCGCCGCCCCGGTCAGTACGTGCCCACCTCGACCCGGGGCGGGCCGTCGTGCCAGGTGCAGAAGACCGACACCCGGTCCGCTCCCGAGGCGAACTCCACCCGGATCCATGCCTCCGTCTTCCACACCTGCATCGACCAGCCCGCGCCCGGCGTCGCCGAGACGAGCGTCGCGTAGGTCTTCCGGAGGTCGAAGACGACCCGGCCGCCGTCGGTGTCGTAGCTCTTGACCGTCCCGGAGGAGGCGGCGGGGGAGGAGGGCGCGGTGCTCGGCGAGGACGACGTGGAGGCGTCGGGGGTGCGGCTCGGGGCCGGGGCCGTCGCGGACGGGACGCGCGAGGGGCCGGGGGAGGGAGACGTCACGCTGTTCCCGGAGGGCAGCGGCCGGGAGTCCTGCGAGGTCGCGGTCGCCTCCGCCGCCGTCAGCGGAAGGGCGCGCGGAGGATCGTAGGCGGTGCCCGCCATCACGGTGTGGACACCCCACCACGACAGCGTGACCGCCGCGCCCGTGGCGAGCAGCCAGGCCAGTACGTGTACGAGTCCTCTGCGCATCGCGGGCCATCTTGCCCCACCCGCCCCACGGGTGTCGCCCACCGGGTCACCGGTTGTCCACAAGACGGGAGTTGTCCACAGGCCCCGACCGGGCTCGTCGGCATGGCGTACGGTGCGGCGCATGGCAAGTGTGCTCGTGGTCGAGGACGACCAGTTCGTACGCTCGGCGCTCATCCGGCATCTGACCGACGCCTCGCACACCGTGCGCAGCGTCGGGACAGCCCTGGAGGCGCTGCGCGAGGTCGCCCATTTCCGTTTCGACGTGGTCGTCCTGGACCTCGGACTGCCCGACCTGGACGGCTCCGAGGCGTTGAAGATGCTGCGCAGCATCACCGACGTCCCGGTCATCATCGCGACCGCGCGCGACGACGAGACGGAGATCGTCCGCCTGCTCAACGCGGGCGCGGACGACTACCTGACCAAGCCGTTCTCGGTGGAGCACCTGTCGGCGAGGATGGCGGCCGTGCTCCGCCGCTCCCGCTCCGCCGCCGGCGAGGCCCCGCCCTCCTCGGTCATCCGGGTCGGCGGTCTGACGGTCGATCCGCTGCGCCGTCAGGCCGAGCTGGACGGCGCCCGACTCGACCTGACCCGGCGCGAGTTCGACCTCCTGGCGTTCCTCGCCGGCCGGCCCGGGGTGGTCGTGCCGCGCCGGGAACTGCTGGCCGAGGTGTGGCAGCAGTCCTACGGCGACGACCAGACCATCGACGTCCATCTGTCCTGGCTGCGCCGGAAACTGGGCGAGACGGCGGCCCGGCCGCGCTATCTGCACACCCTGCGGGGTGTCGGCGTGAAGCTGGAGCCGCCGGCGGAAGCGGGGTGGGCGGGATGAGATGGGCCCTGGTCAAGGTCTGCCTGGCGGTCACCGCGATGGTCGTGGTCGCCTTCGCGGTGCCGCTCGGTCTGGTCATCAAGGAGATGGCCCGCGACCGCGCGTTCTCCAACGCCGAGCGGGAGGCGGCGGTCGTGGTCCCGGCGCTGTCCATCACCACCGACCGCGAGCAGTTGGAGCGGGTCGTGGCCTCGGCCGGCTCGGACGACGGGATGGCGGTGCACATCCCGGCGGGTGACGGCCGGGGCGCCGTCGACCTCGGCCGGCAGCGCGCCGCCGACGCCGACATCGCCGCCGTACGGAAGCTGGGCCGGGCCTCCACGGCCGAGGTGCCCGGCGGGTCCGCGCTGCTCCAGCCGGTCGCGCTCAGCCTCGGCACGGTCGTGATCGAGGTGTTCGTCCCCGAGTCCGCCGTGAGCAACGGCGTGGCCACGGCCTGGGCCGTACTCGCGGCCGTCGGGGCGGGCCTGGTGGTCGGCTCGGTCGCGGTCGCCGACCGGCTGGGGGTGCGGATGGTCCAGCCGGCCCAGCGCCTGGTCGAGGGCGCGCACGAACTGGGGGAGGGCAAGCTCGGGGCGCGGGTGCCGGAGGAGGGGCCGAACGAACTGCGGCTGGCGGCCGTGGCGTTCAACTCGATGGCCGACCAGGTGGTCCAGCTCCTGGCGAACGAACGGGAGCTGGCGGCGGACCTGTCCCACCGGCTGCGCACCCCGCTGACCGTGCTCCGGCTGAACGCGGCCTCGCTCGGCGACTCCCCGGCCGCCGAGCAGACCAGGACCGCGGTCGCCCAGTTGGAGCGCGAGGTCGACACCATCATCCGTACGGCCCGGGAGGCCAAGCCGCAGACGGCGGCGGCCGGACCCGGCGCCGGGTGCGACGCGGCCGAGGTGGTCCGGGAGCGGATGGCGTTCTGGTCGGCGCTCGCGGAGGACGAGGGCCGCAAGGTGCGTCTGGCCGGGGTGGACCGTCCGGTGCGCATACCCGTGGCCCGCGCCGATCTGGCCGCCGCGCTGGACGCCCTGCTCGGCAATGTCTTCCGGCACACCCCGGAGGGCACCGCCTTCGCGGTCGACGTGCACAACGGCGACGACGCGGTGATCGTCCTGGTGTCCGACGCGGGTCCCGGCATCCCCGACCCCGAGACGGCGATGGCGCGCGGCCGGGGTTCGGGCGCCGCCGGCTCGACAGGGCTGGGCCTGGACATCGTGCGCCGCCTCGCCGAGTCCACCGGCGGTGACGTCCGGATCGGCTCGTCGGTCCTCGGCGGCACGGAGATACGCCTGTGGCTCCAGCTCGACGGCCGCGAGCCGGTCCGCAGGGGGCACCGGGGTGCGATGCGCAGACGGAGACGGGCGGCGGCGGCCGGGTGAGCCGGGGGAGCCGGGTAGGCCGGGTGGGCCGGGGGACGGCGATTCTGACACCGGGCGGCTTTCGATCAATCCCGATCGCTGTCGTTCGAACTCGGTCCGTCACGATCGTTTAACCGTCCCCGATGTGCTCCTTAAGCGCGCCCTAAGGCCGTCGACGGCCGTCCCTGTCGGGCGATTTGCCGGGTTCGGGATCGCTAGCGTGCTGCCGCGTCCCACCCCGTGAACAGTGAAGGCAGGCAGCCCATGAGTACGCACCGGCGCAGGGTCAGTGGTCGGAACAAGGTGATCGGCGGGGCGGTCGCCGCGGCGGTGGTCGGCGGCGCGGTCGTCCTCGTGACCGGGACCGCGCAGGCGGCCGGGGTCGGGGCGGCGTACACCAGGACGAGCGACTGGTCGACCGGGTACACCGCGCAGTACGTCGTCACCAACAACAGCGGTGCGACCAAGGGCGATTGGAAGCTGGAGTTCGATCTGCCGGCCGGGGCGAAGCTCGGCTCTCTCTGGAACGCCGGGTCGAAGGTCAGCGGACAGCACATCACCGTGGGCCCGCCGTCCTGGGACACCGACGGGCTCGCCGCCGGGGAGTCGGTCACCGTCGGGTTCGTCGTCAACGGCACGGCGGATCCGGTCGGTTGCCGGATCGACGGCACGTCGTGTTCGGCGGACGGCGGCGCCACGCCCGAGCCCAGCGGCAGGCCGACGACGGCACCCTCCCCGAGCGCGAGCCCCAGTGCCAGCGCCAGCGCCAGCGCCAGTCCGAGTGTGAGCGCGAGCCCGAGCACCGGCGCGAGCCCCAGTTCCGGCGGGACCCCCACCGGCGGCACCGGCACGACCGCCTCCGCCGGCTTCGCGCCGTTCGTCGACACCTCCCTCTACCCGGCCTTCGACCTGCTCGCGCACACGGCGGCGACCGGCGTGAAGGAGTACAACCTCGCCTTCGTCACCGACGGCGGCGGCTGCACACCGAAGTGGGGCGGGGTCACCGACCTCGCGAGCGACGGCGTCGCCTCCCAGATCGGCGCGCTGCGCGCCAAGGGCGGTGACGTCCGGGTCTCCTTCGGCGGCGCGGCCGGCTCCGAACTGGCCACCACCTGCTCCTCGGTGGACGCGCTGACGGCGGCGTACACCAAGGTCGTGGACGCCTACGGGCTGACCAAGGTCGACTTCGACGTCGAGGGCGGCGCGCTGCCGAACGCCGCGGCGAACACCCGCCGCGCCCAGGCCATCGCCCGGCTCCAGCGCAGCCACCCCGGCCTCGACGTCTCCTACACCCTCCCGGTGATGCCCGAGGGGCTGACCCAGGACGGCGTGAGCCTGCTCGCCGACGCGAAGGCCAACGGCGTGGGGATCGCCACCGTCAACATCATGGCGATGGACTACGGCCCGGCGTACAGCGGGGACATGGGCACGTACGCGGAGCAGGCCGCCACCGCGACGCAGGCGCAGGTCAAGAGCGTGCTCGGGCTGAGCGAGAGCGCGGCGTGGAAGACCGTCGCGGTGACCCCGATGATCGGCGTGAACGACGTCGTCACCGAGATATTCACGGTCGAGGACGCCACCCAGCTCGTCGCGTTCGCCAAGGCCAAGGGGCTCGGCTGGCTGTCGATGTGGTCGGTCACCCGGGACAAGCAGTGCCCGGGCGGCACCAAGAACCAGGCCGACGCCACGTGCAGCTCGATCCTCCAGAGCGACTCCGCCTTCGCGAAGGCGTTCGCCGCCTACAAGTGACGTGACAAGGGCGCCTCTTGGCGTGACGAGGCGCTCTTGTCGTGGCCGGGCCGGACTCCTAACCTGCTCCTCCTGCACGCGTCTTCCGGCGGCGAGGGGGAACGGCGTTGGCCACGGCACCGTCCAGGGAAGAGATCCTCAAGGCCGTCGAACGGCACATCGCCCGGCGCGGCGGTGGCGTCCACGTCACCGCGGCCGGTGCGGCGGACTTCTCCTGGCAGTCGCTGTTCGACTGCCAGGTCCTGCGGTCGATCGAGCGCCGGGAGGAGACGTCCCGCAAGGACAAGGGACGGCGCGCAGGCCCGGCGCGGCTGCCGACCTACACCGACCTCGACGCGTACACCGTCCCGCCGCCCGCGCACCCGGGGCTTGCGAAGCGGTACGAACTCGTCCGTGAGGGCTCGCTGGACGAGCTGGAATGCCCGGACTGCGAGGACGGCAGGAAGGACTGCGGCACCTGCGAGGGGCGCGGCGGCCGGGACTGCCCCCGCCATGTCGAGTGCGCGGTCTGCCACGGCGGCCCCGACACCTGCTGGGAGTGCGACGGCACCGGGCATCCGCGCAGCCGCCGGGCCCGTGCCGCCGCCGCGTCCCGCCCGGACGCGGCGGAGGTGGAGCGGGCCACCTGCACACGGTGCCGGCGCCCGGACGTGGCCTGTCCGAACTGTCTCGGCCGGCGGCAGACCACCTGCCCGGCCTGCTCGGGGACCGGTCTGGCCCCCTGCGCGGACTGCAAGGGCGCGCGGCGGGTGCGGGACGAGGCGTGCGGCGGCACCGGCCGCTTCACCGTGTGGACCCAGGGCGTCATCACCCACACACCCGACCGGGAGGAGACGAAGGTGTCCGCGCCGGCCTTCCTCCGGGTCCGCACCGACCAGTGGAACCACCGCACGCTGTGCGACGTCGGCGCGGAACTCCCCGACTTCCTCGACGACGAGCACCGCAAGCTGGCCGCGCCGCTGCTCGCGGTGAAGGACGGCGAGATCCTGCGACGCGTCACGCTCCGCCATCTGCCCCTCGCCCGGGTGGCCCTGCGCGCCGATCCCGACCGGGTGTACTACGCCTACCCAGGGCCCGGCGGGATCGTGGTCCACCGCCGCCCGAGCAAGGAGCGTGTGACCGCTCTGGTCTGGGCCGCGCTGACTGTAGTTGCATTGGTCACCGTGGTGGCCCTGACGGTCCTGCGGTGACGAGCCACAAGGGGGAGCAATGATCGAACTCGCCGACATGATCCGCGAGTTGAGAACCCAACTGAGCACGGCCCTGGCGGACGGCGAGGGCGAGGCGCTCCGCTTCGAACTCGGCCCGGTCGAGATCGAGGCGTCCGTCGCGGTGACCCGCGAGGCGGGGGCCGACGCGAAGGTACGCCTCTGGGTGATCGACGCGGGCGCCTCCGGCCGGTACGGCCACGCGGAGACCCAGCGGATCACCCTCACCCTGACCCCCAGAACGGCAACGGCCCCGTCCGGCACGGTCCTGATCACGGGCGAGGAGTCCCCGACGGAACGCTGACCTCCGTCAGCTCCGGAGGCCGCCGCGCTTGACCGCGCGGAGGAGGTGTGCGAGGGCGTGGGGTGTGGTGGCGGTCGTGTCGCGGGGGTGGTCGCTCTCACGGAGGTGGACGAGAGACGAGCCCGACGCGGCCAGCTCGACGCAGTTGCCCTTGCCGCCGCCGCTGAACGAGGACTTCTGCCAGGTGAGTCGGGGCATTCGAGGGTCCTCTCGGAGGGTGGTTCAGGTCCGGAGACCGCCGCCCTTGAGCGCGTGGAGGAGAAGCGCGAGGGCACGAGGTGTGGTGGTGGTCGTGTCGTGGGGGTGGTCGCTCTCGCGGAGGTGGATGAGGGACGGGGCGGATATGGCGACCTCCACGCACTCGCCCTCGCCGCCCGTGCTGAACGATGACTTCTGCCAGGCGAGTTGAGGCACGACCGGGTCCTTTCAGAGGGTGTACATCACATGCTGGATGAGGCTCAGGGAGTCGCGTGACGCATGGGACTCGGGTGAGGACTCCGGGTCCACGGGTGCCAGCGCCAGCTCCGCGAGCCGCTCGAACATCTTGGCGTACTCGTCCAGTTGGACTCCATCCCACAGGAACTGCGAGTCCGTGGGGTGCTCCAGGTAGACCGTGTCGAGGTCGGGGACTCCGGTGCCGAAGAGGACGAACGACCGGCTGTGGGCGGCGTAGATGCCTGCCTCGAACGGGTAGATCTGCACGGTCACATGGTGCTGCCGGGACACCTCCATCAGCCGCAGGAGTTGCTTCCGCATGATCTCGGGGCTTCCCACCCGGGTGTGGAGCGCCGCTTCGTGGATGATCGCGTGGTACGTCACGGGTGAGCCGCCGGTCAGTACGCGCTGGCGGCCCAGGCGGAAATCCGCGTAGCGGTCGGCGCGTTCAGGATCGGGCTCGGTCGCGGCGAGGACGGCTCGGGCGTACTCCCTGGTCTGAAGCATGCCGGGGATCACCAGGGGATTGTGGGTGCGCAGCACGGTCGAGCGGGATTCCAGTTCGGCCAGGTCCCGGCCCGCCGGGCCGATGGTGTCGCTGAACCCGTTCCACCAGCCGCGTCCGCTCTCGTGGGCCATGTCCATCAGGCTGTCGAAGTACGCGCCCTCGGGGCACTGGTAGGCGCGGAGCAGCTTGTAGAGGCCGTTGCGCGGGACGTCGACGCGTCCGCGCTCGATGTGACTGATCCGCGTGCGCTCGGCGCCGATCAGGCCGGCGGCTGTGTCACCCGACATCCCGGCCCGGACACGCAGTTTGCGCAGCTCCGCGCCCAGACGCCGCTGGCGCTCGCTGGGGCTCGTCCTCGGTGGCATGTGGTCCTTCCCTGTGGCCGGTGCGCAGTGTGCCGGGACCTCGGCGCGGGCGTCCACCGGCTTGCGACGGTGTCACCCGTGAGGGGGGAAGTGGCCGTACACGGTTGTAACTCTCCCACGCGTGGCCCTACTTTCGGCGACAGGTCGCCCCCCCTCGACACAGGAGCCCCCATGGAAGACCCACCCCGCGTCTCCCTCACCTTCCCGCCCCACCCCGTCTGGGTCCGCGCCGCCCGGGAGGCCGTTCGTACACTCCTCGTCGCCTCCCCGCGGCCCGAACTCGCCGACAGCGCCGTCCTCCTCACCTCGGAGGCCGTGACCAACGCGATCAACGCCTGTGCCGACAAGGGCTGCACCACCCCCGTCACTCTCCACGCCGGATGGACCGACCCCCACCGCCGTCTCCGTGTCCTCGTCCACGACCAGGCCCCGGGCCTGCCCGCCCTCCGCACCGCGACGCCCGACGAGGAGCACGGCCGCGGCATGCACCTGATCTCCACCGGCTCCGCCGCCTGGGGCATCTGCACCCACGGCCCGTCCGGGGGCAAGGCGACCTGGTTCGAACTGGGAGAACACTGATCGACATCGACGAGGAGCTGAACGCCGCACTCCAGGAAGGCGTCGAACGCAAGAAGCGGGCCCTCGCCCTGGCGCGGCTCGCAGCCCGGGCGGACGCGGGTGACTTCCACCTGCTGCTGGACAAGGAGAACATCCTGAGGCGGCCGACCCGTGCTCTCTGGGAGAAGTCCTTGGCCGAGGACTGACCACCCCGAACCCCAAGGGGCGCGGCAGACCCCCACAGTCCGCCGCGCCCCCCTCCCATCCCCCTGCCCCGGAGCCGGGTCAGGCGGTCTCGGTGGGGTCGGGGAGGGTGCCGGTGCGGGCCGCGCGTGCGTACCAGAGGGCGCTGGACTTCGGCGTGCGGACCTGGGTCGCGTAGTCGACGTACACCGCACCGAACCGCTTCTCGTAGCCGTACGCCCACTCGAAGTTGTCCAGCAGGGACCACAGGAAGTAGCCCCGTACGTCCGCCCCGTCGGCGATCGCGCGCCGCACCGCGGAGAGGTGGCCGTGCAGATAGGCGACGCGCTCCGGGTCGTGGACGCGGCCGTCCGGGTCGGGCTTGTCGTCGTAGGCCGCGCCGTTCTCGGTGATGTAGAGCGGCAGGCCCGGCGCGTCCTTCGTGTAGCGCATGATCAGGTCGTGCAGGCCGGTCGGGTCGATCGTCCAGCCCATCTCCGTGCGCTCGCCCGGCGTCTGGTGGAAGGCGACGTCGTCCGCGCCCGGCCAGGGCGAGTGCTCGCTCGCGCCGTGACCGTCGGTGCGCGGACCCCGTACCGTCTCGTCGGCCGCCGAGACCAGCGTCGGGGTGTAGTAGTTGAGGCCCAGCGCGTCCAGCGGCTGGTGGATCGCGGTCAGGTCGCCGTCCTGGACGTACGACCAGTCGGTCAGGGACCGGGTCGCGGCGAGCAGTGTCTCGGGGTAGGCGCCGCGCAGGATCGGGCCGTGGAAGATCCCGTTGGCCAGGTCGTCGATCTTGCGGACCGCCGCCAGGTCGGCCTGCGTCGGCGAAAGGGGGCGCACCACCGACGAGTTGAGGCTGATCGCCACCGTGTTGCGGGCCGGCATCACCGAGCGCAGCGCCGACGTGCCCAGGCCGTGGGCGAGGTTGAGGTGGTGGGCGGCGCGCAGGGAGGCCACCGGGTCGGTGCGCCCGGGCGCGTGCACCCCGGACGCGTAGCCGAGGAAGGCGCTGCACCAGGGCTCGTTGAGCGTGATCCAGTTCTCCACGCGGTCGCCGAGCGCCTCCCCGACGATCTGCGCGTACTCGGCGAACCGGTACGCGGTGTCCCGCTCCGGCCAGCCGCCCGCGTCCTCCAGCTCCTGCGGAAGGTCCCAGTGGTAGAGGGTGACGGCCGGCTTGATGCCCTTCGCGAGCAGCTCGTCCACCAGACGGCGGTAGAAGTCCAGGCCCACCTGCACCGCGGGGCCGCGGCCGGTCGGCTGCACCCGCGACCAGGAGATCGAGAAGCGGTACGCCGACAGACCCAGGTCCGCCATCAGCGCCACGTCGTCGCGGTAGCGGTGGTAGTGGTCGACAGCGATGTCACCGGTCTCGCCGCCGGCCGTCTTTCCCGGCGTATGGCTGAAGGTGTCCCAGATGGAGGGCGTACGGCCGTCCTCCCGCACCGCCCCCTCGATCTGGTACGCGGAGGTCGCCGCGCCCCAGAGGAAGGCGGGAGGAAAAGCCACCGGGGTCACCGGTGCCACCGGGGTCACCGTGGTCACCGGGGCCGTGGTCACCGGGGCAGCCGTGGTCACCGGGGTGGCCGGCTGTGCGGACTCAGTCATGGAAGCGCTCCCATGGAAGGTCGTCGAGGTCCGTCGAGACCGACCGACGAGTTGGGGGGAAGAAGTGCGACGTGCGGGACGGGGGCCGGGGCGACGATGGCCCGACCCCCTCGGGTCGTGCGGCGGGCGGCGTCAGCCCTTCACCGCGCCCTGCATGATGCCGCCCACGATCTGCTTGCCGAAGATCGCGAAGACCAGCAGCAGCGGCAGCGTGCCCAGCAGCGCGCCCGCCATGATCAGGGACTGGTCGGGGGTGTACCCGCGGCCGAGGCCCGCGACCGCGACCTGCACGGTCGGGTTGCCGGTCTGGCTGAGCACCAGGAACGGCCACAGGAAGTCGTTCCACGTCTGGACGAACATCAGCATGCCGAGCACGGCCATCGCCGGGCGCGCCGCGGGGAACACCACGTGCCACACCACACGCCAACTGCTCGCGCCGTCCACCCGGGCCGCCTCGATGATCTCGTCCGGCAGCGCCTGGATCAGGTACTGCCGCATGAAGAACACACCGAACGCGCTGACCAGCGACGGCAGGATCACCGCCTGGAGCTGGTCGGTCCACTCCAGCTTCGCCACCATCATGTACAGCGGGATGATGCTGAGCTGCGGCGGCACCATCATCGTGCCGATCACGATCAGCATCATCGCGCCGCGGCCCCGGAAGCGGAGCTTGGCGAAGGCGAAGCCGGCGATCGTCGACAGGAAGACGATCGTCGCCGCCGAGGTCCCGGCCACGATCGTCGTGTTGACGAACGCCTTGCCGAGGTTGGCGTCGTTCCAGGCGATGTCCAGGTTCTTGAAGAGGTTGGAGCCGAACCAGAACGGCGGCGGGGTCTGCGCCAGCCGCTGGTTGTCACGGGAGGCGGCGATCGCGGTCCACACCAGCGGGAACAGCGAGCCGAACGTGAACACGGCGAGGATCACGTACGCGATCGGGCCGCCGTGCATCTGTCCGCCGGCCCGCGCGGACCGGGGGCGCCGCACTCGGGGGGCGGTGGGCGCGGCGTCGTGGGGCTCGGGCTTCGTCAAAGTCGTCGTCACGGCCGGTACTCCTAACTACTGGCGCGCAGCCGGCGCGAGATGACGTAGTTGACGATGCCGATCACGATCAGGATCAGGAACATCGTCCAGGCGATCGCCGAGGCCCGGCCCAGGTGCTGGTTGATCCAGCCCTGCTCGTACAGGTAGAGGCCCAGCGTCTGGAACTGGTGCTCCGCGCCGCCCGAGGCGCCCTTGTTCGCGTCGAACAGGAGCGGCTCGCCGAAGACCTGGCTCGCGCCGATCGTCGAGACGACGACCGTGAAGAGGATCGTCGGACGCAGCGACGGCAGCGTGACATGGAAGAACTGCTGCCAGCGGCTGGCGCCGTCCAGCGCCGCCGACTCGTACAGATCCTGCGGGATGGCCTGCATCGCCGCCAGGTAGATCAGCGCGTTGTAGCCGGTCCAGCGCCAGATGATGATCGTGGAGACCGCTATCTGGGAGGGCCACTTGTCGTTCTGCCAGTCGACCGGGCTCACCCCGACCGCGTCCAGCGCCCAGTTGATCATGCCGTAGTCACGGCCGAAGAGCAGGACGAAGACGAGCGAGGCGGCGGCGATCGAGGTCGCGTACGGCGCGAGCATCGCGACCCGGTAGAACGTCGACGCGCGCAGCCGGTAGTTGAGGATGTGCGCGAGGCCCATCGCCATCAGCAACTGCGGGACGGTCGAGATGACACCGATCGTCAGCGTGTTGCGCGCCGCGTTCCAGAAGAAGTCGTCGTCGAAGATCCGCGTGTAGTTGCGCAGCCCCACCCAGTTCATGTCGGTGGGGGCCGTCATCTCCACCTGGTGCAGCGACGCCCAGCCCGTGTAGATCAGCGGGAACAGGCCGAAGGCGAGGAACAGCAGGAAGAACGGCGAGACGAACGCGTACGGGCTCCAGCGGATGTCCCGCTGCCAGCGGCGCGAGAGCCGGGCCCGGCGCCGCGCCTCCGCGTCCACGGGTGCCGCGGGCGGGCGGCCCGGGGCCGCGCCCCCCTCCTTGGCGGGGGGCGCGGCGGTGTCGTGGGTGGACATACGGGTCACTTGTCCAGGTTGTTGTCGATGGTCTTCGTGGCCGTCTCCCAGGCGTCCTCGGGCGACTTGCCCTTCGTCACGAGGATGACGCCGTTGTCCGCGAGACCCTGCCCGATGATCTGGTCCTTCGGGCCGATGACCTGGACCGGGGCGGCCTTGGCGGCCTCGGCGAAGATCGTGCCGATCGGGGCGTCACCGGTCATCTCGTTCTTGGCGCCGGTGACCTCGGGCAGCGTGTACGTGCCCGGCGCGCTCGGGAAGGAGCCCTGCACCTTGAACAGCTTGGCCTGCTGCGCGGGCGCGGTGAGCCAGGCGGCGAGCTTCTCCGCCTCCTTCACGTTCTTGCCGCTGGAGGGCACGGCGAGGAAGGAGCCGCCCCAGTTCGCGGACTTGGGTGCCACGGCGACGTCCCACTTGCCGGCCGACTCGGGCTTCGACTTGCCCTTGATGTAGCCGAGCATCCACGGCGGGCACGCCATCGCGGCGAACTTGCTGTTGGCGATGGTGGTGTCCCAGGCCGGCTGGAACTGGGTCTGGTTGCCCACCAGGCCCTCCTGGGCGGCCTTCGCGGTGAGGTCGAAGGCGGCCTTCACCGCCGGGTTGGTCTTGTAGATGACCTTGCCGGAGGAGTCGTAGAAGCGCTCCGACTCGCTGCCGAGGATCGCGCTCAGCAGACCGCCGGGGGAGTCGGCGAAGGTGGTGCCCTTGGGCGCCTTCGCCTTGTACTGCTCGCCGACGTCGACGAACTTGGCCCAGTCGCCCGCCCAGAGCTTGCCGACCTCGGTGCGGTCGGTGGGCAGTCCGGCGGCCTCGAAGAGGTCCTTGCGGTAGCAGATGGCCATCGGGCCGACGTCCGTGCCGAAACCGATCGTCTTGCCGTCCTGGGTGGTGGCCTGCGCCCACTTCCAGTCCAGCCAGTCGCTCTTCTTCACGCCCGAAACCTTGGACAGGTCCTGGAACTTGTTCGCCTGGGTGGCGACGACCTCGGCGATGTTGCCGACCTCGACGGCCTGGATGTCCTGGAGACCGCTGTTGGTGGTGAGGTGGTTGACGAGCGCGGGGTAGTAGTTCTCGTTGCGCTCGGTGACGTTCTCGGCGATCTTGATGTTCGGGTTGAGCTTCTCGTACTCGGCGTAGAGCCCGGCCTCCTTGAAGCCGAACGTACCGAAAAGCCCCAGCGTGATCGTGGTCTTGCCCTTGCCGTCGCCGGACGACCCGTTGGATGAGTCGTCGCCGCCGTCGTCGGCACAGCCGGCCAGCAGCCCGGCGCCCAGCGACGCGACGGCCGCGAGGACAACCACCCGGCGGGCGGTTCGGGTACGTGCTCGCATTACGTCCTCCTGTTGCCCTGACGTGCCGACCCCCCGGCCAACTGCATTGTTGGGCCCGTTAGTTTCTCGCTGCGGCTCGGGCGGGGAACGTGCGGGATGTGTATGTGTCAGGTACCGTGGGAGCGCTCCCACAAGTGATGTGTTGAAGAGTCGTCGGTTCGGGCGGGGGTGTCAAGGGTGAGGACACGACGAGACGCCATCAGTTATCCGGCCGTTAGATAAGCCGGGTGCACGGTCGACATATGGTCCATTTCGGTACGTAACGCTCGCGCCGGTGGCCGTGCGCGCGAGCGAGGTCGGCGGCGGCCACCCGAACAGCGGGGACTGTTAGATTCCTGGCCAGAGTAAGACGACGTCGGGAAGGCGGAGCCCATGGCAACCCACGGAACGCGGGGCCGCAGCGGGGGTCGGCCGACTCTCGAGGAGGTGGCCGCCCGGGCCGGCGTGGGCCGCGGCACGGTCTCCCGCGTGATCAACGGCTCGCCCCGGGTCAGCGACGCGACCCGCGCCGCCGTGGAGGCGGCGGTCGCCGAACTCGGCTACGTCCCCAACACCGCCGCCCGCGCGCTCGCCGCCAACCGCACCGACGCCATCGCCCTCGTCGTCCCCGAGCCGGAGACCCGGTTCTTCGCCGAGCCGTACTTCTCCGACATGGTGCGCGGTGTGGGCGCCGAGCTCGCCGACACCGAGATGCAGTTGCTGCTGATCTTCGCGGGCAGCGACCGTGAGCGGCAGCGGCTGGCCCAGTACCTCGCGGCCCACCGGGTGGACGGCGTGCTGCTGGTCTCCGTGCACGCGGACGACCCGCTCCCCGACCTGCTCTCCCAACTGGAGATCCCGGCCGTGATCAGCGGCCCGCGCTCCGCCGCGGAGACGCTCCCCTCGGTCGACTCCGACAACTACGGCGGCGGCCGCTCGGCCGTCGAGCACCTCCTCGCCCAGGGCCGCACCCGGATCGCCCACATCACCGGCCGCCTCGACGTGTACGGCGCCCAGCGCCGCGTCGACGGCTACCGCGACGCCCTGCGCGACGCGGGGTACGAGGCAGGCGGCCTGGTCGAGCCCGGCGACTTCACCGAGGAGGGCGGCCGCCGCGCGATGGCCGCGCTGCTCGCCCGCGACCCGTCGCTCGACGCGGTGTTCGCCGGCTCGGACGTGATGGCGGCCGGCGCCCGCCAGGCGCTGCGCGAGGCGGGCCGCCGGATCCCGGAGGACGTGGCGCTGGTCGGCTACGACGACTCGGCGATAGCCCGCCACATGGACCCGCCGCTGACCAGCGTCCGCCAGCCCATCGAGGAGATGGGCCGCCGCATGCTGGCCCTGCTCCTCACCGAGATCGCGGACCGCCGCCCGGCGGCCTCCCGCGGCCTGGAACGCCGCCAGGTGGTCCTGGCGACGGAACTGGTACCGCGGGCGTCGTCCTGAGGGTTCCTCGCGTTCTTGCCCGTGTACGGCAGTCCGGCATGCGCTGATCATGCCGGAATCCGGAATGACGGCCGGGCCGTCGGCCGTGGCTCAATGGCGTCGTCGGCAGGGGGACGGGACGACCGGGAGGGGCGCGTGGTGGGTGAGGCGCGGGTGGTGACGTGGGGTGAGGCGGGGCGGATCTTGGTGTGGTGTTCGGTGGTGTGCGGTGTCGTCTGGGCCGTGCTCGCGCTGTTGGGGGAGTATCAACTGCCGGTCGCCGCGCCTGTTGTGATGCTTCTGGTCCAGTGGTTCTGGGACCGGCACCGTCACTGGGGTGCCGGTGTGGCGGCGGGGCTCAGCGGTGCGGCGGTGGTGTTCGTGCTTGTCGACGGTCTCCGTCCGCATCTGGACCGGCTGGCCGCCGACGCGCTGGCCACCGAGGCGGGGGCCGCCGTCGCGCTCGTCGTCTTCACGGGCTGGGCCCGGCTGCGGAGGGCCTGACGTGCTCCGGTACCGCTGCGGGGGAGTCTGCCTCGCGCTGCTCGGGCTCGCCCTTGTCCTGGTCGGTGCGGTCGGCGTGCTGATCGTGCCCGACCTCGTGGCCGACGAGCGCGCCTTCCGCGCGGCCCGGCCCTGCGTGGGCGCGGCCACCGGCGACTGTCTGCGCTCGGTGCCGGCCACCGTGCGCGGCACGCTGATCCGGGAGCGGCCCAGGAACTACGCGTACGTGCTCGAACTCGACGGTCCCCGCCCGGTCCCCGGCGACCTCGACATGGGCGGAGCCGACCCGCTGCTCAAGGATCTGCGCGCGGGGGACCGGGTCACCGTGACCCTGTGGCGCGACTACGCGATCGCCGTCGGCAAGGACGGGGTGACCCAGTACTCGTCCGACAGTCCCGAGGGCGAACCACAGGTCATCTTGGCCCTCGCGCTCGCCTTCCTGCCCTTGGGCGCGTTCGCCGCCCACGCGGGCGGAAAGCTCGTGGTGCGTGCCCGCGACTACGCCGCCCAGGGGCCGCCCGGCCACCTCGTGCCGCTCGGGAAACGGGCCCTCGGCGCCGCCGTCTGCGCCCTGCCCGCGGGTCTGTTCGGCCTGTGGTGGGGCGGGCCGATCGCGGTGGCGGTGATGTGGGTGCTGCTGGCGGGAGCGCTGTGGGTGCTGACCGGGAGGCGCGAGACCACGGGCGGCGGGCGTCATGCGCGGCCCCTCGAAAGCCCCCGGTAACGCGATCAGGCGGTGACTTCCCTTTCGGGAAGTCACCGCCTGATGACACAGGGTGAGTGACGGGACTCGAACCCGCGGCATCCTGGACCACAACCAGGTGCTCTACCAGCTGAGCTACACCCACCACGACCGGCGATCGAACTTTGCGGTTTTCCGACCGGCCGAGAAAAAGTGTACAGGGTCCGCAGGGGTGCTCGCGCACGCCTTTTACCGGGCGGGCAGGACGTGCTTCGCGGCGATCGTGCGGGCGGTCTCGGAGTCGGGACCGGGCTGCGGGACGAAGACGGCCTCGCGGTAGTAGCGCAGTTCCGCGATGGACTCGCGGATGTCGGCGAGGGCGCGGTGGTTGCCGTTCTTCTCGGGGCTGTTGAAGTACGCCCGCGGGTACCAGCGGCGGGCCAGCTCCTTGACCGAGGACACGTCCACGATCCGGTAGTGCAGGTAGCCCTCCAGGGACGGCATGTCCCGGGCGAGGAAACCGCGGTCGGTGCCGACGGAGTTGCCGCACAGCGGCGCCTTGCCGGGCTCCTTCACATGCCGGCGGATGTAGGCCAGCACCTGCTCCTCGGCCTCGGCGAGCGTGGTGCCGCCGGCCAGCTCCTCCAGGAGCCCGGAGGTCGTGTGCATCTGGCGCACCACCTCGGGCATCGTCTCCAGGGCCTTGGCCGGCGGCCGGATGACGATGTCGACCCCGTCGCCGAGGATGTTCAGCTCGGAGTCGGTGACGAGGGCGGCCACCTCGATGAGAGCGTCGTCGGACAGCGAGAGGCCGGTCATCTCGCAGTCGATCCACACCATGCGATCGTTCATGCGACCACCCTAAGGGCGGCGGGGGCATCCACAACGCCCCCGCCGCCCTCGGGCTTCGGTCCTACAGTCCGCTGCGCTGTCCCGGCACGCTCGCCCGGGCCGCGTACGCCTCCCGGGCGTGGTCGGCCAGGGCCGGCGCGGAGCCGAGCGCGCTGGTGGTCGCGGCGGTCCGCCGGAGCTGCGGCGGCACCGGACCCGGCCCCTCCGGGTGCAGGCCGGCCGGCGCGGGCGGTGATGACGGCTCGGAGTCCGTCACCCGCTCACCCTGCGGCCGCCGTGCCCGGTAGGCCGCCCGGTACGCCGCGGGCGACGAGCCGAGCTGCCGCCGGAAGTGCCCGCGCAGCGCCACCGGCGAACGGAAGCCGCAGCGCCCCGCGACCTCGTCCACCGAGAAGTCGGACGTCTCCAGCAGCCGCTGCGCCTGGAGCACCCGCTGCGTGATCAGCCACTGCAGGGGTGCGCTGCCGGTCAGCGAGCGGAACCGGCGGTCGAACGTACGGCGGCTCATATAGGCGCGTGCCGCCAGTGTCTCCACGTCGAACTGCTCGTGGAGGTGTTCCAGCGCCCAGGCGACGACCTCGGCCAGCGGGTCGGCGCCGATCTCCTCTGGTAAAGACCGGTCGAGGTAGCGCTCCTGACCGCCCGACCGGCGCGGCGGGACCACCAGACGCCGGGCCAGCGCGCCCGCCGCCTCGTTGCCGTGGTCCGTCCGCACGATGTGGAGACAGAGATCGATTCCGGCCGCCGTCCCGGCCGACGTCAGCACGTCGCCGTCGTCGACGAACAGTTCCCGCGGATCCACGTGGACCGACGGATAGCGCTTGGCCAGCGTCGGTGCGTACATCCAGTGGGTGGTGGCCGGGCGCCCGTCCAGCAGACCCGCGGCGGCCAGCACGAACGCGCCGGTGCACAGGCCCACGATGCGGGCTCCTTCTTCATGCGCGCGCCGCAGTGCGTCGAGCGCCTCCTCCGGTGGCGGAGAAGTGATCGAACGCCAGGCCGGCACGACGACCGTGCCCGCCCGCGAGATCGCTTCCAAGCCATGCGGTGCGGAGAGTTCCAGGCCCCCTGTGGTCCGCAGCGGGCCGTCCTCGCCGCCGCACACCAGTAGTCGGTAGCGCGGCACGCCGGCGTCCTGGCGGTCAATCCCGAACACCGACAGCGGTATGGAACTCTCGAAGATGGGCCCGCCGCTGAACAGCAGCACCGCGACGATCTCCTTGCGGCGTCGCCCGGAAAGTTTCCGGGCCGCGGCTTCCGGCGCGGCAGTGGAGTCGTGGCTCATCCTGCTAAGCCCCCCTCGGTGGTCGCGGCTCCTCGGTTGTGTCGCTCCTGCACGTTTCCCCTCGGTCCTGCACGAGTCCCCCGCCGTAGACAGTCTCAAGATCGAATCTACTGTGTCGCGTGATGCCGACGTGGCCAGTTCAGCACCCGGCCGATTGTCGACTTGGCAACTTGGCGTGAAGCATTCGATCACGAAGCGTTGCACTCGTGGGGCGTGCAGGGAAGTGCGCCTCGTCGTGGTGGCCAATCCCCGTAGGGTGCACAGGGTCCCCGGAGCCCTTTCTTCGCAGGTGGGACCGGGGGTGGGGGGTGGTGGGGGCAAGAGATGCGCACCGACCGGAAGTTGGCTGAAAACATACGTGCGCGTGCGTGAAAACCGGTCAGTCGACCGGTGTGTTTCCCCCGGAGTGACGACCGCCACGGTGCGACCCCGATCCGGCGCGCTGACGGCGGCCCCGGGAGGGCGCGGCGGCCGGCGGTTCCACGGCGGGCGTACGGGCCGCGACCCGCTCGGACCGGCGCAGCAGCAGCCGGCAGACGGCGGTGACGGCGGCCAGGCCGAGGGCGGTGCCGGCGGCTCCGGCGAGCGAGGAGCCGTACCAGAGGAGGACGACCGGTACGAGGACCGTGCTGAAGGCCGCCCAGCGGATCAGGTCGGTGGAGCGATCAGTGGGCCGGTAGGTGGAGCGGTCGGTGGAGCGGTCGGTGGAGCGGTCGGCGCCGGGCCGGCTCCCGGGCGCGGGGCGGCCCTCGGTGCCGCGCCCGGTGCGGCTTCCGGCGCGGCTGTCGGGGTCGGGGCGGGACGCGGACATACGGCGGGCTCCTCCCCGGGGTGGTGACACGGCACGGGGTTCAACGCGGGCGCGGCCGGTCGGTCACTGGGGGCGGCGTGGTTGAAGCCTGTGCAAACCGGCTGTACGGGGCAGCAACCGTTGCGTCGCGGGCGTCGGCTCGTGCATGCTCCCTGGAACCCCCACCGAGGGTGCTCGCGATCTGGGCGTCGAAGGCGTGGCGCCGTACCCTTGGGGGTATGGGGTCGGGAAGACCATTCCCGGACACACAGCTCCGCCGCTCACCGCCGTCCCACCCATACAAGGATCGATTCGCCGAGACAGTCATGGCCGGTCACGAATTCTTCGAACCCGCGGACCGCAAGCGGCCCGTCGCCGACCCCACGGCGGCCGAGCCCCTGGCGGCGGAAGAGACGCGCCCCACCTGCGATCCCGCCTTCAAGCACGGTGTGGTCGTCGGCTTCGACGGCTCCACCTCCAGTGAGCGCGCGCTCGCGTACGCCATCGGCATGGCCCACCGCTCCCGGGCGGGCCTGATCATCGTGCACGTCGCCAACCGGCTGCCCACGACCGTGTGGGCGGGGTGCGAGCCGCCGGTCTTCGTGGACGTCCCCGATCACCGCACCGAGGTCCTCGGCCTGGAGCTGGCCTGTGCGGACTATCTCGCCGAGGTGCCCTGGATCCTGGTCGAGCGCGGCGGTGACATCTGCCACGAACTCGAAGAGGTGGGGCGGGAGTACGAGGCCGACGCGATCGTCGTCGGGTCGACCCACGGCCTGGTGGGGCGGCTGTTCGGCTCGGTCGCCGGGCGGCTCGCCAAGCGCGCGAAGCGCCCCGTCATCGTGATTCCCTGAGGCATCTCCGAGGCATCTCCCGGGCATCTCCGGGGGATCTCCGGGGAGTTGCCCCGAGGCCCGCTCAACTCCCTTTGCCCGGTGTGCGAAACGCGTACGAATCTCTTCGCGCGCGGAGGTGTTTGTGCTCTTGTGAAGGGCATATATCGGTCACCGCGCATCGCACAACTGCATGAAGGGAGCCCGCCGTGGACAACGACGTCTCTGCGGGAAGCACCGGGAGCACCACCACCATCGCCGGCCGACTCGCCCTGGGAATCACCCTGTTGGCGTTCGGTCTCGGGTACACCGATCTGATCGACGGCGTGACGGCGGCGGACGCCGTGTCCATCGCCCACTACGTCGGCGGCGTCGCGCTGTTCATCGCCGGCCTGTTCGCCCTCCGCGACCGCGACACGGGCGACGGCACCGCGTTCACCGTCCTCGGCGCCCTCTGGTTCACCTGGGCCGTCTCGGCGGGCGCCCAGGTCTCCGACAACGCGGCGGGGCTGTTCCTGCTGCTGTTCGCCCTGGTGACGCTCTCCCTCACCGCGGCGGGCGGGGACCAACTCACCCGTGGCACCTACGGGTTGTTCCTGGTCGGGCTGGTGCTGATGGCCGTCGCCCGGTTCGCCGACAGCGATGTGCTCACCCAGGCCGGCGGCTGGTTCGCCGCCGCGGCCGGGGCGGTGGCCTGGTACGCGGCGACGGCCGCGCTGGCGCACTGGCCCACGGCGCTTCCCAGGCGCGCTGCCGGCCGTGGTGTGACGGCCACCGGCTGATCGGCAGCGGAGGCCGGGGAGTTGGGCTTCCCCGGTGAACATGGGCGGACCCCCGGTGACAGGTGGCGTCACACGGGGGTCCGTTCCGTCGTCTCATGGGTTCCGACGGGTTCCGGCTACTCGACCGTGACCGACTTCGCCAGGTTGCGGGGCTTGTCGATGTCCCGGTCCAGGGCCTTCGCCGTGTAGTAGGCGAGGAGCTGGAGCGGGATGCCCATCAGGATCGGGTCCAGCTCGTCCTCGTTCTTCGGGACGACGATCGTCTGGTCGGCCTTCTCCTGGTGCTCGTGGGCCACCGCGAGGATCCGGCCGCTGCGGGCCTTGATCTCCTCCAGGGCCGCGCGGTTCTTCTCCAGCAGGTCGTCGTTGGGGACGATCGCGACCGTCGGCAGGGCGGGCTCGATCAGGGCCAGCGGGCCGTGCTTCAGCTCGGAGGCCGGGTACGCCTCGGCGTGGATGTAGCTGACCTCCTTGAGCTTCAGGGAGGCCTCACGGGCCACCGGGTAGCCCCGGACGCGGCCGATGAAGAGCATCGAGCGGGCCTCGGCGAACTCGTCGGCCAGCTTCTTGATCTCCTCCTCGTGGGAGAGGATCTCGGCGATCTGGCCGGGCAGCTTGCGCAGGCCCTCGATGATCCGCTTGCCGTCGCGGACCGAGAGGTCACGGGTGCGGCCCAGGTGCAGGGCGAGCAGCGCGAAGGCGACCGTGGTGTTGGTGAAGCACTTGGTGGAGACGACGCACACCTCGGGTCCCGCGTGCACGTAGATGCCGCCGTCCGCCTCGCGGGCGATCGCCGAGCCGACCACGTTGACCACACCGAGGACCCGGGCGCCCTTGCGCTTCAGCTCCTGGACGGCGGCCAGCACGTCGTACGTCTCACCGGACTGGGAGACGGCGATGTAGAGGGTGTCGGGGTCGACGACCGCGTTGCGGTAGCGGAACTCGGAGGCCGGCTCGGCGTCGGCGGGGATCCGGGCCAGCTCCTCGATCATCTGGGCGCCGATCATGCCCGCGTGGTACGAGGTGCCGCAGCCGAGGATCTTCACCCGGCGGATCTGGCGCGCCTCGCGGGCGTCCAGGTTGAGGCCGCCGAGGTGCACGGTGGAGAAGCGGTCGTCGATACGGCCGCGCAGCACGCGGTCCACGGCGTCGGCCTGCTCGTGGATCTCCTTGTGCATGTACGTGTCGTGGCCGCCCATGTCGTAGGAGGCGGCCTCCCACTCCACGGTGGTGGGCTCCGCGGTGGTGCGGGTGCCCTCGGTGGTGTAGGTGCGGAAGTCGTCGGCCTTGAGGGTGGCCATCTCGCCGTCGTCGAGGGTGACGATCTGGCGGGTGTGGGCGACCAGCGCGGCGATGTCCGAGGCGACGAACATCTCCTTCTCGCCGATGCCGAGGACGACGGGGGAGCCGTTGCGGGCGACGACGATCCGGTCGGAGAAGTCGGCGTGCATCACGGCGATGCCGTAGGTGCCCTCGACCACGCGCAGCGCCTCGCGGACCTTGTCCTCCAGCTTGTCGGCCTGCGAGCGGGCGATGAGGTGGACGAGGACCTCGGTGTCGGTCTCGGAGAGGAACTCGACGCCGTCCGCCTCCAGCTTGCGGCGCAGGTCGGAGGCGTTGTCGATGATGCCGTTGTGGACGACGGCGACCTTGTGGTCGGCCGACATGTGCGGGTGGGCGTTCACGTCGGAGGGGGCGCCGTGGGTGGCCCAGCGGGTGTGGGCGATACCGGTGGTGCCCTTGAAGCGCGCCGGGACCTTGGCCTCCAGGTCACGGACCCGGCCCTTGGCCTTGACCATCTTCAGGCCGGCGGTCTTCGGGGTGGTGACGACGATGCCCGCGGAGTCGTAGCCGCGGTACTCCAGCCGCTGGAGTCCTTCGAGCAGCAGGGGCGCGACGTCACGCTTCCCGATGTAACCGACGATTCCGCACATATAAACGTATCCCCAAGCTTTCTGGTCACCCGCGGTCCCCCGAAGGCGATGGTTCACCCGTAGACGATGCGCCGGAGCTGTCTGAGCGTCAGCTCCGGCGGGGCCACCGCACGGTATTTCAGGTCCGCCCCGATCCGTTCGAAGATCTCCGCGTTCACCAGGCCCTGGGCCTGGAGCTCGCGGTGGCGGCGACGGACGTAGTCCTCGGTCGTCTCGTCGAAGTAGGCGAGCACGTCCTGGATCACCCGCAGCGCCTCGCCCCGCTGGAGGGGGGTGGATCGCATCAGATGATCAACGAGTTCGTCGTGCACCCGGTAGATCCTGAGGTACCGAAGCGGGTTTCGCAAGAATCCTGCCCGATATCGGGCAGGCCCCTGTTAACGACCCTTGGGGGAACGTTGAATGTGTTATGAGCGCCTGTTCGCGCGCCGTCCATACGGCGTCCGGCGTCCCGTTGCCCCGGGCGACGACTTTCGGACGTCATGGACACACCTCGCATGGGCGTACCCGACCGGCTCGCCGCGCGCATGAGCATGGCCGAGCAGCACGAGTACCTGCGCGCCCGCTTCTCCCGCCGCACCCTGATCAGGGGCGGCACGGTCACGCTGGGCGCCGTCGCGGGCGGCGCGTTCGTCACGGGCGCCACGGCCCGGGCCGTCCCCGGCACCTTCACGGGCACCGGCACCGGCACCGCCACCCGCACCGAGCGGGTCGACGGCTCCTTCGTCGCCCCCTTCGGCCGCCACCTCGCCTTCGGCGCCGACCCCCGCACCGAGATCACCGTCTCCTGGCAGGTCCCCGTCGCCGTACGGAAGCCGTTCATCCGGATCGGCGCCCACCCCTGGGACCTCTCCCGCCGTATCGAGGCGGAGGTCCGCTCCCTGCACACCCCGGCCGGGGTCGGCGCGAGCGGCGACCACACCCAGTACTACCTGCACGCGAAGCTCACCCACCTGCGCCCCGGGAGGACCTACTACTACGGCGTCGGCCACCAGGGCTTCGACCCGGCCGAGCCGCATCTGCTGGGCACCCTCGGGACCTTCACCACCGCCCCCGACCGCAAGGAACCCTTCACCTTCACCGCCTTCGGCGACCAGGGCGTCAGCTACCACGCGCTGGCCAACGACAGCCTGATCCTCGGCCAGAACCCCGCCTTCCATCTGCACGCCGGCGACATCGCCTACGCCGACCCGGCCGGCCAGGGCAAGACCTCCGACGCGGTCTTCGACGCGCGCACCTGGGACCAGTTCCTCGCCCAGACCGAGTCCGTCGCCAAGTCCGTCCCCTGGATGGTGTCGTACGGCAACCACGACATGGAGGCCTGGTACTCGCCCAACGGCTACGGCGGCGAGGAGGCCCGCTGGAGCCTGCCCGGCAACGGGCCGGACCCGAAAAACCTGCCGGGCGTCTACTCCTTCGTGTACGGCAACACGGCGGTCGTCTCGCTGGACCCCAACGACGTCTCCTTCGAGATCCCCGCCAACCTCGGCATCTCCGGCGGCACCCAGACCACCTGGCTGGAGGAGCGGCTCAGAAAGTTCCGGGCGGCGAAGGACATCGACTTCGTCGTCGTCTTCTTCCACCACTGCGCCTACTGCACCTCCACCGCGCACGCCTCGGAGGGCGGGGTCCGCCAGGAGTGGGTGCCGCTGTTCGAGAAGTACCAGGTCGACCTGGTGATCAACGGCCACAACCACCAGTACGAGCGCACGGACGTCATCAAGGGCGGCGAGGTCACCCGCAAGCTCCCGATCGGCGGCACCGCCTACCCGGAGACCGACGGCGTGGTCTACGTCACCGCGGGCGCGGCCGGCCGCAGCCTGTACGCCTTCAGCGCCCCGGACTCCTACGAGGGGCACGAGAACGAGGTCGACTCCGTGGCCTCCTTCGTCAACCTCAAGGACGGCAGGAAGAACGAGACGGTCACCTGGTCCCGGGTCCGCTACCTGAACTACTCCTTCCTGCGGGTCGACGTCACCCCCGCGCCCAAGGGCCGCCCCACCACCCTCACCGTCCAGGGCATCGCCGAGACCGGCGACCGCATCGACCACTTCACGGTGTCCCGCCGGGCCAAGTAGCCCCCGCCCGTCCGTCCGGTGTCAGGCGGTCCGCACGCGCCTCACATGCGCTTGAGGACCGCCTGCTTGGCCAGGCTGAACTCGTCGTCCGTCAGCACCCCGTCCCGGTGCAGCTCGCCCAGCTCCCGCAGCCGCCGCAGCAGCGCGTCGTGGTCGCTGCCGGACGCCTGGGCGCCCCCCGCCCCCGCCCCGGCCCCCGCCGGCGCGGGCAGCGACCGTACGGCGTCCCCGTCCCGGTCCCCCGGGTGCGGCAGCCGGGCCTGGACGGCCGCCGCGACCAGCGCCATCAGGGGGTCCTTCTTGAAGCCCCACAGCTCCACGGCGTTCGGGTCGTACTTCGGCGGGGCCTTGGTGGGCGCGTGCCGGACGGTGAACCGCAGATGGCCGTTCTCCAGGCCCGCCGCCGGATGCCATTCGACCGCCGTGATGTCCTCGACGGGGATCGTCCGGGCCCCGGCGGACGCCTTCGCGTCCTCCGTCTTCCAGTTCCACTCCAGCCGCACCCGCTCGCCGTCGAAGCTCGCCGTGCCGTCCCCGGCGGAGCAGGACAGCGGCACGGACGGGCCGGGCAGCAGATACGTGTCCACCGGGCCGCCCGGCACCTCGTCCAGCGTCAGCGCCCGGCGCACCTCGTCCACCACATACTCGGCGACCCCGTACCGGTCGGACTCGACAAGGAGCTGGTACGGGTCGTGCGGCTCGGACAGCCGTCCGCCGGTGGCGTGCAGCAGCGGGTCGGCGCCGTCCCGCAGCCGCAGTCTGAGCCGTCCGGACCGCTTCCCCTGCTCGAACGAGATGCCCGCCAACGCCCCGAGGGGGACGACGAGTTCGCCGAGTTCGCGGCGCAGCAGCCCGACGTTCTTGTCCCGCCCCGGCGTCAGCCGCAGGGCGTCCCCGTCGAAGACCCAGGTGCCGTCCTTCTGGATAATCTCCGCCATGGGCCGATTGTTCCAAACCGGCCCGGACACGACGACGGGCGCCCCGGGGACCGTACCCGGGGCGCCCGCCCGTGTGATCAGAACCCTGCGACGGGATTTTTCAGGGTGCCGATCAGTTGGAGGGCCCCGGCCGGGTCCGACAGGTCGACCATCTGGCGGTTGTCGCGCAGTTGGAGCCGGTTCAGACAGGACAGGGCGAACTCGGGGGCGAACAGGTCGTACTGGCGGAACTTGTCGGCCAGTTCGGGGTGCGCCTCCTGGTAGGCGCGGCTGACCTCGGCGACCGTGCGCCAGAAGTCGTCCTCCGTCAGGACGCCTTCGTCGGCGAGGGCGGCCGCGAGGAACCGGAAGAAGCAGTCGAAGACGTCCGTGAAGACCGACAGCAGCTTGGTGTCCTCGGGGACGTCGACGCGGATCCGCCGGACCTCGGGCGGCAGCACCGCGTCCGGGTCCATGACGGCGATCTCCTCGGCGATGTCCTTGTAGATCGCCCGGCGCACCACCCCGTCCTCCAGGACCAGGATCGTGTTCTCGCCGTGCGGCATGAACACCAGGTCGTAGGCGTAGAAGCTGTGCAGCAGCGGGGTGTAGTACGCCTCCAGGTAGGTGCGCAGCCACTCGGTGGGGGCCAGGCCCGAGCGCTCGATCAGGGCGCCCGCCACCGACCTGCCCTCGTGGTCGACATGGACCAGCGCGGCCATGGTGGCGAGCGACTCGCCGTCCCGGAGGGAGGGGACCGGGCTCTCCCGCCACAGCGCGGCCAGCATCTTGCGGTACGGCGAGTACCGGTCGGTGGCGGCCTCGTACTCCAGGTGCCGGTAGCCGACGGCCGCCCGCTCCCGGATGATCGACAGGCCGGACGCCTTGAGCACCGGGTCGTTCTCGATGAGCTGGGCCAGCCAGTCGTTGATCGCCGGGGTCGCCTCCATGTACGCCGCCGACAGGCCGCGCATGAAGCCCATGTTGAGCACGGACAGGGCCGTCTTCACATAGTGCTTCTCGGGGTGCGAGGCGTTGAAGAAGGTGCGGATGGACTGCTGGGCCAGGTATTCGTCGTCGCCCTCGCCCAGGCACACCAGATGGCGGCGCGCGACCTCGGCGGCGAAGGTGACCGACAGCTTGTTCCACCACTGCCAGGGGTGGACCGGGATGAGGAGGTAGTCGGCCGGGTCGAGGCCCTGCGCGCGCAGGACCGTGGCGAACCGCTCGACGGTCGCCTCGCCCAACTCCTCGCGCACGAACGACTCGTAGTCGATGCCGACGCCCGCCGTGAACGCGGCCCGGGAGCGGTGCGCGGCCAGCCAGACCAGCCGGACCGGGTTCGCCGTCTCCGGGGCGTAGGCCAGGTACTCGTGGACCCCGAAGCCGAGCCGCCCGTTGTTGGCGACGAAACAGGGGTGGCCCTCGGTCATGCCGGTCTCGACGGCCTGGAAGTCGGCGCGCGCCAGCTCGGCCGAGGTGACCTCCGGTTTGGCCAGCTTGTAGCAGGTGCCGGAGAGGGTGGAGGAGATCTCCTCCAGGTAGACCGGCAGGATCTCGTCGCTGAGGTGGAGGGACTCCTTCAGCTCGATGAAGAAGTCCAGCGCGGCGAGGGGGAGTTCGGCCCCGGCCTGGACGCGGGTGATGGAGTCGGCGTCCACCTGCCAGTGGTCCAGGGCGCGCCGGACGGCGGTGTAGCGGTAGGCGGTGAGCCCGTCGTCGCTGCGGACGACGTACTCCTCGCCGTCCCGCTGTGGGCTGATCAGCCGCTCGTGGGCGAACTCCGCGAGCGCCTTGCGGATCAGCAGACGGTTGGCCCGCTCCCAGCGCTCGGGGGTCAGATGGGCGACGGAGTCGGCGAGGGTCATGCGGACACCCCCACGGCGGCGGTGAACTGCTCACGGGTGCAGAAGCTCAGCAGCGCCGGTTTCTCGGGCTTGACGATCTCGCGTTCGGCGACGAACCCGACGGCCTCGTTCAGGGCGTGCACCGCCGTGTTGGAGACGTCCGGCTCGACGACGACCCGGGAGGTGGCCGGGTCGTCGAAGAGCCGGGCCATCACCGCGGTGATGACGGACCGGGTGAAGCCGTGCACCGGCTTGTCGGTGGCCGGCACCAGGAAGTGCATGCCGACGTCACCGGGCAACGGCTCGTACAGACCCACGAGTTCGCGGTAGCGGGGGTCGTAGTACTCCATCAGGAAGGCGGGTTCGCCGTCCTGGAGGCCGAGCAGCGCGTGGTGGTGCTCGTCGGCCGCGATCTCCATGTAGGCGCGCTCGACGTCCTCCGGCCGGGCGTCCTGCATCATCCAGTACGCCGCTTTGGGGTGGGTGACCCAGGCGTGCAGCAGCTCGCCGTCCTCGACGGGGTCGAGCGGGCGGAAGGTGAAGGTCATACGGCGAACTCCTGGAACGCGATGGTCTTCTCGACCGGGTAGTACTCGCTGCCGAGCAGCTCACGGATGATGGCGCTGTTGCGGTAGGCGCCCATGCCGAGGTCGGGGGAGGTGATGCTATGCGTGTGCACCCCGGCGTTCTGGAGGAAGACGCCCCGGCCCGTGGTGTCGATCGCGTAGTTGCGGGCGACGTCGAAGTTGCCGTGCGCGTCGCGCACCAGCCGGTCCTGGATCGGGGCGAGGAAGGCGGGCTCGGCGTAGTGGTAGCCGGTGGCCAGCACCAGGCCCTGGGACTCCAGGGTGAAGTCCTTGCCCTGCTCCTCCTGGCGGAAGGAGAGGGTGTAGGTGCCGTCGTCGTAGCTCGCGCCGTGCAGCGCGGAGTTGGTGAGCAGCCGGGTGGGCACCGGACCGCCGAGGTTCTTCTGGTACAGCAGATCGAAGATCTCGTTGATCAGATCGCCGTCGATCCCCTTGAACAGGCCCTTCTGCTCGGTGGTGAGCCGGTAGCGGGTGGCCTCGGGCAGCGCGCGGAAGTAGTCGATGTACTCCGGCGAGGTCATCTCCAGCGTGAGCTTGGTGTACTCCAGCGGGAAGAAGCGCGGGGAGCGGGTGACCCAGTTCAGCCGGTAGCCGTGGACGTCGATCTCGCTGAGCAGGTCGTAGTAGATCTCGGCGGCGGACTGCCCAGAGCCGACCAGGGTGATCGAGTCCTTCTTCTGGAGCTCCGCCTTGTGCGCCATGTAGCGGGAGTTGTGCAGGAAGTCCCCGCCGAGGTCCCGGCATGCCTCCGGGACGTACGGGCTGGTGCCGGTGCCCAGGACCAGACGGCGGGCCCGGTAGACGTCCCCGTCGGTGGTCCGTACGGCGTACAGCGCGTCGCCCTCGTCGTACGTCACCTCGGCGACGGTCGTCGAGAAGCGCACGCTGGTCAGCTTGTTCGCGGCCCAGCGGCAGTAGTCGTCGTACTCGACGCGCAGCGGGTAGAAGTTCTCGCGGATGTAGAACGAGTACAGCCGGCCTTTGTCCTTCAGGTAGTTGAGGAAGGAGTACGGCGAGGTCGGGTCGGCGAGGGTGACCAGGTCCGACATGAACGGCGTCTGGAGGTGGGCGCCTTCGAGGAACATCCCGGCGTGCCACTCGAAGTCCGGCTTGGACTCCAGGAAGACGCCGTCGAGCATGTCGATGGGCTCGGTGAGGCAGGCGAGGCCGAGGTTGAAGGGGCCGAGCCCGATGCCCACGAAGTCGTAGGTCTTGGTGCGGGGCTCAGGAAGCGCGGTCAAGGGACTCTCCCAGGTACTGCTCGGCGTGGCCGGCGATCAGATCGAGGACGGCGGCCATGTCGGCCGGGGTCGTCTCGGGGTTGAGCAGGGTGAACTTCAGGTAGTGGCGGTCGTTCACCTTGGTGCCGGCGACCACCGCGTCACCGGAGGCGAACAGGGCCTTGCGGGCGTACAGGTTGGCGCGGTCGATCTCGGCCGGGTCGGTGACGGTCCGCGGGATGTAGCGGAAGACCAGCGTGGACAGCGACGGCTGGACGACGACGTCGAAGCGGGGGTCGGCGGCCAGCAGGTGCCAGCCCTCGACGGCCAGGTCGCAGACCTCGTCGAAGAGTTCGCCGATGCCGTCGGCGCCCATGGTGCGCAGGGTCATCCAGAGCTTGAGGGCGTCGAAACGGCGGGTGGTCTGGAGGGACTTGTCCACCTGGTTGGGGATGCGCTCCGCCACCATCCGCCGCGGGTTGAGGTACTCGGCGTGGTAGGTGGCGTGCCGCAGGGTGGCCGCGTCCCGGACCAGCAGGGCGGAGGAACTCACCGGCTGGAAGAAGGACTTGTGGTAGTCGACGGTGACCGAGTCGGCGCGCTCGATGCCGTCGATGCGGTCCCGGTACTTCACGGAGGCGAGCAGTCCGCAGCCGTAGGCGGCGTCCACGTGCATCCAGGTGGAGAACTGGGCGCAGAGTGCGGCGATCTCGGGCAGCGGGTCGATGGAGCCGAAGTCGGTGGTGCCGGCGGTGGCGACGACCGCCATGGGCACGAGTCCGGCCGCCGTGCAGCGCTCCAGCTCGCGGGCGAGCGCGACGGTCCGCATCCGCTTGTCCTGGTCCACCGGGATCGACACGACCGCGTCCTGGCCGAGGCCGAGGAGTTTCGCCGACTTCTTCACGCTGAAGTGGCTGACCTCGGAGGCGAAGATGCGCAGTTTCGCGAGCGAGTCGGTCTTGGCCTCCTCGCGCGCCAGCAGCAGCGCCTGGAGGTTGGACTGGCTGCCGCCGGAGGTGAACACGCCGTCGGCGGCGGGGCCGAGGCCGATCCGTCCGGTCGTCCAGTCGACCAGCCGACGCTCGATGAGGGTGCCGCCGGCCGACTGGTCCCAGGTGTCCAGGGAGGAGTTGACGGCGGAGAGCACCGCCTCGCCGAGCACCGCCGGTATGACGACCGGGCAGTTGAGGTGGGCGAGGTAGCGGGGGTGGTGGAAGTAGACCGCGTCGCGGAGGTAGACGTCCTCCAGCTCGTCCAGCACCGCCGAGGTGTCGTGCAGCGGCCGGTCCAGGTCGATCCGCTCGATGAGGGGGGCGAGGGCGTCGACCGTGACTCCGGTGAACGGACGGTCGGTGGCGGCGAGTCTGGCCGCCACCCGCTCGACTCCTTCGGTCACGGAGCGGCGGTAGTGCTCCGCGGTCGTGTCATTGAGCAGGTGCGAGCGCATGGTGGGGGTCCTCCGGTGGGGCCGGTCGGCTTCAACTTAGGTAAGCCTAACCTAAGTTTGATCGCGCACGGCATGCCTCACCCGTGACAGTGATCACTCGGGCCGCGGGGGTTCCGGCGTGCGTGAGGGCACGGGGTGGGTCCCCCGTGCCCTCACGGATGGGTCGTCGTCGGTACGGGTCGCCCCGCCCGGGTCAGGCGACCTTCTTGGCCTTCTCCAGCGCCTCGGCGAGGTTCTCCAGGAGCGGCGCGCACTTGGCGTACGACAGGATCGGCTCGGCGGAGCGGGGGATGACCTGACCGGCCTTCACCGCGGGCAGCTTCTTCCAGGTCGCCTCGGTGATGTCGGCGGGCTGGATGGTCTGGGAGCGGTCGTCCATCATGATGATGTCGGCCGCGTACTTGTCGACGTTCTCCCAGCTCAGCGACTCGAACCAGCCGCCGCCCAGCTTCTTCGCGCTCTCCGGCGGCTCGACGAAGTTCACGCCGAGGGACTTGAAGTACTCCAGGTCGACGGAGAGGTTGGTGCCGGAGACGTAGAACAGCTCGGCGCTCGCGGAACCGGCCAGCACCTTGATCTCGGGCTTGGCCTTGGCCGCGGCGCGCAGCCGGGTGGCCGCCGCCTCGAAGCGCTTCTTGGCGTCGGTGACCGCGGCGGCCTTCATGTCGGCGCCGAGGGACTCGGCCAGCTCCCACACGCGCTCCAGCGGCGCGGTGAGCTGACGGTCGTAGACGGAGACGCCGACGCTCGGGGCGAGCTTGGCGATCTTGTCCTTGGATGCCTCGGGGACGTACCAGAGGGTGCCGGCGTCGTCGTACATGGTGGAGATGAGGACGTCCGGCGCGAGGGCGGCGTACTTCTCGACGTTGAACTCGTCCCAGACGTTGCCCAGGATCTCGACCTTGCTGACGTCCATGTCACCGGCCTGGACGTCGGCCTTGCCGTCGGCGGTCTTCGTCGGGCCGAAGACGCCCTTGACCTTGATGCCGTAGTCGTACAGGGCCGCGCCGACACCGGTGAAGGCGACGATGTTCGCGGGGACCTTGTCGAGCTTCACGGTGGTGCCGCGGTCGTCCTTGAAGGACCAGGGGCCGGACGGGGCGGAGGCGCCCGCGGACGAGTCCGAGCCACCGCTCTTCGCGTCGTCGTCACCGCAGGCGGCGAGGACGGCACCGAGGCCGAGGGCGCCACCGGCGGCGAGGATGCCGCGGCGGGTGAGGTGGTTGGCGCTGGCGTGGGACATGAGCGTGACTGCTTTCGGACGTGCGGGAACACCGCCGGACGGATCGAGGGAAGGTTAGCCTAACCTCAGATCATTTCCGTGCCCGGGGTGGTGTGATCCACATCCCGTGTTCCCGCACGTCACCGCCGCCGACGCGGGGGCGTCAGCCGACGAGCCCCAACTCCCGTGCGATCAGCATGCGCTGGACCTCGCTCGTGCCCTCGCCGATCTCCAGGATCTTGGAGTCGCGCCACATCCGCGCCACCGGGTACTCGTTCATGAAGCCGTACCCGCCGTGCACCTGCGTGGCGTCACGCGCGTTGTCCACGGCGATCGTCGACGAGTAGAGCTTCGCCAGCGCCGCCTCCTTCTTGAAGGGCTCGCCGGCCACCAGCCGGGAGGCCGCGTCCCGCCAGGCCAGCCGGGCGGTGTGCGCCTTCATCTCCATGTCGGCGATCTTGAACTGGATGGCCTGGTTGGCACCGATCGGCCGCCCGAACGCGTGCCGTTCGCGCGCGTACTTCACCGACTCGTCCACACAGCCCTGCGCCAGCCCGGTCGCCAGCGCCGCGATCGCGATCCGGCCCTCGTCCAGGATCCGCAGGAACTGCGCGTACCCGCGCCCCTCCTCGCCCAGCAGGTTGGCCCGCGGCACCCGCACGTCCACGAAGGACAGTTCACGGGTGTCCGAGGCGTTCCAGCCGACCTTGGAGTAGGGCTGCGCCACGGTGAACCCCGGGGTGCCGGACGGCACGATGATCGCGGAGATCAGCGGACGCCCGTCCGGCTTGCGGCCGGTGACCGCCGTGACCGTCACCAGCCCGGTGATGTCCGTGCCCGAGTTGGTGATGAAGCACTTGGTGCCGTTGATCACCCACTCGTCGGTGTCCGGGTCGATCCGCGCCGTCGTCCGGGTGGCGCCCGCGTCGCTGCCGCCGTCGGGCTCGGTCAGACCGAACGCGCCCAGGATCTCGCCGGAGCACAGCCGCGGCAGCCAGGTCCGCTTCTGCTCCTCGGTGCCGAACAGATGGACCGGCATCGCGCCCAGCGAGACACCGGCCTCCAGGGTGATCGCCACCGACGAGTCGACCCGTGCCAGCTCCTCCAGCGCGATGCCCAGCGCCAGATAGTCGCCGCCCATACCGCCGTACTCCTCGGGGAACGGCAGCCCGAACAGGCCCATCCGGCCCATCTCACGGACGATCTCGTACGGGAACTCGTGCCGCTCGTAGAAGTCGCCGATCTTGGGGGCGACGACGTCATGGGCGAACTCCTCGACCGTGCGGCGCAGTTCGTCGAGTTCGGGGGAGAGACGATGGTCCATGTCGATCACTGGTCCTTGTGGGGCTGTGTCGGGTTACCGAGCGCGCGGACGGTGCGGGACGGGCTGGGCCGGCCCAGCCGGTCGGCCATCCAGACGCTTGTGGCGACGAGACGGCCGAGGTCGATACCGGTGTCGATGCCGAGTCCCCGCAGCATCCACACCAGGTCCTCGGTGGCGAGGTTGCCGGTGGCGGACTTGGCGTACGGGCAGCCGCCGAGACCGCCCGCCGAGGCGTCGACGGTGGTGACGCCCTGTTCGAGGGCGGCGTAGGTGTTGGCGAGCGCCTGCCCGTAGGTGTCGTGGAAGTGCACGCCCACCATCTCGGTGGGGACGCCCTCCGCGGCGAGCAGCGAGAGCAGCGCCCGGACCTGGCCGGGGGTCGCGACGCCGATGGTGTCGCCCAGGCTCAGTTCGTCGCAGCCCATGTCGCGCAGCGCCCGGCAGACCCGCACCACCTGGGCGGCCGGGACGGGCCCCTCCCAGGGGTCGCCGAAGCACATCGAGACATAGCCGCGCACCAGCACGCCCTCGTCCTTCGCGCGCCGCACCACCGGGGCGAACATCGCGAGCGACTCGTCGAGCGTGCGGTTGAGGTTGGCCTTGGCGAAGGACTCGGTGGCGCTGGCGAAGACCGCGACCCGGCGGGCGCCGAGCGCGAGCGCCCGGTCCAGGCCGCGTTCGTTGGGCACCAGCACCGGCAGCGCCACCGGAAGGCCGGCGACCCGCGGGAACAGCTCCTCGGCGTCGGCCAGTTGGGGCACCCACTTGGGGTGTACGAAGCTCGTGGCCTCGATGGTGGTCAGCCCGGCCTCGGCCAGCCGGTGCACGAACTCGGCCTTGACCTCGGTGGGGACGGTCGTCTTCTCGTTCTGGAGGCCGTCGCGGGCGCCGACCTCGTAGATCCGCACCCGCGCGGGCAGGCCCGCCGCCGGCACGGGCATGGGCAGGCCCTGGACTCCCTGAGTTCCCTGAACTTCCTGAGTTCCCTGAGTTCCCTGGATTCCCTGAGAGGTCATTCCGCTGCCTCCTCGTGCGGGGTGACGACGGCCAGCACCTGGTCCATGGCGACGGTCGACCCCGGGGTGACGTCCAGCTCGGCGACCGTGCCGGCGTGCGGGGCGGAGATGACGTGCTCCATCTTCATCGCCTCCACCACGAGCAGGCTCTGGCCCGCGGCCACCTCGTCGCCGACGGCGACCTTGACCACCGTGACCGTGCCGGGCATGGGCGCGGTGAGCGAGTCGGCGCCGGCGAACGCGGAGCCGGTCAGGGAGGCGGCCACCGGGTCGTGGTCGCGCACGTGCCAGGCGTCGCCGTCCCGGCCGAGCCAGTCACCGGCGCGGTCGAAGGTGTGCCGGACGCCGTCGAGGGTGACGGACACCTGGTGGGGGGTGACGGTGTGGGTGCCGCGCTGCTCGTGGACGACGGGTTCGAGTCCCGTCACTCGCAGGGGGAAGCCGACGGCCCGCGGTGTCCCGCCCAGCCGCCACCCGTTCGGCACCGAGAACGGGTCGGTCCACCCCTCGCCCGTGGGCCGCAGCGCCTCCAGACGGACGGCGGCGGCGGCCTCGTAGACCTCCTCCGGCACCTCGCCCGGCACCAGCGTGTCGGCGACCCGCTCGACCAGACCGGTGTCCAGCTCCCCGGCCACGACCGCCGGATGCGCGAGCAGCCGGCGCAGGAACCCGGCGTTGGTCGGCACGCCCAGCGTGACCGTCTCCGCGAGGGCGGCGCGCAGTTTCCTGAGCGCGGTCGGGCGGTCGGGGCCGTAGGCGATCACCTTGGACAGCATCGGGTCGTACAGGCTGCCCACCTCGGTGCCCTCGCTGAGCCCGGAGTCGGTGCGCACGCCGTCGCCGCCCGGCTCGCGCAGCGCGAGGACCGTGCCGCCGGACGGCAGGAAGCCCCTGGAAGGGTCCTCGGCGCAGATCCGGGCCTCGATCGCGTGCCCGGTGAGGCGCACGTCCTCCTGCCCGAAGGACAGCGGCTCACCGGCCGCCACCCGGAGCTGCCACTCCACCAGGTCGAGGCC
Organism: Streptomyces antibioticus; assembly: GCF_002019855.1. Classification (NCBI taxonomy): domain Bacteria; kingdom Bacillati; phylum Actinomycetota; class Actinomycetes; order Kitasatosporales; family Streptomycetaceae; genus Streptomyces; species Streptomyces antibioticus. Next base: position 3,309,958 of record NZ_CM007717.1, on the reverse strand, counting down.
GGTCACCAGCTCGGTCACCGGATGCTCCACCTGGAGGCGGGTGTTCATCTCCATGAAGTAGTACGAGGACGGGTCGCCGCCGGGGACGATGAACTCCACCGTGCCCGCGCCCCGGTAGCCGCAGGAGCGGGCCGCCTGCACGGCCGCCTCGCCCATAGCCGCCCGGGTGCGCTCGTCGAGCAGCACGCTGGGCGCCTCCTCGATCACCTTCTGGTGCCGGCGCTGGAGCGAGCACTCGCGCTCGCCCAGGTGCACGACGTTGCCGTGGCCGTCGGCCAGGACCTGGATCTCGATGTGCCGGGGGCGGTCGATCCACCGCTCCACGAGGAGCGTGTCGTCGCCGAAGGAGGCGCGGGCCTCGCGGCGGGCGGCGGCGATCTCCTCGGCCAGCGCGGACGTCTCCCGCACCAGCCGCATGCCCTTGCCGCCGCCGCCCGCGGACGGCTTCAGCAGCACGGGGACGCCGATCTCGCGTGCGGCGGCGACGAGTTGCTCGTCGCTGAGCCCGCTGCCAGTGGAGCCGGGCACCACCGGCACCCCGGCGGCCATCACCGTCTCCTTGGCGCGGATCTTGTCGCCCATCAGGGCGATGGCGTCGGCGGGCGGCCCGATGAAGACCAGCCCGGCGTCGGCGCAGGCGCGCGCGAAGCCGGCGTTCTCGGCGAGGAAGCCGTACCCCGGGTGCACGGCCTGCGCGCCGGTGCGGGCGGCCGCCTCCAGGAGCCGTTCCACCGACAGATAGCTCTCGGCGGCCGGCGCCGGACCGATCCGTACGGCGGTGTCGGCCTCGCGGACGTGCCGCGCGTCGGCGTCGGCGTCGGAGAACACGGCGACCGAGCGCACGCCCATCGCGCGCAGGGTCCGGATCACCCGGACGGCGATCTCGCCCCGGTTGGCGACGAGCACGGTGTCGAACATCGTCTGCAAGTCCCTCACATCCGGAAGACGCCGAACTGGGGGTCTCCCAGGGGCGCGTTGGCACAGGCGGTCAGCGCGAGGCCCAGCACCTGCCGGGTCTCCAGCGGTTCGATGACCCCGTCGTCCCAGAGCCGGGCGGTCGCGTAGTAGGCGTTGCCCTGGCGCTCGTACTGGGCCCGGATCGGGTCCTTGAAGGATTCCTCCGCCTCGGCGGGCCACTCCTCGCCGCGGGCCTGGAGCTGGTCGCGCTTGACGGTGGCGAGGACGGAGGCGGCCTGCTCGCCGCCCATCACCGAGATCTTGGCGCCGGGCCACATCCACAGGAAGCGGGGCGAGTAGGCGCGGCCGCACATCGAGTAGTTCCCCGCGCCGTAGGAGCCGCCGACCACGACCGTCAGCTTGGGCACGCGGGTGCAGGCGACCGCCGTCACCATCTTCGCGCCGTGCTTGGCGATGCCGCCCGCCTCGTAGTCCCGGCCGACCATGAAGCCGGAGATGTTCTGGAGGAACACCAGCGGGATGCCGCGCTGGTCGCACAGCTCGATGAAGTGGGCGCCCTTCTGGGCGGACTCGGAGAACAGGATGCCGTTGTTCGCGACGATCCCGACCGGGTGGCCGTGGATCCGGGCGAAGCCGGTGACCAGGGTCTGCCCGAACTCGGCCTTGAACTCCGCGAACCGGGAGCCGTCGACCACGCGCGCGATGATCTCGCGGACGTCGTAGGGGGTGCGGGAGTCGACCGGGACCGCGCCGTACAGCCCGTAGGGGTCGACCTTGGGCTCGACGGACGGGGTGACCTTCCAGGGCAGCGGCCCGCGCGCGGGCAGCGTGGCGACGATGTTCCGCACGATCCGCAGGGCGTGCGCGTCGTCCTCGGCGAGGTGGTCGGTGACGCCGGAGACCCGGGAGTGCACCTCGCCGCCGCCCAGCTCCTCCGCGGTGACGACCTCGCCGGTGGCGGCCTTCACCAGCGGGGGGCCGCCGAGGAAGATCGTGCCCTGGTTGCGGACGATCACCGCCTCGTCGCTCATCGCCGGGACATACGCCCCTCCGGCCGTGCAGGAGCCGAGGACGGCCGCGATCTGCGGGATGCCGGCGCCGGACATCCGGGCCTGGTTGTAGAAGATCCGCCCGAAGTGCTCGCGGTCGGGGAAGACCTCGTCCTGCATGGGCAGGAAGGCGCCGCCGGAGTCCACCAGGTACAGACAGGGCAGGCGGTTCTCCAGCGCGACCTCCTGGGCGCGCAGATGCTTCTTCACCGTCATCGGGTAGTAGGTGCCGCCCTTGACCGTCGCGTCGTTCGCCACGATCACGCACTCGCGGCCGCTCACCCGGCCGATGCCGGCGATGACCCCGGCGGCCGGTGCCTGTCCCTCGTACAACCCGTCGGCGGCCAGCGGGGCCAGCTCCAGGAACGGCGACCCCGGGTCCAGCAGGGTGTCCACCCGGTCCCTGGGCAGCAGCTTGCCGCGCGCGGTGTGCCGGGCGCGGGCCTTCTCGCCGCCGCCGAGCCGGGCGGCGGCCAGCTTGCCGTGCAGCTCCTCGACGAGTGCGCGGTGGGCCTCTTCATTGGCCCGCCAGGCTTCCGACGCGGGATCCGCCGCGCTCGTCAGCTCCGGTGCCTGCTCCATCCTGCGGTTCCCCTCACCCAGTGATCGCCTGTTAATGAGCGTTAACCATTTCCTTCAGGTTAACGACCGCTAACCTCCCTGTCTAGAATTGGCCGCATGGCCACCAGAACCGACGCCCCCACCCGCCGTGAGCAGATCCTCAAGGAGGCCGCCCGCCTCTTCGCCGAACGCGGTTTCCACGGCGTCGGGGTCGACGAGATAGGGGCCGCCGTCGGCATCAGCGGCCCCGGGCTCTACCGGCACTTCCCCGGCAAGGACGCGATGCTCGCCGAGCTGCTGGTGGGCATCAGCGGCCAACTGCTCACCGGTGCCCGGCGCCGCCGGGCGGAGGCCGACGGGGACCCGGCGGAGGCGGTCCTCGACTCGCTCATCGAGGGGCACATCGACTTCGCGATCGACGACCGTCCCCTGATCACCCTGCACGACCGCGAGCTGGACCGCCTGCGCGACAGCGACCGCAAGCTGGTCCGCCAGCTCCAGCGGCAGTACGTCGAGCTGTGGGTGGAGGTGCTGCGCGCGGTCTACCCGGACCTCGCCGAGCCGGCCGCCCGCTCCGCCGTGCACTCGGTGTTCGGCCTGCTGAACTCCACCCCGCACCTCGGCCGCCCGGGCGCCCTGCCGGGCCGCGCGACCACGGCGGAGCTGCTGCACCGGATGGCGCGCGGCGCCTTCGAGGCGGCCGCCGCCTCCGGACGGCCCGCGGGGGCGTGACGAGCGTTACCCCCGCCGCACCCTGGACGGCTGCTCCTACCCGCCGGTACGGTTGTATCTGAGCAAGCGCTTAGACATGACAGATGTGCACAGCGTGCACGACGCGGTACTGGAGGTGGCGGAGAGTGCGCCGTACGGTGTTCAACGAGGACCACGAGGCGTTCCGGGAGACTCTCCGGGCCTTCATCGAGGCCGAGGTCGTCCCGGTCTACGACGAGTGGTTCGCCGCCGGCCAGGCGCCGCGCGAGTTTTACTACAAGCTCGCCGAGCTGGGCGTCTTCGGCATCCGCGTCGACGAGGAGTACGGCGGCGCCGGCATCGACTCCTACAAGTTCGAGGCCGTCCTGTACGAGGAGACCGCCCGCGCGGGCGTCACCCTCGGCGGCTCCGGCGTGCACGTGCTGCTCGGCCTGCCGTACATCAAGCTGCTCGCCACCGACGAGCAGAAGAAGCGGTACCTGCCGAAGTTCGTCTCCGGCGAGGAGATGTGGGCCATCGCGATGACCGAGCCGGGCACCGGCTCCGACCTCGCGGGCATGAAGACCACCGCCAAGCTCTCCGAGGACGGCACGCACTACGTCCTCAACGGCGCCAAGACCTTCATCACCGGCGGTGTCCACGCCGACCGCATGATCGTCTGCGCCCGCACCGCCGCGCCCACCGCCGAGGACCGCCGCCACGGCATCTCCCTCTTCGTCGTGGACACCAAGGCCGAGGGCTACTCGGTCGGCCGCAAGCTCGACAAGCTCGGCCTGAAGACCTCCGACACCGCCGAGCTGGCGTTCGTCGACGTCAAGGTGCCCGTCGAGGACCTCCTCGGCGAGGAGAACAAGGGCTTCTACTACCTCGGCCACAACCTCGCCTCCGAGCGCTGGGGCATCGCCTTCGGCGCCTACGCGCAGGCCAAGGCCGCGATCCGGTTCGCCAAGGAGTACGTCCAGCAGCGCACCGTGTTCGGCCAGACCGTCGCGTCCTTCCAGAACACCAAGTTCGAGCTGGCCGCCTGCCAGGCCGAGGTGGACGCGGCCGAGGCCGTCGTCGACCGCGCCACGGAGGCCCTCGACGCCGGTGAGCTGACCCCCGCCGAGGCCGCCAGCGCCAAGCTGTTCGCCACCGAGGTCGCCCACCGCGTCATCGACCGCTGCCTCCAGCTCCACGGCGGCTACGGCTTCATGAACGAGTACCCGATCGCCCGCCTGTACGCGGACAACCGCGTCAACCGGATCTACGGCGGCACCAGCGAGATCATGAAGTCGATCATCGCCAAGGACATGGGTCTGTAAGGTTCCGGCAATCGTTGGCCGGTACAACTGACGCCATGAGCAAGGCACTTCAGGACCTCCTCGATCTGCTCGACCTGGAGCAGATCGAGGAGGACATCTTCCGCGGGCAGTCCCGCTCCGCCGTCGTCCCGCGCGTCTTCGGCGGGCAGGTCGCGGCGCAGGCGCTGGTCGCCGCCGGGCGGACGGTCCCCGCGGACCGGCCCGCCCACTCCCTGCACGCGTACTTCCTGCGCATGGGCGACCCCGGGGCGCCGATCGTCTACAACGTCGACCGCATCCGGGACGGCCGCTCCTTCACCACCCGCCGCGTGGTCGCCGTCCAGCACGGCAAACCGATCTTCCACCTCTCCGCGTCCTTCCAGACGCACGAGGAGGGGCTCGACCACCAGGCGCCGATGCCGCCCTCGCCCGACCCGGCCACCCTGCCCACCTCGCAGGACCGGCTGGCCGGCTACGGCCACCTCGACCCGGACGTGGTCGAACGGTTCCTGGAGGCCCGCGAGGCGATCGACCTGCGCTACGTCGACGAGCCGCCGTACGGGAAGTTCGGCGAACCGCGCGAGCCGCACTCGCAGGTGTGGTTCCGCACCAACGGCAAGCTCGCGGACGACCCGCTGCTGCACGTCGTCCTCGCCACCTACGTCTCCGACATGACCCTCCTGGACTCGGTGCTGCTCGCGCACGGGCGCGGCGGCTGGGCCGTGGGGGACGTCGTCGGGGCCTCCCTGGACCACGCGATGTGGTTCCACCGGCCGTTCCGCGCCGACGAATGGCTGCTCTACGACCAGGAGTCGCCGTCCGCGTACGGCGGCCGCGGTCTCGGCCAGGCGCGCATCTACACCCAGGACGGGCGGCTCGCGATCTCGGTGATCCAGGAAGGCGTGGTCCGCGCCCCTCGTACGGACTGAGGGACGCGGGGCCTTTCCGGGGCCTGCGGGGCTAGTCCAGTCCGGCCTGGGCCAGCAGGTACGCCGTCATCGGGTCGTAGTGGCGCGGGCTCTTCACATGGTCGTCGAGCGGGACCGTCACCTGGACGGTGCCCTCGGACTCGGCGACGAACAGCGCCGGGTCGTTGGAGTCGGCGTACCCCACGGAGTCCACGCCGTGCTGACCGGCGTACCCCGCCCAGCCGTGGTCGGCCACGACCAGGTCGGGCAGCGGGCGCCCGGAGCGTTCGAGCCCGGTCAGGATCGCCTTCATCGGCTCACCCGAGTGGGTGTGCCACAGGGACGCGCCGTGCTCCAGGACCGCCACGTCGGCGAGCTGCCAGACGTACCCCTCGTCCGTCTGGAGCCCCTCCGGGATGACGACGATCTCGCAGCCGGCCTTCCGCAGCGCGGCGGCCGTGGCCCGGTGCACGTCCAGCAGCCCGCCCGGGTGCCCGGTGGCCAGCAGCACCCGCTGCCGGTCCTCGGCCGCCTTGCGCAGCCGGCCCGCCATGCGCTCCAGGCCGTCGACCGTCAGCTCGGGGTCGATGGTGTCCTGGCCGTAGCGGTACTCCGGGTCGTCGTTCACCCCGACCCGCTCCGCCATCACCGCGAGCACGTCCTGCTCGTCGCTCCAGCGGTCGCCCAGCTCCAGGCCGAACCAGTAGTGGCGGTTGCCGTTCGCGAGCTGGCGGTAGTGGGAGAGGTTGTTCTCGCGCGGGGTCGCGACGTCCCCGGCGATACGGGTCTTCACGAGGTGGTCGACGAGCTCGGCGCGGCTGGGAGTCCCGGGTATCGGCATGGCACCCATTGTGGGCCAGCGCACGGTGACCGTCGTCACCGTTCTGCGCGCTGGGACGCGCGTCACTGCGCACCGTGGCCGCCGGGTCACCGTTCGGCGCGGCGCAGCGCGAACCACAGCTCCATCCGGACGTCCGGGTCGTCTGGATCCGTCCCGAGCAGGGCCGCACAGCGCGCGATCCGCTGCCGCACGGTGTTGCGGTGCACGGACAGCGCCACCGCCGTACGGTCCCAGCTCCCGTGCAGCGACAGCCAGGTGCGCAAGGTCTCGGTGAGCGCCGGGTTGTCCGCCAGGGGCGCGAGGAGGGCGCGCGCGTGCGCCTCCGCCTCGTCCGGCGGGACCAGTTCGGCGAGGGCCGCGCGGATGCCGTACCGCACGAGCGCGGTCCGGGTGGCCCGGGCCCGGCCCAGCGCCCGCGCCGCCTGGGTGTCGGCGGCCCGCCACCCACCCGGGGCGACGGCGGCGCTGACCCCGAGCGTCCAGCCCGGCTGCGGCCCCGGCTCCCGCCCGGCCGGCACCAGCACCCGTACGACGTCCCCGGCGAGGTCGACCAGCGGCGACCCGAGGGCGGCGCCGAGCGCGGAGGCGGCGAGCGCGTCCGGGGCCCGCTCCTCGGGACGCGCGTGCACCACCAGCCAGCGGTCGCCGCCGAGCAGCGGCACCACGTCCTCCGCCGTGTCGCCCAGCAGCAGCCGCACCAGCGCGGAGGAGCGGGCGGCGCCCGAGCCGCTGTGCTGCTCGCCGGTGAGCAGGGAGAGCAGGACGGCGGCGACGGAGGCGATCGTGTGGTCGCCCGGGTCCCGCCGCCCGGCCGCCACCCCGAGCACGAAACCCTGCCCGGCGCCGAGCGCGTACGCGGTGAGATGGATCCCGGCGGGGGTGGTGTCACTGGCGCTGGCGGAGCCACGGGCTACGAGGAGACGGGCGAGGGCGGTGAGGGCGTCGGGGGAGTCGTCGGCGGTCCGGTCGGTGTCTTCGTGGGCCCGGGGCGAGCCCTCGCGGGTCCGCCCCGCCGCCGCGATCTCCGCGCCCTCCGGCCCGTACAGCACCGCCCGGCCGCCCAAATGCCGGGCGAGGCGGTGCAGGACCGCGGGGACCGGGTCGGGGCGGGACGCGGCGGCGGCCAGGCTCTGCTGGGCCTCGGTGACCCGGCGCAGCTCGGCGGTGCGGGCGTGCTCCATGAGCTGCCAGACCGCCCGGCCGACCGCCGCGAAGGTGGTCCGCGGCGGCACTTCGAGCAGCGGCAGCCCGTACGTCTCGCAGGAGGCGACCAGGGCCCACGGCACGGTGTCGTGCACCGGCGCCACCCCGAACCCGAGGGCCGCGCCGCCCGCCGCGACGATCCGCGAGACGTAGTCGTCGAAGTAGGTGCCCGACCCGGCCGCCTCCGGGATGTGCACCCCGGCCGTCAGCAGCAGTTCGCCGCCCAGCAGATACGGGTACGGGTCGGCCATCTCCGAGGTGTGCGCCCCGTGCAGCACCGTGCCGGCGGCCGCGGGCCCGGCGATCTGCCGCAGCGCCAGGTCCTCCCGGGCCAGCAGGGCGGTGAGCGGCACCGGGGGAGTGGGCGGAGGGGACGGCTCCGGCACGGTGTGCATTCCAGTCTGCATTCCAGTCTGCATTCCTGTGTGCGTACCCTCCACTCGGAGTGCCTCGGGTGGATGAAACGTACACTTCGCAGCCGCTCGGGGGCCACCTAGGGTCGAGGCCGTTCCCCGGCCGGGTCACGGCTCCCCAGTAAAGTCGTACGAGAAGTAGTACATACGCTGTCAAGCGTAAGAAAGAAGGCATTCGACCATGAGCGGCAACGAGACGCCCCGCGGCCCCGTCGACTCCTCCCGCGTCCCGCGGTACGCCGGACCTGCGACGTTCGCCCGGCTGCCCCGGCTGGACGAGGTCGGGCGCGCCGATGTCGCCGTGGTGGGTGTGCCGTTCGACTCGGGTGTCTCCTACCGGCCGGGCGCCCGCTTCGGCGGCAACGCGATCCGCGAGGCGTCCCGGCTGCTGCGGCCGTACAACCCGGCGCAGGACGCCTCCCCGTTCGCCCTCGCCCAGGTCGCGGACGGCGGCGACATCGCCGTGAACCCGTTCAACATCCACGAGGCCGTCGAGACGATCGAGGCCGCCGCCGACGAGCTGCTCGGCACCGGCGCCCGGCTGATGACCCTCGGCGGCGACCACACCATCGCGCTGCCGCTGCTGCGGTCGGTGGCGAAGAAGCACGGCCCGGTGGCCCTGCTCCACTTCGACGCCCATCTCGACACCTGGGACACCTACTTCGGCGCCGAGTACACCCACGGCACGCCGTTCCGCCGGGCCGTGGAGGAGGGCATCCTCGACACCGAGGCGCTCTCCCACGTCGGCACCCGCGGCCCGCTCTACGGCAAGCAGGACCTCACCGACGACGAGAAGATGGGCTTCGGCATCGTCACCTCGGCGGACATCTACCGCCGCGGCGCCGACGAGGTCGCCGACCAGCTCCGCCAGCGCATCGGGGACCGGCCGCTGTACATCTCCATCGACATCGACTGCCTGGACCCGGCGCACGCGCCCGGCACCGGCACCCCGGAGGCGGGCGGCATGACCTCCCGCGAACTCCTGGAGATCCTGCGCGGTCTGGCCTCCTGCAACCTGGTCTCGGCCGATGTCGTCGAGGTGGCCCCGGCGTACGATCACGCCGAGATCACCTCGGTGGCCGCGTCCCACACGGCGTACGAGCTGACCACCATCATGTCCCGCCAGATTGCCGAGGCCCGCGCGAAGTGACCCACGACCACGACCTGGTACTGCGCCCGACGGCCGCCCAGACGGAGGCCGCGCTCGACCCGCCCCCCGGCCGTACGGGCGGAGACCTGGTCGTGGAGACCCTGGCCGGCCTCGGCGCCACCACCGTCTTCGGCCTGCCCGGGCAGCACGCGCTCGGTGTGTTCGACGCGCTGCGCCGCTCCACCCTGCGGTACATCGGCCTCCGGGTGGAGAACAACGCGGGGTTCGCGGCGGACGCGTACGGCCGGATCACCGGCGAGGCGGCCCCGCTGCTGCTGTCGACGGGACCGGGCGCGCTGACCTCGCTGGCCGCGCTCCAGGAGGCGGCGGCCGCGAGCGCCCCGGTGCTCGCGATCTGCAGCCAGGTCCCGACGGCCGGGCTGGGCGGCGGCCGCCACGGACATCTGCATGAACTCCCGGACCAGGCGGCCTCGTTCCGGGGTGTGGTGAAGTCCGTCCACACGGTCCGTGCCCAGTCGCAGATCCCGTCCGCGATCGAGGCGGCCTGGAAGTCCGCGCTGACCGTGCCGCACGGCCCGGTGTGGGTGGAGATCCCGCAGGACGTGCTGGTGGCGCCGACGTCGATCCCGGTGGTGACGGGCGGCGACGCCTTCCCCGACGAACTGCCGCCGCGCCCCGAACTGACCGCCGTCGCGGCCCACTTGCTGTCCAACGCGGCCCGCCCGGCGATCATCGCGGGCGGCGGGGTCGTACGGTCGGACGCCTCGGGCAAACTGCGGCGCCTGGCCGAGGTGTTGAAGGCGCCGGTGGTCACCACGCCCGGCGGCAAGGGGGCGTTCCCCTGGACGCATCCGCTCTCGCTCCAGTCCTGGATGGAGGACCGGCACACCACAGACTTCCTGGAGGACGCGGACGTCCTCCTCGTCGTCGGCTCGGGGCTCGGTGAACTCTCCTCCAACTACCACACGTTCTGGCCCCGGGGCCGGATCGTCCAGATCGAGGCGGACCTCGGCAAACTGGAGTCGAACCACCCCGCCCTCGGCATCCACGCGGACGCCCGCCTCGCCCTCCAGGCACTGCTGGAGACGGTGGAGGAACGGGAGGACGAGTTGGCGCCGGACCGGGTACGGCAGGTCCTCGCCCTGATCGCGGAACGCATCGCTTCCCAGGAACTCACCCTGGAACAACAGGTGTTGGCGTCCGTCCGCACAGCACTGCCGGCCGACTCCCCGTCCTTCTGGGACATGACGATCCTCGCGTACTGGGCCTGGTCGGCCTTCGACGCGAAGGGCCCCAACCACATGCACTCGGCCCAGGGCGCGGGCGGCCTCGGCTACGCCTTCCCGGCGGCCCTCGGCGCGGCGGTCGCCGACCCGACCCGCCCGGTGCTCGCGGTGTCGGGCGACGGCGGCGCCCTGTACTCGATCGCGGAGCTGGCGACGGCCAGGCAGCACGGCCTGGACGTCACCTGGCTCATCGTCGACGACGGCGGCTACGGCATCCTCCGCGAGTACATGACGGACGCCTACGGCGAGGCCACGGCGACGGACCTCACCCGCCCCGACTTCGTGACCCTGGCGGAGTCCTTCGGCGTACCGGCGGCCCTGACCTCCCCGGAAACCCTGGAGACGGACCTGACGAAGGCCCTCGCGACCCCGGGCCCGTCGGTGGTCGTACTCCCGGCGGTCCTAAGGATGTTCGCGCCGACGCATCTCGACTAGTGGGGCCCCGCTACCAGATCGCCTCGACCCACTCCGGGTGGTCGATGAACGGGTTGCGGTTGTGCTGGTAGGTGTCGTAGATGACCTGGTTGCGGCGCTCCTCGAAGGCGCTCGGCGGGTCCTGCTCGTTCCACGCCTTCAGGACGGCGAGCTTGCCGATGTACGGGTTGCTGCCGTTGTTGACCTTCTCGTTGGGCTCCAGGTCGGCGAAGCCGTCGCCGCCGTCGTAGCGGACGGCCATGTAGAGGATCATGCGGGCCACGTCGCCCTTGTCGGCGTCGCGGGGCTCGAACGAGTCGGAGTCGACCTTGCTGCCGCCGCCGTTGGTGACGGAGCTGCCGCCGTTGTCGAAGTCCAGGTTGCCGCGGATGCTGTTGACCTGGACGTCGGCGGGGCGCAGGTGGTGCAGATCGGTGCCGGGGCCGGTCGCCTCGCCGAAGTCGCCGTGGGACTTGGCCCAGGTGTGCTCGCGGTTCCAGTCGCCGACGTCACCGCCGTTGAGGGACTTGCTGCGTGAGACACCGCTGTAGAGCAGGATCACGTTGCCGCTGTTGTTCGGGTCCTGGTCGGTGGCCTTGAGGGCGTTCCAGACGGCGGAGTACGAGATCTTCGTCTGGGTGCTGATGATCGTGTGGAGGGACGACTTGAGGCTGGTGCCGGTCTTTCCGACCGCGTTCTTGTAGTACGTCGAGTCGTAGGCGGTCGTGGTCGCCGCGGCGGGGGTCGCGGTGAGCGCGGGCACGGTGAGGCCGACGAGGAGGGTGACGGTGGCGAGTGCCATCGGTTTCCGGCGTCGTGTGGGGGTCGCTGTCGCCGACATGTGGGGGTCCCATCTACGCGGGTTGAAGGGAGGCGGCAACGCGAGGGTGACATGAACATGCGAACGCGTCCATGGCTTGAACATGACTATTGGATGACGGGAAACGGCAATCCGTGCGTTGTCCACGCGAGTCGGTCGCGGAGCCGGCCGCGGGCGCCGACGCGTGACGACGCGCACGGAATTTTCGTACAACCATTCCCACGAACTGGTGCGTCACCTTGGCATGACTCACCGGACTTCACGACGCAGAAGAGGACTGGTCGCCACCGCTCTCGGCACCGGCGTCCTCATCACCGGCGTGGCCACCGCCGCGCCCGCCTCGGCGGCCACACCCACGGTCACCTGCACGTCGAGCAAGGCGGCCCTGGCCACCAAGCTGAAGAAGGACATCACCGCCGCCCTGGCCAACCGCAAGGGCACGGTCGCGGTCGGCCTCTACGACCGCACGACGAACACCACCTGCACCCTGCGCGCCTCCACCGCCTACGACTCGGCGAGCGTGGTCAAGGTCACCGTCCTCGGCGCGCTGCTGTGGGACGCGCAGAAGACCAACCGCGCGCTGACCAGCCGTGAGAAGACGCTCGCCACCGCCATGATCACCAAGTCGGACAACGCCTCCACCTCCACCCTGTGGAAGCAGCTCGGCATGACGAAGATCAAGGGCTTCCTCACGGCCGCGAAGATGACCCAGACCAAGCCGGGCGCGAACAACTACTGGGGCCTGACCCAGATCACCGTGACCGACGAGCAGAAGCTGCTCAAGCTGATCACCGCGAAGAACACGGTCCTCACCGACGCCTCACGCACCTACATCAGGACCCTGATGGCCAAGGTCGTCTCCACCCAGCGCTGGGGCACCCCCTACGGCCGCCCCGCCGGCGTCTCCTGGCACGTCAAGAACGGCTGGCTCTCCCGCGCCACCCACGGCTGGCGCGTCCACAGCGTCGGCACCTTCAAGAGCACCGCCCACGACTACACGATCACGGTCCTCACCCACGGCAACAGCACGATGGACTACGGCATCACGACGATCCAGACGGTCTCGAAGACCATCCACAAGGACCTGGCGGCGTCCTGAATTGTGAACGCGGGATGAAATCCCCGCCCCGCCGCGTTGGTGCCTTCCGGTAGATCAGGATGACGTGGAGGCGTGGGCGTGAGTGGTGGACGGGGTCAGGGGTGGGCTCGGCGGCTTGCGGGGTATGCGTGGCGGTATCCCAAGGACGTCGTGCTCGCGCTCGGGTCCTCGCTCGCCGGGATGGCCGTCATGGCGCTGGTGCCGCTGGTCACCAAGGTGATCATCGATGATGTCGTCGGGGATCACACGAGGGACATGGCGCCCTGGGCCGGTGCGCTGATCGGGGCGGCCGTGTTCGTGTACGGGTTCACGTATGTGCGCCGGTACTACGGCGGGCGGCTCGCGCTCGGGGTGCAGCACGATCTGCGGACCGAGATGTTCGGGACGATCACCCGGCTCGACGGGCGGCGGCAGGACGAGCTGTCCACCGGGCAGGTCGTCGGGCGGGCCACGAGTGATCTTCAGCTCATCCAGGGGCTGCTGTTCATGCTTCCGATGACCATCGGGAACCTCGCCCTGTTCGTGATCTCCCTGGTCGTGATGGCCTGGCTGTCCGTGCCGCTCACCCTGGTCGCGCTCGCCGTCGCCCCCGCCCTGTGGTGGATCGCCCGCCGCAGCCGCCGCAGACTGCACCCCGCCACCTGGTACGCGCAGGCGCAGGCGGCGGCCGTCGCGGGTGTGGTCGACGGGTCCGTGACCGGCGTGCGCGTGGTGAAGGGCTTCGGGCAGGAGGAGCAGGAGGCCGGGAAGCTGCGGGAGGCCGGCCGCAGGCTGTTCGCCGGGCGGCTGCGCACGATCCGGCTGAACGCCCGCTACACCCCCGCCCTCCAGGCCGTCCCCGCGCTCGGCCAGGTCGCGATGCTGGCGCTGGGCGGCTGGCTGGCCGTCCGCGGTCACATCACCCTCGGTACGTTCGTCGCCTTCTCCACCTACCTCGCCCAGCTCGTCGGCCCGGTCCGGATGCTGGCCGTGGTCCTCACCGTCGGCCAGCAGGCCCGCGCCGGCACCGAACGCGTCCTGGAGCTGATCGACACCGAACCGTCGATGACCGACGGCACCCGTGAGCTGCCGGCCGACGCGCCCGCCTCCGTCGAGTTCGACGACGTCTCCTTCGGCTACGACAGCGACCGCCCCGTCCTCGACGGGCTCAGCTTCGAGATCCGCCCCGGCGAGACCCTCGCGGTCGTCGGCTCCTCCGGCTCCGGCAAGTCGACGGTCTCCCTGCTGCTGCCCCGCTTCTACGACGTCGGCCGCGGCGCCGTCCTGGTCGGCGGCCACGACGTCCGCGACCTCACCCTCGACTCGCTGCGCGCCGCGATCGGCCTGGTCCCCGAGGACTCCTTCCTCTTCTCCGACACGGTCCGCGCCAACATCGCCTACGGCCGCCCGGACGCGACCGACGAGCAGATCCGGGCCGCCGCCCGCGCCGCCCAGGCCGACCGGTTCATCGCCGAGCTGCCCGCCGGGTACGACACCAAGGTCGGCGAGCACGGCCTCACCCTGTCCGGCGGCCAGCGCCAGCGCGTCGCCCTGGCCCGCGCGATCCTCACCGACCCCCGACTGCTGGTCCTGGACGACGCGACCTCCGCCGTGGACGCCGCCGTCGAGCACGAGATCCACGAGGCGCTCCGGCAGGTCATGCGGGGCCGCACCACCCTCCTCATCGCCCACCGCCGCTCCACCCTCAACCTCGCCGACCGGATCGCCGTCCTCGACGCGGGGCGGCTCGCCGACCTCGGCACCCACGAGGAGCTCCAGGAGCGCTCGGCGCTGTACCGCCGTCTGCTCACCGACCCCGACGAGCTGGGCGGCGTCTCGCCCGGTCACGCCCGCCCCGCGACGGCCGCCGACGACACGACCGTACGGGAGGAGCTGGACGCCGAGTTCGACGCCGAGCGCGGCATCACGCCCCGGCTGTGGGCGGGGGACCGGGTGCCCCGGGACGCCGCGAAGGACGGCATGCCGGCCACCCCGGAGCTGCTCGCCGAGGTCGAGGTGCTGCCGCCCGCGACCGACGTCCCGGAGGTGGACGAGGCCCGCGCCGTCACCCCCGAGGACTCCTACGGTCTGCGCCGGCTGCTGCGGGGCTTCGGCCCGCCGCTGCTGATCAGCCTGGGCCTGGTCGCCGTGGACGCCGGATCGGGCCTGTTCCTGCCGGTGCTGATCCGGCACGGCATCGACCAGGGCGTCACCCAGGCCGCCCTGGGCGCCGTGTGGGCGGCCTCGCTGCTCGGTCTGCTCACGGTGGCGGTGCAGTGGGCGGCGCAGACCGGTGAGACCCGGATGACCGGCCGCACCGGCGAACGGATCCTCTACGCGCTGCGGCTGAAGATCTTCGCCCAGCTCCAGCGGCTCGGCCTCGACTACTACGAGCGCGAGCTGACCGGCCGGATCATGACGCGGATGACGACGGACGTCGACGCGCTGTCGACGTTCCTCCAGACCGGCCTGGTCACCGCGTTCGTCTCGGTCGTCACCTTCTTCGGGATCATGGTCGCCCTGCTGGTGATCGACGTCGAGCTGGCCCTCGTCGTCTTCGCGACGCTGCCGCCGCTGATCGTCGCCACGTACTTCTTCCGCCGGGCCAGCGTGAAGGCGTACGAGCTGGCCCGCGAGCGGGTGTCGGTGGTCAACGCCGATCTCCAGGAGTCGGTGGCCGGGCTGCGGATCGTGCAGGCGTTCCGCCGGGAGCGGGACGGCGGGGCGCGGTTCGCGGAGCGCAGCGACAGCTACCGCCGGGCGCGGATCCGCGGCCAGTGGCTGATCTCGATCTACTTCCCGTTCGTCCAGTTCCTGTCGTCGGTGGCGGCGGCCGCCGTGCTGGTCGCGGGCGCGGGCCGGGTGGACGCGGCCACGCTGACGACCGGCGCGCTGGTGGCGTACCTGCTCTACATCGACCTGTTCTTCGCCCCCGTGCAGCAGCTCTCCCAGGTCTTCGACGGCTACCAGCAGGCGACCGTCTCGCTGGGCCGCATCCAGGAACTGCTGCGGGAGCCGACGTCCACCCGGACCGCCGACCGCCCGCTGGAGGTGCTCTCGCTGCGCGGCGAGATCGCCTTCGAGGACGTCCGGTTCGCCTACGGCGCCGAGGACGCCCCCGCTCCCGACGGCCCGGGCGGTGAGCCCGAGGAGGCGCTGGGCGGGGTCTCCCTGCGCGTCCCCGCCGGTCAGACGGTCGCGTTCGTCGGCGAGACCGGCGCCGGCAAGTCGACCCTGGTCAAGCTGGTCGCCCGGTTCTACGACCCCACCGAGGGCCGGGTCACCGTCGACGGCACCGATCTGCGCGCCCTGGACCTCACCTCGTACCGGCACCGGCTGGGCGTGGTCCCGCAGGAGGCGTACCTCTTCCCCGGCACCGTGCGCGACGCGATCGCCTACGGGCGGCCGGACGCCGGTGACGCCGAGGTGGAGGCGGCGGCACGGGCGGTCGGCGCGCACGAGATGATCGCGACGCTGGACGGCGGCTATCTGCACGAGGTCGCCGAGCGCGGCCGCAACCTCTCGGCCGGGCAGCGCCAGCTCATCGCACTGGCCCGCGCCGAACTGGTCGACCCCGACGTGCTGCTCCTCGACGAGGCGACGGCGGCCCTGGACCTGGCCACCGAGGCGCAGGTCAACCAGGCCACCGACCGGCTGGCGGGGCGCCGTACGACCCTGGTGGTCGCGCACCGGCTGACCACCGCGGCCCGCGCGGACCGGGTGGTCGTCATGGACCACGGCCGGGTCGTGGAGGACGGCACCCACGACGAACTCCTCGCCCTCGACGGCCGTTACGCCCGCCTCTGGCGCACCTTCGTCGGCGCGGGTGAGCCGGAGGAACCCGTCGGGGCGACCCGCTGACGAGCCGCCGTCCCGGCCGCCGACGAGCCGCCGTCCCGGCCTTCGACGCCCCCGCAATCACCCGATCGGTGACGACCGCGCAACCATCGGACATACGTCGTGCGTCCGTACATCAGTACGGCGAACGACGGTGAACCGACGGTGCATGTCGGTGGTACGGGGAGGGCGGGGCCCGTGGTGACAGGTGCGCTACGGCGGTGGGTGGCGGCGCTGCCCGTCGCGCTGGTCGTCGCCGTCCTGCTCGGTCTCCTGGCGCCGGGCACCGCCCAGGCCGCGCCCGGGTCCTGCGACGGCATGCGCAAGGTCCGGACGGTCTCCTTCCGCAACGGTTCCGTGCAGGTCTACAAGACCGGCGGCCGGGTCTGCGCCCGCACCGTCGCCAAGCACCCCGGCGGACAGCGCAGGATCACCGTGAGTGTGCAGGCGCGTGGGCATGTAGCGGTGAGGAAGGGGCGCAGGCACGCGGCGAGTTCACCGTCCGTGCAGATCTACGCCGGCCGCCGCTGTGTGTGGGTGAAGGGCTGGGTGGGGCGCGATTCGGGCAGTTCGGGCTGGATCCTGTGCTGAACACCCCGCCCGGCGGGCCCCGCGCCACGCCGTTGACTCAACCCCCTCTGGTGTGACGGGTGTTGCTCCGATAGCTTCCGGCGCACATATGTTCCACATATTTCCACAGGGGAAGGGTGCACGCGCATGCGCAAGGCGCTCAGATGGCTGCTCGCGCTCACGGTGCTCATAGGCACACTGAGCACGGCGGGGGCGGCGACCGCCTCCCCCACGCCGGAGGCCGACATCAAGGACCGGCTGCTCGCGATACCGGGCGTGAGCCTGATCCAGGAGAAGCCGTACACCGGTTACCGCTTCTTCGTCCTGAACTTCACCCAGCCGATCGACCACCGGCACCCGTCCAAGGGCACGTTCCAGCAGCGGATCACCGTGCTGCACAAGGACGTCAGCCGCCCCACGGTGTTCTACACCGGCGGCTACAGCGTCTCCACCAACCCCGGCCGCCGTGAGCCCACCCAGATCGTGGACGGCAACCAGGTCTCCATGGAGTACCGCTACTTCACCCCGTCGCGGCCCGAACCGGCCGACTGGTCCAA
Organism: Streptomyces antibioticus; assembly: GCF_002019855.1. Classification (NCBI taxonomy): domain Bacteria; kingdom Bacillati; phylum Actinomycetota; class Actinomycetes; order Kitasatosporales; family Streptomycetaceae; genus Streptomyces; species Streptomyces antibioticus. The sequence continues at coordinate 3,292,398 of NZ_CM007717.1, read as the reverse complement.
GCTCGACATCTGGCAGGCCGCCAGCGACCAGCACCGCATCTTCACGGCCCTGAAGAAGATCTACGACAAGAACTGGATCTCCACGGGCGGCTCCAAGGGCGGCATGACGGCCACCTACTACGAGCGTTTCTACCCCAAGGACATGGACGGCGTCGTCGCGTACGTCGCCCCCAACGACGTGGTGAACGACGAGGATTCGGCCTACGACCGCTTCTTCCGCAAGGTCGGCACCGAGGAGTGCCGCGACCGGCTGAACGCCGTACAGCGCGAGGCGCTGGTGCGCCGGGAGCCGCTGGAGAAGAAGTACGCCGACTACGCGGCGGCGGAGGGCTACACCTTCGACACCATCGGCAGCCTGGACCGCGCCTACGAGGCCGTCGTCCTCGACTACGTCTGGGGCTTCTGGCAGTACAGCCTGCTCTCCGACTGCGGCACGATCCCGGCGGACGCCAAGAACGCGACCGACGACGAGATCTGGACCTCCATCGACACGATCTCCGGGTTCTCGTTCTACACCGACCAGGGCCTGGCCCCGTACACGCCGTACTACTACCAGGCCGGCACCCAACTGGGCGCGCCCACCATCCACTTCCCGCACATCGAGAAGAAGTACGTCCGCTACGGCTACCAGCCGCCGCGGAACCTCGTCCCCCGCGACATCTCCATGAAGTTCCAGCGCGGCGCGATGCGGGACGTCGACACCTGGGTGAAGCACAACGCCCGGCACATGCTCTTCGTCTACGGCCAGAACGACCCGTGGGGCGCCGAACCCTTCCGCCTCGGCAAGGGCGCCAAGGACTCCTACGTCTTCACGGCACCCGGCATGAACCACGGCGCGAACGTCGCCGGACTGGTCGCCGACCAGAAGGAGCTGGCCACCGCCCGCATCCTGGAGTGGGCCGGCGTCTCCGCCACCGCCGTCGCGCAGGCGAAGCCGCTGGCGCGGTTCGACGCCAAGCTGGACGTCCGGGACGTGGAGCGCGAACCCGCGCTGCGCCCGTGACATCCCGCTGAGGGACGGTCAGACCGGCCGCGCGCATCCCACCGGAGCCGCGCCGCCGAGCTGGACGTAGAGGGCCGTGGACGCCGGGCACTTCGCCCGCGCGGCCACGGCCCGCACCACTTCGTACTGCGGCCGGTGCGCCCCGGACCCGTCGCACGCGGTCTCGCGCACCTGCCCGCCGCCCACGTCGTAGACACAGTCGCCGACCGTGGTGCGCGGCCCGCCGCCCTCGCCCGGGTCGCCGGGGTGCGGGGGCTGGAGGTTGCGCATACAGGCGTAGCCCTCCCGCACCGCCCTCGCCGGGGCGGTCTGCTCGCCGATGTGGAGCACGAAGTCGGTGGTCGGCGGGCACGGCGGGCCCTGCCCGGAGGCCCCGTCGTGCCGGGCCACGACCCGGGCCGCCGCCCGCTCCCCGTCGCACGGCACCTCGGTGAACCGGGTCGTGCCGAACGAACTGCATTCGCCGGTACCGAGGAACACCGCCCCGAAACCGGAACCAGGAGCGGAAGTCGCCGCGTCCGGGGCGGAGTCGGCCGGTGCCTGGCACCCCGCCAGGAGCAGCAGCGCGCACAGCGCCGCCCCCGCGACTCCCGTCGGCCGTCCGCAGCGCATCGTCATTCCCCCACCGCACACCCGAGCCCCCGACCAGCGTGACCCCGGGGGGCGGGGCACGCCAGCCGGGCGGGCCGCTTTGCGCGCGGTGCGGGGGCCGCGGTCAGCGGGCGGCGTATCCCGGATACGTCAGCCCGTGCCCGACCGGGTACAGCACCTGCTCCGGGTCGTCGGCCCGCCGCACCGGCACCGGCAGCCGTCCGCGCGGCGCCGCCGTCCCCGCGATCACCCGTGCGGCGGCGCGGAGTTCGACGTCGGTCCAGGAGTACGCCGCCAGGAAGGCGTGCACGCCGGGCAGTTGGGCGACGTCGTACGGATTGCGCACCGCGACCGCGACCACCGGCCGCCCCGTCGCGACGAGTTGCTGCACCAGTGTGCGCTGCGGGCTGTCCGCGGTGACGTTGTACGTCGCCACGACCACCGCGTCGGCGCCGGACGCGGCTCTCACCGCCCGCTCGACCGCCTCGGCCGTCGGGGCGGTGCCGGTGGACAGGGCGGTCGCCGTGAAGCCCAGCTCGGTGAACGCGTCCGCGAGCACGGTGGTGGGCGGGCCCGTGGTGCCGGAGGGGGAGGCCGGATCGGCGCCGACGACCAGCAGGCGGGGGTGGGTGCGCGGCGCGAGCGGCAGCGTCGGTCCTGCCGGACCCTCGTCGACCAGCAGGGTCGTGGTCGCCTCGGCGATCCGGTCGGCGGCGGCCCGATGCGTACGCCGGCCCACCACCCGGGACACGGCGGCGGGGTCCGTGTACGGCTCGTCCAGCAGCCCGAGCCGCTCCTTGAGCCGCAGGATCCGCAGCACCGCCGAGTCGAGCCGCTCCTCGGTGAGTTCACCGTCGCGTACGGCGTTCAGGACGGCGTTCCAGGCGACGGCGAGGTCCGGCGGGTCGAGGAGCTGGTCCACGCCCGCCTTCAGCGCGAGCACCGGCACCCGCTCGTCGCCGTACTTGGTGCGCACGCCCGCCATGCCGAGGGCGTCGGTGACCACCACCCCGTCGTAGCCGAGCTGTTCGCGCAGGACGCCGGTGACGATCGGGCGGGAGAGGGTGGCCGGGTCGCCGGAGGGGTCGAGGGACGGGAACAGCAGATGCCCGGTCATGATCGAGTCGACGCCGGCCGCGATGGCCTCCCGGAACGGGACGGCGTCCAGCCGCTCCCACTCCGCACGGGTGTGCGTGATGACCGGGAAGCCGGTGTGGCTGTCCACGGCGGTGTCGCCGTGCCCGGGGAAGTGCTTGGCGGTCGCCGCCACTCCGGACGCCTGATAGCCGCGCACCTCGGCGGCCACCAGGCGCGCCGCGGCGGCCGGGTCGGCGCCGAACGAGCGCACGCCGATCACGGGGTTGGCCGGGTTCACGTTGACGTCGGCCACGGGGGAGTAGTTCTGCCGGATGCCCATGGCGCGCAGCTCCCGCCCGGCGATCCGGCCGAGCTGCCGCGCGTCCGCGCGCGAACCGCCGGCGCCGAGGGCCATGGCACCGGGGAACAGCGTGGCGGGGGCGCCCACCCGGCAGACGATGCCGTGCTCCTGGTCGGTGGAGATCAGCACCGGCAGCCCGCGCGGCAGCCCCAGGGAGGCGCGCTGGATGCCGTCGGACAGCCCGGCGATCTGACGCGGGTCACGGGTGTTGTGCGCCCACGTGAAGTAGATGATGCCGCCGACCCGGTACCGCGCGACCAGCTCGGCGGCCGTACGGACGCCCATCTCCGCGAGGTTGGCGTCCACGTCGGCCTGGTCGGGGGCGGTCGCCGAGTGGCCGTAGACCCGGGCGACGAAGACCTGCCCGACCTTCTCCTCCAGGGTCATGGCGGTGAGGAGGGCGCGTGTGCGGCGGTCGTCCGCGCGGGCCGCTCCGCCGACGGCGAGGGCCGCGGTGACCCCGGCGCTGGCGGCGAGGACGGCGCGTCGGGGGAGGGCGGCGCGGTGTGGGGGCACGTGCGGGCTCCTTCCGGAGGGGTTCCGGTGGCGCACGGTACCCGGTGCGGGGCCGCCGACGGCGTATTGGCGGGACCGCCGTCGGCGCGTTGGCGGGGGCGCCGCCACGGGCGTACGGCGGGCCGCCACCGGCGCAGGGAGGGGGCGCGCCGATGGCGGCGGGGGCCGCCGGGCGCGGTGCGGCGGAGAGGGTGGGTCAGCGATCGCAGCCAGCAGCGAGGGCCGACACCGCACCGCGGTGACTCGTTCCGACAGCTTGCGGGTTGGACGAGCGGGGCGGGGACCGGGTTCCCGGTCCGGGCGGATTCCCCGAAGTTGGTGAGGGGGTGCCCGGTGGGGCGGGTGGGGTGTCTTTCCGAGGGATCGGCGAGGTGTCAGAGAGCGGCGGCCGTCACCTTCGGCCACTGCTCGCGCAGCACCCGTACCGTCTCCGTGATCGACGGGCGACCCGCGGCGCCCGTGCGCCACAGGGCGTACAGGCGGCGGACCGGGGCCGGGTCGAGGGGTACCTCGACGACACCGCCGGGGAGCGGCCCGCGGCCCAGGCGGGGGATGAGCCCGATGCCCAGACCGGCGGCGACCAGGGCGACCAGGGTCGGGTTCTCGTCGGCCTGGTGGACGATGTCCGGCTCGTGCCCGGCCGCGCGCAGGGTCCGTACCAGCCAGTCGTGGCAGACCCGCCCCGGCGGCTGGCACACCCACCGCTCGCCGCCCAGCTCCTCCCGCCGTACGGACGCCCGCCCGGCGAAGGGGTGCGCCTCGGGGACCAGCAGGGTGCACGGGTCGTCCCCGATGACCGCCTGCTCGACGCCCGGCGGCACCGGCAGCGGCGCGATGTCCCAGTCGTGCGCCACGGCCAGGTCCAGCGCGCCCCGGGCGACCAGTCCGACCGACAGATGCGGGTCGACCTCCGTCAGGCGGGCGTCGAGGGCCGGATGCCGCCGGGCCAGGTCGGCGAGGACGGCGGGCATCAGACCCCGCGCCGCCGACGCGAACGCGGCCACCGTCAGCCGCCCCGCCGGCACCCCGCGCCGCTCCTCCAGCGCGGTCTCCGCCCGCTCCACGATCGACAGCAACTGCTCTGCCGTGTCGACCAGTTGGAGCGCCTCCGCGGTGAGCCGCACACCGCGCCCCTCCCGTTCGAGCAGGACCGTCCTGGTCTCCCGCTCCAGCTTGGCGATCTGCTGCGAGACGGCGGACGGCGTGTAGCCGAGCGCGGCGGCGGCCGCCCCGACCGTGCCGTGGACGGAGACGGCGTGCAGGGCGCGCAGCCGCTGGAGATCGAGCACGGGACCCACCTTCTTTCAGCATCGCTACATCCGACCGTGCAGTAATCATCGCTGGTGCTTCACGGTCCCGGCGCGTGATCCTCGACGCATGAGACCCGCCCACCTCGCCCTCGCCGTCTGTGTCGCCGCCGTCTGGGGCGTCAACTTCACCGTCATCGAGATCGGCCTCGACCACTTCCCGCCGCTGCTCTTCTCCGCCCTGCGCTTCCTGGTGGCCGCCCTGCCCGCGGTGTTCCTCGTGGGCCGCCCGAAGGTGGCGTGGAAGTGGATCGTGGCCGTGGGACTGGTGCTGGGCGTGGCCAAGTTCGGGCTGCTGTTCGTCGGGATGGACGCCGGGATGCCGGCCGGGCTGTCCTCCCTGGTCCTCCAGATCCAGTCGGTGTTCACGGCGGCCGTCGCCTTCGCCGTGCTGGGCGAACGGCCCACCCGGGTGAGGCTGCTGGGCATGGCCGTCGCCCTCGCCGGGATCGCGGTGGCGGCCGTGGACGAGGGCTCCTCGGGCCCGCTCGGCGCGTTCGCGCTGGTCGTCGCCGCGGCGGCCTGCTGGGGCGTCTCCAACGTCCTCACCCGCAAGGCGGCACCCCCGGACGCCCTGAACTTCATGGTCTGGGTGAGCACGGTCCCGGTGCTGCCGCTGCTCGCGCTCTCCCTGCTGACGGAGGGCCCCGAACGCGACCTGGCCGCGCTGCGGGGACTGGACTGGCAGGGCGCGGGCACGGTCGTCTACGTCGCCTGGGTCACCACGGTCTTCGGCTTCGGCGCCTGGGGCTGGCTGCTGCGCCGTCACCCCGCCTCCACGGTCGCCCCCTTCTCCCTCCTGGTCCCGGTCTTCGGCATGACCTCGGCCGCCGTCCTCCTCGGCGAACCGGTGACGGGCCTGCGCTGGTGCGCGGCGGTCCTGCTGGTGGCGGGGGTGGCGCTGACGTCGGTGACACTGCCGGGCCGCAAGCCGGCACCGTCCGGGCGGACGCCGTCGGCCCGGACCGATGAGCTGTCGGAGGCGGGAACGTCGTCGTCCTCCGGCTGAACTACCGCCGCACCGCGTCCGGCAGCGTGGGCAGCACGCGGGTCAGCAGCAGGTCCAGGAAGAGGTCGGGCCGCCGGTAGACGGCGAAGTGACCGGCGTCCTCGATCAGGGTGAACTCCTTGACCGGCGCCCGGACGTCGTCGAAGAACGCGCGGGCACGGGTCGGGGTGTTCACCAGGTCGCACGCGCCCTGGACGACGAAGAACGGCACGTCGAACCGGGTGCCGTCCGCCCGGTCGTCGAGGCGCGCGGTGCCCGGCAGCACGGCGGCGGAGACCATGAAGCTCTTGAAGAAGGTGACGATCTCGCGCAGCGAGTGCAGCGGCGAGTACCACAGCGACTTCATCACCACGGACTTCATCGCGGCGAAGGTGTGCGGATCGGTGGCGGAGGCGAAGCGGCTGAAGTGGCTGAACTGCTCGGCGCTCCAGGCCCGTTGGTCCGGTCCCATCTCCCGGACGACGGCGAGTTCCTTCTTCTTCCCCGCCCGCTCCAGACGGTCCAGCGCGGCGAAGTAGTCGGAGGTGTCCCGGCCGCCGTCGAAGATCTTCTGGTCGGTCCCGACGTACGCGCCGACCAGATCGGGACGGCTGCGCGCGACCCGCATGGCTATGGCGCTGCCGAAGGAGCAGCCCAGCAGTACGACCCGCTGCACACCCAGGCGCTCCCGTACGTGCTCCACCACCTCCACGGCGTCCCGCACCAGCCGGCCGAACGACAGCTCCCCCTGACCGTCGGCGCCGGAGCGGCGCAGGGTCTTCCCGGTGCCGCGCATGTCCCAGCGCACCAGGGTGACGTGCCGCTCCCAGGCGCGGGAGACGCCGGTCAGGATCGCGTTGGACGAGCCCGGACCGCCGTGCAGTTCCACGACGACCGGGTTGGCGCGGTCCTCGCCGCGCACGGAGATCCACTGCTCCAGCCCGCCGATCCGCACGAAGTCCTGCGCGTCGATGCCCCGGCTGCCGGTGATGCGCAGGCCGCGGGCATGACGGGAGCGGACGATCGCGCGCTGTGCGAGGAGGCCGGCCACGGGGGCGGCGACCGTGGCACCGGCGGTGGCGGAGATGACGGCAGCGAGCATGGGAACCCTCCAGAGGCAGCTACGACGGCTACGAGGCATAAACTGTGTACGTGCTACACGATTAATTACTGTGTAAGTTATACACAGTCGCTGGAGGGTTGGCAACGGCGGCAACAGGAAAGGGGGCCGGTCCGTGCCGGCGAACAAGGAGAACGACCGGGACCTGGGCGCCAGCCTCGCGCTGCTCTGGGGCGTCGGGAACGACCGGCCGCGGCGGGGACCCAAGCCGAAGTTCACGCCGGTCGACGTGGCCCGCCGCGGCATCGAGATCGCCGACCGCGAGGGCCTGGAGGCCCTCTCCATGCAGCGGGTCGCCGAGGCGCTCGGCCTCACCACGATGGCCCTCTACCGCTACGTCCCCGGCAAGCCCGACCTCATCGACCTGATGGTCGACACGGTGCTCAGCGACCCGCCCGACCTCGGCCGCGCCCCGGACGACTGGCGTCCCCGCCTGGAGGCATGGGCCCGCGCCTGCTGGGACGTCTACCGCGCCCACCCCTGGATCCTCACCGCGACGGGCCTACGGCGACAGGCCATGGGGCCGCACCAGGTGGCCTGGCTGGACACGGCCCTGGCCGCCCTCGAACCGACCGGGCTGAGCGCCCGTCGGCGCCATGACGCCGCCATCCTCGTCCTGAGCCTGGTCCGCAACCTCACCCAGGAGGCGCTCGACACCACCGAGGAGGGGAACGCGGAGTGGGACCGCCTCACCGCCGACCAACTCACCCGGCACGCCGACCGGTTCCCGGCCCTGACCCGCGCCGTCGCCGAGGGAGCGTTCGCCCCCACCGACGAGGACCCGCTCGCCTTCGGCCTGACCTGCGTGCTCGACGGCATCCAGGGCCTTGTGGATTCCGCCGCGCGCTCCTAGCCGAGGTGACGGAGGATGGGGCGCGTCGGGTCCACTGCAGTGGGTGGGTCCACTTCCCGGACGGGTCCACTGCCTTGGGTGGGTCCATTTCCCGGACGGCTCCGCGTTCGATCCGGCCCGGGCGGAATCATGAGGGGCATGGCCCTCGTCGACATCCCCGGTTCCAAGTCCATCACCGCCCGTGCCCTGTTCCTGGCGGCCGCCGCCGACGGGGTGACGACCCTTCGGCGCCCCCTGCGCTCCGACGACACCGAGGGCTTCGCCGAGGGACTGGAACGGCTCGGCTACCGCATCGGCCGTACCCCGGACGCCTGGCGGATCGACGGGCGGCCGGAGGGCCCGGGGGTCGCCGAGGCCGACGTGTACTGCCGGGACGGCGCGACCACGGCCCGTTTCCTGCCCACCCTGGCCGCCGCCGGGCACGGCACGTTCCGCTTCGACGCCTCCCCGCAGATGCGCCGCCGCCCCCTCCTCCCGCTCACCCGCGCCCTGCGCGACCTCGGCGTGGACCTGCGGCACGAGGAGGCGGAGGGCCACCATCCGCTGACCGTCGCCGCGGCGGGCGTCGAGGGCGGGCACGTGGTGCTGGACGCCGGGCAGTCGTCCCAGTACCTGACCGCGCTCCTGCTGCTCGGCCCGCTGACCCGCACCGGCCTGCGGATCACCGTCACCGACCTGGTCTCGGTGCCGTACGTCGAGATCACCGTCGCGATGATGCGGGCGTTCGGCGTCGAGGTCGGCCGCGAGGGGGACACGTACGTCGTCCCGCCGGGCGGCTACCGGGCCACCACGTACGCGATCGAGCCCGACGCCTCCACCGCCAGTTACTTCTTCGCGGCGGCCGCGCTGACCGGCGGCGAGGTGACCGTGCCCGGGCTGGGCCGGGGCGCGCTCCAGGGCGACCTGGGGTTCGTGGAGGTGCTGCGGCGGATGGGCGCCCGGGTGGAGACCGGCGCGGACGGCACGACGGTCGCCGGAACCGGCGAACTCCGCGGCCTCACGGTCAACATGCGCGACATCTCCGACACCATGCCGACCCTCGCCGCCCTCGCCCCCTTCGCCTCCGGGCCGGTCCGCATCGAGGACGTGGCCAACACGCGCGTGAAGGAGTGCGACCGCCTGGACGCCTGCGCGGAGAACCTCCGCCGCCTGGGCATCGACGTGGCGACCGGCCCGGACTGGATCGAGATCCGCCCCGGCACCCCCAGGGGCACGGACATCAAGACGTACGGCGACCATCGCATCGTCATGTCCTTCGCGGTGACGGGCCTGCGCGTGCCGGGAATCTCGTTCGACGACCCGGGGTGCGTCCGCAAGACTTTCCCCGGTTTCCATGAGGCGTTCGCGCTGCTGAGGAAGGACATCGTCGGGTGAGTTTCATACTGCGGGGGCCGGTGCTGGAGGGCGAGTTGGTGCGCCTGGAGCCGCTGGAGCACCGGCACGCGGCCGATCTGGCGGTGGCGGCGGAGGAGGACCGGGGGACGTACGCGTTCACCTGGGTGCCCCGGGCCGACGAGGTGGACGCCTACATCGACGCCCAGCTCGCCCGCGCGGCCACGGGGCGGCTCGCGCCGTACGCCCAGATCCGGGTCGCCACCGGACGGGCGGTCGGCGCCACCTCGTACTGGGAGCCGCGCTGCTGGCTGTCCGAGGACCGGCTGGACGCCGTCGAGGTCGGCTTCACCTGGCTCGCGCCCTCCGCCCAGGGCACCGGAGTGAACGCCGAGGCCAAACTGCTGCTGTTCCGGCACGCCTTCGAGGAGTGGGGCGTGTCCCGCGTCGACCTCAAGACGGACGCCCGCAACCTCCGCTCCCGCGCGGCGATCGAAAGCGTCGGCGCCCGCTTCGAGGGCATCCTGCGCAACTGGTCCCGCTCCTGGGCCCCGGGCGAGGACGGCCACCTGCGCGACTCCGCGATCTTCTCGCTGACGTCGGAGGAATGGCCGGAGGCGAGGGCGGGGCTGGAGCGGAGGGTGGCGGGGTATCTGAGCGTGGCGTAGGGGACCCCGTGCCGGGGGCGGTTCGGGGTGCGGGTTGCGCGCGGTGCGCGTGATGTGGGCGGCGGGTGATCGAGGGCGGCGGGCGTCTGTTCCGGCCGGCCACGGGACCGGATCCGACCACTGGACCGGACCCGGCGCCTGTCAGCGGTCGGTGTCACGGGGCCGGGCCGTCACCGAACCGGGCGTCGCCCGAACGGAGTTGCCGCAGTCGCCGTCCGGCGGGGTTTCCCGGTAGGGCCGCTGTCCGTCGCCACCGGACCGGACCCGGCGCCTGGCGTCGATCGGTACCGGGCCCGCATCACCGGACCGGGCGTCGGCCGTCCGGAGGCGGCGCAGTCGCCGTCCGGCGGGGTTCCTCCTCCCCCCTGGGGACCGCTGCCACCCGTCGCCACCGGACTTGGCGGCCACCGCACCGGACCGCCACCCACCCGGCGTCACCTCGTCACCCCGCACCCCGCGCCCCTCCCCCGTCCGCCGCCCGCCGCAGTTCCTCCCGTACCGCCGTCACCACCGGGTCGTTCTCCGCCCCGGCCCGGACGGCGGCGAAGACGTTGCGGGACGGAGGCGGGCCCTCGGCCGGGCGCAGGGCCAGGGTGCGGTGGGCGTAGAGCGAGCGGACCAGGCGGGGGACCAGGGCGACGCCCTGACCCGCCTCGACCAGCCCGGCCAGCGCCGCCCAGTCGTTGACGTCGTGCCGGATCTCGGGCGTGAACCCCGCCGCCGCGCACACCGAACGGGTCACCGCCCCGCAGCAGCTCGACGCGGCCCCCACGATCCACGTGTCCCTGGCCAGCTCGCGCAACGGCACCGCGCCCCGGTCCGCCAGCCGGTGGCCGGGCGGCAGGGCGACGTCCAGGACGTCGGTGAGCAGGTCCTCGCGGGTGTAGCGGCGGTCGGTGTGCGGGGGAGCGGCCGCGAAGTCCACGGCGACCGCCACGTCCACCTGCCCGGCGTCCAACGCGGTGAACAGGTCCGGCGGTTCGGCCTCCACGACGTCCACCCGCACCCGCGGCAGCCGTTCGCGCAACGCCCGCAGCGCGGCGGGCAGCAGCCCCAGGATGCCGCTGGAGAAACAGCCGACGGTCACCGTGCCCCGGCCGCCGTCCCCGTAGGCCGCGAGGTCGGCGCGGGCCCGCTCCAACTGGGCGGCGATGGCGTCGGCGTGCGCGAGGAGGACCCGGGCCTGACCGGTGAGCCGTACGCCCCGGCCGTCCCGTTCCGTGAGCGGTACGCCCAGGTCACGGGCGAGGGCGGAGAGTTGCTGGGAGACCGCCGACGGCGTGAGGTGCAGCGCCTCGGCGGTCCGGGCGACGCTGCCCCGGCGCTGGAGTTCACGCAGCACGGTGAGGCGGCGCAGATCAATGGTGAAGGCCGGGCTTAAGGGATCCACGCAGGAAGATTAACTGGACCTGCACGGTCGAGTCTGGCGATCATCGGAACATGACGACGAGCACGACGAGCACGACGACCCCGAGCGCCTTCCTCATCCTGCACGGCTGGCAGAACCACCGTCCCCCGGCCCACTGGCAGCACCAGCTCGCCGACGGGCTCGCCCGGCTGGGGCACGACGTCACGTACCCACAGCTCCCCGACCCCGACGACCCCTCCCTCGGCCGATGGCTGGCCGAACTGGCGGACCATCTCGACGGGTTCGGCACCGGCCGCGCCGAGCGGGTCGTCGTCGCCCACAGCCTCTCCGCCGTCCTGTGGCTGCACGCCGTCGCCGGGAAGCTGCCGGGGACGGAGGCCGTCGACCGGGTCCTCCTGGTGGCCCCGCCGTCCGCGAGCGTGCTGGCGCGGTACCCGCAGGTCGCGGAGTTCGCCCTACCGCCGCTCGACGGGATCACCCTCCCGGGCACCACCCTCCTGGTCGCGGGCGACGACGACCCCTACCTCCCCGAGGGCATCCGAACGGCCTACGGCGATCCCCTGGGCCTGAACCCGGTCCTGCTGCCGGGCGCGGCGCACCTCGACCTGGACGCGGGTTACGGCTCGTGGCCGTCGGTGCTGGAGTGGTGCGTGGACGCGGGGGCTCGGATCAAGGTACGGGGACGGGGGTAGAGGGGCTCGGGAGTGCCGGTGCCGGTGCCGGTGCTGGGGCCGGTGCCGGTCCTTCGGCTCTGGTCGCGCGGCTGTGTCCGGGTCGCCCATCGGGCTTTCTCGGGTCGGCGACGGGGGTTGTGCCGGGCCGGGGCACACATCAGGGCCTTCTCAGGGTCGGCCCCGGACCATCGCCCGGCCTCGGACCATCGCCCGGCCTCGGACCATCGCCCGGCCCCGGACCATCGCCCGCCCCGGGCCTGCGAGCCGCCTCCCGGCCCACCGTCTCGCCCTTTTCCTGGGTCACTCCTCGGGCCCTCCCCTGGGCCCCTTCGCGAACTCTCCCCAAGCCTTCCCGGGCCCGCACTCAGGGTCAGGGCTTCGCCCGGGCCGTCTCCTGAGTCGCCCCCGGGCCCGTCGTCTCCGGGTCGGTCACAAGATCCTCCTCGGGGCGGCCGGTCCCCGCCCTCCCACCTCGCAGCTCCGGCGTGGTCACCCCCACCGCCGTCACCGCCGCCAGGCACATCAGGCCGCCCGCCACCAGCGCGGTCGCCCCCGATGACCAGCCGGCCAGCGCGCCGCCGCGCAGGTTGCCGAGATGCGGGCCGGCCTGGCCGACGATGGTCTCGGCCGCCGTCACCCGCCCCAGCAGGGCGTCCGGCGTACGGGTCTGCACGATCGTCGTGCGGGAGAGCACGGCCACCGAGTCCGCCGCACCGGCCACCACCAGCATCGCCAGCCCCGCCCAGGCACTGGCCGTCAGCCCGAACAGGGCGAGGGCGAGCCCCCAGGTCGCCGACGCGCACAGCATCACCGGGCCGGGACGGGCCAGCCGGGTGACCGGCCCGGAGAAGGTGGTCGCCGCCACCCCGCCCACCGCGAGCGCCGACAGGAACAGCCCGAGCGTGTGCGGATCGCCCCCGAAACGCTCCGCGTTGACCAGCGGGAACAGACTCACCGGCATGGCCAGCACGGTCGCCGCGAGATCCGTCAGCAGCGCCCCGCGCACCACCCGGTGCCCGGTCAGGAACCGCAGCCCGTCCAGCACGCCGTGCACCCCGGGACGCGACGACCCGCCCTCGGGCGGCAGCGCGGGCAGCCCGTAGGCGCCGTAGAAGGCGAGGCCGAAACTGAGGGCGTCCAGCAGATAGCAGACGCCGATGCCCCACCAGCCGAGCACCAGGCCCGCGAGGGCCGGGCCCAGCAGCATCATCGCCTGCCCGGTGACCTGGTTCAGGGCGAGCCCGGCCGCCACCTGGTCCTTGGGCAGCAGCCGCGGTACGAACACCCCCGCCGCGGGGGCGCCGAGCGCGCCGAACGCCGACTGCGCCGCGACCAGAGCCAGCACCCCCGGCACCGGAACGTGCCCGGTGAACCCCTGCACGGCCAGCAGCACCGAGCAGACCGCGGAGCCGACCGTCGACAGGAGATAGGCGCGGCGCCGGTCCGCCCGGTCCACCCAGGCCCCCGCGAACAGGCCGACGCCGATCATCGGCAGCGCCTGCGCCAGACCGACCGCCCCGCTCCACAGCGAGCTGTGGGTCATGTCCCACACCTGGTACATGACGGTGACCATGGTCATGAAGCCACCGAGCGTGGACACCGTGCGCCCGATCAGCAGCCGCCGGTAGACGGGGGAGGTCCGCAGGGGACGGACGTCGAGAAAGGCCCGGGAGACCGGGCTCATGACGGGACGGGGACGGGGAAGGGGTCGGCGGAGGGCGCCGGGGACTGCTGCATCACGGCGCGGAGGCTAACCCGCGCCCCCACCGGCCCGCCAGCCGATTTCCCGCCCGCCGCGCAACCGCGCACCCGTCACGCGGAGTCGTTGAGCAGCCGGGACAGATGCTCCCGCCCCCGCCCCAGCAGCCCCGCGAGCGGCTCGGCGTCCGGGTACCAGCGCTTCTCGTACTCCCAGCACAGCCAGCCGTCCCAGCCGTGCCGGGACAGCACCTCCACGCACTCGGCCAGCGGCAGCACCCCCGCGCCCAGCGCGAGCGGGGTCGTGTCCTGGGCCGAGACGATGTCCTTGACCTGCACGTATCCGAGATACGGCGAGAGCGCGGCGTAGGTCTCCTGCGGCTGCTCGCCGCCGAGCCAGGTGTGCATGACGTCCCACAGCGCGCCGACGTTACGGTGCCCGACCGGGCCGAGGACCCGGATGGCGTCCGCGCCGGTGCGGTGCGAGTCATGGGTCTCCAGCAGGATCCGTACGCCGTGGTCGGCGGCGTACTCGGCGGCGGTGCCGAGCCTGCGCGCGGCGACGGCGTCGGCGTCCTCCTGTCCGTCCACCGCGCCGGGGAAGACACGGACGTAGGGCGCGCCGAGGTCCTTGGCGAGGTCGATCAGCGTCCTGATCTCCTCGATGACGGCCGCGTCGTCCCCGCCCGCGGCCACCTGCACGTACCCGGCGACGCCGAGCACCTCCACCCCGGCGGCCTCGAACGCGGCCGCCGTGGCGGCCCGTTCGTCCGGCCCGAGCCCGGGGTTCACCGGCTCCTCCGGATGGGCGCGCAGCTCGACGCCGTGATAGCCGTGCGCGGACGCGAGCGCCAGTACCTCCGGTACGGGCAACCCGGGAACACCGAGGGTGGAGAAGGCGAGCTTCATGTCTCGGACCCTACTCGTCCCGGCCCCGCCCGCCAGTCCTACCGACCCGAACCCGCCGCCGCCCCCACCCACGCGAGCACCACCCGCCGCCCTTCCCGCGAGACCCGAGTGACGACGACATGGACCTGGTCCCCGACGACGACATCGGCCTCGTTCTCGACGACGACCTCGCCCTCGTCCCCGACCGCGACATCGCCCTCGCCCCCGACCACGACATCGCCCCGATCCGGCACGACGACGCGACCCGTTTCGTCCGACACATCCGCCCCCTCGACCGGCACCAGCCCCTCCACCCCGTCGGCGACCCGCACGAACACCCCGATGGGCGTCAGCTTCGTGACCCGCCCGCGGAACGTGACCGCGCGGCCCTCCCCGCCTGCCGCGTCGACCGCGTCCGCGAAGGCGAGGAACGGGTCCGGCAGGGTCGCCCGCAGGGACAGCCGCGCCTCGCCGTTCCACGTGTCGATCTGGAGGAAGACACACGTGACCCGCTGCCCCACCCGCACCACCTCCGAGGCCGACTCGAAGCGGGTCCAGGACAGTTCGGCGTAGGTGATGAAGCCGACGCCGGGAAAGACGGGGTGGGCCGGGCCCTCGTCCAGCGCCACGAAGACGCCGTAGGACTCGATCGACGCGACCGTCCCGGTGAGACGGCAGTCCGGCTGGAGCCCGCTCAGGAACGCCCACAGCTCCGGGTACGCGGCGGCGGCCAGGGACAGGCCCGCCCGCTCCCCGTCCGGACCGACGGTCATGACCACCGCCCTGATCCGCTGCCCGACCGCGAGGTCGGTCGCCCGGCCCCGCCCCCACGGTGTGTCCAGCGGCCCGATCTCCCCGACCGGTCGCGTGGGAAACCCGTCCAACGTCACCCGCGCCGACCGGCCGACGCTCGCGACGACCCCCTCGACCACGTCCCCGACCCGCACCGCCCGCGGAAACCCCGAGGAGTCGCCCTCGCTCACCCGGCGCCTCACGCCCGCGGCACTCCGGAGGACCCCCGCACCATCAACTCCCCCCGCACCACCGCGATCCCGCCCGGCGGCGGCTCCTCCCGCCCCATGGCGATCCGCCCCGCCCGGGCGCCCGCCTCCGCGAGGGGGAGCCGTACGGTCGTCAGCGAGGGCACCGCGTCGATGCTGAACGGCAGGTCGTCGAAGCCGGCCACGGAGACGTCCTCCGGGATGCGCAGCCCGGAGTCGCGCAGGGCCGCGCAGGCGCCCAGTGCGACGGAGTCGTTCGCGGCGACCACGGCCGTCAACGTGGCGTCGCGGCGCAGGAGTTCGAGCGTGGCCTCGTAGCCGGCCCGCCGGTCGTAGGGCCCGTGCACGGTCCAGCGCGGATCCTCCTCGATACCGGCCGCGGCCAGCGCCGCACGGTGACCTTCGAGCCGGTGCCGGGTGGTGGTCCGCTCCTCGGGGCCCGCGATGTAGCCGAGCCGCCGGTGGCCGAGCCCGATGAGGTGCTCGGTCAACTCCCGCCCGCCGCCCCGGTTGTCGAAGGTCAGCGCGATCGCCCGGGTGTCCGGCGCCGGCGGCCGCCCGCACAGCACCACCCGCGTCCCCGCCTCGCCCAGCTTGCGCAGCTTCGCCGCGGCCGCCGCCGCGTGCGGCTCGTCCTCCACGGCCCCGCCGGTCAGCACCACGGCCGCGGCCCGCTGCCGCTGGAGCAGGGTCAGATAGGTCAGTTCACGCTCGGGGTCGCCGCCGGTGTTGCAGACCACGGCCAGCCGTTCCCCGCCCGCACGCCCCCCGGGGCCGCCGATCTCCGACTGGATGGCGCTCGCCATGATCCCGAAGAAGGGGTCGGCGATGTCGTTCACCAGGATGCCCACCAGGTCCGACGTGGCGGCCGCCAGCGCGCTCGCCGGGCCGTTGAGCACGTAGTCCAGCTCGTCCACGGCCCGCAGCACCCGTTCCCGGGTGGTCGCCGCGACCGGGTAGTTCCCGTTCAGCACGCGCGACACCGTCGCGGGGGAGACCTGCGCGCGGGCCGCCACGTCCGCCAGGGTCACCGTCATCTCGTCGTCCTCCGGTCGCGCATCTCGTCGTACGTCCCCGTACCTCACGTACGTCCGCGTACTTCACGTACGTCCACGTAGACAGGCAGGCCGTGGTCTCGGTTCCGTGCGTGTCGAGCAGACCTTACGGCCACAGGCCCCCGTTGTTCGCCCCCTCGAACAACTCGGTCGGGACACGGTCTTGTCCCGGGCGCCGGTCAGGGGCTAGCTTCTCCCTGGATAGAAAGCGCTTGCTGTGACGCTGATCAGGAAGGCGTACGCGGCGCGCAGACCCGCGTACCACGCCTACGAAGGGATCCGACGTGACCCGCAAGACGGTGCGTATCGCCATGAACGGCGTGACCGGGCGCATGGGTTACCGCCAGCACCTCGTCCGTTCCGTCCTCGCCCTGCGGGAACAGGGCGGCCTCGACCTCGGCGACGGCACCGTGCTGTGGCCCGAACCGGTCCTCGTCGGCCGCCGCGAACCCGCCCTGCGCGCGCTGGCGGAACGGCACGGCCTGGACCCCGTCACGCAGGTCTCGACGGACCTCGACGCGGTGCTCGCCGACCCGTCCGTCGGCATCTACTTCGACGCCCAGGTCACCTCCGCGCGCGAGGAGGCGATCCGCAAGGCCGTCGCCGCCGGCAAGCACGTCTACACGGAGAAGCCCACCGCCACCGGCCTCGACGGCGCCCTGGAACTGGCCCGGCTCGCCGACGCCGCCGGCATCCGGCACGGCGTCGTCCAGGACAAGCTGTTCCTGCCGGGCCTGCTCAAGCTGAAGCGGCTGATCGACGGCGGCTTCTTCGGCCGGATCCTGTCCGTGCGCGGCGAGTTCGGCTACTGGGTCTTCGAGGGCGACTGGCAGAGCGCCCAGCGTCCGTCCTGGAACTACCGTGCGCAGGACGGCGGCGGCATCGTCGTCGACATGTTCCCGCACTGGGAGTACGTGCTGCACGAACTCTTCGGCCGGGTCACCTCCGTCCAGGCCCTCACCGCCACCCACATCCCGCAGCGCTGGGACGAGAACGGCAAGCCCTACGACGCCACCGCCGACGACGCCGCGTACGGCGTCTTCGAGCTGGAGGGCGGCGCGATCGCCCAGATCAACTCCTCATGGGCGGTCCGCGTCCACCGCGACGAACTCGTGGAGTTCCAGGTCGACGGCACCGAGGGCTCCGCCGTCGCCGGCCTGCGCGACTGCCGCGTCCAGCACCGCAGCGCCACCCCCAAGCCGGTCTGGAACCCGGACGTCCCCGCCACCGAGACCTTCCGCGACCAGTGGCAGGAGGTCCCCGACAACGCTGTCTACGACAACGGCTTCAAGGCCCAGTGGGAACTGTTCCTGCGCCACGTCTACGCCGACGCCCCCTACCACTGGGACCTCCTGGCGGGCGCCCGAGGCGTCCAACTCGCCGAACTGGGACTGAAGTCGTCGGCAGAGGGCCGCCGCGTCGCCGTCCCGGAGGTGACACTGTGACGCGGGTGTTTTCGCAGGGAGGGGGCGGGGGGTCGGCTGTGGGGTCGACTGCGGTGCCCGTGCGTCCTGGTGCCGATACGGGTCGGACGGCGACGCCCCCGCTCTCCGAGACCGACGGGGGTCCTGCCGTGCCGCGCCCGCGCTTTGGCGCCGACGGGGCTCTCGCCGTGCCGCGCCGGGGCTTCGGCGCCGGCGGGGGTCGCGCTGCGGCGATCCCGCGTCCCGAGGCCGGAGGGGGTGTCGCTGTGGCGGCCCGGCATCTCGTAGCCGACGGGGCGCTCGCCGTGCCGCGCCCGGGCTTCGGCGCCGACGGGGGTCGCGCCGCGGCGATCCCGCGTCCCGGGGCCGGAGGGGGTGTCGCTGTGGCGGCCTTGTGTCTGGGAGCCGGAGGAGGTCTTGCTGTGGCGGCCCTGCATCTCGTAGCCGATGGGGCTCTTGCCTTGCCGCGCCCGGGCTTCGGCGCCGACGGGGGTCTCCCTGCGCCGCCTCCGCACCTCGGTACCGACGGGGGTCTCCCCGTGCCGCCCCCGCACCTCGGCACCGACGGGGGTCTCCCCGTGCCGCCCCCGCACCTCGGCACCGACGGGGGTCTCCCCGCGCCGCCCCCTCACCTCGACGCCGGCGCAGGTCCCGCCGTGACCACCCCTCCCCCCACCGCCCCGGAGGTCTCCCCGTGACCATCCGGCTCCCCGCCCCCGACGGCACCCTGCGCACCCACGAACCCCGCGCCGAACCCTTCGTCCCCACCGCCTCCACCGCCCGCACCGCCCCCCTCACCTCCCGTACGGTCTTCTCGGCGGCGCATGTCGTGGCCGACCCGTTCGCCGACGTCACCCCCGACTCGCCCGCCGCCGTCGACTGGGACGCCACCCTCGCCTTCCGTCGCCATCTGTGGTCCCACGGGCTCGGCGTCGCCGAGGCGATGGACACCGCCCAGCGCGGCATGGGCCTGGACTGGGCGGGCGCGGCCGAACTGATCCGCCGCAGCGCCGCCGAGGCCAGGGCGGTCGGCGGCCGGATCGCCTGCGGCGTGGGCACGGATCAACTCACCGCGAAGGACACGACCGTCACCACGGCGGACGTCCGCGCCGCCTACGAGGAACAACTCATGCTCGTGGAGGAGTCGGGCGCCCAAGCCGTCCTGATGGCGTCCCGCGCGCTGGCCGCCGCGGCCACCGGCCCGGAGGACTACCTGGAGGTCTACGGCCACCTCCTGCGCCAGTCCGCCGAACCGGTGATCCTGCACTGGCTGGGCCCGATGTTCGACCCGGCGCTGGACGGCTACTGGGGTTCGTCCGACCTGGACGCGGCCACGGAAGTCTTCCTCGATGTGATCGCGGCCCACCCCGACAAGGTCGACGGCATCAAGGTCTCCCTCCTGGACGCCGGACGCGAGATCGAACTGCGGCGACGGCTCCCGCAGGGCGTCCGCTGCTACACCGGCGACGACTTCCACTACCCCGAGCTGATCGCGGGCGACGCGAAGGGCTTCAGCCACGCGCTGCTCGGCATCTTCGACCCGCTGGGCCCTCTGGCGGCGGAGGCGGTCCGTCTCCTGGACACAGGCGACACGTCCGGCTTCCGACGCCTCCTGGACCCGACGGTCCCCCTCTCCCGGCACCTTTTCCAGGCCCCCACCCGCTACTACAAGACGGGCGTCGTGTTCCTGGCCTGGCTGGCGGGCCACCAGTCGCACTTCACGATGGTCGCCGGCCTCCAGTCGGCCCGCTCCCTCCCGCACCTGGCCCGCGCCTACGAACTGGCCGACGCCCTCGGCCTGTTCCCGGACCCCGCCCTCGCCGAGGCACGCATGCGCAACCTCCTGACCCTGCACGGAGTGCCGCAGTGACATCCCTGAACCGCTTCTCCATCAACCAGATGACGGTCAAACAACTCTCCCTCCCCGAACTGGCGGAAGCATGCGCTCAGTTGGGAGTGCTGAACGTCGGCCTGTGGCGCGAGCCGGTCCAGTCGTACGGCGTGGAGGCGACGGCGAAACTGATCCGCGAGGCGGGCCTGACCGTCACGACCCTCTGCCGCGGCGGCTTCCTCACGGCGACCGACCCGACCGCCCGCGCGGCCGCCCTGGACGACAACCGCCGCGCCGTGGAGGAGGCCGCGACCCTCGGCACGGACACGCTGGTCCTCGTCTCGGGCGGACTCCCGTCCGGCTCGAAGGACCTGTACGGCGCCCGGGAACGCATAGCCGACGCCCTGTCCGTCCTGGCCCCCCAAGCCGAACAGCACGGAGTGAAGCTGGCGATCGAGCCCCTCCACCCCATGTACGCGTCCGACCGCTGCGTGGTCTCCACCCTCACCCAGGCCCTCGACCTCGCGGAACGCTTCCCGGCCCACCAGGTCGGCGTGGCCGTGGACACGTACCACATCTGGTGGGACGACCGGGCCCCTGCCGAGATCGCCCGCGCTGGCGCGACCGGCCGCATCCACACCTTCCAACTCGCCGACTGGACAACCCCCCTCCCCGAAGGCGTCCTGAACGGCCGCGCCCAACTGGGCGACGGCGCAATCGACTTGCGAGCCTGGCAGACCCACGTCGAGACGGCGGGCTACACGGGCGCGATAGAGGTCGAACTCTTCAACGACACCCTGTGGACAAGGGACGGCAGAGAGGTCCTGGCGGAAACGGCGGCCCGCTTCACCCACCACACCACACCCTGAACCGCCCGCCAGACCCCCAAAAGAATCATGCACTCCCCGTGCAACCCTCCCCACCCTCCGTGTGTCGTACATGGCGTCAGGACTTCTGGAGGGGGATCTGGGGGGATCGCGGGGGTTCTGACAGAGGGGGCACGCCGAGGGGCCCGGCACGCGACCGGGCCCCTCGAAGTATCCCGCTACGGGCACACCGACCCGTCGTGCAGATACACCGCCTGCCCCTCCCGAGCAGCCCGCACCGCCTCAGCAAGCCGTCGCCGCATCCGCCCCCGGACCAGCCCTCCGGCCTCGTCGACCCCCACGAACCGCGCCTCGGACAACTCGTCATCATGAGGCGTCAGTTGATCCACCCAATCGACGGTGCCGCCATCGAACACAAACGCGATCTGGTCGTCCCAGGGCCCGTGCGGCGCCACCCAGTCGACGACCAACAGCCCCCGCACGACGACCTCCAGCCCCAACTCCTCCCGAAGCTCCCGCACGACCGTCTCCTCCGGCGGTTCGTTCGCCTCGGCCATGCCACCGGGAAGATCCCACCCGGGTTTGTAGGTCGGATTCACCAACAGCACACGCCCCTCCACATCCCGCAGCAACAGATCCGCCGCCACCCGCTTCCGAGGCTGCGTGGCATTCCCCTCGGCGAGATACGCGTTCCAGGCTTCGGGGTCGGCGGGGGTGGGGACGGGTTCCGGCGTCATCGACAAGCGCCTCCCGTTCAGCGGCATCGGGCCTGCGGGCGACGACAACTCGTCCGGAGCCCAGGCCAGTTGGAGTACTAGGCTGCCCCAGTCCGTCGCGGGTGGCATGCCCGCGCCAACAAACAGGGGAGAGAGCGATATGCGCGCAGGTCGGGTACTCGGTGCCGTCGTGGGGGCCGGTGGGCTCGTGGGGGCCATGGTTGTCGTCGCCACGCCGGCCGCCGCGGCGAGCTGTACGGCCACGGCTCTGGAGACCGTGATCATCCGTTCCACCACGAGCACCGGCGGGACCGCGCTGGCCCAGCTCAACAAGGGGCAGACCGCATCCGCCTCCTGCACGATGTACTACGGCTCGGCCGAGTACGAGAAGTGCGACATCGTCAGCAAGCGCTGGGTGAAGGTCACCCGCAGCGGTGTCACCGGCTATGTGGTCGGCACCTGCGTGACGATCAAGCAGTCCTGAGCCGGCAGCCGCAGGGCGGCACAGCCGCCCGGACCGCGTTGTCGGTGCCGGGCGGTACCGTCGGATCATGACCGATCAGGCGGGGGCCTCCCGGCCGGGGGAGCCGCGGCTCGCCACGCTGGAAGGCGTGCTGGAGCGCATCACGTACGCGAACGAGGAGAGCGGCTACACGGTCGCCCGCGTCGACACCGGCCGGGGCGCCGGCGATCTCCTCACCGTCGTGGGCGCGCTGCTCGGCGCGCAGGTCGGGGAGTCGCTGCGGATGGAGGGGCGTTGGGGCTCCCATCCGCAGTACGGCAAGCAGTTCACCGTGGAGAACTACACGACCGTCCTGCCGGCCACCGTCCAGGGAATCCGGCGGTACTTGGGGTCCGGGCTGGTCAAAGGCATCGGGCCGGTCTTCGCCGACCGCATCACCCAGCACTTCGGCGTCGACACCCTCACGATCATCGAGGAGGAGCCCAAGCGCCTGATCGAGGTCCCCGGCCTCGGCCCCAAGCGCACCAAGAAGATCGCCGACGCCTGGGAGGAACAGAAGGCGATCAAGGAGGTCATGCTCTTCCTCCAGACCGTCGAGGTGTCCACCTCCATCGCCGTCCGCATCTACAAGAAGTACGGCGACGCCTCCATCTCCGTCGTGAAGAACCAGCCCTACCGGCTCGCCGCCGACGTCTGGGGCATCGGCTTCCTGACCGCCGACCGCATCGCCCGCTCCGTCGGCATCCCGCACGACAGCCCGGAGCGCGTCAAGGCCGGCCTCCAGTACGCGCTGTCCCAGTCCGCCGACCAGGGGCACTGCTATCTCCCCGAGGAGCGGCTGATCGCCGACGCGGTCAAGCTCCTCCAGGTCGACACCGGCCTCGTCATCGAGTGCCTCGCCGCCCTCGCCCTGCCCGACGAGGACTCCGGCGAACCCGGCGTCGTACGCGAACAGCTCCCGGGGGAGGACGGCGAGCCGGTCACCGCGATCTACCTCGTCCCCTTCCACCGCGCCGAACTCTCCCTCTCCGGCCAGCTCCTGCGCCTGCTGCGCACCGCCGAGGACCGCATGCCGGGCTTCCACGACGTGGCCTGGGACAAGGCGCTCGGCTGGCTGCGCCACCGCACCGGCGCCGACCTCGCCCCCGAGCAGGAGGCCGCCGTCCGGCTGGCGCTGACCGAGAAGGTCGCCGTGCTCACCGGCGGCCCCGGCTGCGGCAAGTCCTTCACCGTGCGCTCGATCGTGGAGCTGGCCCGCGCCAAGCAGGCCAAGGTCGTCCTCGCCGCCCCCACCGGCCGCGCCGCCAAGCGCCTGGCCGAGCTGACCGGCGCCGAGGCGTCCACCGTCCACCGCCTCCTGGAGCTGAAGCCCGGCGGTGACGCCGCCTACGACCGGGACCGCCCGCTCGACGCCGACCTGGTGGTGGTCGACGAGGCGTCGATGCTGGACCTGCTGCTCGCCAACAAGCTGGTCAAGGCCGTACCGCCCGGCGCGCACCTGCTCTTCGTGGGGGACGTCGACCAGCTCCCCAGCGTCGGCGCGGGCGAGGTGCTGCGCGATCTGCTGGCCGACGGCGGCCCGGTGCCCGCGGTCCGCCTCACGCGCGTGTTCCGCCAGGCCCAGCAGTCCGGCGTGGTGACGAACGCGCACCGGATCAACGCCGGACAGCACCCGGTCACCGACGGCATGAAGGACTTCTTCCTCTTCGTCGAGGACGAGACGGAGGACGCCGGGCGGCTCACCGTGGACGTGGCGGCCCGCCGTATCCCCGCCCGGTTCGGGCTCGACCCGCGCCGGGACGTCCAGGTGCTCGCCCCCATGCACCGCGGCCCGGCCGGCGCCGGCACCCTCAACGGGCTGCTCCAGCAGGCCATCACCCCGGGCCGCCCCGACCTGCCCGAGAAGCGGTTCGGCGGCCGGGTCTTCCGCGTCGGCGACAAGGTCACCCAGATCCGCAACAACTACGAGAAGGGGAAGAACGGCGTCTTCAACGGCACCGTGGGCGTGGTCACCGCGCTCGACCCGGTCGACCAGCGCCTCACCGTACTGACCGACGAGGACGAGGAAGTCCCGTACGACTTCGACGAACTGGACGAACTGGCCCATGCGTACGCGGTGACGATCCACCGTTCACAGGGGAGTGAATATCCCGCCGTGGTGATCCCCGTCACCACGGGAGCATGGATGATGCTTCAGCGGAACCTTCTGTATACGGCCGTCACCCGCGCCAAGAAGCTCGTCGTGCTCGTCGGCTCGCGCAAGGCGATCGGCCAGGCGGTGCGCACGGTCTCGGCGGGCCGCCGCTGCACGTCCCTGGCCTTCCGGCTGGCCGCGGGGGCCGGCGGAGCCCGCCCCGGAGAGCGCGCGGAGGGCCCGGCGGAGGACCCCTTCGATGACCGCTGACCGGTCATCGGTGACCGCTGGACAGGAAATGATCGATCAAATGAGTCACGTGGGTCACAGAGCACTTCCGCAAGGGGGGCGAAGGCGGCAGGATGAGAAAGTTGGCGGCACTCAGTGCCGCCGATACGCCCAATGGTCGACCCCGAGTGCACTCTCCTGCGCCAAATGGGGGATGGTAGAGACAGTCAGGGCAACCTCGAAGAAGAGGCACAACGTCGGTGAGGGATGACGTGAGCGAGCACACCAACAATGCTGTAGTACTGCGGTACGGCGACGGCGAGTACACCTACCCGGTGATCGACAGCACCGTCGGCGACAAGGGCTTCGACATCGGGAAGCTCCGCGCGCAGACCGGTCTGGTGACCCTGGACAGCGGCTACGGCAACACCGCCGCCTATAAATCCGCCATCACCTACCTTGACGGCGAGCAGGGCATCCTCCGGTACCGCGGCTACCCGATCGAGCAGCTCGCGGAGCGGTCGACCTTCCTCGAGGTCGCCTACCTGCTGATCAACGGCGAGCTGCCGACGGTCGACGAGCTGAGCGTCTTCAAGAACGACATCACGCAGCACACCCTGCTGCACGAGGACGTCAAGAACTTCTACCGGGGCTTCCCGCGTGACGCCCACCCGATGGCCATGCTGTCCTCGGTGGTCTCGGCGCTGTCCACCTTCTACCAGGACAGCCACAACCCGTTCGACGAGAAGCAGCGCAACCTCTCGACGATCCGGCTGCTCGCCAAG
Source organism: Streptomyces antibioticus (assembly GCF_002019855.1). NCBI lineage: Bacteria > Bacillati > Actinomycetota > Actinomycetes > Kitasatosporales > Streptomycetaceae > Streptomyces > Streptomyces antibioticus. Next base: position 3,267,489 of record NZ_CM007717.1, on the reverse strand, counting down.
CTCCCGACGATCGCCGCGTACGCGTACAAGAAGTCGATCGGTCACCCGTTCGTCTACCCGCGCAACGACCTCGGGTACGTCGAGAACTTCCTGCGCATGACCTTCTCGGTCCCCGCCCAGGAGTACGAGCTCGACCCGGTCGTCGTCTCGGCGCTGGACAAGCTGCTCATCCTGCACGCGGACCACGAGCAGAACTGTTCGACCTCCACGGTCCGTCTGGTCGGCTCCTCGCAGGCCAACATGTTCGCGTCGATCTCGGCCGGCATCAACGCCCTGTGGGGCCCGCTGCACGGCGGCGCCAACCAGTCCGTCCTGGAGATGCTGGAAGGCATCCAGGCGAGCGGCGGCGACGTGGACTCCTTCATCCGCAAGGTGAAGAACAAGGAGGACGGCGTCCGCCTGATGGGCTTCGGCCACCGGGTGTACAAGTCCTTCGACCCGCGCGCCAAGATCATCAAGGCCGCCGCGCACGACGTGCTGTCCGCCCTCGGCAAGTCCGACGAGCTGCTGGACATCGCGCTGAAGCTGGAGGAGCACGCGCTCTCCGACGAGTACTTCGTCTCGCGCAACCTCTACCCGAACGTCGACTTCTACACCGGTCTGATCTACCGGGCCATGGGCTTCCCGACCGAGATGTTCACGGTCCTCTTCGCCCTCGGCCGGCTGCCGGGCTGGATCGCCCAGTGGCACGAGATGATCAAGGAGCCCGGCTCCCGCATCGGCCGTCCGCGCCAGATCTACACCGGCGTCGTCGAGCGCGACTTCGTGCCGGTCGAGGCGCGCTGACCCGCCGGTACCGCCGACACCGCTGACCGCGAGGGGCGCCCGCAGCGCGCCGGTGCCCCCGCCTGTCGGCCCCGTCGGCCCATGAACGCAGCCCTGTCCGAGCGGATCGACCCGCCCGGACAGGGCTGTCTCAGCCAGGTCCGGACATACGGAAGGCGCCCTGACGTCAGTCCCCCCACGGGCCGACGACCAGGGCGCCTTCCCATGTCCCGGTGCGGATTCCCCCCACGGGATCCGGCCGGGCGTTCATGAGACCAGCGCCTGAATTCGCTGTGTCCATATGCGGTTGTCCACCGAAGGTGCGATCTGCCGGGACAGCGCACGCTGGGAGGGCCGCTCAAAGCTTCCCGGTGTGCGTGCCCCGGCAACGCATCTCTGAGGAAGTCCCCCAAGACATCCCCAGATGCCGGTCTGCGCCCCCCAAGACGCTTTCCGACATCGTCAACTTAGACCGTCGAACCCCTTCGGTGGTTACGTTCCCATCACTGTGATCTGTGTCTCTTGCATATGTCCGATAGATGCGCAAGGGCCCAAATACAGCGATCGAGGCCCAAGCGTAAGGAAGATGCGCGAGCCTTGTGAAGAGCTTATGTGAGGCTCGCGCTGGACTCCAGGGGGTCTGACGTAAACGTCCCCCCTTACCGGACTGTTACCGGAAGGACCGCAGCCGCAGACTGTTGGTCACCACGAACACCGACGAGAACGCCATCGTCGCGCCCGCGATCATCGGGTTGAGCAGTCCGGCCGCGGCCAGCGGCAGCGCGGCCACGTTGTATCCGAACGCCCAGACCAGATTGCCCTTGATCGTCGCCAGCGTCCGCCGCGACAGCCGGATGGCGTCCGCGGCCACCCGCAGATCCCCGCGCACCAGCGTCAGATCGCTCGCCTCGATCGCCGCGTCCGTCCCGGTGCCCATCGCGAGCCCCAGATCGGCGGCGGCCAGCGCGGCCGCGTCGTTCACGCCGTCGCCGACCATCGCGACCACCCGGCCCTCGCCCTGGAGCCGCCGGACCTCGGCGACCTTGTCCTCGGGCAGCACCTCGGCGATCACCTCGTCGATGCCCACGGCCCGGGCCACCGACTCCGCGACGGCCCGGTTGTCCCCGGTCAGCAGCACCGGCGTGAGCCCCAGCGCACGCAGGGCGCGCACCGCCTCGGGGCTGGTCTCCTTGACCGCGTCGGCGACCGCGAGCACCCCGCGCGCCTCGCCGTCCCACCCGACGACGACGGCCGTACGACCGTCCCGCTCGGCCTCGTCGCGGGCGCGGGCCAGCTCGGCCGGGAGGCTGTCGAAGAGGCGCCCCACGGCGACCTCGTGTCCCTCGACGCGTCCGCGCACGCCGCGTCCGGGCACGTTCTCGAAGTGCTCGGCCGCCGGCAGCGGACCGTTCTCCACGGCGGCCGCGGCCACCGCCTGTGCCACCGGGTGTTCGGAGGCGTGCTCCAGGGCGCCCGCGAGCCGCAGCAGCTCCCGCTCGTCGGTGCCCTCGGCGGCGTACACCGTCTGGAGGGTCATCCGGCCGGTGGTGACGGTGCCGGTCTTGTCCAGGACGACCGTGTCGACGCGCCGGGTGGACTCCAGGACCTCGGGGCCCTTGATGAGGATGCCGAGCTGGGCGCCGCGGCCGGTGCCGACCATCAGCGCGGTGGGCGTGGCGAGCCCCAGGGCGCAGGGGCAGGCGATGATCAGCACGGCGACGGCGGCGGTGAACGCGGCGGCCGTGTCCCCGGTCGCGCCGAGCCAGCCGCCGAAGGTGGCGGTCGCGATCAGCAGCACCACCGGGACGAAGATCCCGGAGATCCTGTCGGCCAGCCGCTGCACCTGCGCCTTGCCGTTCTGCGCGTCCTCCACCAGCCGGGCCATCCGGGCGAGCCGGGTGTCGGCGCCGATCCGGGTGGCCTCGACGACCAGCCGCCCGCCCGCGTTGACGGTCGCGCCGGTGACGGTGTCGCCGGGCCCGACGTCCACCGGCACGGACTCGCCGGTGAGCATCGACGCGTCCACCGCCGACACGCCCTCGACCACCGTCCCGTCGGTGGCCACCTTCTCCCCGGGCCGTACGACGAACCGGTCCCCGACCGCCAGCCGGTCGACCGGGATCCGTGTCTCGCGCCCGTCCCGCAGGACGGCGACGTCCTTGGCGCCCATCTCCATCAGGGCCCGCAGAGCGGCTCCGGCGCGCCGCTTGGAGCGGGCCTCCAGGTAGCGGCCGAGCAGGATGAAGACGGTGACGCCCGCGGCGACCTCCAGATAGATCGCGGAGGAGCCGTCGGTGCGGGAGACGGTGAGTTCGAAGGGGTGCCGCATGCCGGGCATCCCGGCGTCGCCGAAGAACAGCGCCCACAGCGACCAGCCGAGCGCGGCCAGCGTGCCCACCGAGACCAGGGTGTCCATGGTGGCGGCGCCGTGCCGCAGGTTCGTCCACGCGGCCCGGTGCAGCGGGGCGCCGCCCCAGACGACCACGGGCGCGGCGAGCGTCAGCGAGAGCCACTGCCAGTTGTCGAACTGGAGGGAGGGCACCATCGCGAGCAGTACGACCGGTACGGCGAGCAGGGCCGAGATCAGGAGCCGGTGGCGCAGGGCGGCCAGTTCGGGGTCCCGGGGGGCCTCCACGCCGGAGTCGGTGCCGGTGTCCGCCGGGGTGGGCTCGGGCGCGGGTTCCTCGGCCGTGTAGCCGGTCTTGACCACGGTCGCGATCAGGTCGGCGACCTCGACGCCGGCGGGGTAGCTGACCCGGGCCTTCTCCGTGGCGTAGTTGACCGTGGCGGTGACGCCCTCCATGCGGTTGAGCTTCTTCTCGACGCGGGCCGCGCAGGAGGCGCAGGTCATCCCGCCGATCAGCAGCTCCACCTCGGCGGCGGGGTCGGCTATCGGGGTCTCGGCGGCGGTGGTGGCGCCGGCGGTGCTGGTCATGCGTACTCCAGGAAACGGACCGGGCCGCACGGATCCAGTATGAGCTGGTCGGTACGGCCCGGTGGATGCCTCGGGGTGTGCTCGGGGTGTGCTCGGGGTCGCCTCGGGGGCGGTCGCCTCGGCGTGGCGCGGGCTGGGCGGCTCGCGGCGGCTGCCTCAGGCCCGGCCGACCAGCTCGAAGCCGGCCTCGTCGACGGCGGCGCGCACGGCGGCCTCGTCCAGTTCGGTGGCGGAGACGACGGTGACCTCGCCGGTGGAGGCCACGGCCTTGACCGAGCTGACGCCGGGCAGCTCGGAGATCTCACCGGAGACCGCGCCCTCGCAGTGGCCACAGCTCATGCCGGTCACCTTGTAGACGGCGGTGACGGTTCCCGGGGTGTCGGTTTGAGCGGTCATGTCGTTCTCCTCGTGGAGGCAGGTGGGGCCGTCGGGGCCCGCGAGGGGCTCCCGCTCTCCACAACACTATACCCCTAGGGGGTATTCCCGGCGGTGGCGCCAGGGGCGATCCCGAGGCGGTCGCCCACCAGCGGCTCCAGGTAGCGGATGAGCACGGCCTTCAGCTCCCGCACATACGCGTCGCGTTCGGCGCCCTCGTGTCCCAGGATCAGTTCGAGGCCCGCCTTGTAGACGCCGAGGCACATCTGCGCGGTCCGGGTCAGCTCGGCGTCGGGCGCGTCGGGCAGGAACGAGGAGAGCAGGTCCTGGATCCGGGAGAGCAGCGTGGCGTGCAGCGCGTCGTGCTCCTCGGCCATGCGGCCGGGGATGTCGGGGCCGTGCATCAGGGCGAAGAACACCGGATGGTCGCAGTTGAAGGCGATGAACCGGTCGATCGCCGCGCCGACCGCGGTCTCCAGTGGTGTCGCGGGGTCGACGGGGGCGAGCGCCTCGCCGTAGGTCTCGCGCATCTCGTGCATCAGCCGGTCGCCCAGCTCGATCGCGATGGCTTCCTTGTTCGGGAAGAACTGGTAGAGCGTGCCCGGTGAGACGCCGGCCTCGCGGGCGATGGCGTTGGTGCTGGCGGCGGTGTATCCGGTCGAGCAGAAGACACTGGCCGCGGCTTCGAGCAGTTGTGCGATACGGCGCTCTCCCCGCGCCTGGCGGCGGCGTGGCTGTTCCTTCTGCGGGTTGTCGGGCACGAGTTATCCCCAGCTCTCCGAACGTCATTGACAAACGCGAGCGGTCGCTCGCATTCTGGTCCCGGACGGAAATGCGAGCGATCCCTCGTGTTTTCAGTTAATGGTGCCAGGTGAAGGGGACACCGCACGATGACCGAAGTCAACCGCACACCCCGTGTCGGGGGCTGGACCCGCTTCGTGACCGCCCGGCCGAGGCTGTCGCTGCTCGCCGCCCTGGTGCTCACCGCCCTCGCGGTGCTGGCCGGCAGCGGTGTCGCCGACCGGCTCGGCAGCGGCGGCTGGGAGGACCCCGACGCCGAGTCGACGTACGCGACCCGGGCCCTGGAGCGGGCGTTCCCCGACTCCCAGCCCAACCTCGTGCTGCTGGTCGGCGCGGGCGGCGCCTCGGTGGACGACCCCGCGGTGGCGGCCGAGGCGAACCGGCTGACCGAGCGGCTCGCCGCCGAGCCCGGTGTCGTCGGCGTCGGCTCCTACTGGCGGGCCGATCCCGCCGCGGCCCCCGCCCTGCGCGCCACCGACGGTCACGAGGCGCTGATAGCGGCCCGGATCACCGGCGACGAGAAGGCGATGGGCGAGACCCTCGACCGCATCGCCCCCTCCTACCGCGGGGCGCACGGCCCGGTGGAGGTGAAGATCGGCGGCATCGTCGCCGTGCGGCACGAGATGCAGACCACCATCCAGGAGGATCTGGTCCGCGCCGAGCTGATCGCCCTGCCGATCACGCTGATCCTGCTGGTGATGGTCTTCGGCAGCGCGGTCGCCGCCCTGCTGCCGCTGGGCATCGGCATCGTCGCCATCCTCGGCACCAACGCCATCCTCAGCGGTCTGACGGCCTTCACCGACGTGTCCGTCTTCGCGATGAACCTCACCACGGCACTGGGCCTCGGCCTCGCCGTCGACTACGCGCTGTTCATCGTCCGCCGCTTCCGCGAGGAACTTGCCGCCGGCGCCGACTCGCGGACCGCCATCGGCACCACCCTGCGCACCGCCGGCCGCACGGTGCTGTTCTCCGCGCTCACGGTCGCGGTGTCGCTCGCCGCGATGCTCGTCTTCCCCCAGTACTTCCTGCGCTCCTTCGCCTACGCGGGCATGGCGGTGGTCCTGCTGGCCGCCGCGGCCGCCCTGATCCTGCTCCCGGCGGCCCTCGTCCTGCTCGGCGACCGGGTCAACGCGCTCGACCTGCGGCGTGCCTTCCGCAGAAACCGCGCCGAGACGCCGGACGCCACCACGGCCTCGGCCCCCGAGGAGGGCGGCAAGGGCTGGGGCCGCACCGCGGACCTGGTCATGCGCCGGGCCCCCTTCTTCGCCCTCGGCACCACGGCCGTCCTCGTCCTGCTCGGACTGCCCTTCCTGGGCGTGAAGTTCGGCACCGCGGACGACCGCCAGCTCCCCTCCTCCGCCGAGTCCCATGTCGTCCAGCAGCACATCAGGGACGGCTTCCCGGGCAGTCCGGGCGGCGGTCTGGAGATCCTGGCCGAGGGCAGCGCCACTCCGGCCCAGTACGCGGACTACAAGCAGCGGATCGCGGCGCTCCCCGAGGTGGTCCGGGTCGACGGCCCGCTGGTCAACGGCGACAAGGCGTACTTCACGGTCCTGCCCGACGGCGAGTCGGTGGACGAGGCGGCGCAGAGCCTGGTCGGCGACCTGCGCGCCACGAAGGCCCCGTTCGACACCAAGGTGACCGGCACGGCGGCCGTCCTGGTCGACTCCAAGCACGCCATCGGCGCCCAACTGCCCTGGGCACTGGCCTTCATCGCGATCGTCACCCTGCTCCTGGTCTTCCTCCTCACCGGCAGCGTGCTCGTCCCGCTCCAGGCGGTGCTGCTCAACGCCCTCAGCCTGACGGCGATGTTCGGCGCGGTGGTCTGGGTCTTCCAGGACGGCCATCTCTCCGGCCTGCTCGGCTTCACCAGCCCCGGTTCCATCGAGACCACCCTGCCGGTGCTGATGTTCTGCGTCGCCTTCGGTCTCTCCATGGACTACGGCGTGTTCCTGCTCTCCCGCATCAAGGAGGAGTACGACCGCACCGGCGACCACGACCGCGCGGTCCGGCTCGGCCTGACCCGCACCGGCGGTCTGATCACGGCGGCGGCGGTCATCCTGGCCGTGGTGATGGTCGCGATCGGCACCTCCCGGGTCACCAACACCAAGATGCTCGGCCTGGGCATCGCCCTGGCGGTCGTGATGGACGCGATGGTGGTCCGCAGCCTCCTGGTCCCGGCGATCATGCGCCTCACCGGCCGCGCCACCTGGTGGGCCCCGGCCCCCCTGCGCCGCTTCCACGACCGGTTCGGCGTGAGCGAGGGCGGCCCGACGGCCCCGGCCGAGGAGATATCCGGCGAAGAGCCCCGCGAGGAAGTGGGGGAGACCGAGGAGACACGGGACAAGGCCACCACGCGCGGTTAGCGTGCTCGGTGATCTCCGGGGCGGGAGGACAGAGCCGCCTCGGGCGGGCCGAGAAGGAGCCGTGGATGCGGGTAGTGGTCTTCGAGCGGTACGGCGAGCCGGCCGAGGTGCGGGAGGTCCCCGACCCCCGGCCCGCTCCCCACGGAGTGGTCGTCCGGGTCGAGGCGACCGGCCTGTGCCGCAGCGACTGGCACGGCTGGATGGGCCACGACCCGGACATCGCCCTCCCGCACGTCCCCGGGCATGAACTCGCCGGGGTCGTCGAGGAGGCGGGCCCGGCCGTCACCGGCTGGCGAGTCGGCGACCGGGTCACCGTCCCCTTCGTCTGCGGCTGCGGAAGCTGCCCGTCCTGCGCGGCCGGCGACCACCAGGTGTGCGAGCGCCAGACCCAGCCCGGGTTCACCCACTGGGGCTCCTTCGCCCAGTTCGTCGCCCTGGACCACGCCGACGTCAATCTGGTGGCCGTCCCCGAGGACCTCTCCAGCGCCACCGCCGCCTCCCTGGGCTGCCGGTTCGCCACCGCGTTCCGGGCGGTCGTACGGCAGGGCCGGGTCGCGGCGGGGGAGTGGGTCGCGGTGCACGGCTGCGGCGGGGTGGGCCTGTCCGCGGTGATGATCGCGGCGGCGAGCGGGGCGCGGGTGATCGCCGTGGACGTCTCCCCGCGCGCCCTCGACCTGGCCCGGAGGTTCGGCGCGGCGGAGTGCGTGGACGCCGGGACCGTGCCGGACACGGCGGCGGCGGTGCGTGAGCTGACCGGCGGCGGCGCGCATCTCTCGCTCGACGCCCTCGGCTCCCCGGCCACCTGCGCCGCCTCGGTGAACGGCCTGCGCCGCCGGGGCCGGCACGTCCAGGTGGGCCTGCTGCCCTCGGCCGACGGCACGACCGCCGTCCCGATGGCCCGCGTCGTCGCCCTGGAACTGGAGATCCTGGGCAGTCACGGCATGGCCGCGCACACCTACCCGGCGATGCTGGAGGCGGTCCGCTCCGGGGTGCTCCGCCCCGACCTGCTGGTGACCTCGACGATCACCCTGGACGCCGTACCGGAGGCACTGGCGGCGATGGGGACGGCGCCGGGCGCCGGAGTGACCGTCATCGAGCCCTGGAGCTGAGCGGGGAAAGCGGAAGGGGAGGGCCCACGCCGCGCTCGGCATGGGCCCTCCCCTCGGGGCACCGCCCGGTCACTCCAGCCGGCGACCCCGGTTGCCCGGTCGGGAGGCGACCCAGGCGCGGACGGTGTCGGCGTACCAGTAGGGCTTGCCGCCCTCGACATGGTCGGGCGGCGGCAGCAGCCCGTGCTTGCGGTAGGACCGTACGGTGTCCGGCTGCACCCTGATGTGGGCCGCGATCTCCTTGTAGGACCAGAGCCTTCGGTCGGTCATGAGGCGCACCTCCCTGCGCGCGCGGGGGCGGCGGCCGGGAGGCCGCCCGGGGGAGCCCGGCGCTGCGCTGGCGATCACCTGGGCTGTGCCCGGTGAACGACGGGTGGTGACCCTCCGGAAGCGCCTGTTGACGGCACGTGGCGGAGGACCCGCGTAGCCGAGACATCGGTGACAGAAAGCGAGCTTTCGTGACGCAAGTGACACAAACGCCCCCAAGCGAGCCCCTTTGACAAGCGGCCACAGCACCCCCCCGAAGGGGCGCGGGAAACTGCGCGACCAGCCACGAACAACCCGCACCCGGCACCCGACAGGCACCCCCCACCCCTGTCCCGCTCCCGGAGGACTACGCCCCGCAGGACCGCAGAAACGCCCGAGTCCGCCGAGCAATGGGCAACGGCGCGTCCGGCTCGCACGGATACATGTCCTGCTCCACGATCGCGAACAACTCCACCCCCAACCGCTGCGCGGCATCCAGCACCGGCCCCAGCTCCGGCACCCCGCGCGGCGGCTCGCACATCACGCCCTGCGCCACCGCCGGTCCGAACGGCGTGCCCTTGGCCCGCACGTCGGCCAGGATCTCCGGGTCCACCTGCTTGAGGTGCAGGTATCCGATGCGCTCCCCGTACGTCTCGATCAGCTTCACGCTGTCGCCGCCGCAGTAGGCGTAGTGCCCGGTGTCCAGGCACAGCGACACGAGGTCGGAGTCGGTGCCGTCGAGGAAGCGGGCGACGTTCTCCTCGCTGTCGATGTGGGTGTCGGCGTGCGGGTGCACGACGATCTTCAGCCCGTACCGCTCCCGCACCTCCCTGCCCAGCCGCTCGGTCAGCGTGGTGAGGTTGCGCCACTGCTCGGGCGTGAGGGTGTCGGGTTCCAGCACCTCGCCGGTCTTGTCGTCCCGCCAGAAGGACGGGATGACGACCAGGTGCCGCGCGCCCATCGCCTGGGCGAGCGCCGCGTTGTCCGCGACATGCGCCCAGGTCCTGTCCCAGACCGCCTCGCCGTGGTGGAGCCCGGTGAAGACGGTGCCGGCCGACACCTTCAGGCCGCGCCTGGCCGTCTCCTCGGTGAGGAGTGCGGGGTCGGTCGGCAGGTACCCGTAGGGGCCCAGCTCGATCCACTCGTAGCCGGACTGCGCGACCTCGTCGAGGAAACGCGACCAGGGCACCTGGGCGGGGTCGTCCGGGAACCAGACGCCCCAGCTGTCCGGGGCCGATCCGATCCGGATGCGGGAAAGTGAGGAATGAGGTGACAACGGCGTCATGGCCGTCAGCGTGCGGTCTCTCCGAAGGGCTGTCAAGGGCTGGTCCGAATGTCTGGACAAACTATTGACAGGGTCGCCGGTACGGGACTAGAAAGCCGTGAGAGCCCGACGAAGCCGGGCCGCCACGCAGGCATCAGGGCATGAAGGCACGAAGGGAACTCGATGGCGTACGACCTGATCACCATGGGGCGGATCGGAGTAGATCTCTATCCGCTGCAGACGGGGGTGCCCCTGCCCCAGGTCACGTCCTTCGGGAAGTTCCTGGGCGGCTCGGCGGCCAACGTCGCCGTCGCCGCGGCCCGGCTCGGCCGGTCCGCCGCCGTGATCACCCGCACCGGCGACGACCCCTTCGGCACCTATCTCCACGAGGAGTTGCGCGGCTTCGGCGTCGACGACCGCTGGGTCACCCCGGTCCCCGGACTGCCCACCCCGGTCACCTTCTGCGAGATCTTCCCGCCGGACGACTTCCCGCTGTACTTCTACCGCCGTCCGAAGGCGCCCGACCTGGAGATCGACGCCCATGAGCTGGACCTCGACGCGGTCCGCGACACCCGGATCTTCTGGGTGACCGGCACCGGCCTGAGCGAGGAGCCCAGCCGGACGGCGACCCTCGCGGCGCTCGCCCACCGCGCCAAGGCGGGCACCACCGTCTTCGACCTCGACTGGCGCCCCATGTTCTGGACCGACCCGGACACGGCCCGCCCCTTCTACGCCGAGGCCCTGAAACACACCACGGTCGCCGTCGGCAACCTCGACGAGGTGGAGGTCGCCACCGGGGTGCGCGAGCCCGCGGCCGCCGCCCGGGCGCTGCTGGACGCCGGCGTCGAACTGGCCGTCGTCAAGCAGGGCCCCAAGGGTGTCCTCGCCGTCAACCGCGCGGGCGAGTCCGCCGAGGTCCCGCCGCTGCCGGTGGACGTCCTCAACGGGCTCGGCGCCGGTGACGCCTTCGGCGGCTCCCTCTGCCACGGCCTGCTCGCGGGCTGGGACCTGGAGAAGATCATGCGGCACGCCAACGCGGCCGGAGCCATCGTGGCCTCCCGCCTCGAATGCTCCTCCGCGATGCCCACGGCCGCCGAGGTGGAAGCCGCGATCGAGGCGGGAGCCGTGCTGTGAGCGTCGACGTCCGTGAACTCGTCCGGCTGCGCACCCACCATCCCGAGGCGATCGCCGAGGCCGCCGCCCGCCGGCGCCGCAGACCGCTGCTGAACGCCGCCGGACGGCTGATGATCGTCGCGGCCGACCACCCGGCCCGCGGCGCGCTCGGCGTCGGCGGCGACCGGCTGGCCATGGCCAACCGCGCCGACCTGCTCGAACGCCTCTGCCTGGCGCTCTCCCGCCCCGGCGTCGACGGCGTCCTCGCCACCGCCGACATCCTGGACGACCTGCTGCTCCTGGGCGCCCTCGACGACAAGGTCGTCATGGGGTCCATGAACCGCGGCGGCCTCCAGGGCGCCGTCTTCGAGCTGGACGACCGTTTCACCGGCCACCGCGCCGAGGACATCGAGCGGCTCAACTTCGACGCGGGCAAACTGCTCCTGCGCGTCGACTACGACGACCCGGGCTCGCTCACCACCCTGGAGTCCACGGCCCGCGCGATCGACGCCATGGCGGCCCGCCGGCTGCCGGTCTTCGTCGAGCCGTTCATCAGCCGCCGCACCCCCGAGGGCCGGCTGAGCAACGACCTCTCCGCCGAGGCCGTCACCCGGTCCATCGCCATCGCCTCGGGCCTCGGCGGCACCTCGGCCTACACCTGGCTGAAGCTCCCCGTCACCGAGAACCCCGACGACATGGCCGAGGTCATGGGCACCTCCACCCTGCCCGCCGTGCTGCTGGGCGGCGAGGTCGGCGACGACCAGGACGGGGCATACGAGAAGTGGCGCGGCGCGCTGCAACTGCCCACCGTCCGGGGCCTGGTGGTCGGCCGCTCGCTGCTGTATCCGGCGGACGGGGACGTCACCGCCGCCGTGGACACCGCCGTAGGACTGCTGTGAGGGCCGCATGACGAACACCGGGCCGCACGCCCCGACCAAGAACAACGACCTCTACCTTCCGCACGGCAGCACCGCCGGCGCCGGGCACGTGCTCGACATCGATCCGAAGCGGGCCGGCTGGACCTACAGCAGTCTGCGGATCGTCGCGCTGGAGCCGGGGGAGACCCACACCCTCACCACCGGCGACAGCGAATGGATCGTGCTTCCGCTGGACGGCGGATGTACGGTGCGGACCGAGGGTGACGAGTTCCAACTCCTGGGCAGGGAAAGCGTTTTCGCGTCCGTGACGGACTTCGCTTACGTTCCCCGAGACGCCCGGGTCCAGATCGCCTCCGGCGCGGGAGGCCGCTTCGCCCTGGCAGGAGCGAAGTGCGAGCGACGACTCCCCGCCCGCTACGGCCCCGCGCCGGAGGTACCCGTCGAGGCCCGCGGCAGCGGCGGCCAGGCGCGCCAGGTGCGCAACTTCGCCTCCGCCGACGCCTTCGACTGCGACCGGCTGATCGCCGTCGAGGTGATCACACCCGGCGGCAACTGGTCCTCGTACCCGCCGCACAAGCACGACGAGCACCGGCCGGGCGAGGAGGCCGAGCTGGAGGAGATCTACTACTTCGAGATCGACGGCCCGCACGGCTTCGGCTACCAGCGGGTGTCCCCCTCGCGCGAGGGCGGCGCCGACGTCCTCGCCGAGGTCCGTTCGGGGGACGCCGTCCTCGTCCCCGACGGCTGGCACGGCCCGTCGATCGCCCAGCCCGGCCACGCCATGTACTACCTGAACGTCATGGCCGGACCCGGCGAGACGCGGGAGTGGCGGATCTGCTTCCACCCGGACCACGTAGACACCACAGGGGGTTACCGATGACCTCGACCCGGCCGGACCGGTCGACCCGACTCACCGTGGCCCAGGCGCTGGTGCGCTTCCTGGCCGCCCAGTACACCGAACGCGACGGCGTACGGCAGCGGCTGATCGGCGCGACCTGGGGCATCTTCGGCCACGGCAATGTCGCGGGCCTCGGCCAGGCGCTGGTCGAGTACGGCGACGCGATGCCGTTCCACCAGGGCCGCAACGAGCAGTCGATGGTCCACGCGGCCGTGGGCTACGCCCGCCAGTCCAACCGGCTGTCCACCCACGCGGTGACGACGTCCATCGGCCCCGGCGCGACCAATCTGGTCACCGGCGCCGCCCTCGCCACCGTCAACCACCTCCCGGTGCTGCTGCTGCCCGGCGACACCTTCGCCACCCGGGTCGCCGACCCGGTCCTCCAGCAGCTCGAAGTCCCGTACGCGGGCGATGTGTCGGTCAACGACAGCCTGCGCCCGGTGTCCCGCTGGTTCGACCGCGTCACCCGCCCGGAGGCGCTGATCCCGGCCGCGCTCCAGGCCGTACGGGTCCTCACCGACCCGGTCGAGACGGGCGCGGTCACCCTCGCGCTGCCCCAGGACGTGCAGGCCGAGGCATGGGACTGGCCCGAGGAGTTCTTCGCCGAACGCACCTGGACCGTACGGCGTCCCGGTGCCGACCCGGCCGAACTCGCCGCCGCCGTACGGGCGATCAGGTCGGCCCGGCGCCCCCTGCTCGTCGCGGGCGGCGGGGTCCACCACAGCCGCGCCGAGGACGCCCTCGCCGAGTTCGCCGCCGCCACCGGCATCCCGGTCGCCTCCACCCAGGCCGGCAAGGGCTCGCTGCGCCACGACCACCCCCAGGACGTGGGCGGCATCGGCCACACCGGCACCGCGACCGCCGACGAACTGGCCCGCACCGCCGACCTGGTCATCGGCGTCGGCACCCGCTACACCGACTTCACCACCGCCTCGAACACCCTCTTCCAGGGCGACGGGGTCCGCTTCCTCAACCTCAACATCGCCTCCTACGACGGCCACAAGCTCGCCGGCCTCCCCCTGGTCGCCGACGCCCGCAGCGGCCTGGAGGCGCTGACCGGGGAGCTGGCGCGCGACGGCCACCGGGTCGCCGACGCCTATGTCGCCGAGTACGGCGAGGACAAGGAGCGCTGGGAGCAGCGCGTCGACGCCTGCTTCGAGGCCGAGGAGACCGACGTACGCCCCACGCAGACCCAGGTGCTCGGCGCGCTGGACGCGCTGGCCGACGAGTCGGACGTCGTGATCAACGCGGCCGGCTCGCTCCCCGGCGATCTGCACAAGCTGTGGCGGGCCCGGTCCCGGGACCAGTACCACCTGGAGTACGGCTACTCCTGCATGGGGTACGAGATCCCGGCGGCCATCGGGGTGAAACTCGCCGCGCCCGAGCGCAACGTCTGGGCGCTGGTGGGCGACGGCACGTATCTGATGATGCCGACCGAGATCGTCACGGCCGTGCAGGAGGGGATCGCGATCAAGATCCTGCTCGTGCAGAACCACGGCTACGCCTCGATCGGCGGACTCTCCGAGTCGGTGGGCGGCGAGCGGTTCGGCACCGCGTACCGCTACACCGCGGGGGACGGCACCTTCACGGGCGCGCCGCTCCCCGTCGACCTGGCCGCCAACGTGGCGAGCCTGGGCATGCGCGTCCTGCGCGCGAAGACCGTCCGCGAGCTGCGCGAGGCCCTCGCCGAAGCGCGCGCCGCCGACACTCCCACTTGTGTCTACGTCGAGACCGAAACGGCCGACACTGTGTCGGGCCCGCCGCCGGCGCAGGCCTGGTGGGATGTACCTGTGGCCGAGACCGCGACCCGACCGTCCGCGGTGAAGGCCCGTGAGCTGTACGAACGGCACGTCTCCACCCGACGCCGCCATCTGTGAAGGAGCACTCGGTCATGACGAAGATCGTCAACCACTGGATCGGCGGCAAGACCGTCGAAGGCGCGTCGGGTACGTACGGGCCGGTCACCGACCCGGCGACCGGCGCCGTCACCACGAAGGTCGCGTTCGCCACCGTCGACGAGGTCGACGCGGCGGTGGCCGCCGCCAAGGACGCCTACGCCACCTGGGGCACCTCCTCGCTCGCCAAGCGGTCCACCATCCTGTTCAAGTTCCGCGCCCTGCTGGACGCGCACCGCGACGAGATCGCCGAGCTGATCACCGCCGAGCACGGCAAGGTGCACAGCGACGCGCTCGGCGAGGTCGCGCGCGGTCTGGAGATCGTGGACCTGGCCTGCGGGATCACCGTGCAGCTCAAGGGCGAGCTGTCGACCGAGGTGGCCAGCCGGGTGGACGTCGCCTCCATCCGCCAGCCGCTCGGGGTCGTCGCCGGCATCACGCCGTTCAACTTCCCGGCGATGGTCCCGATGTGGATGTTCCCGCTCGCCATCGCGTGCGGCAACACCTTCGTGCTGAAGCCGTCCGAGAAGGACCCGTCGGCCTCGCTGAAGCTCGCCGAGCTGCTCGCGGAGGCCGGGCTGCCGGACGGCGTCCTCAACGTCGTGCACGGCGACAAGGTGGCGGTGGACCGGCTCCTGGAGCACCCGGACGTCAAGGCCGTCTCGTTCGTGGGCTCGACGCCGATCGCCCGCTACATCCACACCACCGCCTCGGCGAACGGCAAGCGCGTCCAGGCCCTGGGCGGCGCCAAGAACCACATGCTGGTGCTGCCGGACGCGGACCTCGACGCGGCCGCCGACGCCGCCGTGTCCGCCGCCTACGGCTCGGCCGGCGAGCGCTGCATGGCGATCTCCGCCGTCGTCGCGGTCGGCGCCATCGGCGACGAACTGGTGGAGAAGATCCGCGAGCGCGCCGAGAAGATCAAGATCGGTCCCGGCAACGACCCGACGTCGGAGATGGGCCCGCTCATCACCGCCGTCCACCGCGACAAGGTGGCGTCCTACGTCACCGGCGCGGCCGCCGAGGGCGCGGAGGTCGTGCTCGACGGCACCGGCCACACGGTCGAGGGCTTCGAGGACGGCCACTGGATCGGCATCTCGCTCCTCGACAAGGTCCCGACCACCGCGAAGGCGTACCAGGACGAGATCTTCGGCCCGGTGCTGTGCGTGCTGCGCGTGGACACCTACGACGAGGGCGTGGCGCTGATCAACAGCTCGCCGTTCGGCAACGGCACCGCGATCTTCACCCGGGACGGCGGCGCGGCCCGCCGCTTCCAGTTGGAGATCGAGGCCGGCATGGTCGGCGTGAACGTCCCGATCCCGGTCCCCGTCGGCTACCACAGCTTCGGCGGCTGGAAGGACTCGCTCTTCGGCGACCACCACATCTACGGCAACGACGGCACGCACTTCTACACCCGCGGCAAGGTCGTCACCACCCGCTGGCCGGACCCGGCCGACGCCCCCGCGGGCGTGGACCTGGGCTTCCCGCGCAACCACTGAGGCAGTTCCCGGGCCATGGAGGGGCCGTCCGCATTGCGGACGGCCCCGTTTTTTATGCGGTGCGCACTGCGGTTCCCGTAGGTCGGCGGGGGCCGGTACCGGCGGGCACCGTTGCCGCGTTTTCAGCGGTCCAGGCGCCTCGCGGCTGCGGATTCCGTAGTCAATCACCTATTGACGCACTGGTTTTCGTCGGGGTTCCATGCGGCATCGCCCCAACCGCCGGAGGCACCCGCCCGAGTCGATCGGAACCCGCCGCATGACCGACACGCTCCGCCCGGCCGAGACCGCCCTCCCCCGGGCGACCGGCGCGACCGACAGCGCGACCGCCGGCCCCCGGCAGCTCAAGCGCTCCATCGGAGTCGTCGGCGGCACCCTCCTCACCCTGTCCTGCGTGACCCCCGCCTCCACCCTCTTCGTCGTCGTGCCCGACCTGTTCGGCTCGCTGGGCACCGCGACCGCCCTCACCATCGCGATCGGCTCCCTGCTCTGTGTCGCCGTGGCGTTCTGCTACTCGGAGCTGGGCACCCTCGTCCCCAGCGCGGGCGGCGAGTACGCCATGGTCTCGACGATGGCCGGACGGCTGGCGGGCTGGCTGGTGTTCGTCCTCTCCCTGCTGGTCGTCATGATCGTCCCGCCGGTGATCGCGATGGGCACGGCCGACTACCTGGCCCCGATCGTCCACCTCGACCCGTCCGTGGCGGGCGCCGGCGTGATGCTGCTCGCCACCCTCGCGGGCCTGCTCGACCTGCGCGCCAACGCCTGGATCACCGGCGTCTTCCTGGTCCTGGAGGTCATCGCCGCGGCCGTCGTGGCCCTCCTCGGCTTCGCCCACGGACAGCGCGGCCCCGGCAGCCTGCTGTCGATGCAGGCGGCCGGCGGCGACGGCCACACCGACACCGTCACCGCCGCGCTGGTCGTCTCCGGACTCGCCATCGCCCTCTTCATCACCCAGGGCTTCTCGACCGCCGTCTACCTCTCCGAGGAGCTGGAGCACCCGCGCCGCAACGTCGCCCGCACGGTCCTCGCCACCCTCGCCATCTCCTCGGTGATCATCCTGGTGCCGGTCGTCGCCATCACCTTCGGCGCCTCCGACGTCGCCGAACTCACCGGCGGCGACATCGGCGCCATGGTCACCGCCTGGTCCAGCTCCGCCGTCGGCACCTTCGTCAGCCTCTGCGTGGCCCTCGCGATCATCAACGCGGGCATCGTCATGGTCATCCAGAACTCCCGTGTCCTGTTCGCCTCCGCCCGCGACAAGGCGTGGCCGGAGCCGGTCAACAACGTCTTCGCCAGGCTCGGCCGCTTCGGCTCCCCCTGGGTCGCCACCCTCGCCGTCGGCATCCCCGGCGCGGCCCTGTGCTTCGTCAACCTCGACACCCTGTACGGCGTCACCGGCGTCTCGGTCACCGGCATGTACCTCCTGGTCGCCGTCGCCGCCCTGCTCGCCCGGCGCGGCTCCCACCGGCACGTGCCCGCCTGGCGGATGCCGCTCTGGCCGGCCGTCCCGGTCCTGCTGATCGTCGTCCTCGGCTACATCCTCACCCAGCAGGAGACCGGCTACCTGCTGTGGACCGGCGGCATCACCGCCGTCGCCACCCTCTACTGGGTCTGCTACCTCCGCCCGCGCCGCGCCACCCGCTGGCTGGTGACCGTCCCGGAGGACACCCGGGTCTGACGTACCGCGTCCGCGGTACGCCTCCGGGTCCGTGTACACCCCGGGGAGGGCACGGAGTTCGGCCTGCGGTCGACACCTTCCCGACAGGTCGACCCCGTACCGTTGAACCATGGATCTTCGACTGCCCGGCCTCCGGGGACCACGGCGGCCGCGGCGGCTCCTCGCCGCCGTGGCCGCCGTCGCCGTCCTCGCCGGCGCCGGTACGTGGACGGCCGTCGCCTCCGACGACGGCCCCACCCCGGTGCGCCGCGCCGACCGGGTGACGACGGTGGACGGGGTCCGCCTGGACACCTCCTACTTCACCGCGGGCCCCTCCGGCCGCCGCCCCGCCGTCCTGCTCGGCCACGGCTTCGGCGGCAGCAAGGACGACGTCCGCCGGCAGGCCGAGGACCTCGCCCGCGACGGCTACGCGGTCCTGACCTGGTCCGCGCGCGGCTTCGGCGAGTCCACCGGGAAGATCGGGCTGAACGACCCGAAGGCCGAGGTCGCCGACGTCTCCAGGCTGATCGACTGGCTGGCCGGACGGCCCGAGGTGCGGCTGGACGGCGCGGGCGACCCGCGCGTCGGCGTCGCCGGCGTCTCCTACGGCGGCGCGGTCTCCCTCCTCGCCGCCGGGTACGACGACCGGGTCGACGCCATCGCCCCCGCCATCACCTACTGGAACCTGGCCGACGCCCTGTTCCCCGACGGCGTGTTCAAGAAGCTGTGGGCCGGCATCTTCGTCAACACCGCCGGCGGCTGCGCCGAGTTCGAGCCCACGCTGTGCGCGATGTACGAGCGGGTCGCCGAGTCCGGCACCCCCGACCCCGCCGCCCGCGCCCTGCTGGAGGAACGCTCGCCGTCCGCCGTCGCCGACCGCATCAAGGTCCCCACCCTCCTCGTGCAGGGCCAGACCGACTCCCTCTTCACCCTCGCCCAGGCCGACGCCGCCGCACGGGCGATCCGCGCCAACGGCGCACCGGTCGACGTCGACTGGATCGCGGGCGGCCATGACGGCGGCGACCTGGAGGGCGACCGGGTCCAGGCCCGGGTCACCTCCTGGTTCGACCGCTATCTCAAGGGCGAGAAGTCCGCCGACACCGGCCCCGCCTTCCGTGTCTCGCGCACCGGAGGCGTCGACTCCACCGACGGCGCAGCCCTGCTCAGGGGCGCGAGCGCCGACCGCTACCCCGGTCTGACCGGCGACCCCCGTCCGATCGCGCTCACCGGACGCGAGCAGTCCTTCGCCAACCCGGCCGGCGCCGCCCCGCCCGCCGTCTCCGCCCTGCCCGGCCTCGGCGGCGGCGGACTCTCCCAGCTCTCCTCCCTGGGCGTCGGCGTCTCCCTCGACTTCCCCGGCCAGTTCGCCGCCTTCGAGTCCGCGCCCGTCACCGACGACCTGCGCATCACCGGCTCCCCGACGGCCACCGTCCACGTCACCTCCACCTCGAAGGACGCCGTCCTCTTCGCCAAGGTCTACGACGTCGGCCCCAACGGCAGCAGGGTGCTCCCCGCCCAACTCGTCACCCCCGTCCGGGTCGAGAACGCCGAGGCCGGCCAGGACGTCACGATCACCCTCCCGGCGATCGACCACGACCTCGACAAGGGCCACCGGCTGCGCCTGGTCCTCGCCTCCACCGACCTCGGCTACGCCTCCCCGGTCACCCCGGCGACCTACACCGTCTCCCTCAAGGGCGACCTGAACGTCCCCACCGCCCCCGGGGTCACGACCGCCGCCGCCCCGCTGCCGTCCTGGGTGTGGTGGCTGCCCCTCGCGGGCGCCGGACTCGCCCTCGTCCTGCTGGTCGGCGGCCGCCGCCGCACCGCGGGCCCGGCTCCCGACCCGGAGCTGGCCGAGGTCCCCCTCCAGATCACCGACCTCGCCAAGAAGTACGCGGGCGGCGAGCGCTACAGCGTCCGCGACCTCTCCTTCCGCGTCGAACAGGGCCAGGTCCTCGGCCTCCTCGGCCCCAACGGCGCCGGCAAGACCACGACCCTGCGCATGCTGATGGGCCTGATCACCCCCGACGGCGGCGAGATCCGCGTCTTCGGGCACGCGATCCGGCCCGGCGCGGCCGTCCTCTCCCGGGTCGGCGCGTTCGTCGAGGGCGCCGGCTTCCTCCCGCACCTGTCGGGCCGGGAGAACCTGGAGCTGTACTGGCGGGCCACCGGCCGCCCCGCCGAGGACGCCCACCTGGACGAGGCCCTGGAGATCGCCGGCCTCGGCGACGCCCTCGCCCGCGCGGTGCGCACCTACTCCCAGGGCATGCGCCAGCGCCTCGCCATCGCCCAGGCCATGCTCGGCCTGCCCGACCTGCTCATCCTGGACGAGCCGACCAACGGCCTCGACCCGCCGCAGATCCGCGAGATGCGCGAGGTGATGATCCGGTACGCGGCCGCCGGACGCACGGTGATCGTCTCCAGCCATCTGCTCTCCGAGGTCGAGCAGACCTGCACCCACCTCGTGGTCATGGACCGCGGCCGGCTCGTCCAGGCCGGCCCGGTCGCCGAGATCGTCGGCTCCGGCGACACCCTCCTGGTCGGCACCGCCGTCCCCGTGGAGGAGCCGGTCGTCGAGAAGGTCGCGGCGCTGCCCGGCGTCACCTCGGCGACCGTCACCGACGACGGACTCCTCGTCCGCCTCGCCGCCGACGGCTCCGCCCCGCGCCTGATCGCCGAACTGGTCCGCCTCGACGTGCCCGTGGCGTCGGTCGGCCCGCACCGCCGCCTGGAGGACGCCTTCCTCACCCTGATCGGAGGTTCCGCATGAGCACGCTCACCGAGGTCGCCTCCGGCTACCGGGCGGGCCGCACCCTCCCGCTCCGCGTCGAACTGGTCCGCCAGCTCAAGCGCCGCCGCACCCTCGTCATGGGCGCCGTCCTCGCCGCCCTGCCGTTCGTGCTGCTCATCGCCTTCGCCATCGGCGGCGAACCGGACGGCCGGGGCGACCGGGTCACCCTGATGGACACCGCCACCGCGTCCGGCGCCAACTTCGCCGCCGTCAGCCTGTTCGTCTCGGCGGGCTTCCTGCTGGTCATCCCGGTCGCCCTGTTCTGCGGCGACACCGTGGCCTCCGAGGCCGGCTGGTCCTCGCTGCGCTATCTGCTCGCCGCCCCGGTGCCCCGGGCCCGGCTGCTGTGGTCCAAGCTCGTCGTCGGCCTCGGCCTCAGCCTGTCCGCGATGATCCTGCTGCCGGTCGTCGCCCTCGCCGTCGGCACCGCCGCCTACGGCTGGGGACCGTTGCAACTGCCCACCGGCGGCGCGCTGGACCCCGGCACCGCCGCCCAGCGGCTGGTGATCGTGGTGGCGTACATCTTCGTCTCCCAACTGGTCACCGCCGGGCTCGCGTTCTGGCTGTCCACCCGGACCGACGCCCCGCTCGGCGCGGTCGGCGGCGCGGTCGGCCTGACCATCGTCGGCAACGTCCTCGACGCCGTCACCGCCCTCGGCGACTGGCGGGACTTCCTGCCCGCGCACTGGCAGTTCGCCTGGGCCGACGCCGTCCAGCCCACCCCCGAATGGTCCGGCATGATCCAGGGCACCGCCGTCTCGGTGACGTACGCCGTGGTGCTGTTCGCCCTGGCCTTCCGCGGTTTCGCCCGCAAGGACATCGTGTCGTAGGTCACCGGAAGATCACCCACCGGTCTCGGCGGGCCCGTTCCGTGCCCGCTTCGAGACGCATCCGCAACACCCCGTACCGCACGTTCCGGCCCCCTGCCCCGTCACAGTCACACACGACGAGGGAATCCGAAGGACACAGGGGGTACGGAACATGAGGATCCATCGGACACGGCGTCTCCTCGCCCTGGCGGCGGCCACCGGGCTGCTGCTCACGGGCTGCGGATGGGGCGGATCGAGCACCGGCCACAGCAGCGCCGACCGCGCCGGAGACCACCGGGCACCGACCGCGCCCAGGGGCGGCACCGACGAGGACGGCACCTCCCGCGAGGCCGCCCCCGACCGGCTCTCCACCTTCGCCCTGGACGTCGACACCGCGTCCTACGGCTACGCCCGCCGCACCCTCGCCGACGGCGCGCTGCCCGACCCCTCGACGGTCCGCCCCGAGGAGTTCGTCAACAGCTTCCGCCAGGACTACGAGCGTCCCGACGGCGACGGCTTCTCGGTCACCGTCGACGGCGCCCGCACCGGCGACGACTGGTCCCTGGTCCGGGTCGGCCTCGCCACCCGCGCCGCCGAGAGCCGCGCCGAACGGCCGCCCGCCGCCCTCACGTTCGTCGTCGACGTCTCCGGCTCCATGGGCGACCCCGGCCGCCTCGACCTCGCCCGGTACGCCCTCGGCACGATGACCGACGGGCTGCGCGACGACGACTCGGTGGCGATCGTCACCTTCAGCGACCGGGCCGAGACCGTGCTGCCGATGACCCGCCTCGGCGAACGCCGCGGCCGGGTCCACGACGCCATCGACAGCCTGGAGCCGCTGTCCGCCACCAACCTCGGCGCCGGCGTCGAGAGGGGCTACGAGACCGCCGTCGAGGGGCTGCGCCGGGGCGCCACCAACCGGGTCGTGCTGGTCTCCGACGCGCTCGCCAACACCGGCGACACCGACGCCGACACGATCCTGGAGCGCATCGCCACCGCCCGCCGCGAGCACGGCATCACCCTCTTCGGCGTCGGCGTCGGCAGCGACTACGGCGACGCCCTGATGGAACGCCTCGCCGACAAGGGCGACGGCCACACCAGCTACGTCTCCACCGAGGAGGAGGCCCGCACCGTCTTCGGCGAGGAACTCCCGCGCAACGTCGAGCTGACCGCCCGCGACGCCAAGGCCCAGGTCGCCTTCGACCCCGAGACGGTCGCCGAGTTCCGCCTCATCGGCTACGACAACCGCCGCGTCGCCGACGACGACTTCCGTGACGACCGGGTCGACGGCGGCGAGGTCGGCCCCGGCCACACCGTCACCGCCCTCTACGCGGTGCGCACGAAGCCCGGCGCCGACGGTCACCTCGCGACCGCCACCGTCCGCTGGCTCGACCCCCGCACCCGCACCCCGCACGAGGCCACCGGCCAGATCGAGGCACGCGCCTTGCACGACCGGCTCGACGACGCGCCCACCCGCTTCCAGGTCGCCGCCGTCGCCGCCTATCTCGCCGACGCCCTGCGCGCCCCGGACCGCCCGCTGCCCGACGCCCCGTCCCTGAGCGCCCTGGGCGAACGCGCCGACACCCTGGCCGCGCGGACCGAGGACGACGACGTGCGCGACCTCGCCGAGGCGGTGCACTCCGCCGACGAGTACGCGAAAGGCGGGTCACCGGAGGACCGGTGACCCGCCTGGGCGGGGAAGGACGGCTCAGCCGTTGCCCGCGCCGTTGCCCGAGAGGGCCGAGATGTCGTCCAGGATGTGCGACAGCGGCTCGTCGCCCTTGGCCTGGGTGCTGTTCTCGACGCACTGCTGGTTCTGCGGGGAGGACAGGACGTTGATGTCCTGGACCGCGATCGCGGCGGCGCCGAGCAGCGAGCCGACGTTGGCCTTCAGAGGCAGGCCCACACACGGCTTGTTCAGCGAACCCTGCACCAGCGAGAGCTGCGGGCTCATGTCGCCGAACGTGGCCGAGTTGCCGAACGACTGGCTGGCGCCGTTGCCGCTCGCGGACGTGGTGCCGCTGTCGTCACCGATGGCCAGGGCCTGCGGAGCGGACGCGATCGCGACGCCGGCCAGGGAGGCGGCGACAGCCGCGGTTGCCCACAGCTTCTTCATGTTCTTTCCCTTCGAGAAGCGGGCTCCGGGGGAGGAGCTGCGTGCTGGTTAATACCTTGTGAGGGACGAAAGTTGCGGGCTGTGCCCCGTTCGGAGCAGCGCACCGGGCACGGGCCCTGTGCGCCCCTCACCTGCGCGGGGGCCGTCCACGCGGCACCGGCCCGTCCACGCGGCACCGGCCCGCACACGCGGCAGCGGGCCGCCGGAGAACCGGCGGCCCGCTGCACGGACGGACTCAGTGGTTGGCGGCGCCGTTGCCGGCGAGCACGGAGATGTCGTCCAGGATGTGCGACAGCGGCTCGTCGCCCTTGGCCTGCGTGGAGTTCTCCACACACTGCTGGTTCTGCGGGGAGGACAGGACGTTGACGTCCTGGACCGCGATCGGGATGAGACCGGCGGCGCTGCCGAGGTTGAGCTTGGCCGGCAGACCGATGCAGGGCTTGTTCAGGGAGCCCTGGATCAGGGCCATCTGCGGGCTCATGTTGCCGTAGGTGGCGGAGTTGCCGAACGCCTGGCTGGCGCCGTTGCCGCTCGCGGAGGTGGTGCCGGTGTCGTTGCCGATGGCCAGCGACGGGGCGGCGGCCGCAGCCATGGCACCGACGACGGATACGGCGACCGCGGCGCCGGCCCAAACCTTCTTGATCACGTTCAAGTCCCTTTCTGGAGAAACCCCGTCCACCGGAGCGCCCTGGTCAACTCTCCGCACCGTGTTTGGTTGTTCTTCTTCACTCCGATGGCCCATTCCGCGGCACCGTCCGCACGCCCTGAACTTCGATCGGGTGAAGCGCCGCAACCATTCCCGGTGCGCCCGGTTGAGTCGGGGGCAGGGACAGAGCCCCGGCGTCGGAGCCGGGGCAGGGAAAGGAAAAGCGAAATGCTGAAGAAGGCAATGGCCGCGGCGGCGGTCGCCGCTTCTGTCGTCGGTGTGTCGGCGGCGGCAGCCCCCCAGGCGCTTGCCATCGGGGACGACGCCGGTACCACCTCCGCGAGCGGCAACGGCGCGCAGTCGGCGTTCGGCAACTCCGTGACCAAGGGCGACATGAGCCCGCAGGCCTCGCTGGTGCAGAGCTCCGTCAACAAGCTCTGCCTGGGCGTTCCGGTCAAGGTCAACGCGGGCGGCCTGGTCGGCGTCCCGGTTCCGGTCGCGGTCCAGGACGTCAACGTGCTGGCCTCCCCGCAGAACCAGCAGTGCGCCGAGAACAGCACCCAGGCCAAGGGCGACGAGCCGCTGTCGCACATCCTGAGCGACATCTCCGCGCTCTCGGGCAACGGCCTCCAGAACGGCTGACACCTCCGCGCTCCCCGAACGGCCCGCATTCCGTGCGGGCCGTTCGGCTTTTCCGCCATGCGAGTTAATAGTGTGAATATATTTGAGTGAATTCCCTGGCGCAGCGTGGTGGGTGCTTCTCCCGGGCGGCTATCTCTGGTTCAGGCATGTCCGCAGAGAAGGGAAAATCATGAAGAAGAGCGCTGCTGTTGTCGCGGGTCTCGTGCTGGCCCTCGGTGGAGCCACTCCGGCCTTCGCCGACTCGGACGCCCACGGTGCCGCGGTCGGCAGCCCGGGCGTCCTGTCCGGCAACGTGGTTCAGATCCCCGTGGAGCTCCAGGCCAACGTGTGCGGCAACTCGATCAGCGTGATCGGTCTGCTGAACCCGGCCTTCGGCAACGTCTGCGTCAACGGCTGACGGCACGTCACACCGGCCGCAGGGCCGGATCCGGGCCGGCCTTGGAGAGCTTCCGCGCGTTCTGAGGCCGGCCCTTCCCACTTCTTCGAGCAGGAACAAGCAGGAAGACAACGAGATTGCGACAGACGCTGAGTAAGGGAATGGTCGTGGCCGCCGCCGCGGCCGGCATTCTGTCCCTGTGCGCCGGCGGTACCGCTTTCGCGGACTCGCACGCGGACGGGGCCACCAAGGGTTCGCCCGGAGTGGTGGCGGGCAACAACATCCACGTTCCGGTGCACCTGCCGGCGAACGTCTGCGGCAACTCGACCGACGTCGCCGCCGCGCTCGACGCCGCCTTCGGCAACCTCTGCGCCGACACCTCGGCCGCCCCCGCCGCCACGCCCACCCACAAGGTCCCGGCGCCGGCCAAGCAGCAGAAGGACGACGACGCGGGATACGGCAAGGACGACTCCGACAAGGGCGACTCCGACGAGGGCCCCGGCTACGGCGACGACCACACGACCCCGCCTCCGTACGGCGGGGACGACGACCACACCACGCCGCCGCCCTACGGTGGCGACGACGACCACACCAGCCCGCCCCCGTACGGCGGCGGCCACTCGACCCCGCCCCCCTACGGTGGCGGCCACTCGACCCCGCCGCCCTACGGTGGCGACGACCACTCCACGCCGCCTCCGTACGGCGGGGGTCACACGACTCCGCCTCCCTACGGCGGCGACGATGACGACCACACGACGCCGCCTCCGTACGGCGGGGACGACGACCACACCACGCCGCCGCCCTACGGTGGCGACGACGACCACACCACCCCGCCCCCGTACGGCGGGGACGACGACCACACGACCCCGCCGCCCTACGGCGGGGACGACGACGATCACTCCACCCCGCCCCCGCACCACAACGGCGACCACTCCGGCGGGGACCACCAGGGTGGGGGCAACGGCTGGGGTCACGACCGGCCGCAGCTCCCGAACACCGGTGGTGAGCGCCAGGCCCTGCTGGCGGCCTCCGGTGTCAGCGCCGTCCTGATCGCGGGCGGCGTCATCCTCTACCGGCGAGGCCGGTCCGCGACCCGTCGCTGACCGAGCCGGGTGCCGGGACGCCTCGCGCGCGCCCGGCACCCGCGCCCGCCGCCGGCAGCCCCTCCCGCAGCCGGCGGCCCACATGCGCGCACCACAGACGCCGCATCGCCCGCCCCGGCCCCGGGTCGTCGGCCGCGCCCCAGGCCAGCTCGCGGCCGTGCGGCCCCCGGCGCAGCGCGGCCAGCGGCGCGTAGTTCTCCACCACGAACACCCGCCCGGGCCGCGCCACCCCGGCGGACAGCGGACGGTGGGTCAGATCCAGGTGCTGCGCCCGTACGACGTCGAGTCCGGCCGTGTCCGTGAAGAGCCGGAACTGCGCGCCGGGCCGTGGGTTGAAGTCGAGCAGGTGGTAGTCGCCGGTCGTGCCGCAGCGGCGGAAGTCCAGGTCGAGGATGCCGCGGTAGCCGAGCCGCTCGGTGAGCCGTTCGGCGAGCGAGCGCACCCGGGCGTTCTCGGCCCACTCGCCCACCGCCGTCAGCCCGGCGCCGCGCGGCCAGGCGGAGAGCTTGCGGCCCGGACCGCCGGCCCGCAGGGTGCCGTGGCGGTCGGCGTACGCGTGGAAGAACCAGTCGCGGCCGGGTCCCGGCGGCAGGAACTCCTGGAGGAGCAGCCGGCTGTCGGCCTCCCCGGAACGCAAGTACAGCTCGCGCGCCTCCCGCGGTGACCGTACGACGGCGGTGCTGCGCAGTCCGCTCGCCGTCGGCAGCAGCCACGGCCGGCTCCACTTCGCCACCACCGGCAGTCCGAGCCGGTCCACGGCCGAGGCGGCCTGCGCGGCGCTGTCCGGGGCGAGCGTCACCGGGTGCGGCACGTCCGCCGCGGCGCACAGCGTGGCCAACTCGGCCTTGTCCGCGACCTGTTCGGAGACCGCAGCGGGTTGCCGCGGCAGCAGGTAGGCGGGGGCCAGTTCGGCGCGCAGTCCGCTCACCGCGAGCGCGCCCGCGTCGTCCATCGGGATCAGCACGGCCGGCCGTTCGATCCGCGCGGCCACCCGCAGCAGCACGGCGGCGACCTCCTCGGGTCCGGCGCCGGGCGGCGGCGGATGGTGCACCTGGCGGACGAACCGGGACGCGCGGACCGGGCTCCCGGCGGTGTCGGCGACCAGGTGCACGGCGACTCCGGCCCGGCCGAGCGAGCGCACGGCGCCCAGGGTTCCGTGGTGGAAGGGGTTGCGGTCGATCCGCAGCAGAACGGCGGGGACGCGGGCGTCGAGCGGCGACACGGGCAGGTCTCTCTTCGGTTCGTCAGATCGTCGGTTCGTCAGGTGATGAGGTGTCACCGGGTTGGGGGATCGGAGCACTCGAAAGCCGTAGTGGCGGTGGCGTGCGCCCTTTTTCTGTGACTTTCATATGACTTGAGTGACGAAAAAGGAGCTGGTATGGCCCCACAACAGCGACGCGGCCGGTTCCGGCGTTCGGCCGTCGTCGCGGCCGCGGTCGCGACGACCGCCGCCCTCGCGGCCGGTCCCGGATTCGCCGCGGCCACGGGACCGGCACGGGACGCCGACCCACCCGTCCCCGCCACGACCGCCGAGTCCCCGGCCACACGCCCCGCCTTCGGTGCCTACCTCGACTACGGTCCCCGGGGCGTGGCCCGGATCGCCCGGCTCAGTGCCTGGCTGGGCGGCGCCGACCTGCGGGTCGGCCACACCTATCTGCCCGGCGACCGCTGGCACAACATCGAGGGCCCGCCCGGCTTCCTCGACGTCTGGGCGGACTGGCGCGCCGAGCGGGAGGACCGGATGCTCGTCCTCAACGTGCCGATGCTGGAACGCAACGAGGAGGGCGTCCCCGACGACGAGGTGCGCGAACTGCTCCGGCAGGGCGCCGAGGGCCGGTTCGACCACCACTTCAAGGCGCTCGCCGAGCGGCTCGTCTCGCTGGAGGCGCCGGACACGGTGATCGTGCTCGGCTGGGAGATGAACGGCGTCACCTACACCCACCGCTGCGGCCCCGACCCCGAGGCGTGGAAGACGTACTGGAACCGGATCGTCACGACGATGCGGTCCGTGCCGGGCCAGAAGTTCAGGTTCGACTTCACCCCGTCGCGCGGCCTGGACGCCGTGCCGTGGACCGAGTGCTATCCCGGTGACGACACGGTCGACGTCATCGGCATGGACTCCTACGACCAGCCGGCCGGCCTCTCCTTCGACGAGCAGGTGACGGAACCGTACGGGCTCCAGGCGCACGTGGACTTCGCCCGGGCCCACGGCAAGCCCGTGTCGTATCCCGAATGGGGGCTCTTCCGCAACGGCGACAACCCCGAGTACATGCGGCGCATGCTCGCGTGGATGGACGAGCAGCGGCCGCTCTACAACACGCTGACCGACTACTGCCCGCACGGCGTCTGGCAGTGCGGGGAGAACCCGCGGGCGTCCGACGTCTACCGCACGGTCCTGTCCGGCCGCACCGACGGGCCGACGACCCCCGTGGAGCCCGCCGATGCCACGGCCCCCGCCGAGCCCGCGACCCCGGCCGAACCCCCGTCCTCCATGGAGTCCACGCCGCCCGTCGCTCCACCGGCCCCTCGCCCCTCCTCCACCTGTTC
This sequence comes from Streptomyces antibioticus, assembly GCF_002019855.1. Lineage (NCBI taxonomy): Bacteria > Bacillati > Actinomycetota > Actinomycetes > Kitasatosporales > Streptomycetaceae > Streptomyces > Streptomyces antibioticus. Next base: position 3,238,661 of record NZ_CM007717.1, on the reverse strand, counting down.
GCCGCTGGATCTCGGTCTCTGGGTGGAGCACTGGCTCGGCGGACGGCCGTGCGTGCCCGTCGAACGGCGGCCGCGCACCGGGTGAGCCGGGCGGTACGGCACACCGCGGTGGCGGCGGGCCCGCGTCAGGACCCGCCGCCACCGTCACGCTCCGTCCGGCGCTCCCAGCGCAGCCGCAGTTCCTTGCCGCCGCGCCGCGCGGCCACGTCGCAGAGCGCCGCCGACAGCAGCGGCGCAGTGCGGCGCCGGGCCAGCAGCAGCCGCTGGTTGACGACCGGCTCCGGCCGCCAGTGGTGCTTGTACGGTTCGTCGCCGCGCAGCAGGCTCAGCGCGGTCCGGCCGCCGTCCCGGGTGTGCTCGGCGCAGGCGTCGAGCAGCATCACCGCCACGTCCGCCTTGCGCTCCCGCAGCCGCGGATGGGCGCCGTACAGATAGCCGCCCGCGAGCCGCCGGGACAGCAGGGTGAGGTCGACGGCCACCACCTCGCCGTCGAGCCGGAACTCGGTGACCACCGCGTCCCCGGAGCGTGTCATCGGCCCGACCGAGCGCACCAGGTGCTCGTGGAAGCGGGGCCGCAGATGCTCGCCGGTCACCCCGCGGCCCTGCCACTGGAGCCGGTGCAGTTCCAGCAGCCGGCGCAGCGCCCCGTCCACCTCGCCGGGCGGCACCGTGCGGCGCTCCACCCCGAGCGCGGCCAGCTTGCGCTGTTTGGCGCGCACCCGCTGGGCCTTCGCGGACGGCAGCCGGCCCACCAGCTCCGCCATCGGCAGGGCGGGCAGCTCCAGGCACAGCGAGTCGTCCACCCGTCGGCGCGGTCCGGTCCAGCGGTCGTAGACCCGCTCCACCGCGCCGCCCGGCCGTACCTCGCGGAAGTCGATCACCGCGGTGCGGGCGGCGGCCGTGAGGCCCTCGGTGAGCGCGGCGACGGCCCGCTCGGCGTGCCCGTCGTCGACGAGCACGTCCGCGTAGTCGGAGATCGCCCCGCCGAGCGGCACCAGCGCGGGCACCGGACGGTGTACGGCGGTCAGGGGGGCGGCGGCGAGGAGTTCGCCGCCCTCGCGCACCAGCAGCAGCCGCAGCCGGCCGGGCCTGCCGTAGGACTGCCACCAGGAGTGCAGCCAGGCGTGGTGCTGGAACGGGGTGGCCGTCGCGCAGCGCCCGTACAGGCGGCCCCAGGCGGGGGCGAGGGCGGCGAAGTCCCTTTCGGTGCTGACGAGTTCGGTGACGAGACCGCCGCCGCCCCGTCCGGCGCCGCTCCCGATGCCGATGCCGCCGCCGGGCCGGGTGCGGTGTCCGGTGGCCCCGGCGTCCGGGGCCGCCGCCGGCTTCACAGCGCTCCGCGGACGTCCGCGGCCAGGGCGGGACCCGGCACGTTCGCGGCGGGGCGGCCCGCTGCCTCGCGCTCCCGCCGCGGCCGCACCAGCAGCGCGAGCCCGCCGAGGAGCCCGCCCGCGCTCGTCCCCACCAGCGCGGTGATCAGCGGGGAGGCGGAGGAGGGGTCGGTGGGGCGTACCGCGGGGGCGAACTCCTGGAGTTCGACGTTGGTGGACTTCTCGCTGGTCGCCGCGTGCCGGGTGAGCGCGGCCGAGACCGCGTTGGCCATGTCGGCGGCCAGGTCGGCCCGTTCGGAGGTGGCCGTGACGGCGACCATCGGGGCGTCCGGGGAGGTCGACGTGCGCACACTGCGCTGGAGGGTCCCCGCGGGCACCCCGGCCGCGTCCTGCGCGTCCCCGAGCACCGCGAGCTGCGTCGCGACCCGGCCGTACGCCTGCGCGAAGCCCAGCGCGGACGCCGGATCGGACCGTTCGGTGGGGACGGCGACGACATAGGCGGTGGCCGTGTAGACCGGCGGCTGGAGCGCGCCGTACGCGCCGCCGAGGACGCCCCCGGTGACGGCCCCGGCGGCCAGCAGGGACCAGGGCGGCAGTCGTCTGGCGCGGTGTGTGGCGGTGGCACGCCGAGAGTGTTCGGTCATGGGGAACTGACTCCCTTGGGTGTCGGGGAAGCGGCGGTCGGCAGGGGCTGTCCGGTGAGGGCGGCCGCGTAGACGTCCATGAGCCGGGCGGCGCTGCGGCTGACGGCGTAGTGGTGCGCGGCCTCGGGCGCGGTGCGCGCGGCCGGGGGTGCGGCGCGTGCCTCGGCCAGCGCGCGGGCGAACGCCCCGGCGCCGCCGCTCACTTGGCGCGCGAGCGGCGTGGGGTGGTGGTCGAGCGCGGGGCAGGAGGCGTGGCGCACGGGCAGTCCGGACGCCAGCGCCTCCACCACGGCCAGACCGAAGGTCTCGTCGGGGGACGGCGAGGCGAGCACGTCCATCGCGGCGAGGAGGGACGGCAGATCGGGGCCCGGGGTGCCGTCGGGGACGTAGGGGCGCTCGCCGGTCAGGATCACCCGGTCGGCGACCCCGGCCTCGCGGGCGGTGCGCCGCAGCGCGTCCTCCTCGGGGCCGCCGCCGACCAGCAACAGGTGGCAGTCGGAGGGGAGTTGCGCGAGGGCGCGGATCACGACCGCGAACCGCTTGCCGGGGACGAGGCGGCCGACGCCCCCGACGACGTACGCGTCCTCGGGCAGCCCGAGGGCCCGCCGGGTGCGATGGCGGGCGGCCGGGTCGAAGCGGAAGCGGTCCAGGTCGATGCCGTTGGGGACGACGCCGATACGCGCGTCCGGCACCCCCCAGGCGCGCAGCCGGGCGGCGACCGCGGGGGAGACGGCGACCGTGGCGCGGCCCAGCCGCTCGCCCGCCAGATACAGCGCGCGGACCCCGGCGGTCAGCCGCCTGCCCTCCAACTGCGTGTTGCCCAGGGAGTGTTCGGTCGCCACCACGGCCCGCACGCCCGCGAGCCGCGCGGCCAGCCGCCCGTACAGACAGGCCCGGTAGAGATGGGTGTGGACGAGGTCGTAGCCGCCGGAGCGGACGATGCCGGTCAGCCGGGGCAGCGCGGCGAGGTCCCGGTTGCCGCGCATGCCGAGGTGGATCACCCGGACGCCGTCCGCGGTCAGCCCGTCGGCCACCGGCCCCGGGTTCGTCAGCGTCACCACGTCGCATTCGGCGGGCAAGTGCCGTAGCAACAGCCGCAGTTGCTGCTCGGCGCCGCCGGTCCCGAGCCCGGTGATGATGTGCAGCGCCCGCACTACAGCCCCTCCACCGGACGCCGGCGCAGCCCGTGCAGCCGGTACTTGAGGAAGAGCCGGACCGCGCGGTCGTTCTGCCCGACATGGACGCGGGGGAGTGCGTGCGGGCCGTTCAGCGGGCCCGGGTCGATCGCGCAGGCGTAGTCGTATCCGGCGTCCCGTACGGCGGCCACGGCACGCGCGTCGACCGTCCCGTACGGGTAGCAGAACCCGGCGACGTCGGTGCCGAGGAGGCCGGCGAGGACGGTCCGGCTCTCGGCGGTCTCCGCCTTGAGGGTGAGGTCGTCGGCGCGGGTGAGGTCGGTGTGGGTGAGGCCGTGCGAGCCGATCTCGATGCCCTCGGCGGCGGCCCGCCGGACGCCGTCGGCGGTGAGCAGCGGTTTGCGCGGGCCCAGCGGGTCCCAGGCGTTGTCGCCGCCGAGCCGTCCCGGCAGCACGAACAGGGTGGCGGTGCAGCGGTGTTCGCGCAGGACGGGCAGGGCGCCGGTGACGAAGTCGGCGTACCCGTCGTCGAAGGTGAGACCGACCAGCCGTCGGCGGTCGGGCGCGGCGAGCAGTTCGGCCACCGACACGCCCCGCAGGCCGCGGCGGGCCAGCCAGGTGAGCTGGCGGTCCAGGCGTTCGGGGGTGACGGTGATGCGGTACGGGTCGTCGGAGCAGTCCCCCACGGAGTGGTACATCGCCACCCAGGGGACCCTGGCGTCAACGGGAACGGACATACGGCAGCCTTCGGGTCACGGAACCTGCGAAACGGAGTGCGTGAACGACACCTTGGGCGCCCAGGGCCCGGCCGGCCGCCAGGAACACGCCGGTCACGGTGAGTCCGCCGACGGCCAGACCGGCCGGCGGGCCGCCGTCGAACCGGGCGGCGACCAGGGCACCGGCGAGCGTCGCCGCGACGGCCGCCAGCACCGGCGCGGCCAACTCGCGCAGCACCGACGGGACATGGACCGGGACGCTGCGCGGGCCCATCCCGGCGAGCAGCACCAGGGCGGTGACGGTGATCCCGGCGGCGTTGGCGGCGGCGATCCCGTACACGCCCCAGGGGCCGACGGCCAGGGCGCCGGCGGCCGACGTCACCGCGATCCCGGTGGCCATCGCGCCCACCGGGTACCAGGCGCCGCGGCCCGCCGAGAAGTACGAGCGGGCCAGCACCCCGGTGAGCGTCTGGCCCAGCAGGCCGAGCGCGTACACCCGCATGACACCGGCCGTCGCCGCCGTGTCCTCGGTGGTGAACGCGCCCCGCTGGAAGAGGAGTTCGATGATCTGCGGGGCGCACGCCACGACCGCGGCGGTGCCCAGCAGCACGATGGACGCGGCCAGCGCGAGATCCCGCTCCACCCGGCCCTTGGCCCGCTCGACGTCCCCGTCGGCCAGCGCCCGCGCCACCACCGGGAAGGTGACCGTGCACACCATCACCGACAGGATCATCGGCATCTGGGCGACTTTCTGGGCGTAGTTGAGGTGCGAGATCGCCCCGGACGGCAGCGAGGACGCGAGGAACCGCTCGACGAGCACCTGCGACTGCCGGCACAGCGCGAACAGCAGCACGGTCGCGAGCAGGGCGGTGTCGAGAGGCCGAGCCTCTTCCTCGCCCCGCGCGCCGCTGTCGGCCTTCTTCCTCAACTGCCCCAACAGTGCGGGAAGTTGCACGACGACCATCAGGCATCCGCCGACCGCGACACCGGCTGCCGCCGCCCGCACCCCCCACTGCCCGCCGAGCACGAGCATCCCGGTGATGATGCCGATGTTGTAGGCCACGTAGATCGCCGCGGGCGCGAGGTACCGGCGGTGCGCGCGCAGGGCCGCGCTGCAGTATCCGGCGAGCCCGAAACTGACCACGCAGGTCGCGGTGATCCGGGTGCAGTCGACGGCGAGCGCGGGATCCGGCAGACCGGGCGCGAGCACCTCCACCACCTGCGGCGCGATCCCGGCGAGCAGCGCGCCGACCGCGACGAACGCCAACGCGAGCCGTGGCAGCGTCCCGGCGACCAGCGCGCGCACCGGGTCGCCGGGGACGCCCTGGGCCCGGCGGGCCAGCGCCATGCTGAACGCCGGGATCAGCGCGAACGCCAGCCCGTCCTCGATCAGCAGCGTGGCCGCGAACTCCGGCACGGTCCACGCCACCAGAAACGCGTCCGTATCACTCCCGGCCCCGAACAACCGAGCCAACGCCTGATCCCGCACCAGCCCCAACAACGCCCCGGCGACGGACAGCCCGGCGGTGACGAGAGCGGCCTTGGCGAGGAAGTTCCGGGAGGCGGGGGGAAGCTCACGAGGCGCGGACCGGCCGTCCTCGGCCGCCGGGGCCGGGACGGCCGGGGTGAAGCCCCCTCCAGCCCAGGCGGTCGGCCCACCCCCGCGGCCGAGCCCTGCGGCAGTCCCTTGGGCCGAGCCGGTCGGAGCGGTCGGGCCTTGACCGGGCACGGCCCCCGGAGGGGCTCCTGGGGTGGCCCCCGCCGCCTCCGCCCACGTGGCCCACCCCGTCGTGTCGGCCGTCGCCCCCGACAAGCCCCCCGGAGCCGCCCCCGGTGCGCTCTCCGCCACCGTGGCGGTCCGCGTGGTGTCCGTCAGAGAGGTCGCCGTCCCCGGTGGGGGCGTGTCGGCCGTGCGGGAACGGGGGACCGCCGGGAGGTGGTTCGTGTTCGGGGGGCGGGGTGGGGGTGCCGTCATCGGGTGTGGGCCTCCCTGGCGGTGTCCGCGGAAGGGACAGGGACCCGGCTGCCCACCAGGCCCCACCACGCCCCGACGCCGAGAAGGACGGCCGTCAGGACTGTCGAGGGGCCGCCGATGTCGGCGTAGGCGAAGTCGGTGAGTTGCCAGGTCAGGAGGCCGCAGGCGATGAGGGCGCAGTCCAGGCCGGGGCCCTCGCGGTGCACCGTCCACCAGCCGCGCAGGGCGCACACCAGGAGGGCCAGCCAGCCGCCCGCCAGGGCGAGCAGTCCGATCAGGCCCTGTTCGCCGAGGATCAGCAGGTACATGTTGTGCGGGGAGAGCAGCGGCTGCCGTACGAATCCGGAACCCGCGCCGTCGGTGTCGCTGCCGGAGGACAGTGCCAGCGCGGCGTGCGCGTCCCGGTGTTCGGGGAAGCCCTTCAGCCCGACCCCGGTCAGCGGCTGCTCCCGCCACATGCCGACCGCGGCCGCCCACATCGTGTACCGGTCGGTGACCGACTGGTCGGGCGCGTCGGTGACCTGCGTGATGCTGCCGACCCGCTCCTGGAGCATCGCCGAGCCGACCCCGAACCCGCCGACCAGGACGACCCCGGCCGCGACCGCCGCCGCGCCCACCTTCAGCGCCCGCAGCGGCCCCGCCAGCACCAGTTGGAGCGAGCAGGCGACCGCCGTGGCGATCCAGGCACCCCGGCTGAAGGACAGCGCGAGCGGCACCAGCAGGGCGAGCGCCGCCGCGGCCGCGACCGCCCGCCGCCGCGCGGAGGTCCGCCCGAGGGCGAGCCCCACCGCGCAGACCAGCCCGAAGGACACCACCGTCGCCATGCCCATCACGTCCTGCGGCCCGAACGTGCCGACCGCGCGGATCGTCTCCCCCTGGTAGGAGGCGCCGGTCCCGGTGACGAACTGGTGCACCCCGACCGCCCCCTGCCACCCGGCGAGCCCCACGAACGTCCACGCCAGCAGCCGTAGATCCGAGCGGCCCCGGATCAGCAGCAGCACGGCCGCCGGGACCAGCACGAACACCTGGAGATAGCGGCCCAGACCGCCGAGGCCCGCCCCCGGCGAGGACGCCCCGAGCGCCGCCAGCGCGAGCCCGGCGACCGGCAGCCCCAGCACCACGGCGGCCGTACGGGACAGCGGGCGCCGCCGCTCCCGCAGCAGCCGTACCGCGCAGAACAGCACCACGAGCGCGGACAGCGCGTCGGCCGGTCCCGCGCCGCCCTCGCCGCCGGGGGCGACGGGCAGGGCGAGCGCCGCGACCACGGCGGCGACCGGCAGCACCGGCGACAGCCCCCGGGCGGACGGCACGGGCAGGGCGAGGGTCATCGGTCGGATCAGCTCCCGGTCGGCCGTACGAGGGAGGCCGCGGTCCGCAGCAGGATGCAGACGTCCTGCCACAGCGACCAGTTGTCGATGTACGCGTTGTCGAAGCGGGCCCGGTCCTCGATGGAGGTGTCACCGCGCAGCCCCTGCACCTGGGCGAGGCCGGTGATCCCGGTCCGCATCCGGTGCCGGGCTGCGTATCCGGGATACGTCTGGCTGAACTGGCCGACGAAGAACGAACGTTCGGGACGCGGCCCGACCAGGCTCATGTCGCCCCGCAGCACGTTCCAGAGCTGGAGCAGCTCGTCCAGCGAGGTGGTCCGCAGGAAACGGCAGAAGGGGCTCATCCGCACCTCGCCCGCCACGCTCCAGCGGGTCGCCGACTCGTGCTCGTCGGCCGGACGGTGGGTGCGGAACTTCAGCAGCGTGAAGGGCCGCCCGTCCTTGCCGATCCGCTCCTGCCGGAAGACCACCCCGGGACCCTCGGTCAGCCGCAGCACCGCCGCGCACACCGCGAGGAGCGGCCCGGTCAGCAGCAGCAGCGCCCCCGCGACCGTGACGTCCAGCAGCCGTTTGCCGAAGCTGCCGCGCCGCCCGGGCACCGGGTCGAGCCGACGGCAGGCGAACCCGGCGAGCTGCTCCCGGCTCGCGTACGACGGACTGTCCGCGTCGACCTCCCACACCGTGCAGCCCGACGCGGCCAGCGCCCGCAGCAGCGGCCCCTGCACGGTACGGACGGCCGGGTGGACGCACAGCACGTCCAGGACGCCGTTCTGGATCAGGGCCCGCTGCACCTCCTGGCCGCTGGTCAGCACCGGCAGCCCGCCGGGACCGTCCGGCCGCTCGGCCACCACGCCCACCGGCATCACCCCGCACCGCGGATGGCGCAGCACCGCCGCCGCCACCCGCTGCGCGGTCGCCGCCGGACCGATGACGAGCGCGGCGCGCGGATGCCGCAGCAGCGCCCGCCGTCGGCGCAGATGGACCAGCGCCCGCCCGGTACAGGCGGCCGCCGTCTGCGCCGCGAAGCCGAACAGCAGGGTGCGGGCGGCGAGCGCGTGCGCCGGCTGCCAGGCGGCGGCGAGCGCGCCGAGCGCCAGCCAGACCACGGCGATCCGGGCGCACAGGGCGGGCAGTTCGTCCAGGACACCGGTCACCGCGCCCGGACGGCCCGGGCGCAGCAGTAACGACATCGCCATGAGCGGCACCACCAGCGGCGGGTGCTGGCCGGCCGAGAGCAGCGCGGCCGCGCCCGCGAGCCCCGCCGCGCCGTCGGCGAGCAGCAGCGGCACGGGCGAGACGGTGCGCGCCGGGGGACGCCGGGCGGGATACCGGAACCCGGCGCCCGTCGCGCGCCGCGGGATGACGGAGACGGGCGAGTGACCGGCCTGCGTGCCGGGGGAGGGCACCATGCTTTCCGCAGTCACGGGTGGAGGGACTCCCTGCGCTCGGAGGGCACGACCCGCGCGGCCGGTACCCGGCCGAGCAGGTCGCGGTAGAGGTCCAGGACCGCCTCGGCCGTGCGCCGCACGTCGTGCGCGGACAGGAGGTGACGGCGCCCCCGGCCGCCGAGCGAGGCCCGCAGCGCCGGGTCCGCCAGCAGCGCGCCGACCGCCCCGGCCAGCGCCGCAGGATCGTCCGCGGGCACCAGGCAGTGCGGCGCGAGATCCGCGGGCAGGCTCTCCCGGGCGCCGTCCACCTCGCTCATCACCACGGCCCGTCCGCAGGCCAGCGCCTCCAGCGGGGCCAGCGCCATGCCCTCCCAGCGCGAGGGCAGCACCACCAGATCGGCGGCCCGGTACCAGGGCGCCGCGTCCTCGACCCCGCCGGCGAACACCACCGACTCCGGCGACTGGGCGCGCAGCGCGGCCCCGTCGGGACCGTCGCCCACCAGCACCAGACGAGCCCCGGGCACCCGCCGTACGACGTCCGGCCAGGCCCGCAGCAGGACGTCCTGCCCCTTCTGCCGGCACAGCCGCCCCACGCACACCACCAGCGGCGCGGCCGGGTCGAGGCCGGGCAGCAGCGCGGCCCGCTCGGGCCCGGCGGGGCCCGGACGGAACCGCTCGGTGTCGACGCCGTTGGGGACGACGCTCCACCGGCCGCCGATCCCGGCACGCTCCCCGGTGGCCCGCTCCGCCTCGCTCACGCAGACCACCCGGTCGGCCCAGCGCGCCCCGAACCGCTCCCAGTTCCGGGCGAGGGCGGCCATGGTCCCGCCGACCGCCTCGAAGGACCAGGCGTGCGGCTGGAACACCGTCGGGATCCGCCCGCGCACCGCGAGCCGCCCGGCCAGCCCGGCCTTCGCGCTGTGCGCGTGCACCAGCGCCGGCCGGACCTCGCGGACCAGCCGGGCGAGCCGCCGCACCTCGCCGGGCAGGGCGGGACCGGGGGACCGGGTCGCCTCCCAGCGCCGTACGTCCGCGCCCAGGGCGCGCAGCGTGCCGGTGAGGGCGCTGTCGGGGCAGGCCACGGTGACGCGCAGTCCGGCGGCGAGCTGGGCCCGCGCCAGGTCCGTCACGACACGGGCGACCCCGCCGTCCACGGGCTGGGTGAGGTGCAGGACTCTCGGTACGAAGGGCTCTGGCTGGTGCATGGCGCGGTTCCCTCGCTCACGGTGACGCTCGGCGCGGACGGGTGTGCGCCTCCGCCTCCTTCGTCCGTGTGTCGACGGCGACGAAGAGCGCCCGGCCCACGCGTCCCGGTGCGAACGAGCCAAAAGGCCCGCTGGTCACCGCCGTGCCGCAAACCCGCTCCGTGATCGAACACGCGGCGGTGCCGGCCGGGGGTGTCGGCGTACGCCGGTTCACGCGCCGCCCGCCCGCCCCCGGCCCGTTGACCGGTGGGTTCAGCGGATCGTCAGATGGATGGACCGGCCCGGGGCGCCCGTGCCGCGCCCGTGGCCGGTCGAGCGGGTGCGCGAACCACCCGAACGGCCCGGGGCCGACCCGGCGGCGGAACCTTTCGCCCGGCACCGCGGCGGCACGTCCCGCCCGGCCGCGCATCACTCAAATGGCGGCACAACCCCCGGCGGCGCCACGCGTTGACACAGCGCCGGGCTTCACCGCCCGGATGTTCGTGTCACCTCCCCGCCACACCCCCCAAGGAGCACCTCTCCATGTCCCGTATCGCGAAGGGCCTGGTCCTGACCTCCGTTGCCGCCGCGGCCGTAGCCGGCGCCTCCGGCATCGCCGCCGCCGACAGTGGCGCGAACGGCGTCGCCGAGCACTCCCCGGGCGTGCTGTCGGGCAACGCCATCCAGGTCCCGGTCCACGTCCCGGTCAACCTCTGCGGCAACACGGTCAACGTGATCGCCCTGCTGAACCCCGCCTTCGGCAACACCTGCGTCAACGACTGACGTCACGACGCCTTCCGGTGCGACGGCCGCTCCCCGACCCGGGGGCGGCCGTTTCGCTGTGCCCGCATCGGGGAGCCGAACGGGGGTTTCCGCGGGCGGCGGGGATCGTTAGGCACGGCGTCAGACGCCCCCGTGGTGACTTGAGTTGCCGAGTCGCCGAAGAAAGGAACCCGATGAAGTCCCTGAAGGCCGCCGCTGCCGTTGCCGGTTCCGTCGTCCTCGCCGGCACCGCCGCGCCCGCGTTCGCCGCCCACGACACCGCCGCGCTGACGCCCACCAGCCTCAACGGCGCCGTGAACACGCTCACCTCGGCCCAGCTCCAGCCCGCCGACGTGATGCCGCTCCAGCAGCAGTCCAACGCGCTCGACACCGAGAGCAAGGGTTCCGCGCTCAACACCGTCAACGGCGCGACCAAGGCGCTCAACCAGAGCGCCCCCCAGCTCCTCGGCGGGCTGCCCCTCCAGGGCTGAGCGGCCGAAGCGGGAGCGGCTGAAGGCCGAGCGGCCCGCCGCCGTACCGAAGGGCCGGTTCCGCACCGTACGGAACCGGCCCTTCGGCGTCCCCCGGGGCCTGTTCGACGCCCGTCCCTCGTTCGTGTGGAGCACCCGCGCGCCGTCCTCCGCACGGGTGAGAAGGCGCGGATCGGGCCGCCGGGGCGCCGATAGGGTCGCGCGGTGACCTCAACCCCCAGCGCAACCCGCCCCTTCCGCGTGACCGACCTGGGCACCCTCGTCGTGATGCCGTGGAGCGGCGAGACTCCCGACGGCGCCGACATGCCCTACCTCCTCGCCTACTCCCTCGGCGACGCGGCCGACGGCGGCGCGGAGACGACGGCCGCGGCCGTCGAGCGCCTCCTCACCGACAACGGCCTGCCCGTCGGCGGCGACCTCGTGGACGGCACCGAGCGGCCGAGCCTGCCGGTGACCCTGCTCGTCCAGGGCGGCCAGGCCGTCCTGAACATGCCGAACCTGAACGCCCAGTGCGTGCCGCCGCCCGAGTGGCTCGACGCCGTCGCCGAACGCGGCTACGCCTACCTCGTCTTCACCACGCGCGCGTGGCCCGAGGCCGTCCCCGGACGGCCCGTCGAGGCCGAGGCGCTGGCCGCGTTCGCGGGCGCCGAGGAGACCCTCACCGCGGCGGCCCACGTCGTGCTGCCCGCCCGCAGCCTGCGCGGCTGACCATGACGACGAGGACGGCGGGGGCCGGCCGCGGCTACGCCCTGCTGCTCGTCCTCACCGGCGCGGCCGGGCTGCTGGCCTCCTGGGTCATCACCCTCGACAAGTTCAAGCTGCTGGAGGACCCCGGCTTCACCCCCGGATGCAGCCTGAACCCCGTCGTCTCCTGCGGCAGCGTCATGACGAGCGACCAGGCCTCGGCGTTCGGGTTCCCCAACCCGATGCTGGGCCTGGTGGCCTACGGCATCGTCGTCTGCGTCGGCGTCGGTCTGCTGGCCGGTGCCGCCTTCCCGCGCTGGTACTGGCTGACCTTCACCGCGGGCTGTCTCTTCGGCGTCGGCTTCGTCTCCTGGCTCCAGTTCGAGTCGCTGTACCGGATCAACGCGCTCTGTCTGTGGTGCTGTCTGGCCTGGGTCGCCACGATCCTGCTGTTCTGGTACACGCTCGCCTTCGACGTGGGGCACGGCTTCCTCCCGGCACCGGCCCCCGTCAGGACGTTCCTCGCCGAGTTCGCCTGGGTGCCGCCGGTGCTGCACATCGGGGTCGTCGGGATGCTGATCCTGACGCGCTGGTGGGATTTCTGGACGAGCTGACCATCCCCTTGTCCGACGATTGCCGCGTTCGGGGGATTCTTGAACTGAAGCCGTTTTCCGGCTCGTTACCCGGTACGACACACCGCCCTCCCCTCCGGAACTGCGCCGGAGGAACCCTGCCGAAAGGGCCCGTACCCCAGATGAAGCCGACCACCCGAGGAACCCTCGCCGCCGTGCTGACCTGCCTGGCGACCGCCGCCGGTGCCGCCGCCGCGACCCCCGCCGCCGCGGTCGGCACGGTCCCCGTCCCCCTCCCGCTGGACGGCGTCGAGAACTCCCTCGACGTGGAACTGCCCCGGGTCGGCGGCGAGATCCCGCTGCCGACCCCCGGCGCCCCCGCGGGCCCCCGGTACGTCGAGGGCCGGCTGCTCCCGGACCAGACCGTCCCGCAGCTCCCTCTCGGCGCCGGACTGCCCGGCCTCGGTCTGCGCGCGCCCCTGCCCGAGATCCTCGGCGGCGACGCCGACCACGTCGACCTGTCCGCACCCGCCTCGGACCTGCGCACCCTCGGCCCCGGCCTGGCCCTGGACGCCCCGCTCACCGCCCCCGACCCCGGCAACTTCGGCCTCCCGGCCCCGAAGCTCCCCCAGGCCGGTGTGATCACCCCGGTCCTCCAGGCGGTCCCCGGCGCGAACCTCGGCACCGGACAGGGGCGGTAGCACCGCGCCGCGCGGGAGGGCCCGGCGGGCCGTTCGGGGGCCTCGTGGTGACCCGGCGGGGTGCTCGGCGGTTACCGGTACGGACATCCGCACCGGAAGAGGAGCACACCCATGGCCGCAAGCGCCGACGGCGTACCCGCACCCGCGGTGACGGCGGGACCGTCGAGACCCAGGAGCAGGCGGGACCTGCTGCGCGGGATGCTCGCCCCCGCCGCCGCCCTCGCACTCACCCCGGTGGTCGCCGCCGCCTGGCCCACCGACCCCGGGAACGGCCAGGACGGTCCGGAGGGCGCGGGCGGCGCACCCGGCGGCCCCGGCACCCGGTTCGACGAGATGTACCGCGGCCGCCGCATCCAGGGCGTCCTCGCCGGCCCCGCCCCCGGCGACCGCGCGGTCGCCGCCGACCCCCGCTGGCAGGTCACGGTCGACGGCCGCCCGCTGCACCTGATGCGCCGCGCCGACGGCACCTGGCTGAGCATGGTCGACCACTACCGCTCGTACCCCACCCCCCTGGAGGCGGCCCGCGCCGCCGTCGACGAGCTGGGCCCCGGCGAGCAACTGCGCGACACCGCGCACGGCCACGGCGGCACGCACCAGGGAGGACACCGTGGTCTACACGCGTAAGGACGTCACCACCCTCACCGCCACCGAGCGGCGCCGCTTCGTCAACGCGCTCCTGGAGATCAAACGCCGGGGCGTCTACGACGAGTTCGTGCGCATGCACATCAACTACTACGTGTCCGACGGCGAGGGCGGCCTGCGGACGGCCCACATGGCGCCCTCCTTCCTGCCCTGGCACCGCCGGTTCCTGCTGGACCTGGAGAACGCGCTGCGCCGCGTCGACTCCTCGGTGACCGTGCCGTACTGGGACTGGACCCGCGCCCGCTCGAAGACCGCCGCGCCTTGGACGAAGGACCTCCTCGGCGGCAACGGACGCGCCTCCGACCGCCAGGTGACGACCGGCCCCTTCGCCTACTCCACCGGCAACTGGACCCTGAAGGAGAACATCACCGACGGCCGCTTCCTCACCCGGGACCTCGGCCGCGCCGCCGCCCCGATCGAGCTGCCGCTCAAGAGCGACGTGGAATGGGCGCTCAGCGACCCGGTCTACGACGTCTCGCCCTGGGACTCGACGTCCACCAAGGGCTTCCGCAACAAGCTGGAGGGCTGGGGGACCGGGCGGGGCAGCACCGCCTGGCGCACCCACAACCGGGTGCACCGGTGGGTCGGCGGCGAGATGCTCGGCGGCGCCTCCGTCAACGACCCCGTGTTCTGGCTGCACCACGCGTACATCGACCTGGTGTGGACCCGCTGGCAGCAGCGCCACCGCGAACACCGCTACCTGCCCGCCGAACCGCCGGGGCCGGGCAGCAGGCAGCACCGCCGGGTGGTGGCCCGTAAGGAGAAGCTGCCGCCGTGGAACCTCACCCCGGACCAGTTGGAGGACATGAGCGGCGTCTACCGGTACGCGTGAGACGGACCCGTGGACGCGGGAGAGCCCCGGCGCTCGAGGTGCCGGGGCTCTCCTGGGGGTGCCGCGTACGGACGGACGGTGCGTCAGCCGCCGTAGCCGTAGCCGCCGTTGTGCTTGTCGCCCTTGTCGTGGCTCTTGTGGCCGTGGTCGCTGACGTTGGCGCAGGTGTTGCCGAACGCCGGGTTCAGCAGACCGACCACGTTGACGGTGTTGCCGCAGATGTTGACCGGCACGTGGACCGGAACCTGGACGACGTTGCCCGACAGCACACCCGGCGAGCCCACGGCCGCGCCCTGCGCACCCGCGTCCGCCATGGCCAGGCCGGCACCACTGACCACCACGGCGCCGGTGCCGAGGGCGACAGCGGCCACCTTCGCGATGCGAGACATCACGTTCTCCTTAGTGACTCGGTTCGCGCGGCGGCAAGGGGTGCCGCCGCACTCCCCGTTCAACGCCCCCGCCCGGAGCGGGTCACGGCACGTCCGTACGGATCACCCTTTTTGAACAGGCGTGACGTACAGACGGGTGGCCCGGTCCGGCCAGGGCGGCTAGTACGCGGGGAGGTGCGCGGTGACGAAGTCGGTCAGGGTGGCGATGGACTGGAGGCTGTCCAGGCTGAGGTCCAGGGTCGCGACGTCCACCCCGAACCGGGCGTCCACCGCGCCGAGCAGGGTCACCCCGGCGAGTGAGGTGAGGGCGATCTCCGGGCCGAAGAGGTCGGTGTCGGCGGGCAGCGCGGCCACCGCGGCGGCGTCCAGCCGGGCCGCCTCGGCGATCATCGCGCGCAGCTCGCGCTCCACGGCGGCGCGGTCCAGGGTGTCGGTCACGCCTCGGCGTCCTCTCGGTGGTCCTGTTCGGTCACGTGCAGGTAGGGGGGTGGCTCGGGCAGGTCGCCGTGCAGGGACCGTACGAGCACGGCCGCGTCCGGGGCGGTGGCGGGAGCGGTGCCCGGGGCGGTGCCGGGAGCCGTGTCGGGAGTCGTGCCGGGGGTGTCGTCCGCGCGGCGCAGGCCCGCCTGGCGGAGCAGGATCCGCATCTCCAGGTTGGCGTCCGTGGGGCGCAGGGTGACCTGGAAGGTGTCGGCCCCGGCCTCCCGGGCCCGCCGCATCAGCCGGAACAGGAAGGCCGCCGCCGCGCCCCGTCCGGCCACCCGGCAGGACAGCGCCAGCAGCGGCACCGACCAGGCCGCCGGGTCGGTGCGGTCGACGAGGGCGGCGCCGATGACGCCGTAGGAGCCGAAACGGTCCGCCATCCGGGCCGTGTACAGCGCGTGACCCTCGGAGGCGGCCAGCTCGCGCAGCCGGTCCGGGGTGAGACCGGAGGAGTTGAGACGGTGGGTGCGGGCGGCCAGCTCCAGCGCGCGCGGGATCTCGTCGGGCGCGGCCGCGCCGATCGTGAGCCGCATGTCGCACCAGCGCAGGAACTCCTCCCGGCTGCCCGAGAAGCGTTCGCCCTCGGCCCGGCGGGTCTCCTCGGTGCGGTAGCGGCGCACCCGTTCGCGCGACTCGGGGGTGACCTCCCGGCCCTCGAAGGCGGCGAGCAGCGCGGGCACGTCCTCGGGCGCGAGGGTGCGGACACCGGGCAGCAGGGCCTCGACCTCCGCACGCTCGTAGGGGGAGTCGTCCACGAGCACCAGGGCTTCCACGGCGATCCCGAGGTCCTTGGCGATCCGGCGCAGCGACTCGCTCTTGTCCTGCCAGGACACCTGCGGGGCCAGGAAACGCTCCCGCACCTCCGGGCGCCCCGCGAGCCGGTCGAGGACCGTCGGCGCGCTGCGGCTCGCGATGCTGCTCAGCACGCCGCGTGCCGCCAGCGCGTCGATCGCGGCGAGCATCTCGGGCCGGGGGGTGGGGAGTTCGTCGGTGGGGGTCTCCACGGCGATGTCGTCCCAGAGGGTGCCGTCGAGGTCCCATACGACGCACTTGACGCTGTCGGGGTCGTAGCCGGTCACCGGGTGCCCTCGCTCTCCGTCCCCGGCAGGAACAGCTTCATCGACAGGCTGGTCGGGTCGAAGCCGAACTTGCGGTAGACGGTGCGCATCGGGACGTTGCCGACGTGCACCCGGCCGACGACCTCCGTGATGCCCTTGGTCAGACAGAACTCCAGGCCCGCGGTGAGCAGGAGTTCGGCGACGTCACCGCGGTTGTCCAGCGGGGAGACCGCGAGGGAGCGGAAGTTGGCGTACCGGTCGCCGGTCATCGCGTTCTGGTTGACGGACACCCAGCACCAGCCGACGGGTTCGCCGCCGTCCGGAGCGTGGGCGACGATCATGCCCTCCTTCGACTTCTCCATCGCCCGCCCGAGCCGTGCGGACCAGCGCGCGGGGTCGTCGATGGCGTCCTCGCCGAAGGACACCCGGGCGATCTCCGCCTCGAACGCCCCGATCGCCGGAAGGTCGCGCTCGTCGGCCTGCCGGGTGACGTAGGGGTACGCGCGCAGGGTGAGCGCGGCGCGGGCCTCGGGGGTCGGGGGGTGCCAGCCGATGGTGCGGGTGGCCGGTGCGGCAGGTGCAGATGCAGATGCCGGTGCCTTTGCGGGCGTTGGCGCCGGTGCTGCTGTCGGTGTCTGTGCGGCCGTCGTGGGCTGCTGTTCTGCGGGTCGCTGTTCTGCGGGCTGTTCCGCGGGGAGCAGGCGGCCGGGCCGGAAGGGACCCTTGCCGCACCGGGGGCAGCCGTCCTCGCGCAGGGCGGCGACCGACGTCCAGCGGGCGCCGGTCCCGACCGGCACGATCTCGCCGCAGGCCACGCACGCGTACGCGCGCTGCCGGGTCCGCTTGTCGCCGGTGTAGAGGGGACCGCCGTACTCGCCCTGCGCGGGCGCGGAGGCGGTGGAGCTGGTGGTGAGGAGGTGCTGGAAGAAGCCGACACCGCCGAGGATGCCGCTGCCCTCGTACTCGTTGAAGTTGCGGATGTAGCCGTTGGTGACCAGACCGAGGGCCATGATCTCCCGCTGGACCTCCAGCATCTCGTCCGGGCTCTTGCCGCCGAAGGAGAAGAAGACGCTGTGCGCCGGGCCAGGCCGCAGCCCCTCCACCGCACGGGACAGGAAGAGCCGGGCGCCCTCGGGGGTGTACGGCGGGTCGGTCATGGCCACGTCGTACTGGTCGTGGAGTGCGGCGGGCAGCGGCTGCCGCAGATCGTGCCGAACCGTCTCGACGCGGGTGCCGAGTCCCGCCGATACCTTCTGGATGTAGTCGAGGATCTCGGGGGAGATGTCCACGACGGTGACCTTGTCGACGATCGGCCCGCCGAGCACGTCACCCACGACGGCGACGGCCAGCGACACGAGGTCGTCGTCGCCGATCAGCAGCAGCGAGCCGCCCGGCAGCGCGCCCGCCGTCAGCAGCGCGAGCACCCGGCGGACCTTGGTCTCGGCTGTGCAGTGCGACTGGTCGATCGCCATGTCGGCGGCGGGACCCGACTCCATCAGGGCGCGCAGCCGCCGTACCGCCTCGTCCAGTACCTCCGGGATCACCAGCTCGCGGCCGTCGCAGGTGCGGCAGGTGGCGTCGAGGGAGAGGTCCATGCCGAGCTGGGCGACGACGTCCTGTCCGGCCTCGGTCAGCCGGGACGGGCGCTCCTTGGTGACGAGGCCGCGGCGGCGCAGCTCGTTGCCCAGGGCGGCCACGATCGGGACGGGCAGGCCGGTGGCGCGGCTGAGGTCCTTCGTGGAGGCGGGCGCGAGCCGGCGCAGGGCACGCAGGACCGACCGCACCCCGGGCGGACCCTCCTGCAGCCTGACGGCGTCCGCGACTTCCGTGAGCACTTGATCGGCGATGCTGCTCCGAGGGTGCCGACGCGCGTTGGTCACAATGCTGCTCCAGGCCAGCCGATGGGATTAGGGAGTATCGAGTATACGGGCTGGTGAGAGGGTGATCGAACTCGCCGATATCCCGAAGAACGGGAGGGGGTGAAGGGGCGGAACGGGAAGGCGTCGAGAAATGTGCGACGCGCATTTCTCCGGAGGCGTCAACGGCATTTCCGCGGACGCTTTCCCGGAATCCCCGGGAGGTTATTCAGGGGCGAATCCGCCAGCCCCCTCCCTCCCCCCTTGACAACACGGGCGCGCGAGCCCGAGAGCGCTCCGGATGCTACGCTGGGCTCCACCGGGCGCCGCTCGTCGGCCTCGTGACCCTTCCCCTTCGGCCGCGCGGACCAGTGCGGATCCACGCGGTTCTACGCGAAAGGAGACGGGGGCGACGGTTCGTCACCTCCGGTTCCCCATGACCGATTCTGCCAACCTCGCCACCGAGGGTATAAACGTCGACGATCTGTGCTCCTATGCCGTCGACGTATGGGTGAGCGACCACAGCATCCTCACGGACGAGGAGCGTCTCCTCCAGGTGCTGCGCACGGCCGCCGAAAAGGGAAACGCCACGGTGCTCGGTGAGTCGTCGCACGTTTTCCCGAATGGTGCGGTCACGGCGATCCTTCTGCTTTCCGCGTCGCATCTCAGCATTCACACCTGGCCGGAATACAGCCTCGCCAACGTCGACCTGCTCGCCTACGGCCGGCTGAACGGCGAGCGGATGATGCAGAGCGTGGAGCTGGGCCTTTCCCCGACGAAGATCAATGTGACGCGCATGCTGCGCGCGGTGCACTGACCATTTCGACCGCTCCGGCCGGCGACCCCATTCCGGTGGACGTGTGGTGGGCCGGCTCGAATGCCGCCCACGAGGGCCTGCTGCCCCTCCTGGACCCCGTCGAGCGCGGCCGCCACGAGGCGACCGTCCGGCCCGCCGACCGGGCCCGCTTCCTCGTCGGCTGCGCCCTCAGCCGCCTGGTCCTGGGCGAACTCCTCGGACTCCCGCCCGCGCGGGTCCCCCTGCGTCGCGTGTGCCCCCGCTGCGGCGGCCCGCACGGCAAGCCCCGCCTGGACGCGTCGGATTCGGCCGGGCCGTACGACTTCTCGGTCACGCACAGCGGCGACATCATCGGCGTCGCAGTGTGCCGGGGCGCGGAGGTGGGCCTGGACGTCGAGGAGGCCGACGGCCCCGTGGACGTCGCCCTGGCCGCCCGCACGGCCCTCGCCGCCCCCGAACTGGCCGCCCTGAACACCCTCCCGCCCTCCGACCGCAAGGCGGCGTTCCTGCGGACCTGGACCCGCAAGGAAGCGGTCCTGAAGGCCCTGGGCGTGGGCCTGGCCCTCCCCCTCCGCGACCTGCGCCTGTCGCCCCCCGACACCCGGCCGACGGTCCTGTCCTGGCCCGACGGCGTCCCGTCCCCGCCCCCGGCGACGACGATCACGGACCTGGTGGCGGAAACCCCTGCGACGGGCCCGCACCCGGCGGCGGTGGCGGTGATCGGCCGCCCCGGCACACGTCTCGCCGTACGGACACGGCACATCGAGGAAAGGCGCTTGCTCTCGGCGCCCCGCGCTCACCGGGCATAAAAAAGCCCCCGACCTGTTCTCGCTGGTCAGAGGGTGTTTGCGCCCCCGGCAGGACTCGAACCTGCGGCCAAGCGCTTAGAAGGCGCCTGCTCTATCCACTGAGCTACGGGGGCCGGTGTGGTGGCCTCGTACGTGCTGCCCGGGTGTGGGCCGGTCCGTGACGCTGCCGGGGACAAGGATAGGGCTCCCGGTTCCTTGTCCCGGTTGCTTCGCCTCCGTGGCTCAATGTGGAGGTTCAGTGAAGCGGTCCTGATAATCGCAGGCAGGTGCGAATCGTGCATCGCTTTTGACGCCTCGAACCCCGGGTGTTGTGCACTCGTTATGCCTGGGCTGTGCCTGTGTCCCGGTCGCACCTTCCGTCCCTTGTGTCCTATCGGCGCGCAGACATGCCTATATGCTTCATAAATCCCCTAAAATTGGGCATTCTTCGCATGTGGTGACCTTGGACGTACGGCCTCAACTGCTCGACGCACTCTCCGCCCTGCGCGACCGTGTCGCCGCCGCACGCTTCCCGCTGCCCCTGGCGGGGGCGCCACGCGCGCGTGCCAACCGCGACGAACTGCTCGCCCAGCTAGACGACTATCTGGTGCCCCGTCTCAGACAGCCCGAAGCGCCCCTGCTGGCCGTCGTCGGCGGTTCCACCGGCGCCGGCAAGTCGACGCTCGTCAACTCCCTCGTGGGGCGGCGCGTCAGCGAGGCGGGCGTGCTGCGGCCGACGACGCGGACGCCGGTGCTGGTCTGCCATCCGGAGGACCATCACTGGTTCAGCGGCATGCGCGTGCTGCCCGACCTCACCCGCGTGTGGATGCCCCATCAGGAGCCGTCCGACGACCTGTTGCTGCCCGCGGCGGACGGCCGGCGCGTGCTGCGCATCGAGACCGCCGAGTCGCTCCCGCCCGGCCTCGCCCTCCTCGACGCACCCGACATCGACTCCCTCCTCGCCGACAACCGCAACCTCGCCGCCGAACTGCTCTGCGCCGCCGACATCTGGGTGATGGTCACCACGGCCGCCCGCTACGCCGACGCCGTCCCGTGGCATCTCCTGCGCACCGCCAAGGAGTACGACGCCACCCTCGTGACCGTCCTCGACCGGGTGCCCCACCAGGTCGTCGGCGAGGTGTCCCGGCAGTACGGCGCACTCCTCACCAAGGCCGGCCTCGGCGACGTACCGCGCTTCACGGTGCCCGAACTGCCCGAGTCCGCCTGGGGCGGAGGGCTGCTGCCCGCCACCGCCGTCGCCGCCCTGCGGACCTGGCTCGACCAGCAGGCCCAGGACGCCGCCGCCCGCCGCCAGGTGCTCGCCCGCACCGCCCACGGCGTCCTCGACTCCCTCAAGTCCCGGATGCCCGAACTGGCCAGCGCCACCGCCGCCCAGTACGCGGCGGCACTCCGGCTCACCTCGGCCGTCGACGGGGCGTACGACAGCGAGTACACGCGTGTGCGGGGCCGGTTGCAGAGCGGCGCCGTGCTCGCCGGGGACGCCCTCAAACGCTGGCGGGCCTTCCCGCTGGACTGCACCGCCGGTGAACTCCTGGACGCCCTGGTGGAGAGCCTGGCCGCGCTCCTGCTGTGTGCCGTCACCGCCGCCGACGAACGCGTCGACGACTCCTGGCGCCGCGAACCGGCCTCCGCCACACCCGCCCTGACGGACCAGGACTCCACGCCCGACAGCGCCGAACACCGCATCGGCCTTGCCGTACGGCGGTGGCGGCGCGAGCTGGAGGAGTTCGCCGAGGAGGAGGTGCGCTCCCTGGAGCGCGGTGCCGCCGATCCCGAGGCGGTGGCCGCGCTCGTCGCCACGGTCCTGCTGGGCGGCCGCCGGGCGCGCTCCGCGGGTGAGGGGCTCGCCGAGCGGATCGGGGCGCACGGCGCGCTGCGGCTGCGCGACCGGGGCGGACGGCTGCTCGCCGAGCACCTGGACCGCGTGATGCACAACGAACGCGAGCGCCGGCTCGCCCCGCTCGAAGCGCTCGACGTCCATCCCGAGCCCCAGGCGGAGTTGATTGCCGCGCTGTCCGTACTGCAGAAGGAGAGGTGACCGGTGACCGCCGTCACTGACCAGGACCACACGGATCACACCGATCGCACCGATCGCACCGATCGCACCGACCGTGCTGAAGGATCCGACCCTCTTGAGCACTCCGCGCACGCGCACGCGGACGGCGGTGACGAGGACGGTGTCGGCTCGGCGGACGGCCAGCGGCCCGAGGAGGGCGATCGCTCCATGACGGACACGACGGACGCGGCGGACGCGATGGACTCGACGGACGCGACGGGCGCCTCGGCACAGGGCCGGGGCCCCGGGCGGGACGCGGAGACGGGAGCGCGCAAGGAGCCCGCCAAGGACCCGTCCCCGGCCCCCGCCCCCGCGCGCGGGGCAGCCCCCTCCGCCGACCCCGAGGACGGCGTCGGCGCCTGGGACGACGGCCTCATCGCGCGCCGTGTCAACGAAGGCACAGTGGGCGAGCAGGCCGCCGCCGTCGTGGCCGAGACCCGCGCCAGCACCGCCGCGGCCCCCGCCGCCGCCCCGCTCGCCTACGACGGCCCCCTCCGCTCCCGGCTGGACGCGCTGCGCGAACTCGTCGGCCTGTCCCGCGCGCGGCTCGACAACAGGACGCTCGCCGAGGCCGGCCGGGTGCTGGACGAGGCGGCGGCCCGGCGCAAGCTTTCCGGGCAGCACACCGTCGTCGCCATCGCGGGCGCGACCGGCAGCGGCAAGTCCCAGCTCTTCAACACCCTCGCCGGGGTCACCATCTCGGAGACCGGCGTACGGCGCCCCACCACCGCCGCGCCCATCGCGTGCAGTTGGAGCGACGGCGCCGCCCCCCTCATCGACCGGCTGGGCATCCCGGGCCGGCTGCGGCGGCGCCCCGTGCAGAGCGCCGAGGCGGAGGCACAGCTTCGCGGGCTGGTCCTGATCGACCTGCCCGACCACGACTCGGCGGCCGTGCAGCACCGCGAGCAGGTCGACCGCATCCTGGCCCTGGTCGACGCCGTCATCTGGGTCGTCGACCCCGAGAAGTACGCCGACGCCGTCCTCCACGAGCGCTATCTGCGGCCCATGGCGGGCCACGCCGAGGTCATGTTCGTCGTCCTCAACCAGGTCGACCGGCTGCCCGGCGAGGCCGCCGACCTGGTCCTCGACGATCTGCGCCGGCTCCTCGACGAGGACGGCATCGCGCTCGGCGAGTACGGCGAACCCGGCGCCACCGTGCTCGCCCTGTCCGGGCTCACCGGCGACGGGGTGCCCGAACTGCGGGAGCTGCTCGGCCAGTTCGTCGGCGAGCGGGGCGCCGCCGGGCGCCGGGTGTCGGCCGACGTGGACGCCGCCGCGGCCCGGCTGCGGCCCGTCTACGTCACCGGACAGCGCACCGGGCTCAGCGAGGACGCCCGCGACGAGTTCGCGGCGCGGCTCGCGGACGCGGTGGGCGCGACCGCGGCGGGCGACGCCGCCGAACGCGCCTGGCTGCGCAACGCCAACCGGGCGTGCGGCACACCCTGGCTGCGGTTGTGGCGGTGGTGCCAGGACCGGCACGAACAGGCCACCGGGCGGATCCAGGTCCGTACCCCGGCCGACGAGGAGGCCACGGCCCGCCAGCGCGTGGAGCAGGCGGTGCGCACGGTCTCCGACCGGGCCTCCGCGGGGCTCCCGGCGGCCTGGGCGATGGCGGTGCGGGAGGCGGCCGTACGGGGCTCGCAGGGGCTGCCCGAGGCGCTGGACGAGCTGGCCGGACGGGCCGGGCTGCCGCCGGGGCGGCCGCCGCGCCCCGGGTGGTGGCCGGTGGCCGTGCTGGCGCAGGCCGCGATGACGCTGCTTCAGATCGTCGGCGGGCTGTGGCTGGTCGGGCAGATCGCCCACTGGATGGAGCCGAACCTGGGGGTTCCGGTGCTGCTGATGGTGGCGGGCATCCTCGGGGGGCCGGTGGTGGAGTGGAGCTGCCGGATGGCGGCCCGCGGACCGGCGCGGCGCTACGGGCAGGACGCGGAGAGACGCCTGCGGGAGGCCGCCGCCGGGTGCGGCCGGGCCCGGGTGCTGGACCCGGTGGCGGCGGAGCTGCTGCGGTACCGGGAGGTCCGGGAGCAGTACGGGAGGGTTACGGGGGTGGGGGCCGGGATGCGGTGAGGCGGGGAGCGGCGCCGCAGTACGGGTGCCGGTGGGTGGGGGGAGGGGGTGCGGTGTCACTCGTGCGGGTGGCGGGGTTGTCCACAGGCGCGCGGTGGTCCACAGGGCTCGGCGGGTTCGGCCCGGCGGAGGCAGTCTGGCCGTACGGCGATCGCGACGGACGAGGTCGCCGGTGCGGGGGCGGTGCGTGATGGCGGATGCCGTCGCGGCCGCCTGCCGGACGCAGCCGTACGGGAGAGGCCCGTGCGCGCCATCCGCCCGGGGGAGCGTCCGGGCGACGGGAGGGGTTCGCTATGAACGAGACGACGATCTGTGCCGTGGGCAACGTGGCCACCCAGCCGGTCTACCGCGAGACGGCGGCTGGTCCGTCGGCGCGGTTCCGGCTGGCGGTGACCTCGCGCTACTGGGACCGCGAGAAGAGCGAGTGGACCGACGGGCACACCAACTTCTTCACGGTCTGGGCCAATCGCCAGCTCGCGACGCACGCCCAGGCCTCGCTGAACGTCGGCGACCCGGTGATCGTGCAGGGCCGGCTGAAGGTGCGCACCGAGGTGCGCGAGGGGCAGCAGCAGAGCTGGACGTCGGCGGACATCGACGCCGTCGCCCTCGGCCACGACCTGGCGCGCGGCACCTCCGCCTTCCGGCGGGCGCCCAGGCCCGAAGTGCCCGCGAGCACGCCCGCGCAGCCGGAGCCCAACTGGGAGACAGCGCCCCGTGAACCGGTCGCGGTGACGTGATGTCAGGATGTGCTCGTCTATGAGACGACTGCGGCTTATCGACCGATCTGTGGGTGCCGTCGCCGAGTTCACCCCGGATGACCTGGTGGATCTGTCGATGAGCCCTGTCCGTGGACGATCTTGGGGATAACGATTCCGAGTCGGATCGTCCTTCACATGAGATCACCGAGAAGGGTGGTGCGCCCGCGTCTCTAGGATGCCGGACATAGCTCATGGGGCTTCCGATTCTGCTGGTGGAACGTGCCACCCACGTCAACGGCTCCTGCTCGAAGGGGAATTGCGTTGATTTCTTCGTTCTCCGCGCCGTTCGCGCGCCGACGGGACGCGGGACGCAGGGGTGCAGGTCGTAGGGGTACGGGTCGGCTCGGGGTTCGTCTCGCGGCCCGGGTCGCCGCGGCGGCGCTGGTGTCCGGCCTGGCCGCCGTCGGCGTGGTGGCCGGCGCGGGCACGGCCGTCGCCGCCGACGGCGGGGCACGGGGCCAGGGCGGAGCCATCGCGACGATAGGCGGCCTCAAGACGTACGGCGCCGCCGTGGTCCACACGGAGGGCGAGGGCGACCAGGAGATCTCGGCGGGCCTGTTCGAGATGTCCGTCGAGGGCGGCGGCACTCTCCAGACGTACTGCGTCGACCTCTACAACCCCACGCAGAAGGACGCCCGGTACGAGGAGACGCCCTGGAGCGGCACCTCGCTGGGCGCCAACAAGGACGCGGGCCGCGTCGGTTGGATCCTCCAGAACTCCTATCCGCAGGTCAACGACCTCGCCTCGCTCGCGCGGAAGGCCGGCATCACCGGCCTGTTCACCGAGCAGGACGCGGCGGCCGGCACCCAGGTGGCCATCTGGCGCTACTCGGACGACGCGGACGTCAACGCCGTTGACCCGCAGGCCGAGCAGCTCGCGGACTACCTTCAGAAGGCCGCGAAGAGCACGTCGGAGCCCGCCGCGTCCCTGTCCCTCGACCCGGCCGCGGTCTCCGGGCGGCCCGGTGAGCCGCTCGGCCCCGTGACCGTGCGCACCGGTGCGAGCGCCGTGACGGTCACCCCGCCGATGGACGCCGCCACCAGCGGGGTGCGGATCGTCGACGAGAACGGCACACCGGTCACCACCGCGAAGAACGGCAGCCGGCTCTACTTCGACGTGCCCGAGGACGCCGAGGCGGGGACCGCCGAGCTGACCGTGCGGGGTTCGACCACCGTGCCCGTCGGGCGGGCGTTCACCGCGGACAGCCGCAGCCAGACGCAGATCCTGGCCGGCTCCAGCGAGTCGACGGTGTCGGCGACGGCGGGCGTCACCTGGGCGCCCCAGGGCGCTGTACCGGCCCTGTCGGCGGAGAAGAACTGCGCCGCGAACGGCCTCGACATCAGCGCGTCCAACCCGGGCGACGAGGACTTCGTCTTCGAGCTGATGGGCACCGAGTACACGATCCCGGCGGGCGCCTCGCGGACGGTGACGATCCCGCTCCAGGAGGACCAGGCCTACGACTTCACGATCACCGGGCCGCAGGGTGCCGCGTACCGCTTCACCGGCGTGCTGGACTGCCGTACCCAGGCCGCCGAGGCTCGGGACCTGACGACCCAGACCCTCAGCGAGCCGAGCCCGGCCACCGTGGGCGGGACCTCGTCCAGCGACACCAACCTCGCGGAGACGGGTGGTTCCAGCGTGACCCCGATCATCGCGGGCACGGCCATCGGCCTGGTGACGATCGGCGGGGCGACGCTGCTGCTGGTGGGCCGCAAGGAGCAGGCGGGCCGGGCCGGCCGGGACTGAGCCCGCTCGGTGCTCCCCGCCGGAGTTCCCTGCCGGTGCTTCCCGCTCCAGCGCGGGCGATTGTGTGACGCGCCGCCCTGGATGCCCAGAATGTGACGATGTGACATGTCTTATTTAAGGCATGCACACACATACGCGGCGCACCGTGCTCGGTGCCTCGATCGCGGCCGTCGGCGCGGGAGCCCTGGGCGCCTGCACCGGCTCGCCCTCAGGGTCCGGCGCCCCCTCGGCGTCGGGTTCGCCCGCCGGGACCGCCACGCGGACGGTCTCCGGCTCGCAGCCCCGGCCCGGCCCCCCGGCCGCGGCCGGTCCGGCCGACCGCGGCAGCGGCCACGGAACCGGCCATGACGCCGGACGTGGCACCGGTTCCGGTGACGGATTCGCCGGGGGACGCGCGGCCAAGGGGCTCGCCGGGTACGTGACCCCGTCCGGGCCCGAGGTCGAGGCCGCCGAGCGGGAACGCGGCTACGGCCCGGTGCGCAAGTTCAGCCTGACCGCCACCGAGGCCCTGCTCGACCTGGGCGGGCCGACGGTCAGGACCTGGGCGTACGACGGCATGCTGCCGGGGCACGAGATGCGCATCACGAAGGGGGACACCTTCCAGCTCACGTTCGCCAACCATCTGCCGCAGGCGACGACCCTGCACTCGCACGGCATCCGGCTGCGCTGCGACATGGACGGCGTGCCCGGCCTGACCCAGTCCTCCATCCGGCCCGGTGCGGACTTCACCTACCGCTTCGCGGTCTCGCACCCGGGCACCTACTGGGTGCACTCCCACTCCGGCATGCAGCTCGACCGCGGCCTGTACGCCCCGCTGATCGTCGAGGACCCCAGGGAGCCGCTCTCCTACGACAAGGAGTGGGTCGTCGTCCTGGACGACTGGGTCGACGGCGTGGACGGCTCCACCCCCGACGCCGTGTTCGCGGAGCTGAGCCACGGCCGCGGCATGGCGGACATGGGGGAGGGGACGCACGGCTCGGGACACGGCGCTTCCGGCGGGGCTGCGGGCGGGGCAACGGGCCCCTCGCGGATCCTGCACGGGGCGCGCAGCCGTCTCCTCCGCAGCCCCGGCGGCCATGTCGCCTACCCGTACTACCTCGTCAACGGCCGGGTCCCGGAGGCCCCCTCGGTCCTGCGGGCCCGCCCCGGGGACCGGATCCGGCTGCGGATCATCAACGCCGCCGCCGAGACCGCGTTCCGGGTGGCGCTCGGCGGCCACGAGATGACGGTGACCCACACCGACGGCTACCCCGTGCGCCACACCCGTACGGACGCCCTGCTGCTGGGCATGGCCGAGCGCTACGACGTGCTGGTCACCGCCAAGGACGGCGTGTTCCCGCTGGTCGCGCTCGCCGAGGGCAAGAACGCCAAGGCGCTGGCGGTCCTGCGCACCGGCGGCGGACGGCGGCCCGGACCCGGTGCGCACCCCTCGGAGCTGGACGGCCGGATCGTCCCGGCGTCCCGGCTCGTGCCGCACGACTCCGTCGCGCTCTGCGACCGCGCCCCGGACCGTGAGCTGCGCTTCCGGCTGACCGGCGACATGAAGCGGTTCAACTGGAGCTTCGACCGTCAGCCGTACTCCCTGGAGCGCTGCCATCCGGTCCGGCAGGGCGAACGGGTCCGCGTCACCCTCGTCAACGGCACCGACATGTGGCACCCCATGCATCTGCACGGCCACACCTTCGCCCTCGCCGGGATCGGTTCGGCCGGGGCCCGCAAGGACACCGCGGTGGTCCTTCCGCACCGCAAACTCGTCATCGACTTCAACGCCGACAACCCCGGGCTGTGGATGCTGCACTGCCACAACCAGTACCACTCCGAGTCCGGGATGATGACGCTCCTGGGCTACCGCGCCTGAGAGCGGCGACCGCACCACGGGTGAGGCGGCGACCGCCGGCCTCACCCGCCCCGCGGGGTCCATGAGAAAGTGGCGCCGGTCGGCCAGGAACGCGGGGGAGGGGCACATGGGCTTCGAGGAGCGCTGGCAGCGCAGACAGCAGGAGATCGCGGCGGACACCGACACCCGCGAGGCGGACCGGGTCCGCCGCCACAACGACCAGGTCGAGAAGATCCACCAGCAGCACGTTCAGGCGGCCCGCCATGCCTTCGAACGCGGCGACGGCTGGTTCGAGGCGGAGATCCCGCAGCACGCGGTGGGCCGTCTCGACGTCCACGCCGTACTCCGGACCAAGCACGACCACCCCGACGTACCGCGCCCCGCCCGGGGCGACCTCCTCTCCCGGATCGAGGACGAGGGCTGGACCCTGCACACCGCCCAGTACCTCTACGTCCCGACCGGCGAGGAATCCCGCGACAAGGTCTTCTCCTCAGGACAGCAGGTCAGAGCCAGAGGCGACATCCTCGGCATGTACCTGTTCCAACGCCACCCCGACACCAGCCGTCCCGCCCAAAGCCCCAGCTCACAGAGGTCCGGTCAAACGGGTTAACACCCAGGGGTGGACCTCAGGCAAGATGGGATGTATCTGACCACTGCCTGATTTCAAGCTGCCGGACGGTTTCTCTTGGCTGAGTACATCTACACCATGCGCAAGACGCGCAAGGCACACGGCGACAAGGTCATCCTTGACGACGTCACCCTGAGCTTCCTGCCCGGCGCGAAGATCGGTGTGGTCGGGCCGAACGGTGCCGGTAAGTCCACCGTTCTGAAGATCATGGCGGGGCTGGAGCAGCCCTCGAACGGTGACGCGTTCCTGTCGCCCGGGTACAGCGTCGGCATGCTGCTCCAGGAGCCGCCGCTCGACGAGTCCAAGACCGTCCTGGAGAACGTGCAGGACGGCGCGGCCGAGGTCATGGGCAAGCTCAAGCGCTTCAACGAGGTCGCCGAGCTGATGGCGACCGACTACTCCGACGCGCTGCTGGACGAGATGGGCAAGCTCCAGGAGGACCTGGACCACGCCAACGCGTGGGACCTGGACACCCAGCTCGAGCAGGCCATGGACGCCCTGGGCTGCCCGCCCGGCGACTGGCCCGTCACCAACCTCTCCGGTGGTGAGCGCCGCCGCGTCGCGCTCTGCAAGCTGCTGCTGGAGGCCCCCGACCTGCTGCTCCTCGACGAGCCCACCAACCACCTGGACGCCGAGTCCGTGCAGTGGCTGGAGCAGCACCTCGCCAAGTACCCCGGCACCGTCGTCGCCGTCACCCACGACCGGTACTTCCTGGACAACGTGGCCGAGTGGATCCTGGAGCTGGACCGCGGCCGCGCCCACCCCTACGAGGGCAACTACTCCACCTACCTCGACACCAAGGCGACCCGCCTCAAGGTCGAGGGCCAGAAGGACGCCAAGCGCGCCAAGCGGCTCAAGGAAGAGCTGGAGTGGGTGCGGTCCAACGCCAAGGGCCGCCAGGCCAAGTCCAAGGCCCGCCTCGCCCGCTACGAGGAGATGGCCGCCGAGGCCGACAAGATGCGGAAGCTGGACTTCGAGGAGATCCAGATCCCGCCGGGCCCGCGTCTGGGCTCCATCGTCGTCGAGGTCAGCAACCTCTCCAAGGCGTTCGGCGACAAGGTCCTCATCGACGACCTCAGCTTCACCCTGCCCCGTAACGGCATCGTGGGCGTGATCGGCCCCAACGGCGCCGGCAAGACCACCCTCTTCAAGATGATCCAGGGTCTGGAGACCCCGGACTCCGGCGCGATCAAGGTCGGCGAGACCGTCAAGATCTCGTACGTCGACCAGAGCCGCGAGAACATCGACCCGAAGAAGACGCTGTGGGCCGTCGTCTCCGACGAGCTGGACTACATCAACGTCGGCCAGGTCGAGATGCCCTCCCGGGCGTACGTCTCCGCCTTCGGTTTCAAGGGTCCCGACCAGCAGAAGCCGGCCGGCGTGCTCTCCGGCGGTGAGCGCAACCGCCTCAACCTCGCGCTCACCCTCAAGCAGGGCGGCAACCTGCTGCTCCTCGACGAGCCGACCAACGACCTCGACGTCGAGACCCTCAGCAGCCTGGAGAACGCGCTCCTCGAATTCCCCGGCTGCGCCGTGGTCGTCTCCCACGACCGGTGGTTCCTGGACCGGGTGGCGACGCACATCCTCGCCTACGAGGGCGACTCCAAGTGGTTCTGGTTCGAGGGCAACTTCGAGTCCTACGAGAAGAACAAGATCGAGCGCCTGGGGCCGGACGCCGCGCGTCCGCACCGCGCCACCTACAAGAAGCTGACCCGGGGCTGATCGATCTTGCGGCACATCTACCGCTGCCCGCTGCGCTGGGCGGACATGGACGCGTACGGCCACGTCAACAACGTGGTGTTCCTCCGCTATCTGGAGGAAGCCCGTATCGACTTCCTGTTCCGCCCGGACAAGGACTTCCAGCAGGGGTCCGTGGTGGCGCGCCACGAGATCGACTACAAGCGGCAGCTCGTCCACCGGCACCGCCCCGTGGACATCGAGCTGTGGGTCACACGGATAAGGGCCGCGTCCTTCACCATCTGCTACGAGGTGAAGGACGGGGACACCGTCTACGTCCGGGCCTCCACCGTCATCGTGCCGTTCGACTTCGCGACGCAGCGGCCGCGCCGGATCACCGCCGAGGAACGCGAGTTCCTGGAGGAGTACCAGGACGACGCCGAGGAGGCCGTCGCCGCATGACGGTGCTCCACCTCGCCGACGAGGGGGAGGCGGCGGATCTCGCGGCCTTCCTCTCCCGGCTGCTCCACTACGACCGTGGAGCGGCGGTCCGGCTGCAGGCGGCCGGCACCGCACTGGCCGTCTTCGGCCGGCCGCCGTCCTTCGAGGTGCTGGCGATCCGCGCGGTGCGGCTCGCCAAGCCCTACGAGGACGGCCTCACCGTCACCCTGGACGTGACCGTGTCCGCGGGCGAACTGCTGGAGGCGGTCGACGAGTCGGCGGCCACCGCCGCCGTCCCGGCCGCCGTCACGGGACCGCCGTGGGCCGGGGTGCTGCCGCCCCGCGGCGGCTGGCGGCCCGAGCGGGGACTGCCCGCACCGGACGCGCTGCGGGCCACCGTCGGCGCGGCGGTGGGTGAATTCCGGCGCCGCACCGAGGAGTTGGCGCCCCAGAGCCGTACCCGCGCCGAACTCGACCGGACCGGGCGGGAGATCTGGTCCCGGACCGTCGGGGACACCGCGCTGCCCGTCCGCGCCGTGCACGCGGCCCAGTCCCTGGGCTTCCTGCGGGCGGCGTCGGACGCCGAGAACACCGGGAACGCCGAGAACCTGGCGCTGCTCTCGTCGGGTGCGTGGCTGCGGCTGCGCACGCCGTACGGGTCGATCGCCGTACGGCGCGCGGGCGCGGGCCTCGGGATCCCGCCCCTCAGCGTCCGCTGACACAGCGGCGGCCCGGCTTCACTCCGGGGTGTTCACCATCGACGCCGCCGCGTACGTCAGGTAGTTCCACAGCGTCGTCTCGTGCTCCTCGGACAGGCCCAGCTCGTCGACCGCGTCCCGCATGTGCTTCAACCAGGCGTCGTGCGCGGCCCGGTCGACCACGAACGGGGCGTGGCGCATCCGCAGCCGGGGATGGCCGCGGTTCTCGCTGTACGTCGTGGGACCGCCCCAGTACTGCATGAGGAACAGCGCGAGCCGCTCCTCCGCCGGGCCCAGGTCCTCCTCCGGGTACATCGGCTTGAGGATCGGGTCCTCGGCGACCCCCTGGTAGAAACGGTGCACCAGCCGGCGGAAGGTCTCCTCCCCGCCGACCTGCTCGTAGAAGGTCTGCTCCTGAAGCGTGCCGCGCCGAATCTCTTTCACCCTCCCATGGTCTCAGACGCGCGGGGGCCCGAAGGAGGCCAGGGCGGCGCGGGATGCTCGCTTCCCGGCGGCCGGCGCCGCACAGTGGAGGCATGGGTGCCCACGATCCCGCCAGGGACGACGACAAGGGCCTCGCCGGCCTCGGAGACCTCGCACGGCTCGCCGCCGTGGAGCGGGCGGCGCTGGTGGCCGTGATCGAGGCGAGCGGCGCCTTCGCGCCCGACCCGCGCTGGCGGGCCGCGTTCACGGCCGTACCGCGCCATCTCTTCGTGCCGTACTACTACGTCAGCGGTGTCGGCGGCTACGAGCGGCGCTGGGGCGAGAGCCGCGATCCGCGCACCCGGGAGCGCTGGCTGCGCGGCGCCTACGAGGACACCCCGCTGGCCACCCGGCTGCGCGACGGCGAACTGCTCTCCTCCAGCAGCCAGCCCTCGCTGATGGCGCTGATGCTGGCCGCGCTGCGCGTCGAGGACGGCGACCGGGTCCTGGAGATCGGCGCCGGCACCGGCTACAACGCGGCGCTGCTGTCGTACCGGCTCGGCGACGCGTACGTCACCACGATCGACCTCGATCCGGAGATCACGGAGTCGGCGCGCGCGCATCTGGCCGCCGTCGGCTACCACCCGACGGTCGTCACCGGCGACGGGGCGCGCGGAGTGCCGGAGCGGGCGCCGTTCGACCGGATCATCGCGACCTGCACCCTCGCGTCCGTCCCGCGCGCGTGGATCGGGCAGTGCCGTCCCGGGGCGCTGATCCTGGCGCCGATGGCCACCGGACTGGTCGTGCTGACCGTCCGCGACGCCGGGCACGCCGAGGGCCGTTTCCTGCACACGCCCGCCTTCTTCGTGCCGCTGCGCGGGGCGGGCCGGCCCGACGCCGAGCCGGCCGTCTGCGGCGGGGTGCCGCGCCGGGCGCGGGACAGCGACCTGTTCCGCTTCCTGCTGGCCCTCACCCGGGGCACCCTCGACCCGCAGGAGGCGTACGCCCTGTGGGAGCGCGAGGGCATGCCGGGCCGCGAGCGCTACGGCATCACGGTCGACGACGGTGCCGCGTGGGCGTGGCTGGACGAGCCGGAGGGGCCGTACGCCTGGCCCCTGCCGGCCCCCTGACCGCGGGCGCCCTCAGCCCTCTAGCCTCGGCGGACGGTGATCGTCGTCCAGGCGCCGACGTGCACCCGGTCGCCGTCCTGGAGCGGTACCGGAACGAACGGCTGGATGGGCTCCTCGCCGCCGTTGACCGTCGTGCCGTTCGTCGAGTTCTGGTCGACGACCGCCCAGGTGCCGTCCGGCTGCTGGACCAGCACGGCGTGCTGGTGCGAGACGCCCGGGTCCTCCGGCGGCACCGACAGGTCGATGTCGGGGGTCTCGCCGGTGGAGTGACGGCGGCGGCCGATGGTGACCTGGTTGCCGGTGAGCGTGCGCTGCTGCTCGGGGGAGTACGCGGGCAGGTTGAGCCCCGCGGCCTCCGGGCCCGAGCGGTGCATCATCGCCATGAAGTACGCGCGGTCGGGACCGATCGTCGCCGTCCAGGTCGTCGGCTGCTGCTGCGGATAGCCGTAGCCGCCGCCTCCGCCCTGGCCCTGCCCCTGTCCGTGCCCCTGTCCATGGCCCTGTCCGTGTCCCTGGCCCTGGCCCTGGTGGTGGGACGGCGGGGAGATCACCCAGTCGTCGTCACCGCCGCCGAAGGCCGGACCGCCGGTCGGACCGCCGGGCTGCGCGGGACGGCCGCCGCCGGTCTCGTGCGGGTAGCCGGGCGGGGCGGTGGGACCGGCGGGCTGATAGCCCTGCGGACCACCGGGACCACCGGGACCGCCAGGACCGCCCGGACCACCGGGACGGCCGCCCGGCGGCGGGCCCTGCCGCGAGGGGTCCCCGCCGAAGGCACCGGGGGCGCCGGGGCCACCCGGACCCGTGGGCTCCCGGCGGTAGGGGTCGGACGGCGGGCCCGGCTGCTGCTGGCCGAAGCCGCCGCCCGGGGCGGACGGGTCGTGCCCGAACGCGTTGGGGCCGGGCGGCCGCCCGCCGGGTCCCCCCGGACCGGGGTGACCGGACGGCTCACGGCCGTACGACGGTCCCTGCGGACCCGGCGGGATCGGCTCCACGGGCCGGTTCACCTGGGACGGGCGCGAGCTCTGGTAGTCGAAGGAGTCACCGCCGCCGAAGGACGGGGGCGGCGGCTGGAACCGCGGATCGGGGCCCGGACCCGGACCCTGCCCGGGGCCCTGGCTCTGACCCGGGCCCTGGCCCGCGCCGGGCCCGGAGGCCGGCGGGCGAGGGGCGGCCGGGGTGTACGAGGTCGCCGTGTTGGTGAGGAAGTTCCACCGGCACTCCTCGCAGAAGGGCGCGCCGCCCTCGCGGGGCGTACGGCACTGCGGGCACAGCTCGGGCTCGCGCTCCGGCACGGAGGACAGATGCCGTCCGCCGCCGGGCTGGGTGCTCTGCGGGGGCGGGGGCGGGAAGCCGTAACCGGCCGTGGGAGGCGGCGGGGGCGGGGGCGGAGGTACGGCACCGGCCATGCGGTGACCGCACACCTCGCACCAGTCGTCGGAACCCGACTGGTGTCCGTTCGGGCAGGTCGGCATGTCGGCGCGTCCCCCTCTCCTTCTGTTTCCCTCGATGGCCCGCGCGGGGCGCTCAGTCACTTCTTTACACGAACAGTCTTTGTGGACCGGGTCTCGAGCGTCATCTCGTCGGCGTCCGCGACCTTGGCCTTCAGTCGCACAGTACCTGTCGGGGCATCGACCACGTCCACCACCTTCGCAAGCAGTTTCGCAGTATCCGCGTTCCCCGAGACGCTGGCGAGCTGAACGGCCCGGCCCAGTTTGGCCGTTGCTCCATCGAGATCGCCCGCTTTGCGGAGGTCCAGTCCCTGTTGGATGACCTGTGCCAGTTCGGCCTGACCCGTGTAGTGCGCGACCTGCGGGTTGATCGAGGTCGAGGCGGCCATGTCGTCGGTCCACACGGCCTTGACCAGGCCGGGTGCGCCCAGCGCCTGCGCGGTCCCGTCACCGGGGTGCGGCACGACCAGGGAGACCCGGGCGGCGAGCATCTCCTGGCCCAGGCCCGCGGCCGGGACCTCGACGCACACGTGGTAGTCGCGGGACTCGTCGCCCCAGGAACCGGTGGGGTAGTCGCCCGCGCGCGGGCCCGCCTCGGTACGGCGGCCGGTCAGCTCCTCGACCGTCGGGGCGACCTGCTTGACGAACTTCACGGTGGTGCCGACCGGGGTCCACAGCCGCAGCGCGACGTCCGCGACCTCCTTGCCCATCGCCGTCTCCATCATGCGCGTGAAGTCGGCGGCGAGACCGGACGGATCGGCGACTATGTCGGCGGTCCCGAGCAGCGCCGAGGCGATGCCTGTGACTTCTTTCACTTCCCAGTCGGTGCCCACACCGCGGGCGTCACAGGTGAACCGGCCCGCGCCGGCGTCGAGGGCGGCCTTGAGGTCCTGCGGCGACTCGTGCTCATTGCGGCCGTCGGTGAGCAGGATGCCGTGCCGGATGGCGACGTCGGCCGAGGACAGCAGCCGTTCGGCCAGCCGCAGCCAGGTGCCGATGGCGGTGCCGCCGCCCGCGCTCAGCCGGCGCAGGGCCTGCTTGGCCTGTTCGCGGGTCGTGGCGTCGGCGACCGCGAGCCGGCCGCCGCCCGGGTAGACCTCCTTGGCCACATGCGTGCCGCCGATCACCGCGAAGCGCACGCCGTCGCGCAGGGTGTCGATCGCGGCGGCCGTGGCGTCGCGCGCGTTGCGCATCTTGGTCGGCGGGTAGTCCATCGAGCCGGAACAGTCCACCATGATCGCCACGGCGGCGGACGGGCTCTCGCCCGGCGCGTACAGATGCGGCGCGGCGACCGCCCCGCCCACGGTGCCGCCGCCGGTGGCAGTGACCGTCACGATCGCGTTGACCTCGCGGCCGCCCTCCGGCAGGTACTCGTTCTGGTACACGTCCACCGAGAACTGCGGCACGTTCGACTTCGAGAAAATGGCCATACGGACTCGAATCCCCCTTGTGCGCCTCGCTCCTGGGCGAGGCGAAGACTGTGGACGGACCGGTCCCCTCCGGTCCGCCGAGGCGTCCTCGTGCGCTGTGGTGCGGTACGGCTTTTGTGCCGCCTCAGGCGGATCCTGCCCCCTGCGGCGGTGCGGGGAACGGCACGACGGCCACTGTTACGTTGTCGTGG
Organism: Streptomyces antibioticus; assembly: GCF_002019855.1. Lineage (NCBI taxonomy): Bacteria > Bacillati > Actinomycetota > Actinomycetes > Kitasatosporales > Streptomycetaceae > Streptomyces > Streptomyces antibioticus. The sequence goes on along the minus strand of NZ_CM007717.1, from coordinate 3,202,354 downwards.
CCCCCGCCGTCCAGGGCGTGCCCGACGAGCACCCGGGCGCAGTGCAGCGGCCGTACGGCCGCGTCGAGGGGCACGACCTCGGCCATCTCCTCGGCGGCCTCCGCGTAGTTCCACAGGCCGTCGGTGCACACCACGACCACTCCGGGCCGGTCCGGCTTGAAGGAGGCGGTGTGCGGCTCCAGTTCGTAGGCGTCCGCGCCGAGCCAGCCGGTGATCGCGTGGGCGCGCTCGTCGGCGTACGCCTCGGCCTCGTTCATCAGGCCCGCGGCGACCATCTGGGCGGCCCAGGAGTCGTCCTCGGTGAGCCGTGCCGCGGGTGCGCCGCGGTCCGCCGGGACCCAGTAGGCGCGGCTGTCGCCGACCCAGCCGACGACCAGGAGTCCGGCGGTGACGACCGCGCCGACCAGGGTGCAGGCCGGGGCGTTCTGGTGCGGGGCGTGCTCGCGGGCGGTGGCGGGTTCGCCGGCGAGCGCGTTGACGGCGTGCGAGGCGGCGACGATCGCCTCGTGCATGGCCGCCTGCGGATGCGTGCCCTGCGGCAGGGCGGCGAGCAGCGACTCGCTCGCCGCCCTGGACGCGGCCAGGGAGGCGTCGTCGGGGCGGGTCGCCGAGGAGACGCCGTCGCAGACGATCGCGACGAGCGCGGGCGAGCCGTCGGGCAGGACGGCGGTGCCGAGGCCGAACGCGTCCTCGTTGCGGTGGTGGCGCAGGCCGCGGTCGCTGACGGCGGCCAGCAGGCCCGGCTCGGCCTCCATGTGGTCGCGTTCGCGGGGCTGGGCGTGCCCGCAGTTCTCGCAGTACCCGTCGTCGTCCACCCGGCCCGCGCGGCAGGCCACGCACACCTTGGCGGGCTCGGGGGCCGGGGCGGAGTCGGCGGCCACCCGGGGGTCGGGCGCCTGCAACGAGTACTCCTCGGGCTCCGCGGGCCGGTCGAAACGCACACCCGGCGCGGGTACGACGGGGGCGGCGGGGGCGGCCTGCGCGGGCGCCCGGGCGGCGGTGGACCAGCCCGCCGTCTCCGGCGGAACCGGCGCGACGGGCGGGGCGGGCACGGCGGGCGGAACCGGTGGCGCCGAGTCGCTCGCCGCGGCGTGCGCCGCGCCGTTCATGGTGAGGGTCGGGTGGTCCTCCGGGTGGGGCGGCACGACCGACAGGTCGTATCCGCACGCTCCGCAGAAACGGTCACCCGCATCGAGCGGCTCCGCGCAGCTCGGACACGTCGGCAGTGCTGCCTGCCGTGGCATCTGCGACATCAACTACACCCACGTCCGGGGGCGGTAACGATTGGCACGTTCCACCAGGTCGATCCTCTCCTCACCGCCGCTCGCCAGCCGGGCGAGCGTGCGGTACGAGCGCTCCAGGCCGAAGCGGAGCCCCCGCTCGTCCAGTTCGCTGCCGAGCAGCGTCCGGCGGCCCTGCGGGCCCGCGCCCTGGCCACCGGAGAGTATCCAGTCGAGGGCGCATCCGAGGACCTCCGCGGACAACTGCTCCCGGCGCGTCGGATCGAGTCCGTACGCGTCCAGCGCCTCGACCTGTGCCGCGCCCGCGGTGAGGTCCTCCAGGAACGGTGTGTCGGAGGCGGCCGCCGTCCGCCGCCGCAGCCGGGCGCGGACGGCCGCGACCCGGGCGGCGGTGTAGTGGATGGAGGACTCCGGCACCGACTCCAGGGTCCGCACCGCGCCCCGCCGGTCCCCGGCGGCCAGTTGCACCCGCGCCAGCCCGAACGCGGCGCTCACATAGCTCGGGTCGGTCGCCCAGACGAGGCCGTAGTACTCGGCGGCGTTGTCCAACTGGCCCAGCACCTCGGCGCACAGGCCGAGCGCCAGCTTGGGCGCGGGCTCGCCCGGGAAGGCGTCGTAGATCGCGTCGAAGGCGAGCGCGGCGCCCTCCTGGTCGCCGGTGGCCAGCGAGGCCACGCCCCGGTACCAGACGACCCGCCAGTCGTCGGGGCGTTCGTCCTCCAGGGTGGCCAGCAGGGTCTGCGCGGCGCGGTGGTCGCCGTTCTCCAGCCAGGCGCGGACCTGCCGCAGCCGGGTCTCCACGGACGGCGCGGGCGCGGCCGCGAGTGCCGTGATCAGCTCGGCCGGCGCGGAGGCCATCAGGCCCGCCAGGAAGCCCGCGTTGGGGTCGGACGGGTCGACGTGCGGGACGGGCAGCGCGAGCCCGGCGGCCGGCGCGGGAACGGCCCGCACCAGACCCGCGAGGACGGCCGGCAGCGGTGCGGCCGAAGTCGCCTCGGGGGTACGCCCGTTCGCGCGGCGGGGCGCCGGGATCCGGGCCCCGAGCCGGGACACCTCGCCGTCCAGCCTCGGGAACAGCTCCGTGTCGGTGACCCTCACCTCGGGCCCGAACAGCGTGGACAGCGCGGGCCGGGCCTGTCCGGTCTGGAGCGAGACGACCTCCCGCAGCACGCCCGTGAGCTGCTCCGCCATCTCCTGCGCGGAGGCGAACCTGCGGGCCGGGTCGGGGTCCGTGGCGCGCACCAGCAGCCGGTAGAACGACTCGTAGCGGCGGAAGACCTCGATGGTGTCCGGGTCGGGCAGCGAGTCCGCGAAGGCGGTCGTGTAGCCCTGGAAGTCGAAGGTCAGGACGGCCAGGGTGCGGCCGACGGTGTACAGGTCGCTGGCCACCGACGGGCCGGCCTCGGCGACCTCGGGGGCCTGGTAGCCGACCGTGCCGTAGATGGCCGACTCGTCGTCGTCCATGCGGCGCACCGCGCCCATGTCGATCAGCTTGAGCTGGTCCTCGGTCTGGATGGCGTTGTCGACCTTGAAGTCGCAGTACAGCAGGTTGCGGCTGTGCAGATGGCCGAGCGCCTCCAGGGCCTCGATGCCGTACGCGCACGCCTGCTCCACGGGCAGCGGGTCCCGCTTGCCCTCCGGGGTGCGGCGGGCGTTGGCGATCTCCTTGAGGGACTTGCCGCCGACGTACTCCATGACGATGTAGCCGTCGAGCGAGCCGGTGCGCTGGTCGAGGTGCTCGACGAAGTTGTAGATCCGCACGATGTTGGCGTGCTCGATCTCGGCGAGGAAGCGCCGCTCGGAGATCGCGGCGGCCATCGCGTCCTGGTCGCCGGTGTCGAGCAGGCCCTTGAGGACCACCCAGCGGTCGGCGACCGCCCGGTCCACCGCCAGATAGATCCAGCCCAGGCCGCCGTGCGCCAGACAGCCGGCGACCTCGTACTGGCCGTGCACGACGTCCCCGGCCTTCAGCTTGGGGACGAAGGAGTAGGGGTGGCCGCACTTGGTGCAGAAGCCCTCGGTGCGCCCCTCCCGTTCGCCCCGCGCGCGGCCCACCGGGGCACCGCAGTCGGAGCGCGAGCAGAACCGCTTGCGCTCGGGCACCTCCGGGTTGTCCAGGACCATCGCGCGCGGGTCGGGCCGCGGCACCTGCGGCACCGCGACCAGGCCGACGCCGAGCCGGGCCCGCCCGGAGGAACCGGCCGTGGAACCGGAGCTGCGCACCGACACCGACCGGCCGGACGTCTTGCCCGACAGGGAGCGCGAGAGGCGGCCGGACACCGAGCGGCGCGACTTCGAGGACTGCGACGACGTACGGGAGCTGCGGGCCGAGCGCGAACTGCCGCTTCCCGGGGCGTCCTTGCCGGTGCCGCCGGCACCCTCGGCGCCGGCCGGTACGGCGGGTCCGGACGCCGCGACGACCGGTGCCAGGCCGCAGGTGTCGCAGTACAGTTCGCCGCCGCCGACGTCCTCGTACGCTCCCTCGCAGCCCGGTCGCTGGCACGACTGCTCCGCCTGGCTCATGGCTACCGCTCCCCCCTGTGGTCCTGAGGTCCGCCCTGGTCCGCGCGCGGCGCCGACAGGAGTTCGGCGGCCGCCCGCTGGTAGCGCTGCACGGCCTGTTCCGCGACGCGCAGATCGCAGGGCGCGCTCCACAGCATCCGCCGCGCCGCGTCGTAGCGCTCGATGAGGAACGGGTCCTCGGCGAGGCCGAGCCGGGCGACCTTCGCCTTGTACGCGTCGAGCCGGCCGCGCAGCTCCGCGCGGACCGCGAGCGGCGCGGTGACCGCCGTCAACGACTCGCGGGCGCGCAGCAGTTCGTCCTCCGCCTTCTCCTCCAGGGACTCCAGGAGCGGGGACAGCCGGTGCCACTGGGCGTGCCTGCGGTACTCGGCGGCCGTCGCCAACTGCTCCTGGAGCACGGTCGGCGGGCCGCTGACCACCGGCACCTCGGTGGCGGCGATCTTCGCCAGCACCTCGCCGCGCGCGGTGCGCGCCTCGGCGAGCGTACGGTCGGCCCGGCTGAGGATGTCCCGCAGCTTCACCAACCGCTGTTCCGCGTCCTGACGGACCGTCAGCACGGCGTCGATCTCCCGCCGGACGTCCTCCAGCGCGCGTGCCTCACGGTCGTACACCGTGGTGTCCGGACGGCCGCCGCCGGGCGCCGAACTGCCCTGCGTGGGCACCCAGTACGCCAGCGGGTCCGACACCACCTCCTCGCGCAGCCGCGTCAGGGTGTGCGTGATGCGCTCCAGGTCGTCGCCCGCCGGGTGCTCGCCCGGGCGGACACCCACCGAGTGCGCGAGGCGCCGGGTGCGCTGGAGCTCGGCGGCCAGTAAATCGATCCGCGCGGGCAGCGCCGACCACACCGCGTCGGCGGCGACGACCATGTCCAGCGACGACGCGTACAGCTCGTTCATCCGGTCGACGAGCGCGGTGAGCGAGAAGCTCTGGCTGAGCCGGCCGGAGCCCTGCGGGGCGGGGACGCCGGCCAGCGCCGACCCGGCGACCGTCACCGACTCGCCGCGCAGCAGTTCCGTCAGCTCGGCCAGGTCCTCACGGCTGGACCAGCGGCGCCGCGAACGGATCTCCCGCGCCGAGCGCAGCGCGTCCGTGTACGCGTCGAAGTACGCCCACAGCAGGGTGATCGACGCCTCGGCGCCCGCCCAGCGCTCCTTGGTGACGCCGGTCAGGTCCGCGCCTTCGAGGAGCCGGCGGCCCGCGTGGTCCTGGAGGGCGAGGAGCGAGGTCTCGATCGCCTCGTGCTCCGCGCCGAGCCGCGCCAGCGCACGGTCGACCTCGTCCCGGTCCATCACCGGCCCGGGGGGTCCCGTGACGCCCATCGATCACCTCTCGTCGCTGTGTCCGACTGTCCGCCGTGTCGGTCTGCCGGGTCCGTCTGCCGTGTGTCTGTCCGTCGGTCGCTTCCTGCCGGTGTTTCCGTCAGCTCGTGCGCAGATACTGCGCGGGCGTGGGCGGTTTCGAGGTCGCCGCGTCGCTTCCCAGTGTGGCCGACAGCCACTTGTCGTACGACGCCTGCCAGCCGTTCGCCCGGTACTCGACCAGGATGCGGTTGACCCGGCGCACCAGATCGTCGGCGTCCTTGTTCATCGCCACCCCGTAGTACTCGGTCGTGAACGGGTCGCCCTTGAGTTCCACCGTGGGGTCCTGGGCGGCCTGGCTCGCCGCGAGCGCGCCGTCGGTGACGACCGCGTCGACCTCGCCGAGCTGGAGCCGCACCAGGCAGTCCAGTTGATTGGGCACGACGGTGTCCAGGTCGACGCTCTTCGGTATCCGGCCCGCGTCGCGGTCCTCGGTGAGCTGGGTGTTGGCGGTCGAACTGGCGGCCGTGCACACCTTCTTGCCGCCGAGCGTGTCGTCGTAGCCTTCTACGGGCGAGGACTTGGGGGCGAGGAGCTGCTGTCCGGTCGTGAAGTAGGGCGCGGAGAACGCCACGTCGGAGAGGCGGCCGCAGGTGATCGTCATGGTGCGGACGACCATGTCGACCCGGCCCTCCTGGAGGGCGGGTATGCGCTGGTTGGTCGGGATGGCCTTGAACTGGACCGCGTCGGGGTCGCCGAGGATGTCCTGGGCGATCCGGCGGGCCAGGTCGATGTCGAAACCCTCCAGCTCCGCCCGGGTGTTGTTGGGGTCGCGGTAGCCCCAGCGGTAGCTGTTCTGGTCGACGCCGACGATCAGCTTGCGCTTCTCCCCCTGCCGGGCCTTGATCGCGGCGATCGTCGGACCGTCCGCGGCGGACGGGGACAGGGTCTGCTTCTCCGGGGCCTCGCACGTGTCGTCGGCCGCCTGCGCGCCCGCGGCGGCGCCCGGCCCGCCGAGGCCGTCCGCCGCGCCGTCCCCGTGCGACTGAGTGAGCGGCAGCAGCAGGACGAAGGCCAGCGCGAGGGCGCAGATCGCCGCCATCGCCCCGACGCCGCCCCAGCCCTTCAGACCGGCCCGCACCCGTCGCGCACGCATCCTCACGCCCCCTCTCACCGGTACTCCGACAGCCTGCGGCCGATGCCGAGGACCGCGCCCGCCGCGCCCAGCACGGCGAGGACGGCCGCGCCGGCCGTCAGACCGGTCATCGCGTCCAGACCGTCCCCGGCCGCCTGCCGGAACTCGGTCTGCTCATGGGCGAGCGCCTTCTCCAGATTCGACTCGACACTGTCGAAGCACTCGCCGGTCGCGCCCTTGCCGCCGATCACCAGGGCCAGCGCCTGCTCGTAGTTGCCGTTGTCGTCCTGCGCGCGGGCGGCGGTGTGGCGCTTCTTCCACTCCGCCATGTTGCTCTCGGCCGAGGTGACCGGCTGCTCGCCCGCCCGGTCGTCGGCGAGCCGGGCCGCCTGCGCGAGGCCCTTGCCGAGGGTGGCGATGTCGGAGGAGAAGTCGTGGTCGTACCGGTCGACCGTCACCTCCTTGCCGTCGGCCGTCACCTTCGTCGTCTCGGCGCCGCGCGCCACCAGGGTGAGGTTCTCGTTGCCGCGGGCCTTGAGGGAGGCGATCCGGGCGTCGTGCAGGACGTTCAGCGAGCGGACGCCGTGGTCGTAGGAGTCGTTCAGCCCCGCGCGGGCCACGCTGTGGCCGATCACCAGCCAGAGCAGGACGACGGTGGTGGCGGCCGTGGCCGCGACCAGACCGTGGTTCAGCAGGCGGTTGGTGCGTCGATAGGTGCGGTGCTGGGCCCAGGCCAGCGCGGCCAGCGCCAGGACGCCCAGCGCGATCGCCGCCCACGGGTAGGGCGTGGCGTCCGCGTAGTCGTCCTCCAGGCGCTGGTTCTCCTTCTTGTAGAGGTCCTCCGCGGCCGGGAGCATCTCGTCCTGCATCTTCTCGTTGGCGTAGCGCAAATAGGCGCCGCCGACCGGGAAGCCCTGCCGGTTGTACGTCCGCGCGCGCTCCACCAGGCCCTTGTACTCGGGCAGCAGGGTGTTCAGTTTCGTGATCGCGGCGGCGGAGGGGGAGCCCGGGTCGGCGTTGTTGGCCGCGGTGATCAGCTTCGCGGCGGCCTCGTCGATGTCCTCCTCGTAGCGCCGCCGGGACTCCGCGGTCTCCTGGCCCCCCGCCAGGAAGCCGCTGGAGGCCGCGGTGTTGGCGTCCGCGAGGGAGCGGTAGATGTCGGCGGCGGCGGTGCTCAGCGGCTGGCTCTTGTGCAGCACGTCGTCGGCGGCCGCCTCACGGTCGGCGGTCTGCCAGGCGGTGACCGCGCCGAACGCGACCACGAGGAGGGCGAGCAGGGCGCCGATGATCCGCAGACGGCCCGGTTCGGTGGTCGCCGCGGCGCGCGCCCGGTCCACGCCCTCGGCGAAGGCCGTACGGCGCGTGGGCGGTGGTGCGGTGCTCGATGCCGGCTGTGCCACGCTGTTGACCTCCCCCATGGTCATGTCCCGCCGCAAGTATCGCTGGTGGGAGTGACAATGCGAACCCCGGTCGCCCGGATCTTGATCGGATCGCAGCGACCCCCGCCCATGAAAACGCGATGGGCGTGTGTTCGGTTCCTTCCGGGGGCGGTTGTCCGTCCAGACGAGGACGCCGGACACGGGCGCCGGACGCGGACGCCGTCGTGCCTGGTCGGGTGCCGGGGACGGCCCGGCACCCCGGCGGGCGCCGCGTCCGGAGGGGCTACTCCGCGTCGAAACGGGCGCGCGTCCTGCGCTGGGCCTCCGCTCCCGCCGCCAGCCGGTCCAGACCCAGCAGCGCCGCGCCGAGCACCGGGCGGGCCCGCACCACCCGCACCACGGCCTTGGGCGCCCGCTCCGCCAGCAGGGCCCGTATCCCGTCGTCCAGCAGCGGGTGACCGGCCGTCAGGACCCCGCCGCCCAGCAGGACCGGGGTCTCCTCGGCCAGCAGATCGAGCCGGGTCAGGGCGACCAGGGACATCGTGGCCACCTCCCGCGCCAGCCGGTCCACGAGCGCGACCGCCACACCGTCGCCCGCCGCGGCCGTCGCGAAGAGCACCGGCGTCAGCTCGTGCCGGCGCGCGTCCGGGATCAGGCCCAGGTGCAGGGCCTCGATCAGCGCGTACATGGTGGGCAGCCCGAAGTGGCCCGGCAGCGCCCCGGCCAGCGCGGTCGCCTCGCCCCGGCCGTCCTCCGCGCGCGCGGCGTGCCACAGCGCCTCCTCGGCCAGCCCCCAGCCGCCGCCCCAGTCCCCGGACAGCCGCCCCAGGGCCGGGAAGCGGGCGGTACGGCCGTCGGGGCGCATCCCCACGCAGTTGATGCCGGCGCCGCACACCACGGCCACGCCCCGGGGTTCGGCGACCCCGGCCCGCAGGATCGCGAAGGTGTCGTTGCGGACCTCCACGGAGGCGCCCCACGCGCGCGCGTGCAGCGCCGCCGCGAGCCGCTCCTCCTCCACCGGCAGGTCGGCGTTGGCCAGACACGCCGACACATGCGCCACCGAGCTGACCCCGGCGGCCGTGTACGCGCGCGTGACGGCGTCCGCGAGGGCGTCCACCGCCGCCTCCACCCCGTCCGCCGGGGGCCGGAAGCCGCCGCCGCGGACCGTGGCGAGCACCTCCCCGTCCGCCGCCACGACGGCCACGTCGGTCTTGCTGTTGCCCGCGTCGATCGCGAGGACACTCGCCGTCAGGCCCACGCGAGATGCTCCCTGTTGTGTGCGATCAGCCGGTCGGTGAGCCGATCGGCGAGCGCGTACTGACCGACCAGCGGATGGGACAGCAGGGCGCGGAACACCCGGTCGCGGCCACCGCGCAGCGCCGCCTCCAGCGCCAGGTCCTCGTACGCCGTCACCTGGGCGATCAGACCCGCGTACAGCGGGTCCACGGGGGCCGCCGTCGGCAGCGGGGCGGCACCCTTGGAACCCACCGCCGCCTGCACCTCGATCACCGCGTCGTCGGGCAGGAAGGGCAGCGTGCCCGCGTTGCGCGTGTTCACCACCTGGTACGGGCTGCCCGCACCGGTGAGCAGCGCCGCCGCCAGGTCCACGGCCGCCTCCGAGTAGAAGGCCCCGCCGCGCTGTGCCAGCAGCTCCGGCTTCTCGGCCAGGTCCGGGTCGCCGTACATCTCCAGCAGCCGCCGTTCCATCGCGGCCACCTCGGCGGCCCGCGACGGCTTGGTGCGCAGCTCCTCGACGACCTCGTCATGGGCGTAGAAGTAGCGCAGGTAGTACGACGGGACCACGCCGAGCCGGTCCAGGACGGCGCGCGGCAGCCGCAGGTCGGCGGCGACGGCGTCGCCGTGTCCGGCCAGCAGGCGCGGCAGGACGTCCTCGCCCTCGGGTCCGTCGAGCCGTACCGCGGTCTCCCAGGTCAGGTGGTTGAGGCCCACGTGGTCCAGGTGGACGGCCGACGGGGCGACCCCGAGCAGGGCGGCGAACTTCCGCTGGAAGCCGATCGCCACATTGCACAGGCCGACCGCGCGGTGGCCCTCCTGGAGGAGGGCGCGGGTGACGATGCCGACCGGGTTGGTGAAGTCGATGATCCAGGCCCGCGGGTTGGCCCTGCGGACCCGCTCGGCGATGTCCAGGACCACCGGGACGGTGCGCAGCGCCTTGGCGAGACCGCCGGCGCCCGTGGTCTCCTGGCCGACGCAGCCGCACTCCAGGGGCCAGGTCTCGTCCTGCTCGCGCGCGGCCTGGCCGCCGACGCGCAACTGGAGCAGCACGGCGTCGGCGCCGTCCACCGCCGCGTCCAGGTCGGACGTCGTCACGATCCGGCCGGGGTGGCCCTGCCGGGCGAAGATGCGCCGGGCCAGACCGCCGACCAGGCCGAGGCGTTCGGCCGACGGGTCCATCAGCACCAGCTCCGTGACGGGCAGGGTGTCCCGCAACCGCGCGAAGCCGTCGATCAGTTCGGGTGTGTAGGTCGATCCGCCGCCGACCACGGTGAGTTTCACAGGAGGTTCAACCCTTCACTCCGGTCAGGGTGACGCCCTCGACGAACGCCTTCTGCGCGAAGAAGAACACGAGGATCACCGGGGCCATGACCAGCACGGTGGCGGCCATGGTGAGGTTCCAGTCGGTGTGGTGGGCGCCCTTGAAGGACTCCAGGCCGTAGGACAGGGTCCACGCGGCCGGGTTCTCCGAGGCGTAGATCTGCGGGCCGAAGTAGTCGTTCCAGGCGTAGAAGAACTGGAAGAGCGCGACGGCGGCGACACCGGGCTTCGCCATCGGCAGCACCACCTTCAGCAGGGTCCGCAGCTCGCCGCAGCCGTCCACCTTCGCCGCGTCCAGGTACTCGTTCGGGATGGTCGTCAGGAACTGCCGCAGCAGGAAGATCGAGAACGCGTCGCCGAACGCCATCGGGACGATCAGCGGCCACAGCGTGCCCGACAGGTCCAACTGCTTCGCCCAGAACAGGTACATCGGGATGACGACCACCTGCGGAGGCAGCATCATCATCGAGATCACCAGCATGAGCGTCAGATTCCGGCCCCGGAAGCGGAACTTGGCCAGCGCGTACGCCACCGGGATCGACGAGACGACCGTAAGGACTGTTCCCAGTCCCGCGTAGAGCAGCGTGTTCTTCCACCAGGTGACGAAGCCCGGGGTGTCGAAGACCTTCCGGTAGTTGGCCCATTCCCAGGTGTGCGGGATCAGGTCCCGGCTGAGCGCCTGGGAGTCGCTCATCAGGGACGTCAGGAACACGAACACGAAGGGGAGGGTGAAGAAGAGGGCGGCCGCCACGCCCAGGGAGTGGACCGCGATCCACTCCAGGAGCGTCCTGCGGCGGGCCGCCGCGATGCCGGCGTGCTGCGCCATGTCAGTCACCTGCCTGGATGAGACCGCCCCGGCGCCGCATCAGCAGCGCGGTGAACGCCATCGACAGGGCGAACAGGACCAGGGCGACGACACAGGCGGAGCCGTAGTCGAAGCGCTGGAAGCCGAGGTTGTAGACGAGCTGGGGGAGGGTGAGCGTGGAACGGTCGGGGTAGCCGGGCTCGAACATGGTGCCCGCGCCCTGGATCACCCCGGAGGCGACCTTCCCGGCCACCAGGGGCTGTGTGTAGTACTGCATCGCCTGGATGACACCGGTGACGACGGCGAACATGATGATCGGCGAAATGTTGGGAAGGGTGACGAACCGGAACCGCTGCCAGGCCGACGCCCCGTCCAGCTCCGCCGCCTCGTACTGCTCGCGCGGTACGTCGAGCAGCGAGGCCATGAAGATCACCATCAGGTCGCCGACGCCCCACAGCGCCAGCAGGGTCAGGGCCGGCTTGGACCAGGTGGGGTCGTTGAACCAGCCCGGCGCCGGCAGGCCGGCCCGCTCCAGGATCGAGTTGACCGGGCCCGTACCGGGGTTGAGGAGGAACGCGAAGGCCATGGTGGCCGCCACGGGCGGGGCCAGATAGGGCAGGTAGAAGAGGGTGCGGAAGACCCCCGTCGCTGTCTTGATCTTCGTGATGAGCAGACCGATCCCGAGTCCGAACAGGACCCGCAGACCCACCATGATCACCACCAGCCACAGGGTGTTGCGCAGGGCCGGCCAGAACAGGGGGTAGGACTCGAAGACGTACGCCCAGTTCTTCGTCCCGCTCCACTCCGGCGGCCGGAAGCCGTCGTAGCGCATGAACGAGAAGTAGACCGTGGACAGCATCGGGTAGGCGAAGAAGACCGTGAAGCCGATCAGCCACGGCGACAGGAAGGCCGTGGTGCGAAGCGCCGCCCTGCGGCGCTTCGCCCTCAGGGCGGGGGAGGCCGTCGTGCTCATCGCTACTTCGCCTGCGCGATGTCCGTGTCGATCTGCGCGGCCGCCTTCTTCAGGCCCGCCGTCAGGTCGGTGACCTTGCCGCTCTCGTAGTCGTAGCCGAGCTGCTGGATCGTGGTCAGGTAGACACCGCCGTTGACCGAGGCCGGGGAGGTGGTGGAGTTCGGGTTCGCGGCGATGTCGAGGAAGGTCTTGAACCGCGGGTCGTACGTCAGGTCCGGGGACTTCAGGGCGGCCAGCGTCGAGGGCACGTTGTGGATGGCGTTGGAGAAGGCGACGACCGCGTCCGTGTCGGTGGTCATGTACTTCACCAGTTCCCAGGCCGCGTTCTGCTTCTGGCTGGTGGCGGCGATCCCGGCGATGGTGCCGGTGATGTACCCCTTGCCGTACTGGTCCGCCTGGTCGTCCGGGACGGGCAGCGGGGCGACCCCGATCTCGAAGTCCGGCTTTGCGTCCAGGGCCATGCCGAGGCGCCACTCGCCGTCGAGCTGCATCGCCACCTGGCCGGTGTGGAAGGGGTGCTTGGGGCCCCACTCGTCGCCGAGGCCGGAACGGTACTTCTCCAGCCTCTTGAAGCCGCCGAGTCCGTCCACCAGCTTCTTCTGGAGGGTGAAGGCCGCCGGGACCGCCGGGTCGGTGGCGATCGTGGACTTGCCCGCCTTGTCGAAGTACGTCGGCGAGAACTGGCCCAGGTAGTGCTCGGTGGTGGTCTCCCAGCCGTGGTAGTTCGGCATGAAGCCGAGCTGCTCGTAGCTGTCGCCCTGGGGGATCGTCAGCTTCTTGGCGTCGGCCTCGAACTCGGACCAGGTCTTGGGCGGGCCGCTGATGCCGGCCTTCTCGAACGCCGTCTTGTTGTAGTAGAGGCCGTAGGCGTCGCCCAGCAGCGGGACGGCGCAGCGGTCGCCCTCGAACTGGGTGTACTCGTTCATCGCCTTCGGGAAGGTGGTGTCCGGGTCGACGCCCGCCTTCTCGAAGAAGGGGTTGAGGTCGACCAGGGCGCCGGAGGAGCAGAACTTCCCGACGTTGTTGGTGGTGAAGGAGGAGATCACGTCCGGCGCCTTGGTGCCGCCCGCCCGCAGTGCCTGGTTGATCTTGTCGTCGGTCATGTTGCCGACGACGGTCACATGGATGTTGGGGTGCGCCTTCTCGAAGCCGTCGACCAGTGCCTGCACGGCCTTGACCTCGCCGGGCGCGCTCCACGCGTGCCAGAAGGTGAGGGTCGTCTCCTTGGACGCGTCGTCGTCCGCGCCGCCGGCGGAATGGCCGGTACAGGCGGTGGTGCTCAGGAGGAGGGCGGTGGACGCGGCGAGGGCGAAAGCCGCTTTTCGGACCGCTGAGGGTATGCGTGTGGGCATGACGGAGCCTCCCAGAGGTGGGGCGGGACGGGTGTGGTGAAGGGAAGGGGCCTTGCGGGGTGCTTGCGGGGTGCTTGCGGGTGCGTCAGCGCGAGGTGTCGAAGACCTCGTCGCGGGTGGCCGCCAGCGCGCTCTCCAGCGCGCCGCGCAGGACGGGGTGTTCGGTGACGTCGCCCAGGACCAGCTTGGGCCGGGACGCGGCGAGGTCCGCGAGTTCGGCCTCGACGAGCGCGCGGAGCGTCTCGCCGCCGGCCGTCAGGGCGGTGCCGCTGAGGACGACGAGTTCGGGGTCGAGCACGGAGACCAGCGAGGCGAGACCGGTGGCCAGCCGGGTCGCGTACGTCTCCAGAAGCAGCCGGTGCAGGACGGTGTCCTCGGCGGCGGCCCGTTCGAGGAGGGTGGCGGCGGCTTCGGTGTAGGGCCCGGAGGGGACGTCGTTCATCCCGATCTCGCGGGCCAGCCGGGGCAGCGCCTGGGAGCCGGCCAGCTCCTGGAAGCCGCCACTGTTGGCTTTCCTCACCTGCCGGACCAGCGGTGCGCCGGGAACCGGAAGGAAACCTACTTCTCCCGCGCCGCCGGTCCAGCCGCGGTGCAGCCGGCCGCCGAGCACGAGGGCGGCGCCGAGACCGCCCTCGTTCCACAGCAGGACGAAGTCCTCGTGGCCGCGGGCCGCGCCGAGCCGTTGTTCGGCGACGGCGACGAGGTTGACGTCGTTCTCGTACTCCACCGGCATCGGCAGTGCCGCCGCGAGGTCGTCGAGCAGTGCGGGCGCGTGCCAGCCGGGGAGGTGGGAGGCGTAGCGCAGCCGGCCGGTGGTGGGGTCGAAGGCGCCCGGGGTGGCGACGACGAGCCGGCGCACGTCGTCGCGGGTGAGGCCGGCGGCCTTGACCGCGCCGTCGAGCGCGTCGGTGACCTGCCGTACGACGGCCCCCGCGGCCTTTCTGGCGGGCGTGGCCACCTCGTAGGTGCCGACGGTCCGGCCGGTGAGGTCGGCGACGGCGGCGAGGACGCGCTCGGGGGTGACGTCGAGTCCGGCGGCGTATCCGGCGGCCGGGTTGACCCCGTAGAGCTGGGCGTTGGGTCCGGGGCGGCCCTCGGTGGTGCCGGTGGCCAGGACCAGGCCCGCCGCCTCCAGCCGGGCGAGGAGCTGGGAGGCGGTCGGCTTGGACAGGCCGGTGAGCTTGCCGATGCGGGTGCGGGACAGTGGGCCGTGCGCGAGCAGGAGGTCGAGGGCGGTGCGGTCGTTCATGGCGCGCAGGACGCGCGGGGTGCCCGGCGTACCGGCGGTTCCTGCCATGGGTCGACACCTGCCTCTCTGAACGGCACAGCCTGTCAGTGACGCGGGAGGCGAGTCCACTTCGGGTTCACCCTCGGCCACTGTTAGGAAAGTTTCCTATCGGCTGTCAGGGAAGGTAAGCCCGACGCGAAGGGGCCGTCAAGGGCCGGCCGGACGGAGAGGGCCGGAAAACGAAAAACCCGCCCTCCGCGCCGGGAGGCGCGGGGGCGGGGCGGCAGGCCGGTCGGCTGTCCGGCTGTCCGGCTGTTCTGCGGGCTACTTCACCACGACGGAGTCGCCGACGGCCGACTTGGCGGCCGTGGTGGAGGTGCCGGCGAAGACGAAGCGGTAGGCGCCGCTCTTCGTCGCCTTCGTGGTGGTGGACAGGGCGCCGCCGGTGCCGGTGGTGACCGTCTTCACCGCCTTGTAGGTGCTGGTGCCCTTGGCCTTGAACTGGAGGGTCACCTTCTGGCCCCGGTAGCCGGTGTAGGTGCCGGAACCCCAGTTGGCGCGGGTCAGCTTGCCCTTGACCGTGAGCGTCTTTCCGGCGCGCGCGGGCTCCGGGGAGGCGTTGACGGTCAGCTTGGCGGCGCGCTGGACCTTCGCGGTGCCGAGCCCGCCCCACAGCGAGAAGCCGTACTCGACGCTGATGTGGTCGTCGGACTCGTCCAGCTCCTGGTCGAGGTGGCCGTAGAACCCGCCGGCCTTCCAGGTGCCGGCGTCCGCGGAGTCGTAGAGGCTCTCCCACGGGTCCACGACCAGGGTCTCCTTGCACGACTGGGTCACCGTGGTCGCGGTGGTGGCCGTCGTCGTGCAGACCGGCGCGGCGTCCGGCTCGATCGAGTTCTCCTGCTCCTTCAGCGAACCGCGGTAGAGCATCACGCCCGCGAAGTTCGACTTGTAGTCGATCGTCAGATCGGCGGGCCGGGTCAGCGTGTACGTGACCGGCACCTTCACCTCGGCGGTGGTGCCGACGACGATCGGCTTGCCCTTGTTGACCGTCACCTTGGTGAACGTCAGCGCCGGCGCGGCGGCCTGCGCGGCGGGCGCGGCCAGACCCCCCAGAGCCAGGGCGCCGGACACGACGGCACCGATGGCGAGCTTCCTCATGTATCCCCACATTCGCCCCGAACCCCTGGGCATTCCGCTCCAGAACAAGGGCCCGGTACACGGGCGACGATAGGGGGTGGGTGTGACGTGGGGGAATGGCGGGGTGGCTGTGAAGATCGTCTGCGGTCGGACGGTTCTCAGACGTCGGCGTCGAGGAACGCGGCCGTGTCCAGGGTCGGGTACGGCGCCGGGAGGGGCAGCGGGTCGCCGAGATCGACCTTGGTGTCGGTGGCGTAGTAGGCGTCGGTGGGGTCGTCGCCGGGGAGGACGGGGTCCCCGTAGCAGTGGGCTGTCCCTGCGTGGCGGTCGATGAGGACATAGAGGGGGATGCCGGCGGCGGCGTAGGTGCGGAGCTTGGCCCCGGTGTCGGTCTCGTGGTTGCCGGACGTGACCTCGCCCACGAGGGCGATCATGTCGACGGGGTACCAGCCCTTGTGGGCCTTGCGGTACGACTCGTCCAGTTCGGTCGGCCTGCGGCGGCGGACGTAGAAGTCCGGGACGAGCAGACTCATGGTCGAGCCGTCCGGGTGCGCGGCACGGTAGCCATTGCCCATGCCCACGAGGTGGAATCCCGACATCCGGAACTGAAAGGCCAGCTCGAGTGTGCCGTGGTTGTGCTGGTCGTCCGGCTGCGGCGGCACGATGACCGTCCCCTCGACGTACTCCGGTCGGATCGGCATCGGCGACGCCTCTTCGATCGCGTTCAACAGGTCGATGGGGTCCACGTGCGTCATGACCGTCTCCAAGATCGGCTCGGCGCTCATCGCTGGTCTCCTCGTCACGCTGGTGCCAGGCTAGGGCCTTTCTTTCGGATCTGGCCGGCTTCGAGCGACGGTGCGTCTCGGCGGGCCCGAGCGGGGTCTGGTGCGTGCAGCTGCAAGGCGGAGGAGGGCGGCAACGCGGAGCGTTGACAACCGACGACAACGCCGCAGATGTGCGTGCCAGGGCCCGCGACCCCCGGCAAGATCCGAAAGAGAGGCCCTGAGCCCGCGCCGGGTGCCCCGGGCAGAACGATGGGGCACCCGGCGCCTGTGCGGCGTCGAATGCCCCCGGTCGTTCACTCGAACGAGTGTGCTGAAACCGTTCGCCTGCCGGCTCGTCCCCGGGTCACCGGGCCCGCGGGGCCGGCGGCGTGGGGGTGAGCGGCGTCGCCGCCTGGGCCTGGGGGGACGTTGTGTTGGCGTAGACCGAGGGGGCCGCGATCGACTCCGACGGGTCGATGATTTCTTCCTCCGCCGGGGCCGTCGCGCCGCCGACGATGTCGATGTCCGCCGCGTCGAAGGCGCGCTTGATGCGCCAGCGCAGTTCGCGTTCGACGGAGAGGGACTTGCCGGGCATGGTCTTCGCCGCGACCCGGACCACCATCGAGTCCAGCAGCACGCTGTCCAGGCCGAGCACCTCGATCGGGCTCCACAGCAGCTCGTTCCAGGGCTCTTCCTTGCTCATCTTCTCGGCGACCTCGGTCAGCGTGGCCTTCACCCGGTCGAGGTCCTCGGACGCCCGGACGGTGACGTCGACCCCGGCCGTCGCCCAGCCCTGCGAGAGGTTGCCGATCCGCTTGACCTCGCCGTTGCGGACGTACCAGATCTCGCCGTTCGCGCCGCGCAGCTTCGTCACGCGCAGCCCCACCTCGATGACCTCACCGGTGGCCACGCCCGCGTCGATCTGGTCGCCGACGCCGTACTGGTCCTCCAGGATCATGAACACGCCGGACAGGAAGTCCGTCACCAGGTTGCGCGCGCCGAAACCGATCGCCACACCCGCGACACCGGCGGACGCCAGCAGCGGCGCGAGGTTGATCTCGAAGGCCGACAGCGCCATCAGCGCCGCCGTGCCCAGGATCACGAAGCTCGCCACCGACCGCAGCACCGAGCCGATCGCCTGCGACCGCTGCCGGCGCCGCTCGGCGTTGACCAGCAGCCCGCCCAGCGTGGTGCCCTCGACCGACTCGGTGGTGCGGTTCATCCGGTCTATGAGCTTGGTGATCGCCCGCAGCACGAACTTCCTCAGCACCACCGCGATCAGCAGGATCAGCAGCACCCGCAGACCGATCGCCAGCCAGGTCGACCAGTTCTGCTCGACCCAACTGGCCGCGTTCCCCGCACGCTCCTGGGCGTCCTGGAGACTCGGGACCGTGACGGTCGGCGACTCCGAGGGCGTCGGCGACGGATCTGCGGCGAGCAGCACGGCGGACAAGGACACGGCAGGTACCTCCAGGTGCAGCGGCCCACGTCCGGTGCGGCGGTCAACGTCTGCAAGTTCTTCAAGGTCACGAAAAGGTCACCGGACGGGCAGCACCACCACACTAACGGGGCATTGTGTGTGCTTCGGCAGGATGCGGGAAGGAGAGACGGTCCTCACCCGCGCTTGAACAGGCCACGCCCCGGGGGACACATCAGGGTGTGGTCGAAAACACTCCCAGCCCGTTACCGGGACATGGTGGCGCGTCCACCAGGCAAGAGGGGAGACTGACCTCAGATCGTCCCGGCGCGAGCCACGCGCCGCCGACGCCCAAGGAGGCATCCGTGCCGCATGTCCTGGTCCTGAACGCGTCGTACGAGCCGCTCGGCGTCGTACCGCTCCGCCGCGCACTCGTCCTCGTCCTGGAGAACAAGGCTGTCTCCCTGGAGGAATCGGGCGCCTTCATGCACAGCGCGACCGTCACAGTCCCCGCACCCAGCGTGGTCCGGCTCAAGCGATTCGTCCGGGTTCCCTACCGGGGCCCCGTTCCTCTCACCCGCCGCGCCCTGTTCGCGCGCGACGGAGGCCGGTGCATGTATTGCGGTGGCGTCGCAACCAGCGTCGACCACGTCGTTCCACGCAGTCGCGGGGGCCAGCACGTGTGGGACAACGTCGTGGCGTCCTGCCGTCGCTGCAACCACGTCAAGGCCGACCGCCATCTCGTCGAGATCGGCTGGCGGCTGCGGCACAAACCCGCTCCGCCCACCGGCCTGGCCTGGCGCATCATCGGCACCGGCCACCGGGACCCGCGCTGGCTGCCGTACTTGCAGCCGTACGGCGCGGACGACGCCCTGGCCCGGATCGACGGCATCTCCGCCTGACGATCCGGGCTTCTTCATGCCCCGTGGCACCACCGGCCCACCCGAACGGGCCGACGGCACCGGCTGCCGCGGGGCCCTTCGGGACGCGTCAGCTCCGGCCGGTCCCCGGCCGCGTCCCCCGTACGACGTACAGGGCCACCCCCAGCGCGAACGCGCCCCCGGCCGCCGCCCACGCCCCCGCCGCGGCCGCTGGCTGCACCGGCCACGCCCACACCGTGACCGCGTGCCCGCGCACCCCGTGCGACGCCAGGTACACCGCCCCGACGTAGCCGAACGCCGGCAGCCAGCTCAGCCGGGCGCCCAGCAGGGCCGCCGCGGCCGCCGTCACCCCGGTGCAGCCCAGCAGGTTGCGGACCACGGCCGCCGGGCCGAAGTCGGGCGGCCCGCCGCGCACGGCGAGCGGCAGCACCGCCGCCGCCAGCGCGGTCAGCGCGAGCAGATGGGCCAGCCGCCGCGGCCACCAGGGCCGTACGGCGGTGCGGTCCAGTTCCTCGGACGCGGTGTGCAGACCGGTCCCGATCACGGCGGCGGCCAGCAGCGGCGCCAGCGCCACGATCGGCAGCCTGCGCTGCGGGTCGAGATAGGTGTCCATCCGGTCCGCCGCCCACACGGCGAACGCCGCGGTGGCGGCGAGCGCGGCCACCGTGGCGGGGACGGCGCGGGAGCGGGCGTACAGCAGAGTGCCGTGCGCCGCACTGGACCGGGCCTTCGGTGGTGGTTCGTTCACAGCGCCGGCACCCCCGTCGCGTCGCAGGACCCCGCCGTCGCGAAGTACGCCGACAGCCATGTCCGCCGCTCGTCCTCGCCCATCGCCGCGAGCCGCGCGCGGGCGGCCGTCCGGGCGCGCAGGCCGGCCCGGTGCTCCTCGTCGCCCCGCGCGTCCAGCGCGTCGAAGTGCGCCTGCGCCGGGCTCGGCGCGAGGAGGTTCTCTACGGCGTCGTCCGCGAGGTCCACCCGTGGGTCGAGCGTGTCGCAGTCGCCCCGGCGCTGGAGCGCCGCCACCGCCTCCCACGCGTACCGCTCCGGATCGGTCAGCCGCCCCCGTACGAGCGACCGGCCGAACGGTGTCAGCATCGGCAGTTCCGCCTCGTCGGCCCGTGGCTCCCCGGCCCGGTCCTCGAACCGCACCGGCAGGTTCCGCACCCCGCGCAGCCGCCCGGTGATCCCCGAGAGAGCCTCCGTGACCTGCGGCAACAGCTCGCCGTAGCGGGCGTTCACACATACCTGCGGGGTCGTCGAGGTGTCGCAGACCTGGCGGTGGGCGACCGGGTCCGGCCGCCACAGGCCGTCGCCCGCGCCGACCAGCAGCCCGCCCGCCACGACCGCCGCCGTCAGCGGCAGCAGGGCGGTGTACCGCCGCCGGGCCGCGTACGCCAGGACGGCCGCCGCCGCGAGCCCCGCCGTCCACCCGGCCGTCGCCACCGGCTGCCAGCCCACCGGCACCTCGCGGACGGAGACCGGCAGGGCCGGGTTCAGGAACCGGCCCGCGCCGTCGCCCGCCGTCGCCGACACGCCCAGCACGGCGTACCCGGCCATGGCCAGCAGCGGCGGGGCCGGGCGCCAGGCCGTCAGCCGCCCCACCACCTGCCCCGCGACCGCCGCGGCGACGAGCGCCACCACGTCCGCCGGCAGCAGCGCGAGACGCGGCCCGTCACCCCGGGCGTACGGCCAGGTCGCGAGCAGCGCGCCGGCCGCCGCGACCAGGTATCCCGCGGCCACCCACAGCGCGAGCGGCAGCGCCGACACCAGGAACCCGGCCAGCGGCGACCGTACGGCCGTGGCCCACAGCTCCTCCGTACGACGCCGGCGCTCCCGCCCGCCCTGTCGGCAGCCGGCCGCCGCCGCGAGGGGGAGGAGGATCAGCAGCGCGTCGTGCAGGACGCCCCGGGTCTCCGCCCAGCCGCCCTGCCAGCGGTCGGCCGAACCGGCCAGGAGCACGGCCACGGTCAGCAGGACGGCGAGCCCGGCCAGGGGTGGGAAGCCGCGCAGGGTCTCGGTGCGCAGGGGATGCCTTGCCGGTGCCGGGCGTACCGGGTCCAGGAGGCTCATCGCGCCGCCACCGTCCCGGCGCGGTGGGCCCGCTCGGCGCGGTGGGCCCGCAGTGCCGCCGTGTAGCCGCGCTCGATCGGGTTGTCGCCGACGCCGTCCGCCCCGGCCTCCTCGCCGAGAGCGCTCAGTGCGTCCGGCGTACCGCGGTAGGCGACCCGGCCCCCGTCCAGCAGGGTGACCTCGGTGCAGGCGGCGGCCACGTCCTCCACCAGGTGGGTGGAGACGACGACCGTCGCCCGCGTGCCCAGCTCCCTCAGCAGCGCGCGGAACTCCACCCGCTGCTCCGGATCGAGCCCGGCGGTCGGCTCGTCGAGGAGCAGGATCTCGGGGTCGTTGACGACGGCCTGTGCGATGCCGACCCGGCGGACCATGCCGCCGGACAGCGTGCGCACCTTCGCGTCGGCGCGTTCCGTCAGGCCGACGCGGTCCACCGCGCGGGCCACGGCCGCCGGGGTGTCCGCCGCGGGCACCTCCTTCAGCCAGGCCATGTACGCGACGAACTCGCGGACCGTGAAGCCGGGGTAGTGGCCGAACTCCTGCGGCAGATAGCCGAGCCGGGCCCGCACCGGGCCGCGCCGGCGCGGGTCGCCGACGTCCTCGCCGAGCATCTCCACCCGGCCGGCGTCCGGTCGCGCGACCGTGGCGAGCACCCTGATCAGGGACGTCTTCCCGGCGCCGTTCGGACCGAGCAGCCCGTGCACACCCCGGCCGAGGGTGAGGTCCACCCCGTCGAGGGCGACGGTCCGGCGGTGCCGGACGCGCAGACCGGTCACTCGTATCGTGCTCAAGGGAACTCCTGGGGAAGGGGTCATCGCTGCTCCAGCCGGTCGTAGGCGGAGCGGCGGACGGCGAGCAGGGCGGCGCTGAGTACGGCGGCGGCCGCCCACGCGCTCTGCGCGAGCGGGCCGTCGAGGCAGCGGGAGAGCTGTTCGGCGAGGCGACCGGCGAGGGGCTCCGCGAGAGTCCCCGCGAGGGTCTCCGCAGGGGTCTCCGCGGGGGTGGTGAGGCCGGCCGGTGGCGTTCCGCCGGAGCCGGTGAGCGCCGGGACGAGCACCGCCGCGAGCCAGCCGCCGCCGGTCACCGCGGTCGCGGCCCGCAGACCGACGTACCCGGCCAGAGCCAGCGCGGCCAGGGTCAGGGCGAGGCCCGGGAGCAGCCAGGCGGCCGCGTTCGGGGTGCCGGGGGCGGGCAGCAGCAGACCGGTGAGGGTCAGCAGCGGCAGGCTGACGGCGAGCACGGCGGCCGTCCGCGTCAGCATCAGCCGCAGTCCGCCGGACGGGGTCGAGGCGACGAGTTCGTACAGCGGATCGGCGTGCCGGCCGTAGGACAGGGCGACCCCGGCGACCGGGACGACCGGCGCGATCGCCAGCAGCAGCGGCCGCGTCCCGTCGACACCGGCGCCGTACGCCAGCCCGACGGCCCCGACCGCCACCGCGACGACGGCGACCAGCCAGCCGCCGCGCACGGCGGGCCCGGCGGCCCAGAGGACGCGGAGCAGGGGGGAGAGCCGGGGGCGGTCGGTGCCGGTGCCGGTGCCGGTGCCGGTGCTTGTGCGGGAGGACCAGATGCGGGCGCCGTGGGTGCGGGGTCCGTGGGTGCGGGGTGCGGGGACCGGGGCCGGGACCGGGGCGGGGGCGGGGGGCGTGACGGGTACGGCGTCGCGCGCCGTCGCCCGCTCCTGTGCACCGGTCTCCACCCCGGTCTCCACCCTCGCCGTCACGTCGGCCTCCACCCTCGCCCACACCTCCGCCAGGACCGCCGCCGTCGCCGGGGCGGTCGTCGTGACGGCGCGGGAGACGAGGGCCGCGCAGGTGCCGCAGTGCTCCAGGTGCTTCTCCAGGGACCAGGCCGCGGACTCCGGCAGGGTGCCGTCGGCGTAGCGGGCGGCCAGGCCGTCGGTGGCGTGCCAGGGGGACTCGCTCATGCCGGGCCTCCTGCCGGACGGGGGTGCAGCGGGCCGGTGTTCACCGGGCCGGGGTTCAACTGGGCGAGGGCCGCGCGCAGTTCGGCGCGGGCCCGCATCGCGCGGGTCTTGACGGTGCCCTCGGGGATGCCGAGCAGCCGGGCCGCCTCCCGGGTGGTGAGCCCGTCGACGACGGTGGCCCGCAGCACCTCCCGCAACTCGGGCGAGATCCGGCCGAGTGCGGTGCCGACGTCGCCGAACTCCAGCCCGGCCAGCACCCGTTCCTCGGCGGACTCGACGGACTCGACGGACCGGACGGACCGGACGGACCGGACGGACCGGACGGACCGGCTTGGGACCGGCCGCGAGGCCGGTGCCGTCTCGACCCGCGCGACCCGTTCCTGGGCGCGCCGCGCGTCGACCAGCCGTCGGGCGGCGATGGTCCACAGCCAGCCGCCCGCCTCACCGCCGCCGTGTCCGCCCGCCGACCGCCACACGGTCACGAAGGTGTCCTGCACCACCTCGCGGACCACCTCGGCGTCGGCGCAGCGCCGGGTCAGCCGCGCGTGCAACCACCCCGCGTGCCGTTCGTACAACGTGGCCAGGGCGCTCGCGTCCCCGTCCGCCACGGCCCGCAGCAGCGCCGCGTCCGTGTCGTTCTCCCCGTGGCCCCTCATGGGGCGGAACCGTCTCACACCCTCTCTGTCGGACGGCCGCGCGCCGACGGTTCACGGGCCGGGGGCGAGGCCGGCCGATAGGGTGCGGTCTGTTCCGTACGGGAGGAATGTCGAGGTGGGGAATGTGGCGAGATGTGCGGTGTCCGTGCCCCGGACGTCTGTCGTCGCGTCCGCTGGGTAGGGCTGCGGGAGAGCCGTCCCCCACGCGACGAGGAGCCACCGTGATCGCACCGGCCCACTGCAAACGCCCGGCGGAGCCGTCCGCCGCCCTCGAAGTCCCCTTCCCCGAAACCCACTTGTCCGCGTACGGCGCCGAGGGCACCGTGGTCGAGGCGCCGCTCACCAGTGAGCCGCCGCTGCCCGACGCCGAGCCGCTCACCAGCGAACCGCCGCTCGCCGCGGCGGACTCCGACTTCACGAGGCCGTAGATGACCGTCCCCCTCGGCGAGGAACTCGCCCGGCTTGCCGCGCTGCACGGTGTGGCCGTCTCCTACCAGCCCTCCCCGGACCGTACGGTCACCGCCTCGGCGGCCGCCGTCACCCGGGTCCTGGCCGCGCTCGGTGTCGACGCGAGCGGCCCGGAGGCGGTGCGGGCCGCGCTCGCCGCACGGGAGGCGGACCTGCGGGAGCGGCTGCTGCCGCCGACGGTGGTGTGCTGGAGCGGCAGCCCCTGCGAGCCGCTCGCCGCCCTCCCCGAGGGGACAGTCCTGCGGATCGAGACCGAGCAGGGTGAGATCCGGGAGGTCCAGGACGGCCAGGACGCGCAGGCCGGGGTGGAGGGCCTCCCGCACGGCGTCCACCTGCTGACCGCCACCGCCCCCGCCTCCGACGGCCGCACCGCGCGGGCCCACCTCGTCGTGGCCCCGCCCCGGCTGCCCACGCCGCCGGGACGCTCGTACGGACTCCTCGTGCAGCTCTACTCCCTGCTGTCCCGGCGTTCCTGGGGCATGGGCGATCTGGGGGACCTGGGGGAGCTGGCCGGCTGGGCCGGGCGGACGCTGGGGGCCGGGTTCGTGCAGGTCAACCCGTTGCACGCGGCCGTGCCCGGTGCGCCGACCGATCCGTCGCCGTACCGGCCGTCGTCCCGCCGTTTCCCCGACCCGGTCCACCTGCGGGTGGAGGACGTGCCCGAGTTCGCGTACGCCGACGACGACACGCGTGCCCTGCTGGAACGGGCCGCGCGGCTGCGCGAGGCGGTGCTGGACAAGGGCGAGCTGATCGACCGGGACGCCGTGTGGGCGCTGAAGCGGGAGGCGCTGGAGCTGCTCGCCAGGGTGCCGCTCGGTCCCGGCCGCCGCGCCGCCTACGACGATTTCCTCGCCGAGCAGGGCCGGGCCCTGGAGGACCACGCGACGTGGTGCGCGCTGGCGGAGGTGCACGGCGGCGAGTGGAGCCGCTGGCCGGAGGGGCTGCGCGACCCCCGGTCGGCGGAGACCGCGCGGGCCCGCCGGGAACTGACGGACCGCGTCGACTTCCACTCCCGCCTCGCCTGGCTCACCGACACCCAGCTCGCCGCCGCGCAGCGCGCCGCGCGCGAGGCGGGCATGCCGGTCGGGATCGTGCACGACCTGGCGGTCGGCGTGCATCCGGGGGGCGCGGACGCCTGGGCGCAGCAGGAGTACTTCGCCGCGGGGATGTCGGTCGGCGCCCCGCCGGACGCGTTCAACGCGCGCGGCCAGGACTGGGGCCTGCCGCCCTGGCGCCCGGACCGGCTCGCCGCCTCCGGCTACGCCCCGTACCGGCGGCTGCTCCAGGGCCTGTTCCGGTACGCCGGCGCGCTGCGCATCGACCATGTCATGGGCCTGTTCCGGCTCTGGTGGATCCCCCAGGGGGAACCCCCTACGGAGGGCGCGTACGTCCGCTACGACGCCGAGGCCATGCTCGCCGTCCTGGTGCTGGAGGCGTCGCGGGCGGGCGCGGTGGTGATCGGCGAGGACCTCGGCACCGTCGAGCCCGGAGTGCGGGAGGCGCTGCGCGAGCGCGGGGTGCTGGGCACGTCCGTGCTGTGGTTCGAGCGGGACTGGGCCGGCGACGGCGGCCCGCTGCCCCCGGAGAGCTGGCGCGCCGACTGCCTGGCCACCGCCACCACCCACGACCTGCCGTCCACAGCCGCCCGGCTCACCGGCGAGCACGTCGAACTCCGCGACCGGCTGGGCCTGCTGACCCGGCCGGCGGCGACGGAACGGGCCGAGGCGGCGGCGGACACGGCGGAGTGGCTGGCGCTGCTGACGAGCCTCGGGCTGCTGGGCGAGGGCGCGGGCGCGGGTGATCCCGCCTCCGAGGAGGCCGAGGTCCAGGCCGTCCACCGCTTCCTGGGCCGCACCCCGGCCCGCATGATCGGCGTCTGGCTCCCGGACGGCGTCGGCGACCGCCGCCCGCAGAACCTCCCCGGCACCTGGGACCAGTACCCGAACTGGCGCCTGCCGATCGCCGACGCGCACGGCCGCCCGGTGCCCCTGGAGGACCTGACGTCCTCCCCACGACTGCGCGCCCTGGTAGAGGTCCTACGGGAGGCACCCCCGGGCTAGCCACACACCCCCGACGGGACAACCCCGTACCCCCGACCGACCCCGTACGGGGCACCCCGGGCGCGCGGCTCCCCCGGGCGTTCGCTACGTTTGCCCTGTGGACAAGAAGAACGCCCTGCGCGCCGGCGCCCTGGCCGCCGGTACGACGCTGATGATGCTGCTCATGTCGTCCCCCGCGCTCGCGCTGACCCGCGACGACGGCGACGACCCCGGCCCGGGCCTGAACGTGGCCGAGACGCTGGGCCTCTACGTCTTTGCCCCGATCGTGCTCTTCGCGGTCATCACCGGCCTGGTGATGGTCCTCGACAAGTCCAACCCGGCCCTCCGCGTTATCAAGCCCAAGCCGAAGGCCTGACGCCTCCCAGCCACACAGAACGCCACCCCGACCGCAGCACGGCGGCCGGGGTGGCGTCTTTGTCGTGTGACCGGGTCGGGGGCCTTCGCCCGGGCCCGGGTCATTCAGGGACGAAGTCGTATTGCAGTTCGTACAGGTGACCCGCCTTGACCATGACGGTCGCCTCGATGGGACGGTCGTCGTCGCTGTACACGACGCGCAGCGTGCGCAGCACCGGTAGGTCGGTGGGCAGCCTCAGCGCCTGGTACTGCTCCTGCGTGGGCACCCTGGCGGAGACCCGATCCGTGCTGAGCCGCGGCGGGAAACCGAGTTCGGCGAGCAGCGCGGGCGTGCCGCCCCGGATCTTCCGCTTCTCCGCGACGGCGGTTCCCCGGGCGACGGCCGTCGGATAGTACGACTTCACCAGCTCGACGGGTTCACCGTCCACGGAGAGGATCTGATGGCGCAGGACCGCCGTCTCGTCCTCGGCGAGGCGCAGCGCGGCCGCGACGTCGGCGGAAGGCCGGACCTCCCGCACGTCGAGCAGCGTGCTCTGGGCCCGCGCGCCGAGCTTCGCGGCCTCGGCCAGCCAGCGGTACGGCTCGCCCGGGGCGGACGGCGCCAGGTAGGCGGCCGGGCGAACGGTCCGCTGCCGGTGGTCCCGCACGGTGACCGACGCCCCGGCGCGACCTACGACCAGCCGCTCGTCCTTGAGGACCTGGAGCGCCTTCTGGATGGTGGCGTTGGCGGCCTCGAACCTCGCCTTGAGCTGGGCGGTCGAGGGCAGAGGCGCACCGGGAGCCAGGTCGCCGCTCATGATCTCGTCGCGCAGGTCCGCGGCGATCCGCTCGTGAAGCGAACGCCGGTCCGGAGCGTCGTCGGGGGAGGGGGTGTCGGTGGTGTGCACGGTCATCCGATCCGGATCTCGTAGCGCAGTTTCTGCCGCCGGGCGGGCATCACCATGAGGTCGGCCTGGAAGGGCCTGTCCGCGCTGTCCAACGTGACCCTGCTGAGCCGGAGCACCGGCTCGTCCGCGCCCAGGCGCAGCACTTCGCGCTCCTCGGCGTCGGGCATGCGTGCCGTCACGTCCTCCCGCACCCGCACGCCGACGTGCCCCAGCGCTGCGAGGGCGGACACAGCCCCGCCCGGGATCCTGCCCCGCTCGGCGAGCCGGGTGCCGCGCGCGATGTCGACCGGATAGTAGGTGTCCGTCAACTCGCAGGGCTCGCCGTCGAACTCGATGATCCGGCGACGTACGACGACAGGGTCGCCCGCGGACAGACCGAGCAGGCCGGCCACCTCGTCCGGCGCGGCCACCTCACCGGCGTGGACGATGCGCTGACCGCCCTTGCCACCCCGGGCGGCCGCCTCGGCACCCCAGGCGTCCTGCTGTCCCCGCTCCCGTGGGACCAGATACGGCATCGAGGTGCTGACCCACGTCTCGTCGCTCATGGTGTCTCCTCCACGCGATGGCCGACCTTGCCGCTTTACACGTTAGGCGACCTGCGCGGGCGGGCAGATGCCGGGTGACCTTTCTACTATTCGCGAATAGCGATATGGTGCACGGAGTGTCGCCTGTGAAGAAGGTGGTTCGGTTCGTGATGCCTCAGTCGCGACAACATCGGTTTCCGCGAGCCCGCAGCTCCGTGGGTGCCGCGCGTGCCCTGGCCGTTCGATGGCTGGCGGGCTGGGGGTACGTCGAGCGGCTGGAGGACATCCGGCTGTGTGTCTCCGAACTTGCCGCCAACGCCGTGCTGCACGGTGTCCCGCCGGGGCGCGAGTTCTCGTTGGAGGTCGATGCGGACGGCCCGCTGCTCCGGATCGGGGTGCGCGACAGCGGTGGCAGCCTGCCCGAGGTGGCTCAGGCCGATGTCGACATGTGCTCCGGCCGGGGACTTCGCCTTGTGGCTGCTCTCGCCGACGACTTCGGCGTGACCGCGCACCGTCCGGGCAAAACGGTCTGGGTTGCGTTCAAGGCCGGATGCCCGAGGCCGTTGGTGAACGAGGGAATCGAGGGGGCTTCCCGACGGCAGTCCGAGGCTTGGAGGGGCGTAGGAGCGGCGGGCGCCCATGGCTCCGAAGGGGAGGCGGCGCGGTCGGTCACGCCCATGGTGCGTGCCGCCGCCTCCTGGTTTCTGGCTCAGCAGGCACTGCCCCGTCATCAGACGGTGAAGCTCCTCGACGGGGACTTCAGGGCGCACCTGGCCTTTCTGATGCCGCAGATCGAGCGGCTGGTCGCCGAGGCGCCCGGGGGTGGTGTGCGGGCAACGCTCGCGCTGGCCGGGGTCGAGGAGGCTCGTAGGCGGCTGGCCGTGCCCGAGCAGCCCGGGTTGCGGGGGGAGGTGGAGCGAGTGCGGTGGCTGGCTCGGTCCGTCATGGTGCTGCGCGACCACCATGACGCGTTGACCTGTGGATCCCCCTTGATCGACGGTCAAGCCGCCGGATGAGGGGCTGTCAGGTAGCGGTGGATCGTGGGGGAGAGCCAGGCGGTCAGTTCCTCGCGGGGGAGGGTCACCACCGGGGGGAGGCGGAGGATGTAGCGGGTGAGGGCCAGGCCGAGGAGCTGGGTGGCGCACAGGGCCGCTCGGGTGCCGGACTGTTCGGGGTCGGGGCAGACCGCTCGGGCCGTGGGCAGGAGCTGGTCGCGGAAGATCGTCTGCATGCGGGCGGCGCCGGCCTCGTTGGTCACGCCGACCCGGAGGAGCGCGGTGAGCACCTCGTTCTCCTCCCACATGTCCAGGAAGTGGGTGACCAGGGCGCGGCCGACCTCGTCCCGGGGGAGCGTGGTGAGGTCGGGGAGTTTCAGGTCGACGGCGACCGCCGCCGCGAACAGGCCCTCCTTGTTGCCGTAGTAGCGCATGACCATGGAGGGGTCGATGCCCGCGTCCTTGGCGACGGCGCGGATGGTGGTCCGTTCGTAGCCGTCGGCGGCGAAGCGTTCGCGGGCGGCGGTGCGGATCGCGTCGCGGGTGGCCTCGGAGCGGCGGGTGCCTGTGCCAGTCATGTCCACAAGCGTAGGCCAACGAGCGTTTGCCAACAAGTGTTGACCCTCGCGGGGAGCCGTGCCTATCGTTGCCTACATGCGTTGGCCAACATGTGTTGGCCTACGAGCGTTGGCGTAAGGAGGCCACCATGAACGGCACCACCGCCCACCCCGTGATCGTCGTCGGCTCCGGGCCCACCGGACTGCTGCTCGCCGGTGATCTCGCCGTCGCCGGTGTCCCCGTCACCCTTGTCGAGAAGCGCCCGCACCGCGTCAGCAACCTCTCCCGCGCCTTCGTCCTGCACGCCCGCACCCTGGAGCAGCTCGACGCCCGCGGTCTCGCCGACGAGCTCGAAACAGCAGGCCGCACCCTCGACCGGCTCCGGCTCTTCGGGCGGCTCACCATCGCCCTCGACACCCTCCCCTCCCGCTTCAACCACCTCCTCGTCATCCCGCAGTACGAGGTGGAGAAGGCCCTCCACCGGCGGGCCGAGCAGGCCGGGGTGCGCTTCCGCTACGAGTCCGAGGTCACCGGGCTGGCCCAGGACGCGGACGGCGTGACGGTCACCGTCCGCACCGCCGACGGGACCGACGAGGAGCTGTGCGCCGCGTACGCCGTCGGCACCGACGGCATGCGCAGCGCCGTACGGGACGCGATCGGGCTGCCCTTCCCGGGCCGTTCGGTGATCCGCTCCGTCGTCCTCGCGGACGTCCGGCTCGCGGAGGAACCCGAGTCGCTGCTCACCGTCAACACCGCGGGCGACGCCTTCGCCTTCCTCGCGCCCTTCGGCGACGGCTACCACCGTGTGATCGCCTGGAACCGCGCCCGCGACGTCCCCGACAGCGAGCCCCTCGCCCTCGACGAGGTCAAGGAGGTCACCCGCCTCGCCCTCGGCCGGGACTACGGGATGTACGACGCCCGCTGGATGTCCCGCTTCCACAGCGACGAACGCCAGGCCCCCGCCTACCGGGTGGGCCGCGTCTTCCTGGCCGGCGACGCCGCGCACGTGCACACCCCCGCCGGTGGCCAGGGCATGAACACCGGCCTCCAGGACGCGGCCAACCTGAGCTGGAAGCTCGCCCAGGTCCTGCACGGCCACGCGCGCCCCGACCTGCTCGACAGCTACCAGGACGAACGGCACCCCGTCGGCAGGTCGGTGCTCCGCAGCAGCGGCGGCATCGTCCGCCTCGCCATGGCCAAGCGGCCCGCCACCCTGGCCCTGCGCGCCGCCCTCACCACGCTCATCGGCGTCGCCGCCCCCGCCCGCCGCCGCGCGATCGGCCGGATCACCGGCATCGGC
Source organism: Streptomyces antibioticus (assembly GCF_002019855.1). Classification (NCBI taxonomy): domain Bacteria; kingdom Bacillati; phylum Actinomycetota; class Actinomycetes; order Kitasatosporales; family Streptomycetaceae; genus Streptomyces; species Streptomyces antibioticus. The sequence continues at coordinate 3,171,869 of NZ_CM007717.1, read as the reverse complement.
TTCCGCTACCCCGCCCCGCGCGGCGCGCACCGCCTCACCGGCACCCGCGTCCCGGACGTCGCCCTGGCCGGGGGCGGCCGCCTCCACGAGGCCCTGCGCGGCGGCAAGTTCGTGCTGATCACCCCGGGGGACCACGCAGGGGCGGGCGCCGACCGTGAGGGCCGCCTCGCCGTGGAACGCTGGGCGGGCGACCGCCGTACGGTCCTCCTCGTGCGGCCCGACGGATACGTCGCCTGGGCGGCGGACGGTGCCGATGCGAAGGCCGTCGACGCGGCCCTCTCGGCGCACGTCGGCTGACACGCAAAAGGCGCCGCCGCCTACCCCTCCGCCGTCTCCGTCGCGAACAGCACCTCCCGCAGCAGGTCGGCCAGTTGGGCGGCGCGCTCCGGGGTGAGGGCCGCCGACAGGGCCTGGGTCTGGGCGGCGAGGCCGGCGCCGACCGCGCGGTCGACCAGGGTCAGCCCCTCGTCGGTCAGCGTCACCCGCAGTCCCCGCCGGTCGTGCGGATCGGGGGAGCGGCGCAGCAGTCCCGCCCGCTCCAGTTTGTCGAGCCGGCCGGTCATCCCGCCGGTGGTGAGCATCAGCGTGGCGGAGAGCTGACGGGGCGAGAGGGTGTAGGGCTCGCCGGACCGGCGCAGGGTGGCCAGGACGTCGAACTCGCCCCGCGCCAGGCCGAGATGGCTGTACGCCCGTTCCGAACGGTCGCCCACCGCCCGCGAGATCCGGTGGATCCGGCCGAAGACCTCCATGGCGGCGGTGTCGAGATCGGGCCGGACCTCCGCCCACTGCTCGATGATCGCGTCGACCGGGTCCTTGCGCGGCGGCTGCTGCGGCTGCGTGGTGCTCATGGGGTGAGTATCCGGCCGTGTCCGGTCGTCCGCAAGAAAGTGGCTTGCAGGTAAGTTGCTTAGAGGTAAGCTAAATGCATGCAGAGGATCACGACCGTCCTGCTCACCGCCCTCGCCCCCGTCTCCTGGGGCACCACCTACGCCGTCACCACCGAGTTCCTGCCGCCCGACCGCCCCCTGTTCACCGGTCTGATGCGCGCCCTGCCCGCCGGACTGCTGCTGCTCGCCCTCGGCCGGGTGCTGCCGCGCGGCCTCTGGTGGGGCAAGGCGGCGCTGCTCGGGGCGCTGAACATCGGCGCCTTCTTCCCCCTGCTGTTCCTCTCCGCGTACCGGCTGCCCGGTGGCATGGCGGCGGTCGTCGGCTCGGTCGGACCCCTGTTCGTCGTCGGTCTCTCGGCCCTGCTCCTCGGGCAGCGGCCGACCGCGCGGACCCTGCTGGCCGGGGTGGTCGCCGCGTCCGGGGTCAGCCTGGTCGTCCTGAAGGCGGCCGGCGCGCTGGACGGGCTCGGCGTGCTGGCCGCGCTCGGCTCCACGGCCTCCATGTCGGCCGGTGTCGTCCTGACCAAGAAGTGGGGCCGGCCCGAGGGCGTCGGCCCGCTGGCCCTCGCCGGCTGGCAGCTCACCGCGGGCGGGCTGCTGATCGCGCCCGTCGCGTTCCTCGCCGAGGGCGCCCCGCCCGCCCTGGACGGCCGGGCCGCCGCCGGGTACCTCTATCTGGCGCTGGCCAACACCGCGGTGTCGTACTGGCTCTGGTTCCGCGGCATAGGCCGTCTCACCGCCACCCAGGTCACCTTCCTCGGCCCGCTCTCCCCGCTCACCGCGGCCGTCGTCGGCTGGGCCGCCCTCGGCGAGGCGCTGACCCCGCTCCAGCTCACGGGCATGGCGCTGGCCTTCGTGGCGACGGTCGCGGGCCAGCTCCGCGCGGGCGGCGCCGCCGCGGCGCCCGTACGACCGTCACCCCGCAGGGGCACGAGCGAACGCCCGCACCGCGACCCGGTCGCCTGAGACCGGCCCCGCACGCAGGCACAAAGCAGGGGGCGCCCGGCATCAACCCGAGCGCCCCCGCCACCGCAACCGCTACGGCAACCGCTACCGCAAGCAACTACCGCGCGTCCGCCTCCTGCGCCCGCAGCGCCCGCTCCACGCCCGCGCGGGCCTCGGAGACCAGGCGGCGCAGGGCCGCGTTCGGCTCGGCGGAGGCCAGCCAGGCGTCCGTCTTGTCCAGGGTCTCCCGGGAGACCTGGACCGCCGGGTAGAGGCCGATCGCGATCTGCTGGGCGATCTCGTGCGAGCGGCTGTCCCAGACGTCCTTGACGACCTCGAAGTACCGGTCCGTGTACGCCGCCAGCAGCTCACGCTGGTCGGTCTGCACGAAACCGCCGATCACGGCCTCCTGGAGGGCGTTGGGCAGCTTGTCGTCCTCGACGACCGACGCCCACGCCTCCGCCTTGGCCTCCGGCGTCGGGCGCGCGGCCCGGGCGGTGGCCGCGTGCCGCTCACCGGCCGCCGTCTTGTCGCGCTCGTACTCGGCGGTGATCTCCGCCTCGTCGAACCGGCCGACCGCCGCGAGGCGCTGCACGAACGCCCAGCGCAGCTCGGTGTCGACGGCCAGGCCCTCGATGGTCTGCGAGCCGTCGAGCAGGGCGTCCAGCAGGTCGAGCTGCTCCGGCGTGCGGGCGGTGGCCGCGAACGCGCGGGCCCAGGCGAGCTGGTGGTCGCTGCCCGCCTCGGCGGACCGCAGATGCGCCAGCGTGGCGTCGGTCCAGCGGGTCAGCAGGGCCTCGCGGGCGGTCGGGTCGGCGTACAGGTCGATGGCCAGCTTGACCTGACGGTGCAGCGACTGCACCACGCCGATGTCGGACTCCTTGCCGATGCCCGACAGCACCAGGGACAGGTAGTCGCGGGCCGGCAGTTCGGCGTCCCGCGTCATGTCCCAGGCCGACGCCCAGCACAGCGCGCGCGGCAGGGAGGACTCGAAGTCGCCGAGGTGCTCGGTGACGAAGGCGAGGGACCGCTCGTCGAGGCGGACCTTGGCGTACGACAGGTCGTCGTCGTTGAGCAGCACGACGTCCGGGCGGCGGGTGCCGACGAGCTGCGGGACGTCCGTCAGCTCGCCGTCGACGTCGAGTTCGAGGCGCTCGCGGCGGACCAGCTTGCCGCTCTCCCCGTCGAGGTCGTAGAGGCCGACGGCGATACGGTGCGGACGCAGCGTCGGCGCGCCCTTGGCGCCGGCGGGCAGGGCCGGGGCCTCCTGGCGGATCGCGAAGGACGTGATCACCCCGGACCCGTCCTCGCCGTCCGTCGCGATCTCCGGCCGCAGGATGTTGATGCCGGCCGTCTCCAGCCATGCCTTCGACCAGGACTTCAGATCGCGGCCCGAGGTCTCCTCCAGCGCGCCGAGCAGGTCGGACAGGCGCGTGTTGCCGAAGGCGTGCGCCTTGAAGTACGCCTGGACGCCCTTGAAGAACTCGTCCATGCCGACATAGGCGACGAGCTGCTTGAGGACGGACGCGCCCTTGGCGTAGGTGATGCCGTCGAAGTTGACCAGGACGTCGTCCAGGTCACGGATCTCCGCCATGATCGGGTGGGTGGACGGGAGCTGGTCCTGCCGGTAGGCCCACGTCTTCATGGAATTGGCGAACGTGGTCCACGAGTGCGGCCAGCGCGACTGCGGGTGGTACGCCTGGCAGGCGATGGAGGTGTAGGTGGCGAACGACTCGTTCAGCCACAGGTCGTTCCACCACTCCATGGTGACCAGGTCGCCGAACCACATGTGGGCCAGCTCGTGCAGGATGGTCTCGGCGCGCAGCTCGTACGACGCGTCCGTCACCTTCGACCGGAACACGTACTGGTCGCGGATGGTCACCGCGCCCGCGTTCTCCATCGCGCCCGCGTTGAACTCCGGCACGAAGAGCTGGTCGTACTTCTCGAACGGGTACGCGTAGTCGAACTTCTCCTGGAACCAGTCGAAGCCCTGCCGGGTGACCTCGAAGATCGCGTCCGAGTCGAGGAACTCGGCGAGCGAGGGACGGCAGTAGATGCCGAGCGGGACGCTCTGCCCGTCCTTCTCGTACACGCTGTGCACGGAGTGGTACGGACCGACGATCAGCGCGGTGATGTACGTGGAGATCCGCGGCGTCGGCTCGAACACCCAGACGTCGTCGGTGGGTTCGGGCGTCGGCGAGTTGGAGATGACGGTCCAGCCGGACGGCGCCTTCACCGTGAACTGGAAGGTGGCCTTCAGATCCGGCTGCTCGAAGGACGCGAACACCCGACGGGCGTCCGGCACCTCGAACTGCGTGTACAGATAAGCCTGTTCGTCGACCGGGTCGACGAACCGGTGCAGACCCTCGCCGGTGTTGGTGTACGCGCAGTCGGCCACGACCCGCAGGACGTTACGCCCGTGCAGCAGGCCCGGCAGCGCGATCCGGGAGTCCTTGAACACCTCGGCCGGGTCGAGCGCGTCGCCGTTGAGCGTCACCTCGTGGACCGCCGGGGCCACCAGGTCGATGAAGGACTCGGCGTTCTCCTCGGCGACGTCGAAGCGCACCGTGGTCACGGACCGGTAGGTACCGCCCTCCTGCGCGCCGGAGAGGTCGAGATCGATCTCGTACGAGTCAACGGTGAGCAGCGACGCCCGCTGCTGCGCCTCTTCGCGAGTCAGGTTTGTGCCAGGCACGCGGTCATCTCCTCGTTTATGTGTGGGTTGCGCCATCCTTCCACGGGTCGGCCGCCGGGGGCGACGACGTTACGGCGGGCCGGTGTCCGCTCTCCGGGACGGGGTGGGAAGCGCCCGTCCGGAGCTGAAGGGTGGAGGCATGTCCTCCCCCACACCTGCCCGGGTATCCCCGGACATCTCCCCGCCGCCGGGCGGCCGTTGGGCCGCCGTGCTCGCGCTCGCCGGGGCCACCTTCTCCGTCGTCACCACCGAGATGCTGCCGGTCGGACTGCTCACCCCGCTGGGCGACGGGCTGGGCGTGTCCGCCGGGACGGCCGGACTCGCGCTCACCCTGCCCGGTCTGGTCGCCGCCGTCGCGGCCCCGCTGCTGCCGGTCGCCGTACGGCGGGCCGACCGGCGCCGGGTGCTGGTCGGCCTGTCGCTGCTGCTCGCGGCCGCCGACCTGCTGTCCGCGCTCGCCCCGGGCGTGGCCGCGCTGCTGGTGGCGCGGGCGCTGGTCGGGGTGTGCATCGGCGGGGTGTGGGCGGTCGCGGCCGGACTGGCGGTACGGCTGGTGCCGGCGGCCTCGGTCGGCCGGGCCACGGCGGTCGTCTTCAGCGGGATCGCCGTCGCGTCCGTGCTCGGGGTGCCGGCCGGGACGGTCCTCGGCGCGACGGCCGGCTGGCGGTGGGCCTTCGCCGGGCTCGCGGTCCTCGCCGTCGCGGTGGCCGCGGCCCTGGCCCTCGCGCTCCCTCCGCTGCCCGCCGAACGCACGGTCGGAACAGGGGAGTTGCGGCGGGTGGCGGCGCTGCCCGGGGTGCGGCGGGGACTGGCCGTGGTGGGACTGCTGGTCACCGGGCACTTCGCGGCGTACACGTACGTACGGTCCGTCCTGGAACGGGTGCCGGGCCTGGGGGCCGGGGCGGCGGGCACCCTGCTCCTCGGGTACGGCGTCGCGGGCGTCGTCGGCACCTTCGCCGCCGGTCCGGCCGCCGCGCGCGGTCCCCGGCGGACGGTGTGCGTGGTCGCGGCGGGCGTGACGGCGGTCGTCGCGCTGCTGGTGCCCGCGGGCGGGTCGCTCGGCGCGTCGGCCCTGCTGCTCGTCCTGTGGGGGTTCGTCTACGGCGGGGTCGCCGTCTCCGCCCAGACCTGGCTGACGGCCGCCGCCCCGCGCGCCCCGGAAGCGGTGTCCGCGCTGATTGCCGCGGTCTTCAACACGGCGATCGCGCTCGGCGCCTTCACCGGCGGCCGCACCGCCGACACGGCCGGGGCGACCGGCGTGCTGTGGCTGGGCGTGGGCCTGGCCCTGCTGTCCGTGCTGGCGGCGCTGCCCCGCCCGGCCGCGCGCCGCGCCCGCCGGACACGGCGTCCGGAATCCGCCGGTGGACCGGGCCGGACGGCGGGAGGCTGGGGGACATGAGCGAGAACCCTGTGGTCCGGGCCGTCCGCCCGGACGTACGGAAGGAACTGCTGGCAGCCGACGACGCCGGACGCGCCGCCGAGCCCTTCGTGGACGAGGAGGGCGGGGCGCCGCTGCGCTGCTGCCTGCGGCGCAGCACGCCCGGCGAGCGCATCGCCCTGGTGAGCTACGCCCCGCTGCGCCGCCGGGCCGGGGCGACGGGCACCGACCCCGGCGCCTACGACGAACAGGGCCCCGTGTTCCTCCACGCCGACGAGTGCCCCGACGACCCGTACGACCCCTACCCCTTCGGGGGCGCCCACCGGGTGCTGCGCCGCTACTCCCACGACGGACGCATCCTGGGCGGCGAGCTGGTCGGGCCCGGTGGCATCGCGGCCGGGGTCCGGGACGCGCTCGACGGCCCCGACGTGGCGTTCGTCCACGTCAGGGCCGTCGAGTACGGGTGCTTCCTCTACGAGGTCGCGCGGTCGCGCTAGCCCTTCAGCTCCTGCGCCACCAGCTCCGCGATCTGCACCGCGTTCAGCGCCGCGCCCTTGCGGAGGTTGTCGTTGGAGATGAACAGCGCGATGCCGTGCTCCACGGTCTCGTCCCGGCGGATACGGCCCACGTACGAGGGGTCCTGGCCGGCGGCCTGGAGGGGGGTCGGGATGTCGGTGAGGACCACGCCCGGCGCGTCGGCCAGCAGCTCGGTGGCGCGCTCCACCGGCAGCGGGCGCGCGAAACGGGCGTTGACCTGGAGGGAGTGGCCGGAGAAGACCGGGACGCGCACACAGGTGCCGGAGACCTTCAGACCCGGGATCTCCAGGATCTTGCGGGACTCGTTGCGCAGCTTCTGCTCCTCGTCCGTCTCGTCGAGGCCGTCCTCGACGATCGAACCCGCGAGCGGGACCACGTTGAAGGCGATCGGACGCCGGTAGACCTGCGGCTCGGGGAAGTCGGCCGCCGTGCCGTCGTGCGTCAGCTTGTCCGCGTCGGCGATCACCTTCTGCGCCTGGCCGTGCAGCTCCGCCACGCCCGCCACACCGGAGCCGGACACCGCCTGGTAGGTGGCGACGACCAGCGCCTCCAGGCTCGCCTCGGCGTGCAGCGGCTTGAGGACCGGCATCGCGGCCATGGTGGTGCAGTTCGGGTTGGCGATGATGCCCTTGGGGCGATCCGCGATCGCGTGCGGGTTGACCTCGGAGACGACGAGGGGGACCTCGGGGTCCTTGCGCCAGGCCGAGGAGTTGTCGATCACCACGGCACCCTGCGCGGCGACCTTCTCCGCCAGCGCCTTCGAGGTGGCGCCGCCCGCCGAGAACAGCACGATGTCCAGGCCGGAGTAGTCGGCCGTCGCCGCGTCCTCCACCGTCACGCCGTCCAGCTCGGTGCCCGCCGAACGGGCCGAGGCGAACAGCCGCAGCTCGGTGACCGGGAAGTTCCGCTCCTTGAGGATCCTGCGCATGACCGTGCCGACCTGACCGGTGGCTCCGACGATTCCGACCCTCACGGCGACTCCCTCTGTCTCGTTCTGACTATGTCGTTCTGTCTGGATATGTGCGTAGTGCCTGGCCGTGGCTTCTCCATCATGCGGCCGACCCCGGCCCACCTGTCCAATTCTTTGCCCTGCATGCCCGAGGGCTGGGACGCTCCGCGCCGCCGTGTGACGTACACCTCGGCGGAGAAATCCCCGCGCCCGGCGAACGTTTCGGCGCGCCCCGGCGTCGTAGAGACAACGCGGCGAGGGGAGGGGTGTCTGTTGCTGCGCAGAATCGCGCGCCGCGCCCAGGGGGACGCCGGTCACGGTGATCCGCTGGACGCGGCGCAGGAACGCCGGGTGCGGGCGGTGCTCGCCCTGGGCGGAGTGCCGCAGGCGGACCTGCCGGACGGGGTGCAGCAGGTCCGTCTGCGGCTGCTGGAGCGGGCGGCCAAGGGCTACGACGCCCCGCGCGACGTCTCCGCGTGGGCGGCGGTCGTCGCCTCCAACCTCGCCATGGACTGGCACCGGGCCAGGCGCCGCCAGGAACGCCTCGGCGAGCGGCTGGCCTCGCTGCGCGCGCACGAGCACCCCTCGGGGGAGGACACCAGCGTGCTCTCCCTCGCGGTCGCGGAGGGCCTGGACGAGCTGCCGGACGCCCAGCGGCAGGTCGTGGTCCTGCGGTTCTTCGCGGATCTTCCGGTGCGTTCCATAGCCGACGAGCTGGGCGTGCCGGAGGGCACCGTCAAGAGCCGCCTGCACACCGCGGTCCGGGCCCTGCGCGCCCGCCTGCACGAGGACGAGGTGGTGTGACATGCCCGCCGAGAACGAACACGGCCCCACGCGCGAGAGCTACGACGGCATGGACGCCCTGATGGCCGCGCTCACCGACGCCCCGCTGTCCGACGAGGCCCGGGACGACCCCGGCTATCTGGCGGCCCACCGCGCGGCGACCGCCGATCTGGCGCTGCTGCGCGACCAGCTCACCGTCCTCGCGGACACCCTGACGGGACCCGAGCCGGCCCCTCGGCCGGAGAGTGCCGTACGGCGGCTGCGCCGCCCGGTCCGTCCGGCCGTCCGCGCGCTGCGCGCCCTGGCGGTCGCCGCCGCCGGAGCGATGGTCGTGGGGTCCGGCTGGCTGCTGGTGCAGACGGGCGGGGGCGCGTCCTCCTCCGGCGACAGCAGTGCCGCCGCCGACAGCGCGGACCAGAAGGCGGAGGCGGGGGCGGGCGGCCCGTTCGGGGACCCGGCGTTCCTGGCCTGCGCCCGGCTGGTCGTAGAGGGCGACGTGACGGCCGTCGAACCGCTGCCCGGCACCGGCGACGAGCGGGTCACGCTGCGGGTGACCCGTGCCTACAAGCCGGAGGAGACGGCCGCGGAGGTCCGTTTCGCGCTGGCCCGGGACATGGATCCGCTGGTGGCGAAGGGCGACCACGTGCTGGTCGCGCTGGACGAGGAGGGCGACTCGCCGGTGGTCTGGTCGGTCGGGGAGGCCGGTATCGCCGCCGAACGCGAGGCACTGGCCCGCGCGCTGCCCCAGGCGGAGCAGCGGAGCTGCGGTTGAGCCCCGAGCCGCCGTGGACACGGCGAAGGGGCGGGCGCCCGTACGGACGCCCGCCCCTCCTGTCTCACTGCCTTGCCGTTACGGCGTGACCTTGCCGATCGCCACGCTGCCCAGACCGGCGACGGTGCCGCGGGCGTTGACGAGCTGGACCTGGCCGAAGAAGGCCCGGCCCTCGGGCGCGGGGGCCGCGGCGGTGACGGTCGCGGAGACCGCCGCCGTGGCGCCCGTGGCCAGCTTGACCGGCGCCGAGGAGCCGACGTCGACCGTGCCGAGCGCGGACGAGAAGAACACGTCCAGGTAGTCGTACGCCGTCGTGCCGGCCGGGACCGAGTAGGCCGCGACCTCGATGGTGTACGTGCCGGCGGCGGGCTTCGGGATGGAGACCGCCTCCTCCGAGTCGCCGTCGGCCTGCTGGGCGACCTGCTTGCCCGTGGAGTCGTAGACCGTCAGGTCCAGGTCGGCGGCGGTGTCCGAGACGTTGCCGATGGAGACGTCCAGGGACGCGGCACCGGCCGGGACCTCGACCGTGGTGGTCTGGGTCTCGTGGTTGGCGACGGTCGGGCGGGCCGCCTTGGAGGAGCCGAGCGGGCCGCCGACCAGCTTGCCGTCGATGGCGGCGAACTTGTTCGACACCTTCCAGGAGACGGGGGCCGGGGTGCCGACCTTCGCCTCGGGCACGGTCACGGTCGCCGGGTCGAACGTGGCGCCGTAGACGGTGACGTCCAGCTTGTAGGGGTTGTCGAGCAGCGGCGAGGTGCGGCGCGACTCGACCTCGATCTCCCAGACGCCCGGCTGCGGGGCGGCGTAGGAGCGGGCGTCGGGCTTGCAGCCGTTGCCGTCGAGGTAGTTGTTGTAGCAGTTGGTGGTGGCCGTGTTCTCGACCGCGACACCGTAGGGGTGGAGCGAGATGAAGCGGGTCTGGCTCTTGTCCTTCAGCCCGCCGATGGCGACCTCCAGGGAGGTGGCGCCCTCGGGGACGGTCACGAAGTAGTGCTGCGAGCTGTTGCGCTGCACGGTGTTCTTCGTGGAGAAGGTGTGCGCCAGCGGCGACGAGACGACGACCGTGTTGAGGATCTGCTTGTCGATGCCCTCGGTCTTCGGGTCGTCGACCTCCAGGATCGCGCTCTTGATCCCGGCGGACTTCGGCGCGGCCTGGATCTTCACGGTGACCGGCTTGTTCAGGCCGAGCTTGACCTCGTCGGAGCCGACGATCCGGAAGGCGCCGGCCGCGTTGTTCTCCAGGTACAGCTCGTGCCGGATCGGCTTGTCGGCGCCCGTCGTGCGGGTGACGGTGACCTCGTAGGTCTTCTTCTGACCGGCCTTGAGGCCGCCCTCGCGGTCGTAGATGCCGGTGCCGAAGCCCGGCGTCTTCAGCGCGAAGTCGAGCGCGGTGTCGACCGGGGCCTTCACCGTGTACGCGTGGGCGGTGGCGCCCTTCCTGATGGACTTCCAGGCGTCGACGATGTTGATGGCGCCGGCACCCTCCTCGTACGCCTGCACACCCTTGATGTGGTCGGCGGTCGAGGTCAGCGCGGTGCGCAGGTTCGCCGGGGTGAGGGCGATCTTCTGCTGCTTGGCGGCCGAGATCAGCAGGGCCGAGGCGCCCGCGGCCTGCGGGGAGGCCATCGAGGTGCCCTGGAGCATGGCGTAGCCGGCCGGCAGGGAGTAGCCCGCCTCGGCGACCGGGGCGCCCGGCAGCCAGGTCTGGATCGTGTTGATCGCGGCGCCGGGGGCGACCAGGGTCGGCGTGAAGCCGCCGTCCTCACGCGGGCCGCGCGAGGAGAAGGGCAGCAGCGCGTACTTCTTGGTCACCTGGGAGCCGTAGTTGGCGGCCCAGGTCTCCTTGGAGATGCCCGCGCCGACCGAGATGACCTTGTCGGCCAGGCCGGGGTCGCCGATGGTGTTGGCGCCGGGGCCGCTGTTGCCGGCCGAGATGACGAGCTGGACGCCGTAGGTGTCGATCAGGCGCGTGTACAGCTCGGCGCGGGCGTTGTTGCCGTCGTTGAGGCCCGGCAGACCGCCGATCGACATGTTGACGATGTCGACGCCGCGGTTGACGACGAGGTCGATCATGCCCTCGGTGAGCGCGACGTTGGAGCAGCCGGGGCCGAAGACGCAGGCGCGCGAGGAGACGATCTTCGCGCCGGGGGCGGCGCCGTTCATCTTCCCGCCGAACAGGCTGTTCGCGGCGGTGATGCCCGCGACATGGGTGCCGTGCTCGCTGGAGATCATGCCGATGTTGACGTAGTCGGCCTTGTTGCCGGCCGCGTCGTAGACGACGTCCTTGCGGGTCTCCACGACGAACGGGATGCGCTCGACGACGTCGGTCGCCGGGTCGTCCGTGCCGAAGTAGGCGACCTGGAAGCCGTCCTTGTACGCCTTCATCGGGGCGTTGTCGGTGAAGTCCAGGTTGTCGTCGGAGTCGACGCGCACGGTGTTCGTCGCGGGGTCGTAGAGCACGCCCCAGGCGTCGGTGGTGTCACCGTCGCGGTTGACGTCGCCGAGCTGGTCGCCGCCGGCCGTCGCGGACTCGTAGAAGTAGTTGAACCGGTAGGAGCCGGCCGGGGCCTTGAAGGTCTCGGCGACACCGGTGGTCGCGGGGGTCCGGCTGAACTGCGGGCCGTCGGCGACGTTCGTCATCCGGCGCCAGGACAGGTCGCCGTCGGAGACCGGGTCGGTCGAGGTGACCCAGTCGACGATCTTGCGCTCGCCGGTGGTGGTCTTCTGGAGGGCGGGGTGCCCGAGGTCCACGCCGGAGTCGAGGACACCGATGGTGACCCCGCGGCCGTCCGCCTTCGGGTTCTTCTTCACGAAGTCGACGGCGCCCGTCTCGAAGGACGGGTTGTACGGGTTCTCGGCGGGCGTGTTCTTGCCCGGCGCCTTGGCGGCCTTGGAGCCCGAGGAGCCCTTCGCGGCGCCCTTGGCGGTGTCCGCGGCGGGCGTCGGGTCGTCCAGCGGGATGTCCTCCCGCAGGTCGATGGCGTGCACCGAGGAGAGCTTGGTGGCGGCGGCGATGGCCGCGTCGGCCTTGCCGGTGGGGACGGTGGCGCGGACGTAGCCGACCTTGTCGAAGGTGCGGCCCACGAGGCCGCCCTTGACGGCGTCGAGTTCTGCGGCGACCTGCTCGGTGCTGCCGGGAGCGGTCGCGACCATCAGCGTGACGGTCTTGTCGCCGTCGGCCTTGGCCTCGGCGAGAAGGGCGGCGTCGTCCGAACCGAGCTTTTCGTGGGCGGACTTGGCGCCCGGGTCGGCGGCGGCCGGGGCCCGGTCGGCGCCCGCGGCGAAGGCCACGGGTATCGGTCCGGCCGCGGACAGCGCTGCCACCAGGCCCGCGGCCACGGCTATGCGCACCACGCGTCTGGCGCCCGGGGCGGGCTCGCGCTGGGGGGTGAAGGTCATCGGCATCCCTTGTACGTAAGGAACGAGCGTCGGGCGACCGGGCTGGTCACACCCGGTCGCGAAACGTCCGGAAGACGGTCTCGGACGAACGCAAAGCTTTACGCAAGGGGCAGTTGTTTGGGGAGTGTTGACCGAAACGATATGGATGTATGGGGAAAACCCTCTACGGGGACCCTGTATGGCCCCTGTCCGGCCCCTGTGTCCCCCCGTGCCCGCTCTCGACCGGCTAACGTCGTTGTGTGCGCAAGAAGTTGAGGGTGGCCGCCTACGCCGTGTGCGTCCGGGACGACCGGATCCTGCTCGCCCGCTCACCGGCCGCCGACGGCACCCCGGAGTGGGTGCTGCCCGGCGGCGGCATGGAGCACGGCGAGGATCCCCTCGACACCGTGGTGCGCGAACTCGACGAGGAGACCGGCTACCGCGTCGAGGTGACCGGCCTGCTCGGAGTGGACACCTTCCGCCGGGTCTTCGGCCGCGCGGGCTGGCGCGGCCCCGTCGACCACCAGGGCCTGCGCATCGTCTACGAGGCCCGGATCACCGGCGGCGAACTGCGCCACGAGGTGAACGGCTCCACCGACCTCGCCGCCTGGCACGACCTGGCCGCCGTACCGGAGCTGACCCGGGTCCGGCTGGTCGACGTGGCGCTCAAGCTGTGGCGGGAACGCCCGCGGGACGGGCGGGTGTTCGTGCCGCCGGAGGCGTAGCGGGGCGTGCGGTCCGGCGCGGAAGTGCCTCCAGATCCATGTCCGGCGATCGGCGTTTCGCGTTGCTGGGGCGTTCACGCGCAGGTCACCCCCGGTGCCGAGCATGGGCGGCATGTCGCGCACCCGCTCCGTCACGTCCTCCGTGCTGGGGGTCGACCGTCGTACCGTCCTCGCCGCCACCGCGGCCGTCTCCGTCTCCGCGGGCGTCGGGTACGCCCTGCGGCCCACCGACAGCGCGGCGGCCCCCGCCGCGCGAGCGCCCGAGGCCGGGCCACAGGCCACAGCCCTCGCCGCCGCCCCGTCCGCCCCCTACATCCAGGGCACCACGCTCGCCGCCGTCGCCGCCCCGCGCCCCGGCTCCGGCTACCGCCGGATGGGCAGCGCGCCCGGCTGGGGCCGCGTCGTCCGCGGCGAACTGGCCGCGCCCAGGTCAGGCCGCGCGGACCGCCGTACCGCCCTCGCGGCCTTCGTGCAGCTCACCGACCTGCATCTGATCGACAGTCAGCATCCGTTGCGTCTGGAGTACCTGCGCGCGGCGAGCGAGATCTCCTGGCGGCCGCACGAGGCGCTCACCGTGCAGGGCGCGGTCTCGCTCGTGGAGCGGGTCAACGCGCTGCGCGCCGCGCCGGTCACCGGGGCGCCGCTGGACTGCGCCGTCACCACCGGCGACAACACCGACAACAACGCCCGCACCGAGCTGGACTGGTACCTGACCGTGCTCAGCGGCGGGCGGATCACCCCCAACTCCGGGGACCCGCGCCACTACGAGGGCGTCCAGAACAGCGGCGTCCCCCTGTACTGGCAGCCCGGCTCGGCCTCCCGCGACGCCTACACCCGGCGCGGCTTCCCCCGTATCGACGGCTTCCTGGCGGCCGCGATCCGCGAGGTGCGCAGCCCCGGCCTGACCCTGCCCTGGTACTCCACCGTCGGCAACCACGACGCCATGCCGCTGGGCTGCTACGCGCACGGCGACAGCCGGCTCGCCGCGTACGCGGTCGGCGGCCGCAAGCTGATGGACCTCAGCCCCGCCGAGGCGGCACGGCTCCAGCGGAGCATCAGCCAGGACCGCGACCCCCGCGGCACCGTCCTGCGCGACCTGCTGGACTCCCGGCGCCGTGCGATGCGCGCGGTCACCCCGGACGAGCGCCGGGCCCCCTTCACACCCCGCGAGTACGTCCGGGCCCACCTGGACCCCGCGTACCGGGGCGCGGGCCCGGTCGGCCACGGCTACACGCGGGCCAACCTGGAGGCGGGCACGCAGTACTACACCTTCCCGATCACCGAGAAGGTGCTCGGCGTCAGCCTCGACACCACCGACCCCGGCGGCCACTACAACGGCTCGATCGGCACCGCGCAGCTCACCTGGCTGGACCGCACCCTGCGCACCCACCGCGACCTGCACGTGGTCGTCTTCAGCCACCACACCGGCAGCAGCATGTCCAACACCCGCCCGGACCCGGCCCGCCCGCGCGAGCGCCGGCACCAGGGGGCCGAACTGGTGGCGCTGCTCGGCCGGCACCCCAACGTGGTGGCGTGGGTGAACGGCCACATCCACCGCAACGACATCACCCCGCACCGCGGCTCCGCGGGCTCCTTCTGGGAGATCTCCACCGCCTCCCACGTGGAGTTCCCGCAGCTCGCCCGGATCGTCGAGCTGGTCGACAACGCGGACGGCACCCTCTCCCTGCACACCACCCTGATCGAGTCCGCCGCCCCGCACCGCACGGACTTCGGCGACCTCTCCCAGACCGGCCTGGCCGCCCTCTACCGGGAGCTGTCGGCGAACGCCCGCCCCGACGGGGCCCGGCTGAGCGGCGGCCCGGGGGACCGGAACACGGAACTGCTGCTCAAGCGGAGGTAGTCCGCACGGAGAGCCGCGCGCACGAGGAGGGGCCGCCGGTCCGTCACCGGTGGCCCCTCCTCTCCCCTCCTGGCACCGCCCCGGCCCCCTCCTACCGGGGCAGCACCACGACATACGCGGCCGGATCGCGGTCCCCGGCCGCCATCAGGGCCGTACGGACCACCGCCGCCTGCTGCTCCCGCGCGTCCCGCAGCTTCTTCGGCGTGATGTGGACGACCGTGATGCCGAGCCGCTCCAGGACCTCCCGCTTGCGGGCGTACTCCGACCACATCGCGTCCTCGTCCTGGCGGGGCGCCCGGGTGTCCAGCTCCACGGCCACCGCCTGCTCCGGCCAGTAGGCGTCCAGTCCGCCCAGATGGGGGCCGCCGGGCAGCCGGAGGTCGACGTTCCACACCGGGTCGGGCAGGCCGTACTCGGTGACCATCCGGTAGAGCCGCTCCTCCGCGACCGACCGGCCCTCGGCGAGCAGCGCGTCCACCGCGTCCACCACATGCGGCTGCGTCAGCAGCTCGGCGTCGTTCAACTCCCGCACCACCGCCGCCGGTTCGCAGTGTCCGCCGCGCACCGCGTCCGACAGCAGCCGCCGGACGAGGTTCGGGTCCGTCAGCTCGGCGACGGCGTCGGCCAGGGCGCGCGGCACCGGGGCGACCGGGACGCCCGTGACCTGCTCGGGCGCGGGCAGCTCCGCCGTACGGACGATGTGCGCGAAGCCGGCCGAGCGCAGCCGGCGCCGGCGCGGGACCAGGACGTCGATCCGCTCCAGGGAGGGCAGCGGGGGAGCGGAGGCCAGACCGTGCAGGGTGAGCGCCGCCAGGCCGGTGATCACGGCCTCCCGGTACCCCGGCCGGTGCGGTCCGCCGGCGTCCGGCTGGGCCGGCACCCCGGCCGCGGCCTTCGGCTCGCGGGCCGCGTACAGCAGGACCGCGTGCAACCGCTCCTCGCTGGTCGGCGGCCCCGGGTGGAGCGCGAAGACCCCGGGCAGAAGCTGCTGCCAGGGCCCGCCGGGACGGCACTGCCCGTCGGTCTCGGCCGGGGAGACGCCGTGCGAGCGGAGCTGGGCGGCCGTCAGGACCCGCCGCCGTCCGTCACGCGCCAGGTGGCGCAGCGGGCGGGGGACGGAGGGGACGGGGGCGGGGGAGGTGGGGGGCACCGGGGTGTTGTGGTTCATGACTCGGGGATTCCGCACCTGATCCGACCTTTAACCGCTGTTACACACCCGTCGACAAATACGGACAAGGCAGTACTAAAGGACGGGTGTTCGGATGCCGATAGGGCGCGGAAAACCCCTGGTCCGCACGGGGTGGACCAGGGGTTACGGGTGTGACTGAACGAATTCCGTAACGGTGACGGGCGGCTCAATCCTTGGCCAAAGCTCCCTGCTGCTCCTGGGCTTCTTGTGCGCGCAGCGCCCGCGCCAGATCGTCCCGTCCCTCCAGCACCAGCCGCCGCAGCGCCGGCGGTGCCGAGGCGTGCGCGGCCAGCCAGGCGTCCGTGGCCTCCAGCGTCTCCGGGGAGTCCTGGAGGTCCGGGAACAGCCCCCTGACCACGTGCATCGCGATCTGGATGGACCGCTCCTCCCACACCCGGCCGATCACCTCGAAGTACTTCGGCGCGTACGGCGCCAGCAGCTCGCGCTGTGAGGGCTGCGCGAAGCCCGCGATGGTGGCCTCCACCAGCGCGTTGGACAGCGCGTCCGACTCCACGAGCTGCGCCCACGCCTGTGCCTTCACCGCCGCCGAGGGCCGGGCGGCCAGGCAGCGCACCTGGTGGCGCTTGCCGGACGCGGTGTCGTCGCGGGCCAGTTCCGCCGCGAGCACGGCCTCGTCCGCCGCCCCGTGCGCGGCGAGCGGCTCCAGGAACGCCCAGCGCAGCTCCTGGTCGACCACGAGCCCCTCGAACTTCTCGGTGCCGTCCAGCAGACCGCGCAGCAGCGCCAGATCGTCCGGCTCCGAGGCGACCGAGGCGAAGAACCGGGCCCAGGCGAGCTGGTGCTCGCTGCCCGGCGCGGCCGCCCGCAGATCCCGCAGCGCGGTCTCGGCCAGCACCCGTTCACCGGCACGCCGCCGGTCCTGCGGCAGATAGTGGACGACCGCCGAGCCCGCCTGCGCGTGCAGGGTCTGGAGGACGCCGATGTCGGACTCGCCGTGCGCGAACCGGGCCACCAGGTCGATGAAGTCGGACGCGGGCAGCAGCGCGTCCCGGGTCAGGTTCCACAGCGCCGACCAGCACAGCGCGCGGGCCAGCGGGTCGGTCATCGTGCCCAGGTGCTCGCGCAGGGTGGCCAGCGAGGTCGAGTCGAACCGGATCTTGCAGTACGTCAGGTCGTCGTCGTTGACCAGCACCAGCTCGGGGGCGTCCTGGCCGGCCAGCTCGGTCACGACCGTGCGCGGGCCCGCCACGTCCGTCTCGGCGCGCGCGTACCGCACGAGCCGGCTCTCCTCCAGCCGGTACAGGCCGATCGCCACCCGGTGCGGGCGCAGCTCGGGGTACGACTCCGCGGCCTCCTGCACCACCGCAAGCTCCGCGACTTTGCCCTGCTCGTCGAGCAGCACCTGCGGGGTCAGCGCGTTCACCCCGGCCGTCTGGAGCCAGGACCGCGCCCAGGCGGCCATGTCCCGGCCGCTGGTCTCGCCGAGCACCGCCAGCAGGTCGCCGAGCCGGGTGTTGCCGTACGCGTGCCGCTTGAAGTAGCGGCGGGCGCCCTCCAGGAACGCGTCCTGGCCGACGTACGCCACGAGCTGCTTGAGCACGCTGGCGCCCTTGGCGTAGGTGATGCCGTCGAAGTTGAGCTTGGCGTCCTGGAGGTCGCGGATGTCGGCGGTGACCGGGTGGGTGGAGGGCAGTTGGTCGGCGCGGTACGCCCACGCCTTGCGGCGGTTGGCGAAGGTGATCCAGGCGTCCTTGAAGCGGGTGGCGCCGACGTTCGCGAACGTGCCCATGAAGTCCGCGAAGGACTCCTTCAGCCACAGGTCGTCCCACCACACCATGGTGACCAGGTCGCCGAACCACATGTGCGCCATCTCGTGCAGGATCACGTTCGCGCGGGCCTCGTACGACGCCTGCGTCACCTTGCCCCGGAAGACGTACTCCTCGCGGAAGGTCACCAGGCCCGGGTTCTCCATCGCCCCCAGGTTGTACTCGGGCACGAACGCCTGGTCGTACTTGCCGAAGGGGTACGGGTAGTCGAAGTGGTCGTGGAAGAAGTCCAGGCCCTGCTTGGTGACCAGGAAGATGTCGTCGGCCTCGAAGTAGGGGGCGAGACCCTTGCGGCACATCGCGCCGAGCGGGATCTCCAGGGCCGTCCCGTCCCCGAGGTCACGGGTGTAGACGTCCGTGACGTGGTGGTAGGGGCCCGCGACCACACAGGTGATGTACGTCGAGATCGGCTTGGTCTCCGCGAACCGCCAGACCCCGTCGCTCTCCGCGCCGGCGCCGTTGCTCCACACCGTCCAGCCCTCGGGGGCGCGCACCTCGAAGCGGAAGGGGGCCTTGAGGTCGGGCTGCTCGAAGTTCGCGAAGACCCGGCGCGCGTCGGCCGGCTCGTACTGCGTGTAGAGGTAGACCTCGCCGTCCTCCGGGTCGACGAAGCGGTGCAGGCCCTCGCCGGTGCGGGAGTAGGCGCACTGCGCGTCCACCACCAGCTCGTTCTCCGCGGCCAGGTCCTCCAGCAGGACACGCGAGCCGTCGAAGACCTCACCGGGGTCGAGATCGCGGCCGTTGAGGGAGACGGCGGTCACCCGGGGGGCGATCAGGTCCGCGAAGCTCGACGCGCCCGGCTCGTTGCAGCGGAAGCGGATCGTGGTCACCGAGCGGAAGGTGCGCGGACCGGCCGCCGCCTCCTCGTCGGTGCGGTCGCCGAGGGCGGACCGGATGTCGAGCGACACGTCGTAGCTGTCGACGGACAGCAGGGCGGCCCGCTCCCGGGCCTCGTCGCGGGACAGATTCTCACCGGGCACGGGGGCGCTCCTTCTGGGCTTCTGGCGGGTCGGGCCGGACCGAACAGGAGCGATCCTGCCATGTGCGTGCCCCTGACACCGTTCCGCGGGGAATGCGCGGCACGCGCGGCGGCGTTCCCCGGTAAAGCCTTATCTCATGAGGAGACACATGTCCGAGAAGACCCCTGTCGACTTCTGGTTCGATCCGCTGTGCCCCTGGGCCTGGATGACCTCCCGGTGGGTCCTGGAAGTGGAGAAGGTCCGTGACATCGAGGTCCGCTGGCACATCATGAGCCTCGCCGTCCTCAACGAGAACAAGCTGGACGAACTGCCGGAGGAATACCGCGAGATGCTGGCGGTCAAGGCGTGGCAGCCGGTCCGGGTGGTCACCGCCGCCTGGCAGCTCCACGGCGAGGACGTCCTCGGCCCGCTCTACACCGCGCTCGGCACCCGGATCCACAACAACGGCGAGGGCCCGACCCTGGACGCCATCGCGGGCGCGTTGAAGGACGTCGGTCTGCCGGCCTCCCTGATCGACTACGCCGAGCAGACGGACTTCGAGTTCGACGCCCAGCTCCGCGCCTCCCACAAGGAGGGCATCGACAAGGTCGGCCAGGACGTCGGCACCCCGGTGATCGCCGTGCCCGGCCCCGACGGCCGCCAGATCGCCTTCTTCGGCCCGGTCGTCACCCCCACCCCCCAGGGCGAGGAGGCCGCCCGCCTTTGGGACGGCACCCTCGCGGTCGCCTCGGTCCCCGGCTTCTACGAGATCAAGCGCACCCGGACCAAGGGCCCGGACTTCAGCAACCTCTGACCTGCCCCGTACGGCACGGAAGGGCCCCCGCGAGTCATGTCCTCGCGGGGGCCCTTCCGTCCTTCCGCCCGCCGCCGCGAAAGGTGAGAAGACGATCACGAGGCGGGACGTCCGCTCCCACCTTATTGCACATCGCTCGCAATTGCAGGAGGGCAGAAAGAAGGCCCCCGCGCGTCGGGCGCGCGAGGGCCTTCCACCGGGGCCGTCCGGACGGTCTACGCGGCCGCGGGCGTCTCCGCCACCGGCGTGTAGTGCGCCGCGTCCCCCTCGATCGAGTAGCTCTCCTTGCCCTCGATCCCGACCGGCACGTCACCGGCGACCGTCACCCGGTGCAGCCGGCGCGCCTGGCGGTCGTAGTTGTCGACGGCGTAGTGCTGGGTGATCCGGTTGTCGAACAGCACGAGCTGGTTCTCCGACCAGCGGTGCCGCAGGATGTTCTCCGGCCGCACCACGTACGACTGGAGCAGATCGAGCAGCTTGCGGGACTCACCGACCGACAGGCCGACGATCCGCTGCGCGAACCCGCCGATGAACAGGCCGCGTTCGCCGGTCAGCGGGTGCACCCGCACCACCGGATGCGCGGTGCGGTACTTGATGGACGTGAACCGGGCGCGCTGGGCGGCCCGTTCCTCGTCGATCTCCTCGGCCGGCACCGCGTAGTCGTAGTCGTTGGTGTGCTCGGCCCACAGCGTGTCCGCCAGCTTCCGCAGCGGCTCCGGGAGCTGCCGGTAGGCGGCCGCCGAGCTGGCGATCAGCGTCTCACCGCCGTACGGCGGGAGCGTGAGCGCGCGCAGGGTGCTGGCCTGCGGCGGGTTGAGGACGAAGGTCACGTCCGTGTGCCAGTGGTTGGCGCTGCCCTGCTCGCTGTCGACGGGCAGCACGTTCGGGGCATCGTCGACCGCGGCCACGGTCGGGTGCGCGGTGGTGAGGTCCCCGAAGTGCCGGGCGAACGCCTGCTGGCCCGCGTCGTCGAGGTGGACGTCGTCGAAGACCAGCGCCTTGTGGACGTTGAGCGCCTCACGGAGCGCGGCGACCGTGTCCGCGTCCAGCGGCTGGGCGAGGTCGACGCCGCTCACCTGGGCGCCGATGTGCGCGGTGACCTTGCGGATGTCGAGTGTCATGACCTGGACCTTTCAGACGAGGGCTGCGGTGTGCTGGTTGACGGGGCGGGGGAGGCCGTAGCGCTCCCGCAGGGTCTGGCGGCCGGGGTACTCGGTGCGCAGCAGACCGCGGGCGCGCAGGATCGGCACCACGTGGTCGACGAACGCGTCGAGCCCGGAGGGCAGGACGGCGGGCATGATGTTGAAGCCGTCGGCGGCGCCCTGGGTGAACCAGGTCTCGATGGCGTCGGCGACCTGCTCGGGTGTGCCCGCGAAGGTGAGATGGCCGCGCCCGCCGCCGAGCCGGCCGATCAACTGCCGTACGGTGAGCCGGTCGCGGCGGGCCAGCTCCACCACCAGGGTGTAGCGGCTCTTGGCGCCCTCGACGGCGTCCTCCGAGGGCAGATCGGCCGGCAGCGGGGCGTCCAGCTCCAGGGAGCCGGCGGGCAGGTTCAGCAGCCGCTCCAGGTTGGCCACCCCGTGCACGTGCACGATGTGGTCCTCCAGCACCTGCTCGTTGGCCCGCGCCTCGGCCTCGGTCGAGCCGAGCACCGGCACGATGCCGGGCAGCACCTTGATGTGCCCGGGGTCGCGGCCGGCCGCCGCGGTGAGCGCCTTGAGGTCGGCGTAGAACGCCTGCGCGTCGGCGAGCGTCTGCTGCGCGGTGAACACGGCCTCCGCGTACCGGGCCGCGAACGCCTTGCCGTCCGCCGAGGACCCGGCCTGCACCAGCAGCGGGTAACCCTGCGGCGAGCGGGGCACGTTGAGGGCGCCCTCGACCTGGAAGTAGGTGCCCCGGTGCCGGGGCGGGTGGATCTTGGCGTCGTCGCCCCAGACGCCGGACGCCTTGTCGGCGACGATCGCGTCGTCCTCCCAGCTGTCCCAGAGCTTCAGGGCCACGTCGAGGAACTCGGCGGCGCGGGCGTACCGTTCGGCGTGCGCCGGTTCGGCGTCCAGGCCGAAGTTGCGGGCCGCGTCCGCGCCGGCGGTGGTGACGATGTTCCAGCCCGCCCGGCCGCCGCTGATGATGTCCAGCGAGGCGAACTTGCGGGCCAGGTTGTAGGGCGAGTTGTAGGACGTGGACGCGGTGGCGATCAGCCCGATGTGCTCGGTCGCCGTCGCCAGGGCCGTGAGCAGCGTCAGCGGCTCCAGCGCCCCGGACGGGCGCTGCGCGACGCTGCCCCACAGATGCGGGCCGTCGGCGAGGAACAGCGAGTCGAACGTGCCGCGTTCGGCGGCCCTGGCCAGCCTGACGTAGTGGTCCAGCTCCACATGGGCGTACGGGTCGCTCTCGGGGAGCCGCCAGGACGCCTCGTGGTGGCCGGTGTTCATCAGGAAGGCGTTGAGGTGGAGGGTGCGGGGTGGCATGCGGTGTCCTCGGATGTCCTCGGAAGGTGAAGGGCGGGGTCGGCGGGGCGACGGGTCAGCGGACGTCCTCGGTCACACCCAGGGCGGCCAGCAGACGCGCGCGGTAGTCGCCGTGCGGGACCTCGCGGTCCACGGTCAGGTCGAGACCGATCCGGCCGTGGTCGAGGACGAGGATCCGGTCGGCCAGCGCGATCGCCTCGTCCACGTCATGGGTGACGAGCAGCACGGACGGCCGGTGGCGCTGCCACAGCTCCCGCAGCAGCGCGTGCATCTTGATCCGGGTGAGCGCGTCCAGCGCCCCGAACGGCTCGTCCGCCAGCAGGAGTTCGGGCTCGCGGACCAGGGAGCGGGCCAGCGCGGCGCGCTGTGCCTCGCCGCCGGACAGCTCGTTGGGCCAGGCCCGCTCCCGGCCGGCCAGACCGACCTCGGCGAGCGCCTCCCGCCCCCTCTCCTCGCCGTCGGTGCCCAGCAGGACGTTGTCCAGCACCCGGCGCCAGGGCAGCAGCCGGGAGTCCTGGAAGACGACCGACACCCGTTCCGGGGCGGTGAGTTCGCCGCTGCCGGTGACCTCGTGGTCGAGGCCCGCGACCGCCCGCAGCAGGGTGGACTTGCCGGAGCCGCTGTGCCCGAGGAGGGCGACGAACTGCCCGGCGGGGATCTCCAGATCGATGGCGTCGAGGACGACACGTCCGTCGAACGACCGGGTCAGGCCCCGCAGCCGGACGGCGGGCCGGGTCAACTGCTCAGTGTGCGGCGCCACGACAGCACCCTCCGTTCGATGAGACGGACCGCGCTGTCGGAGATCAGACCGAAGACGCCGTAGATCAGCAGGCCGACCAGGATGACGTCCGACTGGCCGTAGTTCTGGGCCTGGAACATCATGTAGCCGAGGCCGCTGGTGGCGTTGATCTGCTCCAGGACGACCAGGCCGAGCCAGGAGCCGGTGACACCGAGCCGGAGTCCCACGAAGAATCCGGGCAGCGCGCCGGGGATCACGATCTCCCGGATGAACCGGAACTTCGACAGGCCCTGCACCTCGGCGAGTTCGACGAACCGGTGGTCGATGCCGGACAGCGCGGCATGCGTGTTCAGATAGATCGGGATGTAGACGACGATCGCGATGATCGCGATCTTGAAGGTCTCGCCGATGCCCAGCCAGAGGATGAACAGCGGGATCAGACCGAGGGTCGGGATCGCCCGGTTGAGCTGGACCGTCCCGTCGATCAGCGCCTCCCCGGAGCGGGTGAGCCCGGACGCCAGGGCGAGGGTCACGCCGGCGGTGAGGCCGATCGCGAACCCGTACCCCGCGCGTTCGAGCGAGGTGACGATGTCGGTGGGCAGGGTTCCGTCGGTCCACAGATGGACCCCGGTGTCCAGCACGGTCCAGGGCGCCGGGATCGCGCCCGGGTCCAGCCGTCCGGCGGCGGAGGCGGCGGCCCACAGCGCGAGCAGCACCAGCGGGCCGACGAGCCGGGAGGCGGGCAGCCGCTTGCCGGGGGCGAGGGTGCGGCGGCGGCGCCTGCGGGTCGGTTCGGGAGGCGCGGCGACCGGGGCGGCCGCGGTCACGGTCGTTGTCATGGCGGTCACTTCCGGTACGGGTTGGGGACGGCGGTCATGGGCGTCGTCATGGCGTCACTTCCGGTACTCGGCCGGCACGGCCTCGGCGGCCAGGTGCTCGAAGCGGTGGTCGAAGAGCGGGGACACGTCGAACTTCTTCACGAACCCGCCCTCCGCGAGCAGATCCGCGGTCTCCTGCTCCCACGCGATGGCCTCGTCCCAGCTCGGCGGGAACAGCGGCTTGTTGGCGAGCGCGGTGATCGCCTCGGCCTGGGGGAGGGTCAGGTTCTGCGTCTTGACGTAGAACTCCTTGTTCCAGACGTCCGGGTGCTCGTACTGCCAGACCTGGCCCTGGGCCCACTGCGGGATGTACGCGGCGACGGCGGCGGCCTTCGCCCGGTCGTTGAGCACCGACACCGGCGCCCACAGCAGGCTGAGCAGGTCGACGACGTCCGTGGTGATGGTGCGGGCGCCCTTCGACTCGTACTGCTGGAGGTAGGCGGGCGCCTGGCTGTTGCCGAGCGGGGCGATGTCGACCTGGCCCGACTGGAGCGCGGTCAGGAACTGGTTGCTGGTCAGCGGGACCAGCGTCACGTCGTCGTAGGCCAGGCCCGCCTTCTTCAGCGCCCGCAGCAGCACGACACCCTGTGCCTGGCCCTGCGAGAACGCGAGCCGCTTGCCCTCGAAGTCGGCGACCGAGCGGATGTCGCTGCCGGGCTTGGTGGCGAAGAGGTAGTTCGGCTTGCGCGTCACGTTGATCGCGACGATCTTCGCGTCGAATCCCTGGTAATACGCCTGGATCGGCGGAATACCGGCGTTGTTGGCCAGGTCGAGGGATTTGGCGCGGAAGGCGTTGATGACGTCGGGACCGGCCCCGATGTTCAGCCAGCTCGACACCGTGAAAGGCAGCTTCGGCAATTTTGCCAGCTTGAACTGGAGTTCCTGGGCGTTCTGGAAGGAGGCGATCTTCAGGCTGGTGCCGGCCGGCACCTCGGTCGCCAGCGGTGCGGTGGAGGCGCCCTTGGCGCTGGTGGCGGCGGTGCCGTCGGCGCAGCCGCTGAGACCGGCGACGCCCGCCGCGGCACCGAGCAAAGACGTGAGGAAAAGTCGACGGTCAAGGGTCGAAGACATGACGGAACCCCTAGGGGGAAGAGAGAGAAAAAGGCAGGTGAAATTCCGGGCAGCGCCAAGGGAATTAACGCGGAAGAAGACAGACGCAAGGCAGGAAGATGGGTGCGCTCCCGGCGCACCGGGGCGTCAGCAACAGAGAGTGCGACAGCTCATGGATCGATCGTCCTGTTCACGTGCGGGGCCTGTCAACATTCGGAGTTTCTGAATTAATTCGATGCGGTCCGCGGGCGCGGCACGGTCAGCGGATCGCGGTAGAGCACGTCGAGCGCCACCGCCCCGCCCGCCACGGCCAGCACCGAGTCCCCGAAGCTCGTCGGCACCACGGACCCGGCCCGCTCGGCCCCGACCTCCGTGCGCAGCGCGGTGAGGCAGTCCTCCCGGTGGATGACACCGATCTCGGTGACGACGACCCGCTCCGGATTGAGGACGTCCAGCAGCAGCCCCGCGGCCCGCCCCGTCATCCGCGCCCGCTCGCGCAACAGCCGTACCGCCACCGGGTTTCCGTCCTTCGCCGCCGCGAGGACCCGCATCGGGTTCACCCCGTCGACGACGCCCGCCTCCCGGGCCCGCCGGCACAGCGTGCGCTCGCTCAGCTCCACCTGGAGGCAGCCGACCCGCCCGCAGGCGCACGGCTCCGTCCCGCCCGCCAGCGGCAGATGCGCCACGGCCCCCGCCTGGGAGCGGGGGCCGTGATGCACCTCGTCATGGGTGGCGAACGCCGCGTCGACCACGTTGCCCACGAACAGATGCAGCACACTGCGGCTGCCGCGCGCCCGGCCGAACAGCCGCTCCGCGTTCACCAGCGCCCGCGCGTGCCCGTCCACCCGGACCGGCAGCCCGATGCGCGCCTCCACGACGTCCCGCGCCGGCACGTCCCGCCAGCCCAGCAGCGGATGCTCGACGACGGTCCCGGAGTCCCGGTCCACCCAGCCCCCCGCGGCGAACCCCACCCCGAGCGGACGGTCCCGCCCGGACGCGGCGAGCAGCTCCGCCAGCCCGTCGGCGGCCCGCGCCAGCACCTCGTACGGCTCGGTGCTGCCGCGATGCTTCAACTCCCGCCGCGCCAGCACCCGTCCGCGCAGATCGAGCAGCGCGACCGTGGTGTACGGCACCGCCACGTGCACCCCGCCGACCAGGTACCGCGAGTCGTCCAGGTCGACCGGCACATGCGGCCGCCCCGCCCCGTTCGAGCGGCGCGGCACGGCCGACTCCCGGATCAGGCCGAGGCCGGTGAGCCGGGCGCAGTGCTCGGTGACGGCGGCCGGGGACAGTCCGGTGAGCCGGGCGATGGTCGAGCGCGCCACCGGCCCGTGTTCGAGCACGGACCGCAGGACCACGCTGGCGCTGGTGCGCCGCCGGTCGCTGTCGGCGACACGGGGGACGGGGGACGTCGTACGGACTTCAAGGGCCGCGGTGCGGGGCATGGTTGACCGTCCTCGGGAACGGGGCCGACACGTCTCGGAAGCCGAGGCGCGCCGGGACCGCGCCTCAGACCGGGCGGCGACAGGTGGCCGTGCCCTGGCGTCGCAGGTCGACATAGCGACGCGACGTGAAGTTCAGGGCCTGGGCAACCATGGCTGGAAGCGTAGGGCAGGAACGGTGAATCCGACCAGAGCACTCGGATTCCTTTGGTGAGAACACACAAGCCCGCCGTCTCGCCGAAAGGTGAGCGAAACATCCCCACCTCAGTGATCGGGGTCACGCCGTACCGGGTGTAACCGCCTTCGTTTGTCCGGAGCCGACCAAGGTCACGTTCTTCCCTTTGTCGATCGCTGACGGTGAGCGGCCGGTGGGCGCTGGGATAGCGTCGCCGTGTCCCGAACCGTCCCACCCCGCCGGAGTCCCCCAATGAGCACCGCCGTCGCCACTCCCGCTCGCACCGGACAGGTGCTCGCCGACCTGATCCCCGCCTCCCGAGTCCGGGACATCGCCCTCGTGGCCGGCGGCGCCGCGCTCACCGGCCTCGCCGCCCAGATCGCGGTCCCGATCCCCGGCTCCCCGGTGCCGGTGACCGGCCAGACCTTCGCCGCCCTGCTCGTCGGCACCACCCTCGGCACCCGGCGCGGCTTCCTCTCCCTCGCCCTGTACGCGCTCGCCGGCGTCGCCGGTGTGCCGTGGTTCGCGGGCGGCACCTCGGGCGCCGCGGCCGTCTCCTTCGGCTACATCCTCGGCATGATCCTGGCCTCCGCCGCCGTGGGCGCCCTGGCCCGCCGCGGCGCCGACCGCAACGTGTGGCGGACGGCCGGCACCATGCTGATCGGCGAGGCGATCATCTACGCCGTCGGCGTCCCGTACCTGGCCTACGCCGCCGACATGTCCCTCTCCGCCGCGGTGGCCGCCGGCCTCACCCCGTTCCTCATCGGCGACGCCGTCAAGGCCGCCCTGGCGATGGGGCTGCTGCCGAGCGCGTGGAAGCTGGCGAAGCGCTGACGGGGGTTCAGCCGCGGCACTTCGCGGAAGAGGCTCGCCGGGTCGTGTGCGCACGACTCACGGCGGGCCTCTTCCGCGTTTCTGCGCTCCGGGTCAGCTCACCCCGCCTTCCGGGCGGCGGCGGGACGCCCACCAGAGCCCGGCCGCGCCCGCCGCGAGCAGGGAGACCCCGGCCGCGCCCAGCGGCAGCAGCTCGCGCTCGGCACCGGTCTTCGGCAACTCGCCCGGTGCCACGGGGGTGTTGTCGGTACCGAGGAGCAGCGGGGTGGCCGGTGCGTTCGGTGACGGGTTCGTCGTACCGAAGGGCACCGGGCCCTGCTGCCAGAACGTCTTCTTCCCGTCCGCGGTCTGGACGGGCAGACAGATCTTTCCGGTCTTCCCGAGATCGAACGTGGCATCGACGTCGTACGATTTCGAGGCTTTCGCCGCGAGATTGCCGACGGGGCAGGAGAATCCGCTGTTCGAACCCTCCGGGAGATCCTTTTCCGGTATCGCGGCACACCCTTCGACGTTTTTGACGGTCAGTCCGTCGAATCCGACGACGAGCAGCCTGATGTCTCCGCTTTCCTCGGTTCCCTCATTCTTCACCGTGGCGGTGATCGCCGTTTCCTTCGAACCGTTGTCGACGGAGATCCGGTCGGGCAGCAGCGTGGTCAGCCGCACCCCGGCCGGTGCCTCGTCGACGGCCTTTCCCCCCTTGTTGCTGCCGGGCCCCTGACCGTCGTCCGCCCCGGCCGGGGTGGCCAGCAGCAGTACGGCGGCGAAGGACGCCGCGACGAGTGGCAGTGGTCCGGCGACGGTCGTCCGGTGTCGAGAACTCATGTTCGTCCCCCCTCGGCTGCGCCTGAATTCGCAGTACTTGAAGAGGTACCACAAGATTTCTCCGCACTATGCTGGTGCGGCATGAATTGGTAGGACCGGGCAATGGAGGGGGTGCAGCGAATTGCCGGGGAATTCGGATAGCGGCGGTGTTCCAGGTCTTCTGGTGGCGGGGCGCTACCGGCTGGTCGAAAGCATCGGCCAGGGGGGAATGGGGCGGGTGTGGCGGGCGTCCGACGAGATGCTCGACCGGCCGGTCGCCGTGAAGGAGATGCGGATCGACGGCCTCGACCCGGAGGACACCCGCACCCGCCGCGAACGCGCCCTGCGCGAGGCCAGGGCCACGGCGCGGATCGACCACCCCCAGGTCGTGCGCGTCTACGACGTGGTGGACGCGGGCGAACGCCTGTGGATCGTCATGGAGTTGGTGGCCGGGCGCTCGCTGGAGCGGGTGCTGGTGGAGGACGGGCGGCTGGGTCCGCGGGAGACGGCCCGGATCGGCCTCGGCCTGGTCGCGGCGCTGCGGCAGGTGCATGCGCGGGGGGTGCTGCACCGGGACATCAAACCGGGCAACGTCCTGGTGGAGGAGCCGGGGGAGTCCGGTGACGGGCGGGTGGTCCTCACCGACTTCGGCATCGCGGCGATCCAGGACGCCAAGGCGCTGACGATGGTCGGCATGCTGGTCGGCTCGCCCGACTACATGGCGCCCGAGCGCATCGCGGGCCGCCCGCAGGGGCCGCCGTCCGACAACTGGTCCCTCGGCGCGACCCTGTGCGCCGCGCTGGCCGGGCACTCGCCGTTCTCCCGCGACACGACCCTGGCCACGCTGCACGCCGTCCTCTACGACGAGCCCGTCCTCCCACCCGAGGCGGGCCCCCTCCACCCGATCCTGACAGCCCTCCTGGAAAAGGAACCGACCCTCCGAGCATCCCTCTCCGAGGTGGAGACGGCCCTACGCCCGGTGGCGTACCCACCCCCGACCCCGACATGGCCGGACACCATCCCACCCACGGACCCCCGCCTCTCCCCAGGCCGTACGCCAACTCCCCACGCTTCCGCCCCAGACCCCGCCGGGACCGTCCCGGCCGCCGAGGCGGGGCCGCCCGGCGCGGGTGATCCCGACCCTCGCGCCTCCAGGGGTTCCACCACCCCGGAGGCGCCTCCACACGCACCCTCGGAGCCCGAGGCCCCCGGCGGCTCTGCCACCCGGTCGGCTGGAGAGGGCGCCCCGGAGTACGGCGCGGGCGTCGGCGCGGGTGTCGCTGATCCGCGCGGCTCCGGGGGCTCCCTTGCTCCGCCTGTTCGGGACGGTGTCCCTGGGGCTGAGGCGGGGCCGCGGCCCCCGGGCTCCGCGCCCGCCGCAGGCGTTGACGCCGACGGCTCCGGGGGACCCGTCATCCTGCCCGCCGCGGAGGGGCGTTCGCGGGCCGGGTCCGGTCCGGCGTCTCCGGGGCGGGTGCCTGGCGGCTCCCTCGCTCCGCCGACCCCGGAGGGCGGCCCGGCGGTTGAGGCCGGGCAGTCTCCGGACTCGGCGCCCGGCGCGGACGTCGGCGCCGTTGGTTCCGGGGGATCCGTCACTCCGCCTGCTGAGGAGGCACGTCGGTGGGACGGGTCTGGTCCGGCGTCCCCGGGGTCGGTGCCCGGTGTGGACGATGCTGTGCCCGGCGGCTCCCTCGCTCCACCTGCTCGGGAGGGCGCACCGCCGCCCCCGGGTCCCGTGGGCGCCGGGCCTCGTACGTCCGGGGGGCCGCTCACTCCGCCCGTCCGGCCGGACGAGCCGTCGCCCCTGGGCCTGCCGCCCGGCATCGGCTCCCGCAGCTCTGAAAGCTCGCCCGACCAGCCTGCACGGGGCTCTGGCGCGGGCGTCGGTGGCCCCGGGGCGGCTGCCAACCCGCCTGTCCCGGAGGCGCGTTCACGTGTGGACTCGGGAGCCGCGTCCGGTCCGCCCGGCGGCACCGCGCCTCGCAACTCCGGAGGCCCGCTCACTCCGCCTGTCCGGCGGGACGGGTCGTCGCCCCTGGGCCTGCCGCCCGGTGCGGGCGTCGGTGCCGGTGGCCCCGAGGCTGCCAACCCGCCTGTCCCGGAGGCGCGTTCACATGGGGACTCGGGGCCCGGCGCCGCCACCAGGGATTCCCACAGCCCGTCCGGCCGGGAGGGTGCCCCCGGTCCGGCGTCCGGTATCGGGGGCCGTAGCCGCCCCGCCCCCATCTCCCTCGCCCGCGCCGCCGCCGAGACCGAGCGGCGGCTTGTGCAAGTCGGGCTCGCAACGCCCGGCGACCGCACCCGGCGTCGTGGCGTCGTCGCCGCCGCGATCGGTGTCGTCGCCGTGGGGGCGGTCGTCGCGGGGGTGCTGGTGTTCGTGCCCGGGGGCGAGGGCGGCGAGGCATCGGACACGCCCCGGCCGGGGACGGGCACCGGAGTGGTGACGACCTCGGCCGCCCCCACCGTCCAGGGCACCTCACGCCCCCGCAGCCTGCCGCCAGGCGCCCGGGTCGAGGCGGGCGGGTTCGCCTGGGTGACGCCTCGGGGGTGGCAGCGGGACGTGAAGACGGGGGCCGAGGTGCACTACACCTCGCCCGACGGCACCCAGGAGCTGGTCGCCAAGTCCTCGCTCGCGCGCGGCGACCTGATGGACACCTGGGAGACCTCCGAGCACAACGCCCGCCAGGGGCAGGACTACGTGAAGATCCGGCTGGAGGAGACGACGTTCAGGGGACGGCCCGCGGTCGTCTGGGAGTACACCTTCACCCTGCGCGGCACCCCCTGGCACGCCCGGCTGCTCGGCTTCGACGAGCGAGGGAAGTCGTACCAGATCAACACCTGGTACCAGCCGGGCGTGGAGGGTGACGCGCTCCGCACCTACGAGAGGGTCAAGGACGGCTTCACCGTGCTGTGAGCTACCGCTCGGCGGCCTCCGGCGCCGGACTCCGCGGCGCCACCCGCTGCTTCACGAAGGCCACGGCGACCACGAGCGCCGCGACGAGCAGCGACAGCAGGACGGTCGTACGGCCGCTGCTCTCGCCCTCGGTGTCGGTCAGCATGTAGCCGAGGACGAACACGATCAGCGCGGCCGCGGCCCAGGTCAGATACGGGTACAGCCACATCCGCACGACCAGCTTCTCCGGCGCCTCCCGCTGGATGATCTTCCGCATCCGCAGTTGCGAGAAGCAGATGACCAGCCACACGAACAGGGCGACCGCACCGCTGGAGTTGACGAGGAAGAGGAAGACCGAGTCGGGGAACTTGTAGTTGAAGAACACGGCCACGAACCCGAACACGACCGACGCGACGATCGCCGTCATCGGCACCCCGCGGGACGTCGTCCGGGCGAACGCCTTGGGCGCGTCACCGCGCTCACCGAGCGAGAAGGCCATCCGCGAGGCGGTGTAGAGGCCGGAGTTCAGACAGGACAGCACCGAGGTCAGCACGATGAAGTTCATGATCTGGCCGGCGTGCGCGATACCGAGGGAGTCGAGGGCGGCGACGTACGAGCCGTCCTTCTTGATCGAGGGGTCGTTCCACGGCAGCAGCGTCACGACGACGAAGATCGAGCCGAGGTAGAAGACACCGATCCGCCAGATGATGCTGTTGGTGGACTTGGTCACGGCCCGCTGCGGGTTCTCGGACTCGCCGGCCGCCAGCGTCGCGATCTCGCTGCCCATGAAGGAGAAGACGACGAGCAGCACGCCGGTCAGGATGGCGCCGGGCCCGTGGGGCAGGAACCCGCCCTCGCCCGTGAGGTTGGCCAGGCCCGCCTTGTCGCTGTCCACACCGGGCAGCACACCGAACACGGCCAGCCCGCCGACGACGATGAACGCGCCGATCGCCACGACCTTGATCCCGGCGAACCAGAACTCGAACTCGCCGTAGGAGCCCACGGAGACCAGGTTGGTGGCGGTCAGCACCACCATCACGATGAGCGCCCACGCCCACTGCGGTACGGCCGGGATCCACCCTTCGAGGATCGCGGCGCCGGCGGTGGCCTCCACGGCCAGCACGACGACCCAGAAGAACCAGTACAGCCAGCCGATGGAGAAGCCGGCCCACGGGCCGAGCGCACGGTCGGCGTGGGCGGAGAAGGAGCCCGAGGTGGGGTTGGCCGCGGACATCTCGCCCAGCATCCGCATCACCAGCACCACGAGCGTGCCGACGAGGGCGTACGAGAGCAGGATGCCGGGGCCCGCGGTGGCGATGCCGGAGCTGGATCCGACGAACAGCCCGGCGCCGATGACACCGCCGATGGCGATCATCGACAGATGACGGTTCTTCAGGCCCGCGTGGAGGCCTGAGCCGCCGGACGCCCCGGGGTCTCCGGGTCCGGCGGGGCCTTCAGGGCCGCGGTCGGCCTTCGTGAGGGTCGGCTGCGAAGTCATGGGGGTGGTTTTCCTTTGCGCCGTACAACAAGACGGTCCAGTGAAACGGAGGTAATTGGATTCGTGAACCTCTGAATCCAGATCGTTACTTGAGGTTTTCCTGAGGTTCCATGGTTCTGGCGTAGTTTCTATGGGTCGTCCACCCCGCGCTGCTGCCCCACGCCGCCCATGTCACACTCATCCCATGCGCGTGTATCTCGGCTCGGACCATGCCGGCTTCGAACTCAAGAACCACCTCGTCGAATGGCTGAAGGAGGCGGGCCACGAGCCCGTCGACTGCGGCCCCCACCTCTACGACGCCCAGGACGACTACCCGCCCTTCTGCCTCCGCGCGGCGGAGCGCACGGCCGCCGACCCCGAGGCCCTCGGCATCGTGATCGGCGGCTCCGGCAACGGCGAGCAGATCGCGGCGAACAAGGTGAAGGGCGTGCGCGCGGCCCTGGCGTGGAGCGAGGAGACCGCGTCCCTCGGCCGCCAGCACAACAACGCCAACGTCGTCGCCGTCGGCGCCCGGATGCACACCGCCGAGGAGGCGACGAAGTTCGTCGAGACCTTCCTCGGCACCCCGTTCTCGGGCGACGAGCGCCACATCCGCCGGATCGACATGCTGGCCGACTACGAGACGACCGGCGACCTCCCGCCGATCCCGGCCCACCACCCGCAGCAGGACTGACCCACCCCACCCGGCCCGGGCCGGAAGTCCCCGGCGGGACCGGCCGGAAGTCCCCGGCGGGACCGGCCGGAAGTCCCCGGCGGGACCGGAAAGGACACACTCGCCGTGCCAGAAGGGCACACCATCCACCGGCTGGCGCAGGACTACGCCGAGCGCTTCGCCGGCACCGCGCCCCGGGTGACCAGCCCCCAGGGGAAGTTCTCCGACGCCGCCCAGCTCCTGGACGGCGTCGGACTCACCCGCACCGAGGCCCACGGCAAGCACCTCTTCCTGGGCTTCCGGGACGGCGAGTGGGTCCACATCCACCTCGGCCTGTTCGGCAAGGTCGCCTTCGGCGACGCCCCGGCGCCCCCGCCCACCGACACCGTCCGGCTCCGCCTCGCCGGCCCCACCGGATACGTCGACCTGCGCGGCCCCACCACCTGCGCCCTGATCACGGACGCCGAGAAGCAGGCCGTGCACGCCCGCCTCGGCCCCGACCCGCTGCGCGCCGACGCCGACCCCGCCCGCGCCTGGGCCCGCATATCCCGCAGCCGGACCACGATCGCCGCGCTCCTGATGGACCAGAAGGTCATCGCCGGCGTCGGCAACGTCTACCGCGCCGAGGTCCTCTTCCGGCACGGCATCGACCCCTACCGCGCGGGCCGAGATATCACCGCCGCCGAGTGGGACGCGATCTGGCAGGACCTCGTCGCCCTCATGCGCGACGGCGTCCGCGACAACCGCATCGACACGGTCCGCCCCCAGCACACCCCCGAGGCCATGGGCCGCCCGCCCCGCGTCGACGACCACGGCGGCGAGGTGTACGTCTACCGGCGCGCCCACCAGCCCTGCCATCTGTGCGGCGGCGAGATCCGCACCGCCGAACTCGCCGCCCGCAACCTCTTCTGGTGCCCCTCCTGCCAACCGCCCGCCGGAGCCTAGAGGTTCAGAACCCGTGCGGCAGCCAGGGCGCCGCCGCCGACCCGAAGCCCACGGCCGCCGCCGCCAGCGCGCCCGGCCGCAGTTCCCGCACCCGGCCCGCCGCGGCCAGCGCCGTGAGGCTCACACCGCCGAGATAGGCCGACCCCAACTCCCGCACCGACAGGGCGAGATCGGGCGCGTCCGCGGTACGCGAGCACACCGCGCCCCGGCTGTCCCCGGCCAGCCGCCAACGCCCCTCGTTCCAGGGGCAGAAGGCGTCCTCCACCTCCAGCACCACGTCCACCGGCGCCTGGTAGGTGCGCGCCTCCAGCGCCGCGCCCACCTCCACCAGCCGTACGTGCAACGAGTCCCGCACCCGGAGCTGACAGCGCCGCACGTCCGACACCAGGTGCTGCCACGCCTCGTCCAGCGGCCGCCCCCGCAGCTTCAGCGAGGTCGTCAGATCGATCCCGAACAGGAACCGCCACAGCGCCGCCTCCGTCACCGGATCGACGCCCGCCAGATCCTGGAGCAGCACCCCGCCGTTGTGCCCGGAGTCGGTCCACTCCGGCCGCACCCGGAACCGGGCGTACCCGGTGACATCGCCGTCCCGCTCGGCGACCACGCACTGGAGCGCCGACGCGCCGTCCCGCTCCACCGTCGCCTCCAGCACCCCGAGCCCCTCCCAGCCCGGCCGCCGCGCCAGCATCCCGGGCCGCCCGGACACCGTCCGCGCGTACACCGCCTCGCAGGCGGCCAGCTCCTCGACGGGATCGGCGTACCGCAGCCGTACGCCGTCCGTCCCCTCCGGCACGGACAGCCGGACCCGGCTCGTGTCGATCTCGGCGTGCAGTCCGAACGTCGCCGCGCCGTACCCGAACCGCCCGTAGATCATGGGCTCGGAGGCGGTGAGGACCGCCAACGGCTCGCCCCACGCGCGTACGTCGTCCAGTTGCCGCCGCATCATCGCCGTGAGCAGCCCGCGCCGCCGGTGCGTCGCGCTCACCGAGACCATCGTCACCCCCGCCGCCGGCACGGACGCCCCGCCCGGCACCGTCAGCCGGAAGTCGAACGCCCCGGCGGTGCCCACGATCCGCTCGCCGTCCCACGCGCCGACCGACCGCCCGCAGGGGGTCAGCGTCCGCCACAGCTCCCGCTCCGCCGCGGACTCCGCGACGCCGCCGAAGGCCCGCAGCAGGGTGTCGTACCAGACGTCCCAGTCGTCCTGCCGCAGCGTCCGCACCTCGGCCCCGGGGACGGCCGCCCGTCCCGCCACCCGCTCCGCCGGCCGTACCGCCGGCCCCGTCGTCGTCGCACCAGTCGTCATGGATCCATGCCTAGCAGCACATTGCGGGACGAGCCAGCAAATTTCTCTCTCTCGGCGGCGCGAGCGCTTTCCTTGAAGTTCACTGAGAAGTCGAAGCTCCGAGGGGGGACAAGTGGGACCTCCCGTGCCAAGCGGCGGGTTGGATGGATAGGGTCCCGGACTAATGGCATCAGGACGACAGCGGCGCGCGGAAGCCGAGACGTCTACGGCCCGGTTGAAGCACTGGCTGCACCGGGTCCGCACCGGCCTGCGCAGAAGCGCCGTGGACTACTTCCGCGGCGACGGCTCGGACTGGATCGCGCTGGCCCTGCTGCTGCTCACCGTGCCGCTGATCGCCGCCACCACCCTCGCCAACTCGGTGTGGTGCTCCCCGGCCGCCCTGGTCCTGCCCATCGTCGCCGGCGGGCTGCTGCTGCGCCCGTCGAGCCTGCTCGGCCTGTACGCGGCGGCGGCCACCGCCCTGATCGTGGAGTCGGTGCAACTCGGCCCGTACACCGAAGGACCGTCGCGGGTGACACCCGGTGTCGTCCTGGTCGTCGCGGCATGCGGTTTCTTCGGTCTGCTCATCGCCCAGTTCCGCAGCCGGGTCGGCGTGCCCTGGCGGCGCGGCGGCACCATGCTCTTCGACCTGCGCGAGCGGATCCGGGTGCAGAGCAAGCTGCCCAAGCTGCCGCCGGGCTGGCACCGCGAGATGGCGCTGCGGCCCGCCGGCGGCCAGTCCTTCTCCGGTGACTTCGTCGTCGCGGCCCGCACCAACGGCGGACGCACCATGGAGGTCGTCCTCACCGACGTCTCCGGCAAGGGCATGGACGCGGGCTCCCGCGCCCTGCTGCTGTCCGGCGCCTTCGGCGGCCTGCTCGGCTCGCTCCCGCCGCACGCCTTCCTGCCCGCCGCCAACGGCTATCTGCTCCGCCAGGACTGGGACGAGGGCTTCGCGACCTCCATCCACCTCGTCCTCGACCTCGACTCCGGGGACTACGAGCTGTACTCCGCGGGCCATCCGCCGGGCCTCCAGCTCAGCGCCGGCAGCGGCCGGTGGGAGGAGAAGGCCGCCGAGGGCCCGCTGCTCGGGGTGTACGAGGGCGCGCAGTTCGACCCGGTGAAGGGCTCCCTACGCCCCGGTGACGTGCTGATGCTGTTCACCGACGGCCTGGTGGAGACCTCCGACCGGGACATCGTCGAGGGCATCGACCGGCTCACCGGCGAGGCCGACCGCTATGTCGCCGGCGGCTTCCAGGGCGCCGCCTGGCATCTCATCGAGGCCGTCGCCAAGGACGTCAACGACGACCGGGCCCTGCTGCTGGTCTGCCGCGAGGGCCCGACGTCCCAGCCGGCCCCGCTCGTCTGACTCCCGAGGGGACTGCGCATGCTCACCCTGCCCGAGGTCGAGGCCCTCGCCCGCACCGCCCACGAGGGCCAGACCGACAAGGCCGGCCGCCCCTACGCCGAGCACCTGCGGGCGGTCGCCGAGGGCGTACGGTCCCGGGGCGGCGACGACGACCAGATCGCCGCGGCCTGGCTGCACGACGCCGTCGAGGACGACGCCCTGAGCGCCGCCCGGCTGCGCGACGCGGCGCTGAGCGACCGTACGAAGGCGATCGTGCTGGCGGTCACCAAACGGGCCGGGGAGCCGCCCGAGGCGTACGCGGCGCGGATCCTGGCGACGCCGGGCGCCCTGCTGGTGAAGGAGGCCGACCTCGCCCACAACGCGGACCCGGCCCGCCTCGCGGTCCTGGACGAGCCGACCAGGAACCGGCTGACCGAGAAGTACGCCGGGATGCGCGCACTTCTCGGTCTGACGGGCTGAGCCGGGGCCGCGGGGATCAGGCGTCGACCTTGGCGCGCCGCTCCCGCTGTGTCCGCTCGTCCGCTCGCTCGCCTGCCCGTTCGCCGGCCCGTTCGCGTTCCCGGGCCAGCTCGGCCGCGTCCCGCCGGAAGGCCCACTTCATCCTCGGCTCCATGACGAACCGGAAGGCCCGCTGGACGGGCGGGGTGCACAGCAGGGTGACGGCGACGGCCACGGCGAGGCTCACCGCGATCTCACCGAGCGGCCCGTGCAGCCGCTCCTGGTCGAACCAGCCGCGGTAGTCGGCGCCCTTGAGCAGGAAGCCGTGCAGCAGATAGCCGTACAGGGTGCCCGCGCCGAGGGCCGTGCACCACAGGGTGCGGCCCGGGATCCAGGAGAAGAAGCAGGCGGTCAGCACCAGGGAGCAGCCGAACAGCGCGAGCTGCATGACAGGACCGGCCCACCAGGGCGCGCCCAGCTCCTGCGCGGAGTCGCGGTGGTAGAACCAGCCGCCGTTCATCCGCGGCACCGCCCAATAGGCGAAGGCCAGCGCGAAGGCGAACACCGGCACCGCCGCGATCCGCACCGAGCGGCGGCGCACCAGCCGGAAGTGCTCGGGCTTCAGGCACAGGCCGAGCACGAAGAACGGCAGGAACTGAAGGACGCGCTGGAGGTCGAGGTCGTCGCCGATGTCGGGGCTGACCGACGCCAGCATGGCGATGCCCATGGCCAGCGGCAGCGGATGCCGGACGGCCTTCCACACGGGCGTGGTGAGCCGCCAGATGAACAGCGCGATCAGGAACCAGGTCAGGTAGTACGGGTCCAGGAGGCTGAGTTCCTGGTCGGGGGAGTGGTCGACATAGCGCTTGAAGAGCGAGTAGCCGACCTCGAAGACCACGTACGGGACGGCGATCCCGGTCACCAGCCGTCTGATCCTGCCGGGGCTCGCGTCGAAACCGCGGGAGAAGAAGCCCGAGATGACGATGAACGCCGGCATGTGGAACGCGTAGACGAGCATGTACGCGGCCTGGAGGGCCCGGCTGTCGCCCTTGAGCGGCTCCCAGGAGTGGGCCACGGCCACCAGCACGATCGCCACGTACTTGGCGTTGTCGAAGAACGCGTCACGGCGCGGGCGGGGCAGGGGGGACGGAGCGGCGTGGAACATTTGAGGCACCCTAGCGTCGTCTGTGGCTATGCGTAAAACAGCCGAGGTCATTCCTGCTTTTGGGTGCGACTACCCCGGGATTAAAGGAAGTTGCCATCCTGTATGTCCGGATTCATCCAGACTAAAAGGTACATAACGGCCTCTGTGGAGGGGGTGTTCGTGAGCCCGCGACCGTAATTCGAATTCCCTGCGGGCACGTTGTGTGGAGATGGAAACGATCTCTCCCAATTTCCAGGCCGGGCCCGGTTTCGAATTGCCGTGCGGGGTACGCGTGCGCGTCACGGGACGCAATCATGTGTCAGGGGCCGCATAGGGAGGCCGTGTTGGTGGCACGATGGTCTCTGGCGGGGGTGCGCGGACTTGCGCCCCCGGGCCGGGAGTGCGGACCGACCGAGGGTGTGTGATCAGTGTGGCCATTTCACTGTCAGTGGTGCTGCTGTTGGCGATCATCCTGGTGGTCCTGATCCGGGGCGGGAGCATCAAGGCCGGCCCGGCCATCGTCGCCATCCTGTTCGGCTTCTTCCTCGCCTCGACCGGCATGGCCCCGTCGATCAACCGCTTCCTCGACTCCCTCGCGGACACGATCAACTCGATCAGCTTCTGACCGCGCCCGGGGACACCGTCCCGAGGAACGCCGTCCCGAGGAACGCCGAAGGCCCGAGCGGAGAAGACCTCCGCCCGGGCCCGGGCCATGGAGCGGGCGACGGGAATCGAACCCGCGTAGCTAGTTTGGAAGACTAGGGCTCTACCATTGAGCTACGCCCGCACAGGACGCGCCACGCGTCGGAGGACCGCGGCACTGCACGCATCGTAGCGGGTCGGCACCCCCGCCCGCACACCCCGTTTCGGCGCGCCCCCGCGTGCCCCCGTGCGCTGGTGGAAAGCGGCGGTCGGGCAGGGCCGCGAGCCTGTACCCTTCGTGTCGCACCAGACGGGGTGTGGCGCAGCTTGGTAGCGCGTCCGCTTTGGGAGCGGAAGGCCGTGGGTTCAAATCCCGCCACCCCGACCACCTGCGCGATCACACCGTGCGCCTGGCCGGTGATCGTCTTTGGGCGGCTCGTCGGCTGCGGTTACTATGCAAGCTGCGCGCCCGTGTGTCCGTGTCCGGCCTGATCGCCCCACGAACACCGGCGGGCGGCGAATCACCGGGCCTGTCAGGCTCCGGCGAACACCAAGATGTCAGCCACCAAGGAGACCGAACCGTGAAGAGCGCCGTGGAGACCCTGAACCCGACCCGGGTTCGGCTCACTGTCGAGGTGCCCTTCGAGGAGCTCAAGGACAGCCTCGACGCGGCGTACAAGAAGATCAACCAGCAGGTCACGGTGAAGGGCTTCCGCAAGGGCAAGATCCCCGCCCGGGTCATCGACCAGCGGTTCGGCCGCGGTGCGGTCCTGGAGGAGGCGGTCAACGACGCGCTTCCGAAGTTCTACACGGAGGCTGTCAACGAGGCGTCGATCGACGTCCTCGGCCAGCCCGAGGTCGACATCACCGAGCTGAAGGACGGCGAGACGCTGAACTTCACCGCCGAGGTCGACGTCCGCCCCGCCCTGGAGCTCCCGGAGGACTTCTCCTCCATCGAGGTCGAGGTCGACGCCGTGGAGGTGACCGACGAGGACATCGCGAAGTCGGTCGAGCAGCTCCGTGAGCGCTTCGCCTCCACCTCCCCGGTCGAGCGCGCCGCCGAGGACGGCGACGTCGTGACCGTGGACCTGGAGGCCAAGGTCGAGGGCGAGGTCCTGGAGGACGGCGTCGCCAGCGGCGTCTCCTACACCATCGGCTCCGGCGAGCTGCTCGACGGCATCGACGACGCCGTGAAGGGCCTGGAGGCCGGTGGCGAGGCCACCTTCACCTCCGAGCTGAAGGGCGGCTCCGCGGCGGGCAAGGAGGCCGAGGTCTCCGTCAAGGTCACCCAGGTCGCCGCGCGCGAACTGCCCGAGCTGGACGACGAGTTCGCGCAGCTCGCCTCCGAGTTCGACACCCTCGACGAGCTGAAGGCCGACAGCCGCAAGCGCCTCGAGAACATGAAGCAGTACGACCAGGCCACGCAGGCCCAGGAGCGCGTCCTGGAGAAGCTGCTGGAGCTCGTCGAGGTGCCCGTCCCCGAGAAGCTCCTCGAGGACGAGATCAACACCCGCAAGCACAACCTGGAGCACCACCAGCTCGGTCAGATGGGCCTGACGCTCGACAAGTACCTGGAGATCCAGGGCAAGTCGGCCGAGGAGTTCGAGACCGAGACCCGTGAGGCCGCGGTCAAGGGCATCAAGACCCAGTTCGTCCTCGACGAGCTGGTCAAGCGCGAGAAGCTGAACGTCAACCAGGAGGAGCTCACCGAGCACCTCATGCGCCGCGCCGCTTCCTCGGGCATGTCCCCCGACCAGTTCGCCCAGGCCGTCGTCGAGGGCGGCCAGGTTCCGCTGCTCGTCGGCGAGGTCGCCCGCGGCAAGGCGCTGGCGACCGTTGTCGAGGCCGCCACGGTCAAGGACACCAACGGCGAGATCGTCGACCTGGACGACGAGGAGGAGACGGAGGAGGCCGCCGAGGCCGCCACCGAGTCCGCCGACGCCGCCGAGGCCGGCTCGGCCGAGGAGAAGAACGAGGGCTGAGCCCTCGTATCCGACGCTTGTGCGACGGGCCCCGGAACCCAGTGTTCCGGGGCCCGTTCCCGTCCCCGGGCGCTACGCCCCCGGCGAACACCCACCTCTCCGGGATTCTCGGGAGGGACCCGCGCGTTAGGGTCCATGAGTACGAGGGCAGGGGAGTCCCCGTTGCCCCCGGCAGTACACGTGAGACGGCCCGGCGCCGTCGTAAGACGAGCAGGTGGATACGTGACGAATCTGATGCCCTCCGCCGCCGGCGAGCCTTCCATCGGTGGTGGCCTCGGCGACCAGGTCTACAACCGGCTGCTTGGCGAGCGGATCATCTTCCTCGGCCAGCCGGTCGACGACGACATCGCTAACAAGATCACCGCACAGCTTCTGCTCCTTGCCGCGGACCCGGACAAGGACATCTACCTGTACATCAACAGCCCCGGCGGTTCGATCACGGCCGGTATGGCGATCTACGACACCATGCAGTTCATCAAGAACGACGTGGTGACCATCGCCATGGGCCTCGCGGCCTCGATGGGTCAGTTCCTGCTCAGCGCGGGCACCCCCGGCAAGCGGTTCGCCCTGCCGAACGCCGAGATCCTGATCCACCAGCCGTCCGCCGGCCTGGCCGGCTCGGCCTCCGACATCAAGATCCACGCCGAGCGGCTGCTGCACACCAAGAAGCGCATGGCCGAGCTGACCTCGCAGCACACGGGTCAGTCGGTCGAGCAGATCACCCGCGACTCGGACCGCGACCGCTGGTTCGACGCGTTCGAGGCCAAGGAGTACGGCCTCATCGACGACGTCATCCCGACGGCCGCAGGCATGCCGGGCGGCGGCGGCACGGGCGCGGCGTAGCCCGACCGACGGCGCGGGTCCCTGCCGGGTGCGGGTGCGGGTGCGGGTGCCGCGGACGGGGCTGTGGCTCCGACCGGGTCCGTGGTTCCGACGGGGGTCACGGTTCCGACCGGGTCTGCGGTTCCGGCCGGGCCGACGGTCCCGACCGGGGTCATGCTCCGACCGGGCCGGCCAGGGCGACCGGGCTTGCGGTTCCTACGGGGCCGGCTGGGCCGACCGGTTCGGCCGGGCGACCCGGTTCCGGGCCGGATGCTCGGGTCGGGTCCTGGTGGGAACCACGTGGTTCCGGCAAGGGGCGGCGACGGCCCCGGCAGGCACTCGGTCCGGGAGCGAAGGCTCTCCTCAGGGTCTCGGCCCCCGGAAGCCGCGGCAGCCCGTAGGGCGACGCGGTCACCGGAAGCCGTACCGGTCCCGTCAGGGCCCGGCAGCCCCCGCCGGACCCGCCGGACCCCGCGAACCCCGTGAGGCCGCCGCAGGCGTCCGTCAGGGCCTTCAGGGCCCTCGTCGGAACCCGCGGGCCCCACAGGGCTCACGAGGCCCGGCAGAGGCCGCGAGGCCCCTACGGAGGTCCTACGGCCCTGGAGGCTCCACGGCCCCGGCGGAGCCGGACGCGATCCCGCGGAGGCCACGAGGCCGGCGGGGTTCGTCAGGGCTCCCGGAGCCGGACGGACCGGAAGTCGCGTGGGCCCGACCGACTGACCCCGTACCGCCGTCCGCCCCCGCCGTCGACCCGCCGCCCGCCCGTGATCGCAATCTCAAGCAGCCACCGCCCAGCCCTTCTCCAGGAGACACCGTGAACGACTTCCCCGGCAGCGGCCTCAACGCCCGTGCGGCGGCCGAGTACACCGGCCCCCGTGCCGAGTCCCGCTACGTCATCCCCCGCTTCGTCGAGCGCACCTCGCAGGGCATCCGTGAGTACGACCCGTACGCGAAGCTCTTCGAGGAGCGCGTGATCTTCCTCGGCGTGCAGATCGACGACGCCTCCGCCAACGACGTCATGGCACAGCTCCTGTGCCTGGAGTCGATGGACCCCGACCGGGACATCTCGGTCTACATCAACAGCCCCGGCGGCTCCTTCACGGCGCTGACCGCGATCTACGACACGATGCAGTTCGTGAAGCCCGACATCCAGACGGTCTGCATGGGCCAGGCGGCCTCCGCCGCCGCGATCCTGCTGGCCGCCGGTACGCCGGGCAAGCGCATGGCCCTGCCGAACGCGCGTGTGCTGATCCACCAGCCGTACAGCGAGACCGGCCGCGGTCAGGTCTCGGACCTGGAGATCGCCGCCAACGAGATCCTCCGGATGCGTGCCCAGCTCGAGGAGATGCTGGCCAAGCACTCCACCACGCCGATCGAGAAGATCCGCGAGGACATCGAGCGCGACAAGATCCTCACGGCCGAGGACGCGCTGTCGTACGGCCTGATCGACCAGATCATCTCCACCCGGAAGTTGAACAACGACTCTCTGCGTTGACGCGCGGGGCACTCTCGTCCGTACCCCTTGGCACGGTGTGACACGGTCCACGTGGAAGTGAACCGTGCCAAGGGGGGCCCGAACGGGGGTCCCGGCAAGGTACCGTCGGAATAAGGCAGCACCAGGAGCCGCTGGATTCGAAAGCGTCCAGTCGTCTCCCAGGCGAAGGGGAAGCACACCGTGGCACGCATCGGTGACGGCGGCGATCTGCTCAAGTGCTCGTTCTGCGGCAAGAGCCAGAAGCAGGTCAAGAAGCTCATCGCAGGGCCCGGTGTGTACATCTGCGACGAGTGCATCGATCTCTGTAACGAGATCATCGAGGAAGAACTCGCGGAGACCAGCGAGGTCCGCTGGGAGGAACTCCCGAAGCCGCGCGAGATCTACGAGTTCCTCGAGGGCTACGTGGTCGGCCAGGAGGCCGCCAAGAAGGCCCTGTCGGTGGCGGTGTACAACCACTACAAGCGCGTCCAGGCCGGCGAGAACGGCGGCGGCCAAAGCCGTGAGGACGCCATCGAGTTGGCCAAGTCCAACATCCTGCTGCTGGGCCCCACGGGCTCCGGCAAGACGCTCCTCGCGCAGACCCTCGCCCGCATGCTGAACGTGCCGTTCGCCATCGCGGACGCCACCGCCCTCACCGAGGCGGGGTACGTCGGCGAGGACGTCGAGAACATCCTGCTGAAGCTGATCCAGGCCGCCGACTACGACGTCAAGAAGGCCGAGACCGGGATCATCTACATCGACGAGATCGACAAGGTCGCCCGCAAGAGCGAGAACCCGTCGATCACGCGTGACGTGTCCGGCGAGGGTGTGCAGCAGGCGCTGCTGAAGATCCTTGAGGGCACCACGGCCTCCGTCCCGCCGCAGGGCGGCCGCAAGCACCCGCACCAGGAGTTCATCCAGATCGACACGACGAACGT
Source organism: Streptomyces antibioticus (assembly GCF_002019855.1). NCBI lineage: Bacteria > Bacillati > Actinomycetota > Actinomycetes > Kitasatosporales > Streptomycetaceae > Streptomyces > Streptomyces antibioticus. The sequence continues at coordinate 3,127,741 of NZ_CM007717.1, read as the reverse complement.
GCTGTTCATCGTGGGCGGTGCGTTCTCCGGCCTGGAGAAGATCATCGAGACGCGGGCCGGCGCCAAGGGCATCGGCTTCGGCGCGACGATCCGCTCCAAGCGCGAGCTGGAGGCCAAGGACCAGTTCGAGGACGTCATGCCCGAGGACCTGGTCAAGTTCGGCATGATCCCCGAGTTCATCGGCCGGCTCCCGGTCATCACCTCGGTGCACAACCTGGACCGCGAGGCCCTGCTCCAGATCCTGATCGAGCCGCGCAACGCGCTGGTCAAGCAGTACCAGCGCCTCTTCGAACTCGACGGTGTGGAGCTGGACTTCGAGCGCGAGGCCCTGGAGGCCATCGCCGACCAGGCCATCCTCCGCCAGACCGGCGCGCGGGGTCTGCGCGCCATCATGGAGGAGGTGCTGATGTCGGTGATGTACGAGGTCCCGTCCCGCAAGGACGTGGCCCGGGTCGTCATCACGGCGGACGTCGTCCACTCCAACGTCAACCCGACCCTGATCCCCCGCGAACAGCGCGGCGGCCGCGGCCCGGGCGAGCAGAAGACGGCCTGATCGAAAAGCGGAACAGAGCACGACGGAGCGGAACAGAGCGAAGGGGCCCCGGTCGGACGACGACCGGGGCCCCTTCGTCACACCGGACGACGGAGTGTCACGCCTTGACGCGGACCTCGTCGCGGAGCTTCGCCGCGATCTCGGCGCTGGCCTCCAAGTCGACGGACTTGCCGGACAGTGCGTCGGCCATGTCGATGTGCATCACGATGCCCAGCGTGCTGTGGTCGCCCCAGATGCACACAGGAATGCTGATCTCGTTCGGCCCGGCCGGGGAGTCGGAGGACGACGGGGAGTCGTTCTTGATCTTCGTCTCTTGGCACTTGAGGATCGCGCCGTCGAGGCTGCTCGGGGTGTAAGCCTTGGGAGTGCCGACGAGTTCGCCCTCCTCCGGTTCCTCGGCGGCGCTCCGCTTCATCTCGGCGAACATCGCGTCGACGACCTTCTCGGGGTCCTCGATCTCGCCGTAGACGCCCATGAAGTTCAACATCTTCAAGGCGAGCGGGTTGTTCTTGTCACCGGCCTGGTAGCCCGCGTTGACGTCCTGGGGGTTCTTGACGCCGTGCTTCTCGGCGTCCTTGATGTCGTCCTGGTCGAAGCCGCCGCTGTCGGCACTGTCGGACTTCGTGTACTCGCCGAGCACCGTCGCCGGAGTCGTCAGCTTGTGCGGGCCGTCGTCCTTGAGGCTGCTTGCGCCCGTGCCGCCGGTGCCGCCGTTGAGGAGGAAGTAGCCGCCGACCGCGATCGCGGCGACGACCGCGACCGAGCCGAGGATGATGCCGGTCTTCTTCTTGCCGCCGCCCGGTGCCGGGGGCTGGGGCATGCCGTAGGGGGCCTGGCCGTACGGAGGCTGCTGGCCGTACGGGGGCTGCTGGCCGTAGGGGGCCTGCGGCGGGACGCCCTGCGGGGGCTGCTGCGGGTAGCCGTAGCCGGGCTGCGGGGCGGGAGGCTGCTGGGGGTAGCCGTAGCCGGGCTGCGGGGCCTGCGGCGGCTGGCCGTACGGGCCCGGCTGGCCGTACGGTCCGGGCTGCTGGGGCTGCCCGCCGTACGGGCCCGGCTGGTTGTGACTCATTTCTGGGTTCCCCTCCAGTGCTTATGTGATTTTCACATCCTGACCCAAGGGCAACGCCCCTGGAGCGGCGGGGCCCCTACCGTTACAGAGCAAACACGTTTCGGGACGGCGCCGTGACACCCCTAAACTGGGCCCGTGACCGAGAACGCTCAGCAGCAGCCATCAGCGCCCCACACCGAACTGCCGACCCAGTACGCGCCGGCCGACGTAGAGGGGCCGCTGTACGAGCGCTGGGTGGAGCGGGGTTACTTCGAGGCGGACGCGAAGAGCGACAAGCCTCCGTACACCATCGTCATCCCGCCGCCGAACGTCACGGGCAGCCTGCACCTGGGCCACGCCTTCGAGCACACCCTCATCGACGCCCTGACCCGCCGTAAGCGCATGCAGGGCTTCGAGACGCTCTGGCAGCCCGGCATGGACCACGCCGGCATCGCCACGCAGAACGTCGTCGAGCGCGAACTGGGCAAGGAGGGCAAGTCCCGCCACGACCTGGGCCGCGAGGCGTTCGTCGAGCGCGTCTGGCAGTGGAAGGGCGAGTCCGGCGGCCAGATCAGCGGCCAGATGCGCCGCCTCGGCGACGGCGTCGCCTGGTCCCGCGAGCGCTTCACCATGGACGAGGGCCTCTCCCAGGCCGTCCAGACCATCTTCAAGCGGCTCTACGACGACGAGTTGATCTACCGCGCCGAGCGCATCATCAACTGGTGCCCGCGCTGTCTCACCGCGATCTCGGACATCGAGGTCGAGTACCAGGACGACGACGGCGAGCTCGTCTCGATGAAGTACGGCGAGGGGGACGACACCATCGTCGTCGCCACCACCCGCGCCGAGACGATGCTCGGTGACACCGCCGTCGCCGTCCACCCCGACGACGAGCGCTACAAGCACCTGGTCGGCAAGGAGATCCGCCTCCCGCTGACCGACCGCTTCATCCCGGTCGTCGCCGACACGCACGTCGACCCCGAGTTCGGCACCGGCGCCGTCAAGGTGACCCCGGCCCACGACCCGAACGACTTCGAGATCGGCCAGCGCCACAACCTGCCGTCCCTCACCGTCATGGACGAGCACGCCGTCATCACCGCCCACGGCCCCTTCCAGGGCCTGGACCGGCTGGAGGCCCGCTCCGCCATCGTCGCCGCGCTGCGCGCCGAGGGCCGGATCGTCGCCGAGAAGCGGCCCTACGTCCACTCCGTCGGCCACTGCTCGCGCTGCAAGACCACCATCGAGCCGCGCCTGTCCATGCAGTGGTGGGTCAAGGTCGGCCCGCTGGCCAAGGCCGCCGGTGACGCCGTCCGCGACGGCCGGGTCAAGATCCACCCGCAGGAGATGGAGAAGCGGTACTTCGACTGGGTCGACAACCTCCACGACTGGTGCATCTCACGGCAGTTGTGGTGGGGCCACCGCATCCCCGTCTGGTACGGCCCGAACGGCGAGGTCGTCTGCGTCGGCCCCGACGACGAGGTCCCCACCGGCGAGGGCTGGCACCAGGACACCGACGTCCTCGACACCTGGTTCTCCTCCGGCCTGTGGCCGTTCTCCACGCTCGGCTGGCCCGAACAGACCGAGTCGCTCGCGAAGTTCTACCCGAACTCCGTCCTGGTCACCGGCTACGACATCCTCTTCTTCTGGGTCGCCCGGATGATGATGTTCGGCCTGTACGCGATGGACGGCACCCCGCCGTTCCACACCATCGCCCTGCACGGCATGGTCCGCGACCAGTTCGGCAAGAAGATGTCCAAGTCCTTCGGCAACGCGGTCAATCCGCTGGACTGGATGGACAAGTACGGCTCCGACGCGCTCCGTTTCACCCTTGCGCGCGGCGCCAACCCGGGCGTCGACGTCCCGATCGGCGAAGACTGGGTCCAGGGGTCCCGCAACTTTGCCAACAAGATCTGGAACGCCACCCGCTTCGCGCTGATGAACGGCGCGACGGTCGAGGGCCCGCTTCCGGAGCCGTCGGCGATGTCCGCCACGGACCGCTGGATCCTCTCCCGCCTCAACTCCGTCGTCGCCGAAGTCGACGCGCTCTACGAGGACTTCCAGTTCGCGAAGCTCTCCGACGCGCTGTTCCACTTCGCGTGGGACGAGGTCTTCGACTGGTACGTCGAGCTGTCCAAGACCACCTTCCAGGCGGGCGGCCCGGCGGCCGAGGTCAGCAAGCGCGTCCTGGGCGAGGTCCTCGACGTCACGCTGAAGCTGCTGCACCCGGTGGTCCCGTTCGTCACGGAGACGCTCTGGACGACCCTGACCGGCGGCGAGTCGATCGTCGTCGCCGAGTGGCCGACCGACTCGGGCTTCCGCGACACCGCCGCCGAGCGCGAGATCGAGAGCCTCCAGGCCGTCGTCACCGAGGTCCGCCGCTTCCGCGCCGACCAGGGCCTCCAGCCCGGCCAGCGGGTCCCGGCCCGCCTGGAGCTGGACGGCACGCCGTTCGCGGCGCACGAGGCGGCGATCCGCCAGCTCCTGCGCCTCCAGCCGGAGGGCGAGGCGTTCTCCGCCACCGCCACCCTGCCGGTCGCGGGCGCCACGGTCGCCCTCGACCTGTCCGGCACGATCGACGTCGCCGCGGAACGCAAGCGCCTGGCGAAGGACCTCGCGGCCGCCCAGAAGGAACGCCAGCAGGCCGAGGCCAAGCTCGGCAACGAGGCGTTCCTCGCCAAGGCCCCGGACAACGTGGTGGACAAGATCCGCGGCCGCCTGGCCAAGGCGGACGAGGACATCACCCGCATCGAAGCCCAACTGGACCGCCTGCCCCAGGCGTAACGGGCACTGACGCCTGACACGGCAAGTCGACAGCCGCCCGGCCGCGATCACGCGACCGGGCGGCTGCGCCCGTCCGAGGGAGGGAACGCATGCCGAGGCTGCTCGGCTTCTTCGACGACTTCGGTCACCCGGCCGAGTTGGCCACGGGCCCGCTGCGGTCCCACGTGCGGGCGTCCGGCGAACCGGACGAGGCGCGCATCGTGGAGTACCTGGACACGGGCCACCGCCTCACGCACTTCATGGAGGCGGGGTTCGACGTCCTCACGGGCGAGGCGCACCGGCACACCTCCGGCTGCTCGTCGCTCGTCACCGACGGCCTGTGGGTCTGGCGCGCGGACTTCGCGCACTATCTGGAGACGTACCACGTGCCCCTGCCCGCGGCCTTCACCGCCCGGGTCCGGCGGCTGGACCACCGGATGCCGGACCTGGTCGGCGCGGACTTCGCGCCGGTCCACGACGAACTCGTCCGGGCCTTCGGATGGACGGGGGTGGAGCCGTGGGACGTGACATCGGTGCGGCGACCGGAGCCGCGGGTCGTGGCGACGCGGGCCGAGTTCGTCGCGCGGGTCCGGCGGGAGCGGCCCGCCGGGCCTTGGGGGAAGGCGCCGCGCAAGCCCCGTAGGTGACGGGTTCCGGGGGCCTTTGACTACGTCTGTCGGTTCGGCTCCGTAGACTGGGGGCCGTGAGTGACAGCGACCCCTTCGACGAGATCGTCGCCGCCGAGACCGACCGTGATCCCGACCTCGCGGTGATCGAGGCCGGCAGCCGTACTCTGCGCACCCAGGGTGCCGGGCCGAGCGCGGAGGTTCCCGCGCGGCCCGCGGACCCCGAGGTGGACAAGGCCCTGCGCGAGGTCGAGACGGAGCTGGCCACCCGCTGGGGCGAGACCAAGCTGGAGCCCTCCGTCAGCCGGATCTCCGCGCTGATGGACGTCCTGGGCGACCCGCAGCGCTCGTACCCCTCCATCCACATCACCGGGACCAACGGCAAGACGTCCACGGCCCGCATGATCGAGGCCCTGCTCGGCGCCTTCGAGCTGCGCACCGGCCGGTACACCAGCCCGCACGTCCAGTCCGTCACCGAGCGCATCAGCCTGGACGGCGCCCCGATCTCCGCCGAGCGCTTCATCGAGACGTACCAGGACATCAAGCCGTACGTCGAGATGGTCGACGCGCAGCAGGAGTACCGGCTGTCGTTCTTCGAGGTGCTCACCGGCATGGCGTACGCCGCGTTCGCGGACGCCCCGGTGGACGTGGCCGTCGTGGAAGTCGGCATGGGCGGCTCCTGGGACGCCACCAACGTCATCGACGGCGACGTCGCCGTCGTCACGCCCATCGATCTCGACCACACCGACCGGCTGGGGGAGACCCCCGCCGAGATCGCGGGCGAGAAGGGCGGCGTCATCAAGCAGGGCGCGACCGTCATCCTGGCCCAGCAGCCGGTCGACGCGGCGCAGGTCCTGCTGAAGAAGGCCGTCGAGGTCGACGCCACCGTGGCCCGGGAGGGCCTGGAGTTCGGTGTGGTCGCCCGGCAGGTCGCCGTCGGCGGCCAGCTCGTCACCCTGCGCGGCCTCGGCGGCGAGTACCCCGAGGTGTATCTCCCCCTGCACGGCGCCCACCAGGCGCACAACGCGGCCGTCGCGCTGGCCGCCGTCGAGGCGTTCTTCGGCGTCGGCGCCCAGCGGGCCGAGCCGCTCGACCTCGACACCGTCCGCAAGGCGTTCGCGGCCGTGTCCTCGCCGGGCCGCCTGGAGGTCGTGCGCCGCTCGCCGACGATCGTGCTGGACGCCGCCCACAACCCGGCGGGCGCCCGGGTCACCGCCGACGCGGTGGGCGAGGCGTTCGATTTCAGCCGGCTGATCGGCGTGGTCGGCGCGAGCGGCGACAAGAACGTCCGAGGGCTCCTCGAAGCCTTCGAGCCGATCTTCGCGGAGGTCGTCGTCACCCAGAATTCCAGCCACCGCGCCATGGACGCGGACGAACTGGCCGCGATCGCCGTCGAGGTGTTCGGCGACGAGCGGGTCCAGGTCGAGCCGCGGCTGCCCGACGCTCTGGAGGCGGCGATCACGCTCGCCGAGGAGGAGGGCGAGTTCACCGGCGGCGGTGTGCTGGTCACCGGTTCCGTCATCACGGTCGGCGAGGCCCGGCTGCTCCTCGGGAAGGGCTGAGGCCCCGTCATGCGTACGCTCTGCTCCTCGACCCTGATCGGCGAGTTCTTCATCGTCGGCTTCGCCGGACTGGTCGCCATGAAGGACCCCGACCTCGCCATGTCCACGGTGTGGACGGTGTGCGGGATCGCGATGTTCGCCTGTGTGGTGCTGTGCGGGCTGGTCACCCGGCCCGGGGGCGTCGCCCTCGGCTGGGCGCTCCAGATCGCGCTGGTCGCGGCCGGGTTCTTCGTCCCGATGATGTTCATCGTGGGGCTGCTGTTCGCGGGCCTGTGGTGGGCGTCGGTGCACTACGGACGCAAGGTGGACGAGGCGAAGGCCCGCTTCGCGGCCCAGGCGGACACCGCGGACGCGGTGTGACGGAGGGCCCACCCGCCCGGTAGTCCGCCGGGGTTCCGCCCGGGTCCCGCCCGAGCCCTGCCCTGTGCTCCCGCCCGAGCCCTGCCCTGTGCTCCCGCCCGTGATCACGCCCTGTAATCTCGTCCCACCGCACCCCGGCAGTAGTGCACAACAGCAGTCGTAAGGAGCCCCTCGTGAGCCAGCGCACCCTCGTCCTCCTCAAGCCCGACGCCGTCCGTCGTGGCCTGACCGGCGAGATCATCAGCCGTATCGAGCGCAAGGCCGACTGGCGGATCACCGCGCTGGAACTGCGGACGCTGGACCAGGACACGCTGGAGCAGCACTACGGCGAGCACAAGGGCAAGCCCTTCTACGACCCGCTGGTGGAGTTCATGGCCTCCGGCCCCGTCGTCGCCCTGATCGTCGAGGGCGAGCGGGTCATCGAGGGCGTGCGCGCGCTGGCCGGTCCGACCGACCCGATCGCCGCCGCGCCGGGCTCGATCCGCGGCGACTTCGGTGTCATCGTCCGGGAGAACCTGATCCACGCCTCCGACTCCGAGGAGTCCGCCGAGCGCGAGGTCAAGATCTTCTTCCCGGGCCGCGCGTAGCCGACCGCGTGCCGCCGGGGCGCGGTGGGCAAAGTTTTCGTGGAGAATTCTGAGCCGTCGTCAGCTCGATCGTCCGCCTGACCAGGGACGGCCGTACCTTTTCGGCCGTCCTTCGGCATATGCGTGGCGATCGGGGGAACGCGTGCCCCCGATGGACCGTCTCCACAAGCGAGCCGGTGCCGCATCTGCTGACAATGGCGAAGACCCTCGCGCAGTGTTCGGGAAGGCGCGTCTACGATGTAACCCTTCACGTCACAGCACCCACCTCGCCGTCCTGAAAAAGCCGTCACACGCTCATGGGAAGGCCAGTCGAATCCTGATGGGGAACTCAATGTCGTTCATCGGCCGTGACATGGCTGTCGACCTCGGGACCGCCAACACGCTGGTGTACGTCAGGGGTCGCGGGATCGTACTCAACGAGCCGTCCGTCGTCGCGATCAACACCAACACCGGTGGCATCCTCGCGGTCGGCGCGGAGGCGAAGAAGATGATCGGGCGGACGCCGGGCAACATCGTCGCCGTGCGTCCGCTGAAGGACGGCGTCATCGCCGACTTCGAGATCACCGAGCGGATGCTCCGCTACTTCATTCTGAAGATCCACAAGCGGCGGTATCTCGCCCGGCCGCGGGTCGTCGTCTGTGTGCCCTCGGGCATCACGGGTGTCGAGCGCCGTGCCGTCATCGAGGCGTCGACCCAGGCCGGCGCCCGTCAGGTGCACATCATCGAGGAGCCCATGGCCGCGGCCATCGGCTCCGGCCTGCCGGTCCACGAGGCCACGGGCAACATGGTGGTGGACATCGGCGGCGGCACCACGGAGGTCGCGGTCATCTCGCTCGGCGGCATCGTGACCGCGCAGTCCATCCGCGTCGCGGGCGACGAACTGGACAACGCGATCATCCAGCACATCAAGAAGGAGTACAGCCTCCTTCTCGGTGAGCGGACGGCCGAGCAGATCAAGATCACGATCGGTTCGGCGTACGACCTCGACTCCGACGAGCACACCGAAATCCGCGGCCGGGACCTGGTCTCCGGACTGCCCAAGACGGTCGTGATCTCGGCCGCCGAGGTACGCAAGGCGATCGAGGAACCGGTCAACGCGATCGTCGACGCGGTGAAGACCACCCTCGACAAGTGCCCGCCGGAGCTGTCCGGCGACATCATGGACCGCGGAATCGTTCTGACCGGCGGCGGAGCCCTGCTGCGCGGACTGGACGAGCGGCTGCGCCGGGAGACCGGTATGCCGATCCACATCGCCGAGGACCCGCTGGACAGCGTGGCGCTCGGCTCCGGCAAGTGCGTCGAGGAGTTCGAGGCGCTCCAGCAGGTCCTGGACGCCGCGCCCCGCAGATGACGTAACACTTCGATTCCGCCGTACGGGACGATCTCCTCTCGTGCGGCGGATCGTCGATATCGAGGCATAAGCTCCGACAAAGCGCCCTTGGCCTTTCTGGCCAGGGGCTACCCGAATTCCACAGTCTGGTTCCTGTTTTCCTATCGAGGAAGGGCACGGCCGCCGCACGTGAGGGACACACGAGAGAGCCGGCTGCTCCTGGTGCTGCTGGTCGCCGTCGCGTTCGCGCTGATCACGGTCGACATCCGGGGCGGTGAGGACTCCCCGGTCGACGGCGCCCGCCAGGCCGCGGCCACCGTCTTCGGCCCGATCGAGGACGGAGTGGCCTCGGCGGTGAACCCCGTCGGCAACGCCGTCTCCGCCGTCCGCGAGTCCGGCGAGCGCCACGACCGGCTCGCCGCACTGGAGAAGGAGAACGCGGCCCTCAAGGCGAAGCTCGGCAGCGACGACCGCAACCGCAGCCGCCTCGCCCAGCTCGACAAGATGCTCAAGACCGCCGGCGCGGGCCAGTACGGCATCAAGGGCGCGCAGGTCATCGCGATAGGAGCGGCCCAGGGCTTCTCCTGGACGATCACCGTCGACGTCGGCGCCCGGGACGGCGTCAAGCGCGACATGACGGTCCTCAACGGCGACGGACTGGTCGGCCGGGTCACCACGGTCGGCCCGAACACCGCGACCGTACTGCTCGCCAACGACCCGGACTTCACCGTCGGCACCCGGATGGAGGGCTCCGACGAACTGGGCTTCGCCTCCGGCCAGGGCGACCAGCCGCTGCGGGTCGAACTGCTCAACGGCAAGGCGGACGTGAAGAAGGGCGACCGGCTCGTCACCTTCGGCTCGCAGGCCGACAAGCCGTTCGTGCCCGGCGTCCCGGTCGGCGTGGTCTCCCGGGTCGACCCCTCCGGCGGCGACCTCACCCGGACCCTCTACGTCACGCCGTACGTCAGCTTCACCAAGCTCGACGTCGTCGGGGTGGTCGTCCAGGCGCCCAAGAAGGACCCGCGTGACACCGTGCTCCCGGCCAAGCCCAAGCCGGTGCCCACCCCGACGGTCACCGTCACGGTGACCCCGAACGCCGACGGCCCGCAGCAGTAGGAGCTGACACACCCCATGCGCGTCAACCGGATCCTGCTCTCCGTCCCGTTGGTCGTCGTCGCCCTGGTGATCCAGGTGAGCGTGCTCGCCCGCCTCCATCTGCCCGGCGCCGTCCCCGACCTGCTGCTCCTCACCGTCCTCGGCCTCGCCATGGTCTACGGCCATGTCGGCGGCGCCCTCATCGGCTTCGGCGCCGGACTCCTCGCCGACCTCGCCCCGCCCGCCGACCACGCGGCCGGCCGCTACGCCCTGGTGCTCTGCGTCATCGGCTACCTCGCCGGGCTGATCAAACCGGAGAACGGCCAGATCAAGTCGGCCACCGGACCGATGCTGGTCGTGGTCGGCGCCGCCCTCGGCTCCACCCTGCTCTACGCGGGCGTGGGCGCCCTCGTCGGCGACACAGCCGCCCGCCATGTCGGCCTGACCGGGCTGCTGTTCACGGCCGCCCTGTACGACCTGCTGCTCGCCCCGTTCGTGGTGCCCGTCGTGATGTTCCTGGCCCGGCGCGCGGAGAACGACCCGCTCGCCGAGACCGGCTCCGCGTCCAAGGCGTCCGACCTCTCCTCCGGCTGGCTCTCCGCGGGCACCGGCCTGCGGATCGGCGGCCAGCGCGGCGGACTGAAGATGAAGGTCACCAAGGCGCGGGTGGCCCGGGCCGGCCGCATCAAGGGGGTCAAGCGGCTGTGACCGTACCGCGGCCGGACCTCACAGGTCCGTCGGATATGACACCTGAACAGATCCGAGAGGGGGAGACAGCCACACCATGACCAATATTCCCGAGACCGGAAGGACCCCAAGGGTCCAGACCCGGCTCGTCGTCATCCAGATCCTCGTCCTCTCCCTCCTCGGCACCCTGGGCGGACGCCTGTGGTACCTCCAGATCCGGGAGGGCGCGGAGTACGCCAAGGAGGCGTCGGGCAACCACGTCCAGCAGGTCGTCGAGCCCGCCGTGCGCGGCTCCATCCTGGACGCGCGCGGGGTGCCCCTCGCGGACAACGAGACGCGTCTGGTGGTCTCCGCCTCCCGCACCGACCTGCTGAAGCAGAAGGACGACGGCAAGGGCGTCCTGACCAAGCTCGCGGGCGTCCTCGGCATGGATCCGGACGAGGTGCTCCAGAAGGTCCGGCTGTGCGACGCCCAGACGCCCCAGCCCTGCTGGAACGGCTCGCCCTACCAGCCCATCCCCATCACCGACGAGGCCACCGCCAAGCAGGCCCTCCAGATCCGCGAGCGCGCCGAGGACTTCCCCGGCATCACCGCCGAACCGGAGGCCGTGCGCCGCTACACCGCCCCCGGCAAGTCCAACACCGCCCAGGTCCTCGGCTACCTCTCCCCGGTCACCGACGAGGAACTCACCAAGGCCCAGGACACCGACTCGCCCTATCTGCGCTCCGACCAGGTCGGCCGCTCCGGCCTGGAGCGCCAGTACGACAAGGAACTGCGCGGCAAGGCCGGCGTCACCCGCTACGAGGTCGACAACCTCGGCCGCGTCATCGGCCAGGCCGAGGCGGACGCCGCCGAGCCCGGCTCCAACCTCGTCACCAGCATCGACTCCCGCGTCCAGCGCGTCGCCGAGTACGAGCTGAACGAGGCGATGAAGGAAGCCCGCAAGCAGTGGGACCGCAACACCCACGAGAACTACAAGGCCGACTCCGGCGCCGTCGTCGTGATGGAGGCCAGGACCGGCCGGGTCGTCGCCATGGCGTCCAACCCGTCGTACGACCCCAACGCCTGGGTCGGCGGCATCTCCGCCAAGGACTACAAGAAGCTCACCGGCAAGAACTCCAACTACCCGCTGCTCAACCGGGCCATACAGGGTCAGGCCGCGCCCGGCTCGATCTTCAAGGTGGTCTCCACGGCCGCCGCGGTCGAGGCGGGGTACGAGTTCGACGGCCGCTACGACTGCTCCAGCTCCTACAGCGTCGGCGGCCAGGTCTTCAAGAACTTCGAGTCGGCGAACTACGGCCCGATCAGCCTCGGCCGCGCCCTGGAGGTCTCCTGCGACACCGTCTTCTACAGCCTCGCCCACCAGCAGTGGCAGAAGGACGGCGGCATCGACCCCAAGAAGAAGCCCAAGGACTACTTCTACAAGGCGGCCCACCAGTTCGGCCTCGGCAAGGAGACCGGCATCGACCTGCCCAACGAGGTCACCGGCCGGGTCCCCGACCGCGCCTGGAAGCAGTCGTACTGGAAGGCCAACAAGGACGCCTGGTGCAAGACCGGCAAGAAGGACGGCTCGTACGTCGAGCGGATCTCGTACGAGAACTGCCTCGAGGGCAACAAGATGCGCGCCGGTGACGAGATCAACTACTCCATCGGCCAGGGCGACACCCTGGTGACGCCGATCCAGATGGCCACCATCTACGCCGCCATCTCCAACGGCGGCACCCTGTACGACCCGACGGTCGGCAAGGCCGTCCTGAGCCCCGACGGCACGTCGGTCCGCGAGATCGCGCCCAAGGCGCACGGCAAACTGCCCGTCAGCAAGCAGACCCTGGCCAAGATGGACGAGGCCCTGGAGGGCGTGGCCACCCGCGGTACGGCCGCCTGGCGGTTCGGCGGCTGGCCGCAGGACAAGATCCCCATGCACGCCAAGACCGGTACCGCCGAGGTCTACGGCAAGCAGACGACGTCCTGGTTCGCCACGTACACCAAGGACTACGCGATCGTGATGACGATCTCCCAGGGCGGCACCGGATCCGGCGCCTCGGGCCCGGCCGTGCGCAACATCTACGACGCGCTGTACGGCATCGCCGACGACGGCACGATCGACAAGAAGAACGCCCTGCTGCCCACCCCCCAGAAGGGCCTGCCGAAGGTCCAGACGGACGGCACCATCAAGGCGCCCAAGGTCACCAAGGACCCGGCCAAGGAGCAGCGCCTCAGCCAGGAGGGCGTGCCCGACCCGGGCGCCTCGCAGCCCGCCGGGACCGTGGAGCAGACCGGCACCAGCAACCGCGACACCCGCCGCAGGCAGCGGCGCGGACGGCGGCAGCGGGACCGGGGAAGCCGGAGGATGTGCACATGACCGGCGCGAACGGCTTCTCCGTCTCCGGATACGGGCCCGAACGGGCCGGCTGGACCCGGGTCTTCGCCCGTGACTCGCTGGCCCGGCGGCTGGACTGGCCGATACTGCTGTCGGCGATCGCCCTGTCGCTGATCGGCTCGGTGCTGGTCTTCTCCGCGACCCGCAACCGCACCGAGATCAACCAGGGCGACCCGTACTTCTTCCTGGTACGGCATCTGCTGAACACCGGCATCGGCTTCGCCCTGATGATCGGCACCGTCTGGCTCGGCCACCGCACCCTGCGCAACGCGGTCCCGGTGCTGTACGGCCTGTCGGTGCTGCTGATCCTGCTGGTGCTCACCCCGCTCGGCTCCACCGTCAACGGCGCGCACTCCTGGATCCAGCTCGGCGGCGGCTTCTCGCTCCAGCCCTCCGAGTTCGTGAAGATCACGATCATCCTGGGCATGGCGATGCTGCTGGCCGCCCGGGTCGACGCGGGCGACAAGCCCTACCCGGACCACCGCACGGTCGTCCAGGCGCTCGGCCTCGCCGCCGTCCCCATGCTGATCGTGATGCTCATGCCCGACCTCGGGTCGGTCATGGTCATGGTGATGATCGTGCTGGGCGTGCTGCTGGCCTCCGGCGCCTCCAACCGCTGGATCTTCGGGCTCATCGGCGCGGGCGCGGCCGGCGCGGTCGCCGTCTGGCAGCTCCACATCCTGGACGACTACCAGATCGCCCGGTTCGCCGCCTTCGCCAACCCCAGCCTCGACCCGGCGGGCGTCGGCTACAACACCAACCAGGCGCGCATCGCGATCGGCTCCGGCGGGCTGACCGGCGCCGGCCTCTTCCACGGTTCGCAGACCACCGGCCAGTTCGTCCCCGAGCAGCAGACCGACTTCGTGTTCACGGTCGCGGGCGAGGAACTGGGCTTCGTCGGCGCGGGACTGATCGTCGTCCTGCTCGGCGTGGTCCTGTGGCGCGCCTGCCGGATCGCCCGCGAGACGACCGAGCTGTACGGCACGATCGTGGCCGCAGGCATCGTGGCGTGGTTCGCGTTCCAGTCGTTCGAGAACATCGGCATGACCCTCGGCATCATGCCGGTGACCGGTCTGCCGCTGCCGTTCGTCTCCTACGGCGGCTCGTCGATGTTCGCGGTGTGGGTGGCGGTGGGGCTGTTGCAGTCGATCCGCGTACAGCGGCCGATGTCGGCGTAGCGCCCGGGGCGCGGCGCGCGGACACAGCGAATAGTGGTCATTCGGGCCCGGCGGGCACTGCCCTCCGGGCCCGAGTGCGACTAGATTTTGTTCATGGCGGAGACGAAACGCGAGATCGAGCGCAAGTACGAATCCGAAGACAGCGGACTGCCCGACCTCACCGGAGTCCCCGGGGTCGCCGATGTCCTCGACAAGGGCACCGCGGAACTCGACGCGACCTACTACGACACCTCTGACCTGCGCCTGGCGGCGGCCTCCGTCACCCTGCGCCGCAGAACCGGCGGCTCCGACGCCGGCTGGCATCTGAAACTGCCCGTCGGACCCGGCGTCCGCGACGAGATCCGGGTCCCCCTCCAGGACGACCTGCCCGGGGAACTCGCCGGGCTCGTCCGCGCCCGGGTCCGCGAAGGACAGCTCGTGCCCGTGGTGCGCCTGCGCTCCGCACGGGACATCCACGACCTCGTGGACGCCGAGGGCCGCCCGCTCGCCGAGATCGGCGTCGACCGCGTCCACGCCGAACGCCTCTTCGGCGGCAAGGGCTCCACCCAGTGGACCGAGATCGAGGTCGAGCTGGCCGACGACCGTGACCCCGCCTTCCTCGACAAGGTCGAGAAACGCCTGCGGAAGGCCGGCGTACGCCCCTCGAAGTCCACCTCCAAGCTGGCGCGGGCGCTCGCCGAGACCAAGGGCGGCCACCCCAAGCGCCGGAAGGCGTCCCCCGGCGAGCCCGTCACCGCCGGCGACCACGTCCTCGCCTACATCCGCGCCCAGCGCGACGCGATCGTGGCCCTGGACCCCGCCGTACGCCTCGACACCGAGGAGTCCGTCCACGACATGCGGGTCGCCACCCGGCGGCTGCGCAGCACCTTCCGCTCCTTCCGCACGGTCCTCGACCGCGAGGTCACCGACCCGATCGCCGACGAACTGAAGTGGCTCGCCGGGGAACTGGGCGTCGGCCGCGACCAGGAGGTCCTGGCCGAACGCCTCGGCGCCGCCCTCGCCGACCTGCCCGGAGGGCTGGTCGACGGCCCGGTGACCGAGCGGCTGCACACCTGGGCCACGGCCGGCCTCGACGGCTCGCGCCGCCGGATGCTCGGCGCCCTGGACTCCCCGCGCTACCTCACCCTCCTGGACACCCTGGACGCGGTCGTCACCGCCCCGCCGCTGCGCAAGGCGGCCGCCGGGAAACCCGGCAAGGTGCTCCCCAAGGCCGTACGCAAGGACTTCGCGAAGGTGTCCGCGCTGGTCGAGGAGGCGATCGAGCAGCCGCCGGGAGCCGACCGCGACCTCGCCCTGCACGAGGCCCGCAAGAAGGCAAAGCGCACCCGCTACGCGGCCGAGGCCGCCACGCCCGCGCTCGGCGGCCCGGCCAAGGACCTGACCAAGTCCATGAAGTCGCTCCAGAGCCTCCTCGGCGACCACCAGGACAGCGTCATGGCCCGCACGACCCTGCGCGAACTCTCCGCGGTGGCCCACGCGGCGGGCGAGAACACCTTCACCTACGGACTGCTCTACGGCCGGGAGGAGCGCAGGTCGGCGGCGGTGGAGACCGACGTCCCGGACACCTGGAAGACGATCCGCGCGTCCATGGCGGTCTAGCCTTTCGGTGACCCGGCCGGGGGAGTGCTCCGGCCGGGTTAGGCTAGATGGTCACCCCTGTCAGCTCACGAAGGTAACGCCGCGATGTCTGTCGAGTCGGTCTTCCCGCAGCTCGAAGCCTTGCTCCCGCATGTGCAGAAGCCGATCCAGTACGTGGGCGGCGAGCTGAACTCCACGGTCAAGCCCTGGGAGTCCAGCGACGTCCGCTGGGCGCTGATGTACCCGGACGCCTACGAGGTCGGTCTGCCCAACCAGGGCGTCATGATCCTCTACGAGGTCCTCAACGAGCAGGAGGGCGTCCTCGCCGAGCGCACCTACAGCGTGTGGCCGGACCTGGAGGCGCTGATGCGGGAGCACGGCGTCCCGCAGTTCACGGTCGACAGCCACCGCCCGGTCAAGGCGTTCGACGTGTTCGGCCTGTCCTTCTCCACGGAGCTGGGCTACACCAACATGCTCACCGCCCTGGACCTGGCCGGCATCCCGCTGGAGTCCAAGGACCGCGGTCTGGACGACCCGATCGTCCTCGCCGGCGGCCACGCGGCCTTCAACCCGGAGCCGATCGCCGACTTCATCGACGCGGCGGTCATCGGCGACGGCGAGCAGGCCGTCCTCGACATGACCCGCATCATCAAGGAGTGGAAGGCCGAGGGCCGCCCCGGCGGCCGCGAGGAGGTGCTCCTGCGCCTCGCCAAGACGGGCGCGGTGTACATCCCCGCCTTCTACGACGTCGAGTACCTCCCCGACGGCCGGATCGCCCGTGTGGTCCCCAACCGCTCGGGCGTGCCGTGGCGGGTGTCCAAGCACACCGTCATGGACCTCGACGAATGGCCCTACCCCAAGCAGCCCCTCGTCCCGCTCGCCGAGACCGTCCACGAGCGCATGTCGGTGGAGATCTTCCGCGGCTGCACCCGCGGCTGCCGCTTCTGCCAGGCCGGCATGATCACCCGCCCGGTGCGCGAGCGGTCGATCACCGGCATCGGCGACATGGTCGACAAGGGCCTCAAGGCGACCGGCTTCGAGGAGGTCGGCCTGCTCTCCCTGTCCTCGGCGGACCACTCCGAGATCGGCGACATCGCCAAGGGCCTCGCGGACCGCTACACCGAGGACAAGATCGGCCTCTCGCTCCCCTCCACCCGCGTGGACGCCTTCAACGTCGACCTGGCGAACGAACTCACGCGCAACGGCCGCCGCTCCGGACTCACCTTCGCCCCCGAGGGCGGCTCCGAGCGCATGCGCAAGGTCATCAACAAGATGGTCTCCGAGGAGGACCTGATCCGCACGGTCGCCACCGCCTATGGCAACGGCTGGCGCCAGGTGAAGCTGTACTTCATGTGCGGTCTGCCGACCGAGACCGACGACGACGTCCTCCAGATCGCCGACATGGCGATGAACGTCATCCAGAAGGGCCGCGAGGTCTCCCGCTCCAACGACATCCGCTGCACGGTGTCGATCGGCGGCTTCGTGCCCAAGCCGCACACCCCCTTCCAGTGGGCGCCCCAGCTCTCCGCCGAGGAGACCGACGCCCGCCTGGAGAAGCTCCGCGACAAGATCCGCGGCGACAAGAAGTACGGCCGCTCCATCGGCTTCCGCTACCACGACGGCAAGCCCGGCATCGTCGAGGGCCTGCTCTCCCGCGGCGACCGCCGCATCGGCGCCGTCATCCGCGCGGTCTACGAGGACGGCGGCCGCTTCGACGGCTGGCGCGAGCACTTCTCCTACGACCGCTGGATGAGCTGCGCCGACAAGGCGCTGGCCGAGTTCGGCGTCGACGTCGACTGGTACACCACCCGTGAGCGCGGCTACGAGGAGGTCCTGCCCTGGGACCACCTGGACTCCGGCCTCGACAAGGACTGGCTCTGGGAGGACTGGCAGGACGCCCTCGACGAGACCGAGGTCGAGGACTGCCGCTGGACGCCGTGCTTCGACTGCGGGGTGTGCCCGGCGATGGACACCAGCATCCAGATCGGCCCCACGGGCAAGAAGCTGCTGCCGCTGACGGTGAAGCAGCCGGCGGGGAGCGGCGCGCACAGTCACTGAGGCGCACGGTCGTTGAGCTGATATCGAGCCCTCTTTCCCCGGATTCCGGTCGGGAAGGGGGCTCGGTGCATCCATCCGGGGTGGACCGGCGTCCTTACCGGCATGGACCTGGAGAAACGTCCCGTCGCCCCGGCGCAGCCGGAGGGGTGTCTCGTCGTGGCGATCCGGCTGCCGGTGCGGATCGTGGCGCTCGTGCTGGTGCTGCCCGTGCGGATGGCCTGGGACGCGCTCGTCGTCGCGGGCCGCTTCCTGCTGGACACGCTGCTGCGGCCGGTGGGCCGTGGGCTGCTGTGGCTGGGACTGTGGCTGGGGCGCGTGCTGTTCGTGTGGCCGCTGGTGGGGCTGTGGCGGTACGTCGTCGTCCCCGTCGGCACGGCGCTCGGCTGGCTCGGGAAGGTGCTGGTCGTCGTCCCTGCGGTCTGGCTCTACCGGGCCGTCCTGACCCCGCTCGGGCACGGGCTCGTCTGGCTCGGGCGGACCGGCTGGGCCGGCCTCGAATGGCTGGGCCTCGGCCTCTGGGCCGGGGTGCTCCGGCTGGCGCGCGGGATCGGGGCCGGACTCGCGTGGGTGTACGCGCGGCTGATGACGCCCTGCGGCCACGCCGTGCTCCGGCTGCTGCGGTACCTGGTCGTCGTACCGGCCGGATGGCTGTACGGCCGGGTCCTCGCGCCCGTCGGACGCGCGGCCGTGTGGTGTGTGGCGGCACTGGTGACCGGGGTCGGGCTGGCCCTGTACTGGACCTGCCGGGTGCTGTTCGTCCTGCCCGCGCTCGGCCTGTGGCGATGGGTGCTGGTGCCGGTCGGCCGGGCGGTCGTGGTCTGTGTGGGGGCGCTGGTCACGGGGGTGGGGCTGGCCCTGTACTGGACGTGCCGGGTGGTGTTCGTGTGGCCGGCGGTCGGGTTGTGGCGGTGGGTGCTGGTGCCCGTCGGGCGGGTTCTGGCGGTCGTCGTCCATGAGGTGGGGCAGGCGCTGGGGCACGCGTGGCGGATCGCCGGGCGGATCTCGCTCGCCTTCGGGCGGTTCCTCGCGACCCTCTTCCGGTGGCTCTTCGTGGACCCCGCGCGCTGGGTGTACCGCACGGTCCTCACGCCCGTCGGACACGTGGTGCGCGACGCCGTCCTGCGGCCCGCCGCCGAGGCCGCCCGGGCCGTGGGACGGGGCACCCGGCAGGCCCTGGCCACCGCCCGCGAAACGGTCCGGCAGGCCCGCGCCG
Organism: Streptomyces antibioticus; assembly: GCF_002019855.1. Lineage (NCBI taxonomy): Bacteria > Bacillati > Actinomycetota > Actinomycetes > Kitasatosporales > Streptomycetaceae > Streptomyces > Streptomyces antibioticus. Next base: position 3,108,726 of record NZ_CM007717.1, on the reverse strand, counting down.
ACGTGCGACGGGCCCTCTTCGGAACACCCCGGGAGAGGGAGACCGTCGCCCGGCGGGAACTGGTGGACGCGCAAACGCGTACTCTAGAAAAGAGGACCGGGCGCGAAGCCTCCCCGCCGATGCGGGGGTGATCCCGACTGCACGACCCTGGGAAGGCGTCGGCGGGACTGCTCCCCGCCACCGCGGGGATCCGCGCCACTGTCCCGACCGCCGTAACACAAGGAGAAGTCCCCTGGGCAAGCGACAGCCCGAAGGCCCGCCGCCCGCACCCGCGGTGCAGCGCATCCGACTGCGCTACACCAAGCGCGGCCGCCTCCGGTTCACCAGCCACCGTGACTTCCAGCGTGCCTTCGAGCGCGCGTTGCGCCGTGCCGAGGTGCCGATGGCCTACTCGGCGGGGTTCACACCGCACCCGAAGGTGTCGTACGCCAATGCCGCACCCACCGGCACGGGCAGTGAGGCGGAGTACCTGGAGATCGCGCTCACCGCGGCGCGGGATCCGGAGAAGCTGAGAGCCCTGCTCGACGAGTCGCTGCCGACCGGGCTCGACATCGTGGACGCGGTCGAGGCCCGCACCTCGGGCCTCGCCGACCGGCTCACGGCCTCGGTGTGGGAGCTGCGGCTCGACGGGGTGGAGGCGGCCGACGCCGAGCGCGCCGTCCAGGCCTTCAACTCCGCCGAGTCCGTCGAGGTCCAGCGCATGACCAAGAACGGCGTGCGCACCTTCGACGCCCGCCCGGCGGTCGTCCGACTCGAAGCACGAACCGAAACACAGAGTGAAACGGCTGATAGGCCGACCGACCGGCCCTGTGCGATACTGCGGCTGGTTGTTCGGCACGTGACGCCTGCCGTACGACCCGACGACGTCCTGTCCGGTCTCCGCGCCGTGGCCGACCTGGCGCCGCCGGTCCCCGCAGCGGTGACCAGGCTGGCGCAGGGGCTGTTCGATGAAGAGACCGGCGCGGTGACCGACCCGCTCGCGCCCGACCGCGAGGCAGCCGGGGCCCCATCGGCCGATCCGACTGCCGCCGCGAAGGCGTCGGCGTAAGGAAGGCCCGCACCGGGACGGACGTCGTAGCGCCGCCCTCGTACTCGGGAGCCACCTGGGTCGGGCAGCGCACCCACCAGAAGACTTTCGCCAGGCCGTAGGCAACACGGCGTACGGAACCGGCGAGACAAGACACAGAGAGCTCCCGTGCGGCGGCCGCGCCCCGGACGGCGGCAGCGCGCAGGGCGCGCGAGCCGCGGACGTCAGCGGTGACCGATCCCCAGTGATCGGCACCGGACCAGCGCGGCGCCCGGGAGCCTGACGGGAGACACACCCGCATGCTCGAGCCGACCGAACCCGCCCAGGGTTCCGCAGACCAGAACGACACCCCCAGCGACACCCTGCCGCCGCGTCGCCGGCGCCGTGCCGCTTCCCGGCCCGCCGGCCCGCCGGCCGCCGGTGCCGAGGCGTCGACGGAGATCACCGCGCCGGCCATACCGGCCGCGGAGTCCGTCGAGGCCCTGGCGGAGGAGGACGCCGACCTCGCCGAGGGCGTCGAGGAAACCAAGATCGACGAGACCGTCGCCGACGCCGTCGAGGAGCCCGCGCCGCGTACCCGCCGTCGGGCCACCCGCCGGGCGTCCGCGCCGGCCGGGGCCCCCGCGGCGGCCGAGGCCGCCGAGACCGTCGTAGCGGCCGCCGCGCCCGTCGAGGCGAGCGCCGGGAGCCCGGCCGCCGAGGTGACCGACGAGGCCGAGGCCCCCGCCGAGGACGCCGCGCCGCGCCGTACCCGCCGCCGCGCCACCCGCCGCGTGTCCGCGCCGGCCGGGGCGCCCGAGGCCGCCGAGAGCGCCGAGGCCCCTGAGACCGCCGAGACCGTGGAGCCCGCGGCCGTCGAGGCCGTGGAGGCCGTCGAAGAGGCGCCCGCGCCGCGGACCCGTCGCCGGGCCACCCGCCGGGTGACCGCGGCCGCCGCCGAGGAGACCGCCGAGGCCGTGACGCCGGTGAGCATGGACGACACCGAGCAGACCGCCGCCGTCGAGGCCGTGCCGGCTGCCGAGGCCGTCGCCGACGAGCCCGCGCCGCGTACCCGCCGTCGCGCCAGCCGCCGGGCCTCCGCCCCCGCCGGTGCGCCCGCGGAGACCGAGGCCGCCGAGGCGCCCGCCGTCGCCGTGGAGCAGGCCCCCGAGACCCCCGAGGCCGCCGACGACGAGGACTCCGGTTCCCGCCGTCCGCGCCGCCGTGTCGTGCGCCGCGCCGCCGGCGGGTTCTCCGAGCCCGCGCGCGCCAAGGGCGGTGACGAGGGCGACTCCCCGCGTCGCCCGGCGCGTCCCGCCGTCGCCGTGTTCCAGGCGCCCGTGTTCGCCGAGCCGCAGTTCCAGACGCCGCAGCGGGCCGCCGCCGAGGCCGCGGCCGCCGTGGCCGAGGAGCCCGAGGAGCCCACCGAGGTCGAGGAGACCGAGGAGCCCGTGGCGGAGGAGCCGTCCGGCTCGCGCCGTCGCCGTCGCCGCCGGGGCGCCCCCGCCGCCGAGGAGACCGAGGCCCCCCGCCCCGCCGCTGCCGCGCCCGTCGCGGAGGAGGAGCCCGAGGCGGAGGAGGAGGCCGACGAGGCCGCCGAGGACGCCGTCGAGGGTGACGACGACGGCGAGGAGACCGGCTCGCGCCGCCGTCGCCGCCGCGGTGGCCGTCGCCGCCGCCGGGGCGAGTCCGCCGACGGTGACGCCGGGGACGACACCGACGAACTGGCCGCCGAGCAGGCGGAGCAGGACGCCGAGGACACCGCCGAGCAGGAGGACGAGGACGCCGAGGAGGAGGCGGCCGGCTCCACCGCGGGCAGCCGTCGTCGCCGGCGCCGTCGCCGCCGTGCCGGGGACGGTTCCACCGACGCCGAGGCCGGTGACGGCGACCCCGAGCGCACGGTCGTCAAGGTCCGTGAGCCGCGCAAGCCCTCCGAGCCGTCCGACGAGGTGCAGTCCATCAAGGGCTCGACCCGTCTGGAGGCCAAGAAGCAGCGCCGCCGCGAAGGCCGTGAGCAGGGCCGCCGGCGCGTCCCGATCATCACCGAGGCCGAGTTCCTGGCCCGCCGCGAGGCCGTCGAGCGGGTGATGGTCGTCCGCCAGAGCGGCGAGCGCACCCAGATCGGCGTCCTGGAGGACGGCGTGCTCGTCGAGCACTACGTCAACAAGGAGCAGTCGACCTCGTACGTCGGCAACGTCTACCTGGGCAAGGTCCAGAACGTGCTGCCGTCGATGGAGGCCGCGTTCATCGACATCGGCAAGGGGCGCAACGCCGTCCTGTACGCCGGTGAGGTCAACTTCGAGGCGCTCGGCATGGCCAACGGGCCGCGCCGTATCGAGTCCGCGCTGAAGTCCGGCCAGTCGGTGCTCGTCCAGGTCACCAAGGACCCCATCGGTCACAAGGGCGCCCGTCTGACCAGCCAGGTCTCCCTGCCGGGCCGCTACCTCGTGTACGTGCCCGAGGGCTCGATGACCGGCATCAGCCGCAAGCTGCCCGACACCGAGCGGGCCCGGCTGAAGACGATCCTCAAGAAGATCGTCCCCGAGGACGCGGGCGTCATCGTGCGCACCGCCGCCGAGGGCGCGAGCGAGGACGAGCTGCGCCGTGACGTCGAGCGGCTCCAGGCGCAGTGGGAGGAGATCCAGAAGAAGGCCAAGAGCGGCAACGCCCCGACGCTGCTCTACGGCGAGCCGGACATGACCGTCCGGGTGGTCCGCGACATCTTCAACGAGGACTTCTCCAAGGTCGTCGTCAGCGGCGACGAGGCGTGGTCGACCATCCACGGGTACGTCGCGCATGTCGCCCCCGACCTGGCCGAGCGGCTGTCGCGGTGGACCTCCGAGGTCGACGTCTTCGCCACCTACCGGATCGACGAGCAGCTCGCCAAGGCGCTGGACCGCAAGGTCTGGCTGCCGAGCGGCGGTTCGCTGGTGATCGACCGGACCGAGGCGATGGTCGTGGTCGACGTCAACACCGGCAAGTTCACCGGTCAGGGCGGCAACCTCGAGGAGACGGTCACCAGGAACAACCTGGAGGCGGCCGAGGAGATCGTGCGCCAGCTCCGGCTGCGCGACCTCGGCGGCATCATCGTCATCGACTTCATCGACATGGTCCTGGAGTCCAACCGCGATCTGGTGCTGCGGCGTCTGCTGGAGTGCCTGGGCCGGGACCGTACGAAGCACCAGGTGGCCGAGGTGACCTCGCTGGGCCTCGTGCAGATGACCCGCAAGCGGGTCGGCCAGGGTCTGCTGGAGTCGTTCTCCGAGACCTGTGTGCACTGCAACGGCCGTGGTGTCATCGTCCACATGGAGCAGCCGACGTCCCCCGGTGGCGGCGGCAAGCGCAAGAAGCGGGGCCGTGGCGGCGACGCGTCCGGCCACGACCACGAGCACGAGACGGTGACCGCCGACGTGACCGAGGCGGCCGTGGCCGTCGAGGACACCGACGCCGAGACCGAGGCGGAGGTCGCCGCGGAGGTGGCCGAGCCGGTCGCGCTCTCCGCGCCCGACTTCGCCCTGGACGAGGAGCTGTTCAGCAGCGTCGCCGAGGCGGAGGCCGCGGCCTCGCGCGGGCGGAGCCGTCGCCGGTCCGGCCGACGGGCGTCCGCTCCGGCGGGCGCGCCGCGGAGCGGCGGGTCGCGGCGGCAGAGCGGCGCCGAGGCGGCCACGGCCCAAGGGGTCGGCGCCGAGGCGGAGTCCGAGCGGCCGGTGCAGCCGGCCGACGCGGTCGCCGCGCACGCGGAGCCGGTCGCGGTGGAGGACCCGGTCGTCGAGGCGCCGGTCGCGTCCGAGGAGACGGCCGCCGTGGTCGAGGCCCCGGCCGTCGACGAGGCCGCCGCGCCCAAGGGGCGGACGCGTCGGCGTGCCACCCGGAAGGTGTCCGCGCCGGCCGGTTCGCCCGCCGGGGCGGAGGCCGCCGTCGTGACGGTCACCGAGCCCGTGGCCGCTCCGGTCGAGCAGGCCGAGGCCGCGCCCGAGCCGGTGGCCGTGGAGCCGGTCGCCGCCGAGCCGGTCGCCGAGAGCGCGGCCCCGGCCCGCCCGCGGCGCCGCGCCGTGCGCAAGGCCACCGCGCCGACCGCGTCGGAGGAGACGGCCGTCGTGGTCGTCCCGTCGGCGGAGGCGTCCGAGGCGTCCGAAGCACCGGTGGCCGACGTGGCCGAGGCACCCGAGGCCGAGGCACCGGTCGCCGACGAGCCGGAGGCCGCCGCTCCCGCCAAGAAGACCGCCGCGCGCAAGACGGCCAAGAAGGCCACGGCGAAGAAGGCCGCCACCAAGAAGACGGCGGCCAAGAAGACGACCGCGACCGCCGCGAAGAAGACCGTCGCCAAGAAGACGACGGCCAAGAAGGCGGCCAAGGCCACCACGGCGAAGAAGACGGTGGCGGCACAGCAGAGCGCGCCGTCCGTGTCGGCCTCCACGGAGGACTGACCCGGTCTCACCCCGACGGCGGCGCGGGCACCCGGATCCCACCGGGCGCCCGCGCCGCCGTCTGCGTGGGCCTGTGCCGGCTGCCACCCCCACGTACCCGCGTCGCCGTGCGTTCATCGTGGAGTTACTCTGTGTCTTGCTTGTGATGGAGCGCACCAGAGCCCTGGGTTTCTCTGTGGTAACACCCGCGAAAAATGCCGTCCCCGTGCTGGTAACGTGCAGTCTGGTCCCGGTGGCCAAAGACATGCACACCGTGACCACAGCCGATGAGCACCTCCGGCCCTCCGGACCGGGTACGGCTGACTTCCCGCCAGGAACCCTCGGGGGGCGGGCTCCTGCGTACAACCCGTCCACTCGCCCACAGGCGCCGGTGGACACAGGGATGCGGCCGTGCTGAGCATCGACATGGCCCTTCCCGACCCTGCATGACGTGGTGCGCCTTCGAGGTCGCCGTAGAGGAGGGGATGTCGATGACCGACGCCCATGAGTTCATACCGGCCGCCAGACCAGTGATCGCCGAGGAGGAGATCGAGGCCGCGGTGCGCGTGCTGCGCAGCGGCATGGTCGTCCAGGGCCCCGAGGTGGCCGCCTTCGAGGAGGAGTTCTCGGAGCTGGTCGACGGGCGCCACTGTGTCGCGGTCAACTCCGGCACCTCCGCCCTGCACCTGGCCCTGATGGCGCTGGACATCGGCCCGGGCGACGAGGTCATCGTGCCGTCGTTCTCCTTCGCCGCCTCCGCGAACGTCGTCCGGCTGGTCGGCGCCGACGTGGTCTTCGCCGACATCGATGCCGACACCTTCTGTCTGGACCCCGCCGCGGTCGAGGCGGCCATCACGCCGCGCACCGCCGCGATCATGCCGGTCCACCTCTACGGCCACCCGGCCGCGATGGACCGCATCATGGCCATCGCCGCCAAGCACGGGCTCGCCGTCGTCGAGGACGCCTGCCAGGCCCACGCGGCCGCGCTCAACGGCACCCCGGTCGGCGCCTTCGGTGCCGCCGGCACCTTCAGCTTCTACCCGACGAAGAACATGCACAGCCTCGAGGGCGGCATGATCTCCACCGGTGACGCCGAGGTCGCCCGCACCCTGCGCCTGCTGCGCAACCAGGGCATGGAGCAGCGCTACGCCAACGAGATCGTCGGCGCCAACGTCCGCATGACGGACGTCTCCGCCGCGATCGGCCGCGTCCAGCGCCGCAAGCTCGACGGCTGGACCGAGCAGCGCATCGCCAACGCCGCCTACCTCACCGAGCACATCAGCGCGCCGAACGTGGTCACGCCGAAGGTCGCCGAGGGCGCCCGGCACATCTACCACCAGTACACCGTGCGCATCCGCGGCGACCGCGACGCCGCCATGGCCCGCCTCACCGAGGCCGGCGTGGGCAACGCCGTGTACTACCCGACCCCCATCCACCGGCTGAAGCCGTACTGGGAGCCGGACCAGAAGGCCGGCCGCACCTGGGACCTGCCCGAGACGGAGCGCGCCGCCGCCGAGGTCGTGTCGCTGCCCGTCCACCCGGCGCTGTCCGCGCGGGACCTGGAGCGGATCGTCGCCGCCGTGAACGCGCTGGGGGAGCTGTGAGCACCGGTAAGCCGCTGCGGGCCGGACTCGTCGGCCTCGGTTCGATGGGGCGTCACCACGCCCGTGTCCTGTCGGGTCTGGAGGGCGTCGACCTGGTCGGCGTCGTCGACCCGATGGGCGACAAGTTCGGCGCCGCCCAGGGCGCGCCGATCCTGGACACCGTCGAGGAGCTGATCGCGCTCGGCGTGGACTACGCCGTCGTGGCCTGCCCCACCCATCTGCACGAGCAGGTCGGTCTGGCGCTCGCCGAGGCCGGCGTGTGCGCGCTCATCGAGAAGCCCGTCGCCGAGACCGTGGACGGCGCCCGCCGGCTCGTCGAGGCGTTCGAATCGCGTTCGCTGGTGGCCGGCGTCGGTCACATCGAGCGCTGCAACCCGGCGCTGCGCTCGCTGCGCACCCGGCTGGAGGCCGGTGAGCTGGGCGACGTCTACCAGGTCGTCACCCGCCGCCAGGGCCCCTTCCCGCACCGCATCGCGGACGTCGGCGTGGTCAAGGACCTCGCCACCCACGACATCGACCTCACCGGCTGGGTGACGGGCCGTGAGTACGTGTCCATCGCCGCGCACACCGTCTCCAAGAGCGGCCGCGTCCACGAGGACATGGTCTCCGCGGTCGGCCGCCTCGACGACGGCACCATGGTCAACCACCTGGTGAACTGGCTGAGCCCGCTCAAGGAGCGGTTCACCTCGGTCACCGGTGAGCGCGGCTGCTTCATCGCCGACACCCTCACCGCCGACCTGACCTTCCACTCCAACTCCGCGGTGACCACCGAGTGGGAGGCCCTCCAGGCGTTCCGCGGGGTCTCCGAGGGCGACATGATCCGCTACGCCATACCGAAGCGCGAGCCGCTGCTGGTCGAGCACGAACTGTTCCGGGACGCGGTGCTCGGCAAGGACGCCGACATCTGCACCCTGCGCCAGGGGATGCGTACGGTTCAGGTGGCGGCCGCTGTGCTGGAGTCGGCGACCCAGAACCGTAGCGTTTCCCTTCAGGTGGAGGATCTGGCAACTCATGGCTCTTGAGAACACGTCGGCGCGGAAGTCGGTGCGGGGACGCATCGTCATGCTGGTCGACAACGGGGTGAACGGCGACTCGCGCGTGCAGAAGGAAGCACGTTCGGCCGCCGCCGCCGGGTGGGACGTCGTCCTGCTCGGCAAGGCACGGGGGAAGCAGGAGACGACCTGGCAGATCGGTGAGGCGCAGGTGCGTCTGCTGCCGGTCCCCGGTCCGCTGCACCGCCGTCGCCACGAGTACCGCCGGGCCGTGCTGCGCTCGCCGCTGGCCTACAAGCCCGGCCCGCTGGCCGCGTACCGCCGGCAGAAGATCAAGGCGTGGCGTGCCGATCTCAACATCCGGCTGATCCTCGCCCAGCAGGAAGGCTCCTTCCTCACCAAGCTGCGGCTGGTGCTGCCCCGGCTGGCGTCCCGCTTCATCCAGAACTGGGTGAACCTGCGGGCCCGCAAGACCGCGAAGCTGGAGAAGAGCCGCAAGGAGATGGAAGGCCCGCTGGACCGGTTCACCACCGCGTTCTGGCACCGCACCATGGGCACCCGTAGCTGGCGCAGGCTCGACCCGCACCTGTGGGACATGGAGCTGGCGTACGGCAAGGTCATCGACGAGCTGGACCCGGACCTCATCCACGCCAACGACTTCCGGATGCTCGGCGTCGGCGCCCGCGCGACCCTGCGCGCCCGGGCCTGCGGCCGCAACGTGAAGCTGGTCTGGGACGCGCACGAGTTCCTGCCCGGCATCAAGCCGTGGAACCCGCACCCGCGCTGGCACCTCGCGCAGTGCGCGCACGAGCTGGAGTACTCGCGGTTCGCCGACGCCGTGACCACGGTGTCCGACACCCTCGCCGGGATGCTCCAGGAGCGGCACTCGCTCACGGAGCGCCCCGCCGTCGTGCTGAACGCGCCCGACGCCGAGGTCTCCCCGGAGCAGGCCGCCGAGCCGGTCCCGGACCTGCGCGAACTGTGCGGCATCGGCGCGGACGTGCCGCTGACCGTGTACAGCGGCGCCGCCGCCCCGCAGCGCGGCCTCGACATCATGGTCGAGTCGCTGCCGCAGCTCCCGGACGTGCACACCGCGTTCGTCGTGCTCAACACCGAGTCCGAGTACATGCGGACCCTGAGCGAGCGCGCCGAGGAACTGGGCGTCTCCGACCGGCTGCACATCCTGCCGTACGTGCCGCACTACCAGGTGGTGCGGTTCCTGGCGGCGGCGGACCTCGGGGTCATCCCGATCCACCACTGGCCGAACCACGAGATCGCCCTGATCACCAAGTTCTTCGAGTACTCGCACGCGCGGCTGCCGCTGATCGTCAGCGATGTGAAGACGATGGGCGAGATGGTCCAGCGCACCGGCCAGGGCGAGGTCTTCCGCGCCGAGGACGTCGAGGACTACGTACGGGCCGTGAAGTCGGTGCTCGGCGACGCCGACCGCTACCGCGGCGTCTACGACCGCGACGGACTGCTCGACGAGTGGACCTGGGAGGCCCAGGCCGAGCTGCTCGACAAGGTGTACACCCGGCTGGTTCCCGGCAGCGCGGTCCGTCCGGCCGAGCGCAGACCGGTGGAGGCGGGCGCATGAGCACCGCGCCGGACGTCAGCGTCGTCGTCGCGGTGTACAACACGATGCCCTACCTGACGGAGTGCCTGAACTCCCTGATCGGGCAGAGCATCGGCAGAGAGCGCCTGGAGGTCGTCGCGGTCGACGACGGCTCCACGGACGACAGCGGCCGCGAACTGGACCGGTTCGCGGCGCTGTACCCGGACACCGTCAAGGTGATCCACCAGCCCAACTCCGGCGGCCCGGCCGCGCCCAGCAACCGTGCGCTGGACGTGGCCACCGGCCGTTACGTGTACTTCATCGGCTCCGACGACTACCTCGGCGAGGAAGCGCTGGAGCGCATGGTGAAGTGCGCCGACGACAACGACGCGGACGTCGTCGTCGGCAAGATGGCCGGCACCAACGGCCGGTACGTGCACCAGGCGCTCTACAAGGAGAACGCCGAGCACGTCGGGCTGACCGACTCGGCGCTGCCCTTCACCCTCGCCAACACCAAGCTGTTCCGGCGCGAGCTGGTGGAGAAGCACCATCTGCGGTTCCCCGAGCATCTGCCGGTGGGCAGCGACCAGCCGTTCACCATCGAGGCGATCGTGCGCGCCCGGAAGGTGTCGGTGGTCGCCGACTACACCTGCTACTACGCGGTCAAGCGGGGCGACGCCAGCAACATCACCTACCGCGCCGACCATCTGGCGCGGCTGGCGGCGGCGGCCGAGATCATGGACTTCACGGCCGGTCTCATCGAGGCGGGCCCGGAGCGCGACGCGGTGCTGCGCCGGCACTTCACCTGGGAGCTGGCCAAGCTCGTCCAGGACGACTTCCCGTCCCTGGACCGGGAGTTGCAGCGCCAGTTGTGCGCGGGCATCGCCCGGCTGGCCGACCAGTACTTCACGGACGGCATCCGGGACGCCATGGACGTCAAGCGCCGGGTGCGGATCGCCCTCGCGCGCGCGGGCGCGATCGACGAGCTGGCCGAGGCGATCTCGTCGGAGAAGGAGTACGGGGCGCCCCCGTTCGTCCTCGACGGCGAGCGCGCCTACGCCCGTTACCCCGGCTTCCGTGACGCGCTCGTCGGGGTTCCCGACCGGGTGTACGAGCTGGTCGGGGAGAAGGTCCCGGGCCGTCTCGCGGCCGGCACCGAGCTGGTGGCGTCCGGCTGGGACCAGGAGGGCGAGGCCCTCGCCTACACCGCGTCCGTACGGCTGCCCGTCCTCGGTGACGTCGGCAGCGCGGTGCTGCGCCTCGCCAAGGGCGCGATGCCCGGTTCCGCGGACAAGGCGGGCGCGCGCCGGCTGAAGGACGATCACGAACTGCCTCCCGTGGTGGGCGAGATGACCCGGGAGACGGCACCCGACGGCACCGCGACCCTGCTGCACGCCCGGGTCCCGCTGGACCTCGTCACCGGCAAGCGGGGCGTGCGCGTGTACGTCGACGTGGCGGGTGAGACGTACGAGATACCCGTGCGCGGCAAGGGCCTGCCCATGCCGCTGGCCCGTCGGTGGGGCCGGGACGGCGACCCGTACCGGGCGTCGGCCGTGGTCAACCCGAAGGGGCGTGTGGTGATCGACACCGCCCGGCTGAATCCCCCGAAGAGGACGTTCGTCCGGCGGGCACTGGGGAGCCTCGCCCGGAAACTGAAGTCCCGTTCCAAAAGGAAGAAGTAGCGACCCTCCATGAACATCTGTGTAGTAGCGCTCGGCAAGATCGGGCTCCCGCTGGCGGTTCAGTTCGCCTCCAAGGGCCACCGGGTCATCGGCGCGGACGTGAACGAGAAGGTCGTCGAGCTGGTCAACGCCGGTGTCGAGCCGTTCCCCGGTGAGCACGACCTGGACGTCAAGCTGAAGCAGGCCGTCGACGCCGGTCTGCTCAGCGCGACCACGGACACCGCGTCCGCGGTCGCCGAGTCCGAGGCCGTCGTCGTGGTCGTCCCGCTGTTCGTGGACGCCGAGGGCACCCCCGACTTCGGCTGGATGGACGCCGCGACCAAGGCGATCGCCCAGGGCCTCAAGCCCGGCACGCTGGTCTCGTACGAGACGACGCTGCCGGTCGGCACCACCCGCACCCGCTGGGCGCCGATGCTGGCCGAGGGCTCCGGTCTGACCGCGGGCGAGGACTTCCACCTGGTGTTCTCCCCGGAGCGTGTCCTCACCGGCCGGGTCTTCGCCGACCTGCGCCGCTACCCCAAGCTGGTCGGCGGCGTCGACGAGGCGTCCACCGCCCGCGGTGTGGAGTTCTACGAGCAGGTCCTCGACTTCGACGAGCGCCCCGACCTGCCGCAGGCCAACGGTGTCTGGGACCTGGGCACGGCGGAGGCATCCGAGCTGGCCAAGCTCGCCGAGACCACCTACCGGGACGTCAACATCGGCCTGGCGAACCAGTTCGCCCGCTTCGCCGACCAGAACGACATCGACGTCAAGAAGGTCATCGAGGCCTGCAACTCGCAGCCGTACAGCCACATCCACCAGCCGGGCATCGCCGTCGGCGGGCACTGCATCCCGATCTACCCGCGGATGTACCTGTGGAACGACCCGGCGGCCACCGTCGTGCGCTCCGCCCGTGAGGCGAACGCCGCGATGCCGGAGTACGCGGTGGACCTGCTCGCCGCTGCCTACGGCGACCTGACCGGCGTCAACGTCCTGGTGCTGGGCGCCGCCTACCGCGGCGGCGTGAAGGAGACGGCGTTCTCGGGCGTCTTCCCGACCGTCGAGGCGCTCCGGGCGCGCGGCGCGGTGCCGTTCGTCTCCGACCCGATGTACACGGCCGAGGAGCTGGCCGCGCACGGCCTGCCGCCGCACGCCGGTGAGAAGGTCTCCGCGGCGATCCTCCAGGCCGACCACGCCGAGTACCGCACCCTGACCCCGGCGGACCTGCCGGACGTCACGGTCCTCGTCGACGGCCGCCGCACCACCGACCCGGAGGCATGGAAGGGCGTCCGGCGGGTGGTCATCGGCGGCTGACGCGGTATGACGTCGTAGGATGCGGCCCCGGCCTTCTCGGCCGGGGCCGTAGTCCGTTGTCCACCGTCCGTTGTCCGCCGTCCGTCACCGGGGGAGCCGCACGTGTCCGCTGCCGGAGCGCGCCGGGTGCGGGTCGCGCTGCCCCTGCTGGTCTGTGTCCTGTACGCCGTCCTCCAGTCGGCCTCCGGCGACCGGTGGACGCTGTTCCCGGACTCCTACCGGTACGCCCGCGCCGCCGAGCAGTACCTGGGCGCGTCCCGGGCGGAGGCGCACCGTACGGCGCTCGCCGCGTTCTGTGTGAGCCGGGCGCGGAAGGAGGCGCACGAGGCGCGGCTGCGGCCCACGGTGGTGACGACGAGCGGACGCTGGAGGCCGAGGCGGACCGCTCGTGCGTGCGCCGGTGGGCGGACGCCGAGGACATCACCACGGCCGACCCCCGCTACCAGGCCATCTTCTCCGCCCGCCCCGGCTATCCGCTGCTCGCGGTGCCCTTCGTCGGCGTGCTGGGCGTGCTGGACGGCCTGCGGCTGCTCGGCCTGCTCACGGCGGCGGGCGGCTCCCTGCTGGTCTTCGGCCTGCTGCGCCGGGGCGCCGGACTGACCCCTGCCGCCGCCCTCACCGGCCAGGTGGCCTTCCTCGTCACCCCGCTGGGCTGGTGGAGCGCGCAGGCCCTGGGCGAGGGGCTGTTCACGGTGTGCGTGCTCGGGGTGCTGTGGGGCGGCCTGGCGCTGCTGCGGGGCCGGGTCGGGCCCGGGGCCGTCGCCGGTGTGGCGCTCGCCTACGCGGTGGCCGCGGTGACCCGTTACTCGTCGGCCCTGGTGTTCGCCGCGTTCATGGCGGCAGCCGTGACGGGAACGCTGTGCCTCTCCCGCCACCGACGGCATCGGGGCGCGGCCGTGCTCGCGGGCCTCTCGGCGCTGACCGCGGTCCTGGTGGGGGTGGCGATGCGGGTCCTGTCCCTGCCGTCCTCGCAGACCACGCTCCAGGACACCTTCACACGCCACTTCACCGCCCCGGCGGTGCCCAACCCCTGGTCCCGGCTCTTCGGTCTGGCCGCCCGCTTCTGGCAGGACTGGTTCGCCCAGCAGGCGGCCATGCCGTACTTCCTGGCCCTCACCGCCGTCGCGGCCTGGACCCTGACCCGCCACGGCGACGGCCTCGGCCCCCTCGCCACGGCCACGGCCCTCACCGGAGCCTTCGTCCTCACCAACCACCCCCTCCCCTAGGAGGCGGACCGCCTCGGCGTCCTGATGTGGACACCGGTGATCCTGGGGGTGCCGGTGCTGGTGGAGCGGTACAGGGCCCAGCACCCGACGCCGGCAGCGGCAGGCACAGCGGCACCGGCCCCGGAACCACGCCCCGCCGACTAGGGCGGCGTCACGACACCGGCAGGGCCTCGTCCTTACGGTGCCGCGGCCGTTCGGGCACGCGGGGGCCCACGCGGCGCAGGAAGCGCTCCAGCGGATGCTCCACGCAGTGGTAGGCGAGACCCGCCAGCGCCAGGCTCACCCCCAGCACGAGCGCCCAGAAGACCGCCGTGTCGACGGTGCTGCCGGGGCGGCCGGTCACCTCCAGCAGAACCCGCAGCACGATCTCGTGGATCAGGTACCAGGCGAACGACCAGTTGCCGAGCCGGATCATCCACGAACCGCCGAGACCGGTGGTCCGGCGCTGGAGGTCGCTGTACGCGGCCGCGGAGACCAGCGCGGCGAAGAGCGGCGCCGACAGCAGGTGCGAAGCGCTGTACGCGCTGTTCCAGGCGGAGTCCGGGACGGCACGCGACCACGGGATGAGCGCCACCTGGAAGGCCACCACGAGCGCCACCGCGACCGGCAGGTTGACCGGCGGACGCCAGCCCCGCTTGACGGCGAGTCCGGCGGCGACACCGAGCACGAACTGGAGCATCCGGACCGGCGGGAAGTAGTCGAGGAACCAGCGGCGGGTCAGCAGGTCGGTGATCTCCGAGCCGGCCAGCCACACGGCGAGCGAGGCGGCGCACACGGTGATCGCCACCCACAGCCGACGGCGCGAGGTGCGCAGCAGCGGCAGCGCCATGAGCAGCGGGAACGTGGCGTAGAACCACGCCTCGTCACTGAGCGACCAGGCCGCCGGATTGCCGCCCTTCAGCAGCGCCTGCTCCGGGACCCAGGCGTTGACCAGCAGCAGCGTCGCGACGACGCCCTTGCGGGACCACTCCGTGCCCAGGGCGTGCCAGGCGGCGACGGAGGCGACCACCGACACGGCGAGCATCGGCCAGATCCGGGCGAAGCGACGCCACATGAACACCTTCGCGGGCACGCTCTTCCCGTCGTACGTCCACGCCAGGACGAACCCGGACAGGACGAAGAAGAACGTCACACCGCTGCGGCCGTACCAGGCCAGGTCGCTCAGCACCGGCAGGCGCCCGGCCTGACGGGAGAGGTGGTACAGGACGACGACCAGGGCCGCCCAGAACCGCAACCCGGTCAGCGACGGCAGACGGCCACGACCGGCCAGGCTCCCGGACGGCTCACCTGACTGACGGGCTATGCCCACTGCTCATCCATTCTTCGTGGTCCTCGGCGTGTGGTGCGGTGCCGGTCAGACGGCGCGTTCCGTCAGGACGCCGTCCTTCTCGTCGTACAGCTCGCCCGTCTGGGGGCATTCCCAGACGCCGGGCTCGTCGGTGTGCTCGGTGAGGCGGACGCCGGCGCGGCCGACCCAGCCGATGCGGCGGGCGGGGACGCCGACGACGAGGGCGAAGTCGGGGACGTCCTTGGTGACGACGGCGCCCGCGGCGATCATCGCCCAGCGGCCGATGGTGATCGGCGCGACGCACACGGCGCGGGCGCCGATCGACGCCCCGTCGGAGATCTTGACGCCGACGGCCTCCCAGTCGCCGCCGCGCTTCTGCTTGCCGTCGGGGTCCACGGAACGCGGGTTGTGGTCGTTGGTGAGGACGACCGCCGGGCCGATGAAGACACCGTCACCCAGCTCGGCGGGCTCGTAGACGAGCGCGTAGTTCTGGAGCTTGCAGTTGTCGCCCATCCGCACGCCCGAGCCGACGTACGCACCCCGGCCGATCACACACCCCTCACCGAGGCGCGCGCCCTCACGGATCTGCGCGAGGTCCCAGACACTGCTGCCGGCACCGATCTCGGCACTCCCGTCGACCTGCGCGCTGGGCTGGACCCTGTAGTTCACTTCTTCGCCTTCCGGTGTCTGGGTTCGCCCGGTGAGCATACGGGGCCCGGGGAATCGCGCGGAGGGGTGGCGGGGCGGAGGGGAATGCGGTGCGCGGCGCGGCGGCTGGGGCGGCTCGGGAACTTCGTCAACTGTCCATATCTGTGCGCCCGTTGTGGCGAATCTGTGATCCATGTCATGGGTTCCCAGTTGAACAATCTCTTGCATGTACGCGTCACCGTCGAGATGATCTTTGGCGTTTGTTTGTCGGTTCTTTCTTGACCAACGGGGCGAGGCTGAGTTCACGGTGGGGAAAACTTGGCGTTGGCGGCACAGTGCTGCCGCGGTGGTGTCGGGGGCGTTGATCGCCTGGGGGATCGGGGCCGGGGTCACGCCGGCCGCGGCCGCCGTGGCGTGTCCCTCGGGTGTCGAGTCGGACTTCAACGGTGACGGCTTACGCGACACCGTGATCGCCGACCCGGAGGCGGCCGACGCCGGCGTCGCCGAGGCGGGTGCCGTGTACGTCGTCTACGGCGGCGGCAAGGGACAGGTGACGCTCACCCAGTCCCTGGAGAACATCCCCGGCGTCCCCGAGCCGGGCGACCGGTACGGCTACGCGATGGCCGTCTACGACGCCGACCTCGACGGGTGCAGCGACCTCGTCCTCGGCTCGCCGTACGAGGACATCGGCACCAATCCCGACTCCGGCGCCGTCCATGTCGTCTTCGGCTCCACCAGCGGGATCAACGCGGGCACCAAGCCGGTCCGCGAGTTCTACCAGGGCGAGGGCAAGGCCCTCGGCGGCGGCCCCGAGGCCGACGACTGGGTCGGCTACGCCGTCGCGGCCGGCAAGACCTCGGCCGGTCAGCCGTACCTCATCATCGGCAGCCCCGGCGAGTCCCTCGGCACCATCGACGACGCGGGCGCCTTCTACTACGTCAGCGGCACCGCGATGACGGTGACCATGAACGGCCAGGACACCGAGACCGCGGGTGCCATCCCCGGCGCGGCCGAGCAGGACGACCGCTTCGGCTCCACCATCGCCGCCACCCCGACCCACTTCGCGGTCGGCGCCCCCGGCGAGGCCGTCGGCACCGTCCCGTTCGCGGGCGGCGTGGCCCTGTTCACCCACGCCCTCACCTCCGGCTACCCCAAGCCCACGGCCGGGATGGCGCAGGACCAGGACGTGATCGGCGGCGCCGAGGAGGTCGGCGACCAGTTCGGCGCCGCCCTCGCGATGGTCCCGTACCGCGCCTCCGGCGCCACCTCCACCACCGAGTCGCTCCTCGCCGTCGGCGTTCCCGGCGAGGACCTCTCGACCACCGTCGACGCGGGCGCCGTCCAGGTCTTCCGCGTCTCGGCCGCGGGCTCGTTCACCGAGACCGCCTGGATCGACCAGAACTCCGCCGACGTCGACCAGGAGTCCGATCCCGGCGACTTCTTCGGCAAGCGGCTCGCCGCCGTCAACACCTCCCCGAACGCCGTCTCCACGGGCACCACGACACGGCTCGCCATCGGCGTCCCCGGCGAGGAGTCCTCCGAGGAGCACGCGGAGAAGGGCGGCGTCCAGATCGTCCCGCTGGTCGGCCCGGCCGGCGCCTCCGACCAGTGGATCGACCCCGGCTACGGCGTCCCGGGCGTCCCGGCGCCGCGCCAGCTCGCCGGTCTCTCCCTGGCCGCGACCCCGTCCGTCCTCTACGTCGGCATGCCCTACGGCCCCGCCGAGGGCCGCGCGGTCCACGGCTTCCCGTGGAACGTCGCCTCCGGCGGCGCCCCGACGGTGACGTTCAAGCCCGGCGAGGGCGGCATCCCGGCGACCGGCGTCGCCTTCGGCGCGACCGTCCGCTGACGGACCGGACCCCGTACGGCATCGGCATCGGCCCGGCCCCCGACAAGAGGGGGCCGGTGGCCGTGCCGTGCCCCCGCCCTCGTGAGACAGACATGAACCGACTGGAGAGTGGACCCGTGTCCGCAGACAGACACAGACCGATACGGCGACCGATCCGGCGCGGCCTCGTGCTGCGTGCCGCCGTCGCCGCGGTCGTCACCGGCGCGGTGGTGGCCGGTGCGGCGGCCCTCCCGTACGGCGCCGGCCAGGACGGCCCCGCGCCGGTCGCCGCCGATCAGCCGCTGGTGACCGAGCAGCAGGCCCTCGCCGCCGCCAAGGACAGCGGCAAGCGCAAGGAGGTCGTCGGACTGCGCACCGAGCGCAGGGAGATCTTCGCCGAGCCCGACGGCACCTTCACCGCCCGCGAGTACACCGAACCCGTCCGTACCGTGCGGTCCGGCAAGTGGGTCGACGTGGACGCCACGCTGGTCGAGCACCCCGACGGCAGTTGGGGCCCGAAGGCCGCGACCGTCGACCTCGCCTTCTCCGGCGGTGAGGCGGGCGAGCCGTTCGTGACGATGCGGCGGGCGGGCCGGGAGTTCGCGCTGACCTGGCCGTACGGGGACCTGCCCGCACCGAAGGTCGACGGCGACACCGCCACCTACGCCGAGGTCCTGCCCGGCGTCGATCTGACCGTCCGTGCGGAGGCGGACGGGTTCGGTCATCTGCTGGTGGTCAAGACGCCCGAGGCGGCGGCGGATTCGCGGCTGGCCAAGGTCGATCTGGGGATGAATACGGACGGTCTGAAGGTCGCCGAGGATGCCACGGGCGCGATCGTCGCGGAGGACGCGGTGGTCGGCGGCACGGTGTTCGAGGCGGGCAAGCCGGCGATGTGGGACTCGGCCGCGGTCGAGGAGTCCGCTTCGAGGAAGCAGGGTCCGAAGGCCGTCGCCAAGGCGCTGAAGTCCGCCGCCGTCTCCACGACTTCCGGTCCCCAGGC
This sequence comes from Streptomyces antibioticus, assembly GCF_002019855.1. NCBI lineage: Bacteria > Bacillati > Actinomycetota > Actinomycetes > Kitasatosporales > Streptomycetaceae > Streptomyces > Streptomyces antibioticus. The sequence goes on along the minus strand of NZ_CM007717.1, from coordinate 3,090,198 downwards.
CGCTCCGGAACCCGCCCTCGAAGGCCCGGGCGGCGGCGGCCGCGTGGCCCCCCTCGGCGTCGAGGTCGGCAAGGACAAGCTCACCCTCGTCCCCGATCAGAAGCTGCTCCAGGGCGAGGGCACGGTCTTCCCCGTCGTCATCGACCCGATCCAGCGCACCACTTCGCGTACTTCGTGGACCGGCGTCATGTCGGGGATGCCGAGCGAGCAGGACTGGAAGTACTCGGGCAGCGCGGGCGTCGGTAAGTGCCCGACGGACTACAACCCGGTGTCCTGCAATGGTGTCGGCGTGCGTCGCGTGATGTTCACGATGCCGCTGTCCTTCTACAAGGGGAAGCAGATCCTGGGCGCGACGTTCTCGGCGCGCGTCGAGCACATCTACAGCGCCTCCCCGACCGCCGAGCCCATCCAGCTCTACCGGATCGGCGGCGCCAACTACAGCCTCTCGTCGTCCAGCAACTGGTCGAACACCAAGGACGACTGGGACGACTACCTCCAGACCGTCGACAAGGCGATCTCGCCGACCTCCTGCTCCAGCCAGGCCAACCTGCACTTCGAGAGCGGCGCGAGCGGTGAGCTGACCAGTGAGATCAAGACGGCCGCGTCGGGCGGCTGGAACAGCATGACGCTGGGTCTGCGCGCCGCCGACGAGTCGCGGTTCGCGGAGTGGAAGCGGATCTGCGGCAACGCGTATCTGTCGGTGAAGTACAACAACCTCCCGCGCCAGATCAAGACGTCGGACATGTCCACGGACCCCGGCGGCGTCTGCAAGTGGGGCGCCAACCGGGCCACCACCGACGTGCCGCCGAAGCTCCAGGCCATCGCGAGCGACCCCGATCACGGCAACGGCCAGACCGACAAGGTCAAGGTCGAGTTCAAGGTCGAGTGGGGCGGGACCAAACCCGGTTCGTACACGTATCTCACCCCCGACTGGCTCTCCCCGACGACCGGCACCAAGTTCACGCACACCGTGAAGTCGTCGATCCCGCAGAACACCACCATCTACTGGAGCGCCCGCGCCTACGACGGTGACGGCTACGGCCCATGGAGCTACGACGGCGACACCCCGCAGCGCTGCGAGTTCACCTACGACAAGACCTGGCCGGGCAAGCCGCTCGTCCTGTCGAAGCAGTACCCGTCGGACACCGTCTACCACGACGGCGTCGGCACCTACGGCACCTTCTCCATCGCGCCGAACCCGAACGACTCCATCCCGGACACCGACGTCGTGAAGTACCAGTACTCCTTCAACGGCGCCGCGATGACCACCCTCACCCCGTCCAAGCCGGGCGGTTCGGTCTCCGTGCAGTGGATGCCGACCCGTGCCGGGCGCCAGGTGCTCGAAGTCGTCGCGATCGACAAGGCCACCCACGCCAGCAGCACCCTCTACGACTTCCTGGTCAGCGAGGGCAAGCCGGTCGTCGCCCAGTGGAACCTGGCCGACCCGGCCGGGGACACCGAGGCGCACGACGAGGGCGGCCAGTTCTCGGCGACCGCCGGTACCGCCGTCACCTTCGGTGCGGAGGGACCCGGCGGCAAGGTCGACAAGGCGGCGCGTTTCGACGGCAGTTCGGAGTCCTACCTCGACGCGAGCGAGACCGTGCTCGACACGTCGAAGAGCTTCAGCGTCAGCGCCTGGGTGCGGCCCACCTCGCTGGGCAGGAACATGGCGGTCGTCAGTCAGGACGGCACCGGCGAGCCCGGTTTCACCCTCGGCTACGACGCGTCCGCGGGGACCTGGAAGTTCTCCGTCCCGGTCGACGACGTGGACTCGCTCGGTGAGTGGAAGGCTGTCTCCACCGGCGTCACCCCGGTCAAGGACCAGTGGGTGCTGCTGACCGGCGTCTACGACGCCCAGAAGGCCGGCGGCCCGCAGCTCCAGCTCTACGTCAACAAGGACCTGAAGGGCTCGTCCGCCCGGCGTTCGGCCTGGAAGTCGTACGGTCCGCTCCAGATCGGCCGGTCCACGGCCAAGAGCGGCTACCGCGACCACTTCACCGGTGACCTCGCCGAGGTCCGCGTCTTCGACCGGGTCCTGCCGTCCACCCAGGTGGCCGAGCTGATGACGGTCAAGCCGCTGCGCAAGGGCTACTGGCAGCTCGACGACGCCACCGGCGGCGCCTCGGCGGACACCGGCGGCGGGCAGGCGCTGACCCTCGCGGGCAACGCCTCCATCTACCGCCCTGCCGACCCGCTGTTCGACACCGCCGCCCTGGTCGGCGACGGCAACCTGGTCCTGGACGGCGACGGGGACTACGCGTCCACCGCCACCGCCCCGGTCCCCGGCAACAGCAGCTTCACGGTGACCGCCCGCGCCCAGCTCACCTCGCTGGACCCGGAGAAGTCGCAGACGGTGCTGTCCCTGCCGGGCGCCAACGCCAACCGTCTCCAGGTGCGTTACCAGGCCGCCACCGGCCAGTGGGAGCTGGCGGTCGCCAAGACGGACGTCGCTGCACCCGAGATCGTCACCTTCACCGACGACCAGGCACTGCCCGACACCGGCGGCTCCGGGCAGCACCTCGCGGTGGTCTACGACGCCTTCGCCAACTCCCTCCGGCTGTACGTCGAGGGGCAGCTCGTCGCCGGTGCCTACGGCAAGGACACGACCCTGTGGTCCGCCACGGGCGGTCTCCAGGTGGGCCGTTCGCTGCGCGGCGCGAGCGAGTACTTCGCCGGCGCCATCGACGAGGTCCGCGTCTACAGCGGTGCGGCGGACGCGATCGCGGTGCAGCAGATGGCCGCACTGACGGCCGTACCGGACATGTGACGGATCGTCAATGAACAGGTGTGCCGGGCCCCTTCAAGGCCCGGCACATCTGTCCCCGCTCTCTCCCTCCCTCTCCTCACCTCCTCACCTCCTCTCCTCATCTCCTCCCTACGATCAGGAAGTTGACGGATGTTCCTCCGTGGCCGCTCATTGAGCCGCCGCATGCCCCGACCGGCGTTGGCCGCGACAGTGCTCGGGCTCACGCTCGCGCTGTCCGCGTCCTCGGTCCAGGCATTGGCGCTCGACGACGGGAACCGGGGCCGCACCAGCCGCCCCGGTGTCCAGGACGACGGGGATCCTGCCAAGGGGTCCTCGGCGAAAGCGAAGTCCCGCCCCTCCGACCCGGCGCGCAAGGCCGCGGTCAAGGGCCTCGACAAGGCGGTGTGGCCCAGGCAAGGCGGCACCGAACTGAAGATCGGCGCCACCGCGGAGGCCGGCGGCCTGCCGGTCACGGTCACCGAGGCTCAGACGAAGACGAAGACGAAGACGAAGGCAGGGACCAAGGCAAAGGCGGAGGCCAAGGCCGCGCAGCCGGTCGGCAAGGTCCGGGTCGACGTCCTCGACCCGGCCCGCGCCGCGAAGCTCGGCGCCGGCGCACTCCTCGGTGTCCAGCGCGCGGACGGCGCGGACCGGGCCGGCACGGTACGCCTGACCGTCGACTACTCGGAGTTCGCCGAGGGCTTCGGCGGCTCCTACGGCTCCCGTCTGCGGCTGGTCCGGCTCCCCGCCTGTGCCACGATCGCCCAGCCCGGCAGCAAGGACTGCCCCGAGCAGCCCAAGGTGCTGCCGACGGTCAACGACGTCGAGACGGGCACCCTCTCCGCCGACGTGACCGCCGCCCCGGCCTCCGCCGAGGGCGTCTCCACCATGGCGGGCGCCACGGCCTCCCTGGTCGCGGTCGCGGCCGGACCGTCCGGCGCGCAGGGCACCTACAAGGCGACGGCGCTCGCCCCCTCCTCCAGTTGGAGCGTCGCCACCTCCTCCGGCGCCTTCAACTGGAACTATCCTTTCCGTTCGGTGCCGACGCCGGGCGGTCTGACGCCGACCGTCGGCCTCGGCTACTCCTCCCAGTCGGCGGACGGCCGCACGTCGGCCACCAACAACCAGGGCTCCTGGATCGGTGAGGGCTTCTCCTACGACCCTGGTTACATCGAGCGCCGCTACAAGCCCTGTTCGGACGACGGCCACGACAACTCCGGTGAGCAATGCTGGGCGTTCGAGAACGCCACCGTCATGCTCAACGGCTCGGCCGGCGAACTGGTCAAGGACGACACCACCGGCAAATGGCACATGTCCTCCGACGACGGCTCCAAGGTCGAGCGGCTGACCGGTGCCACGAACGGCGACGAGGGCAGCGCCGACGACAAGGGCGAGCACTGGAAGATCACCACGTCCGACGGCACCGAGTACTGGTTCGGTCTCAACCGCCTCCCGGGCTGGGCGTCGGGCAACGAGGAGACCAACTCGGTCTGGACCGCCCCCGTGTTCGGCGACGACTCGGGCGAGCCCTGCTACAACTCGACCTTCACCAGCGCGCATTGCAAGCAGGCGTGGCGCTGGAGTCTGGACTACGTCAAGGACACGCACGGCAACGTGATGTCCTACTTCTACGACCGTGAGACCAACTTCTATGCCCTGAACGGCAAGACGGACGTCAACGGGACGTCGTACGACCGTGGCGGCTGGCTGAAGCGGATCGACTACGGTCAGCGTGACGGTCAGGTGTACGCGGCGAAGGCGCCGGCGCGGATCGTGTTCGACACGGCCGAACGCTGCCTGCCCACCGCGGACTTCGACTGTGCGGAGAGCAAGCGCACGAAGGCGAACGCCGCGAAGTGGCCGGACGTCCCGGTCGACCAGGAGTGCAAGTCCGGCACGAAGTGCACGTCGCCGGTGCAGACGTTCTTCACCACCAAGCGCCTCACCTCGGTCGTGACGCAGATGCGCAAGGACGCGACGTCCTACTCGGACGTGGACGCGTGGCTGTTCACACATCTCTTCACCGACAACGGCGACGACTCCAAGACGCTGTGGCTGTCGAAGATCGAGCACGAGGGCCGCGCGGGAACGCCGGCGGTGAAGCTGCCGTCCGTGGACCTGTTCGGCGAGCAGCTCGCCAACCGGGTCGACGCGATCGGCGACAACATCGCGCCGTTCCACCGCTTCCGTCTCTCGATGGTGCTCAGCGAGACGGGCGCGCAACTCGATGTCACGTACGCGGCCACCGACTGCACGAAGGCGAGCCTGCCCAAGCCGGGTGAGTCGACCAAGCGCTGCTATCCGGTGAAGTGGGCCCCGCCGGGCTATGTCGAGCCGATCACGGACTGGTTCCACAAGTACGTGGTGTCCGCGGTCATCGAGACGGACCGCACGGGCGGCAGCGACTCGATGGTCACCCGCTACGACTATCAGGGTGACGCGGCCTGGCGGAAGGCGAAGCCGGACGGCATCACCGACGCCAAGTACCTGACCTGGGGCGGCTGGCAGGGCTACGGCAAGGTCAAGGTCACCAGCGGCACCTCGGACGTCCAGAAGACCCGTGTCGACTACACGTTCATGCAGGGCATGGACGGCGACAAGGACCCCGACGGCGGCACCCGTTCGGTGAAGGTCAAGGACTCCACGGGCGCCGAGTACACCGACGACGAGGAGTTCACGGGGCACCAGCTCGAAGCCGCCACCTACGACGGCACCAAGCTGATCTCCAAGAGCATCCAGACCCCGTGGAAGCACTACTCCGCGACCCAGACGCGCAGTTGGGGCACCACCCGTGCGGTGATCGTCCGGGGCCAGACCGGCCGCGGCTTCAACCTCCAGTCGGACGGCAGTTGGCTGGAGACGAAGTCCACGACGTCGTACGACACGTCCAACGGCACCGGCCGGGTGCTGACGGTGGACGACCTGGGCGATGTCTCCACCGCCAAGGACGACACCTGCACCCGCACCACCTACGCGGACAACACGGCGAAGAACATCCTGTCGCTGCCCGCGCGCAGTGAGGCCGTGTCGGTCAAGTGCTCGGCCACGCCGGACCGCAAGACACAGGTCCTGGCGGACGAGCGCACCTCGTACGACAACCTCGCCTTCGGCGCCGCGCCCACCAAGGGTGACGCGACGAAGACCGAGCGGCTGACCTCGCACAACGGGACGACGGGCACGTACCAGGTCACCGGCGCCACCACGTACGACGCGTACGGCCGTCCGCTGACGCAGAAGGACGCCAAGCAGATCGGCACGACGGACGAGACCAAGACCGTCTACGCCGAGACCAACGGTCTGCTGACGAAGACGACGGTCACCAACGCCCTCGGCCACGCGACCGTCACCGACTACGCCCCCGCCTGGGGCATGTCCAAGGGCCAGACCGATCCGAACGGCAAGCGCACCGACCTCGCCTACGACGCGATGGGCCGCCTGACCTCGGTCTGGCTCCCGGACCGCGCGTCCACGCAGACGCCGAGCATCAAGTACGGGTACACCGTCCGCAAGGACAAGGTCACCTCGATCAAGACCGAGAAGATCGAGAACGACGGCTCCTACGGCGCCGAGTACCAGCTCTACGACAGCATGCTGCGCGCCCGCCAGATCCAGACCGAGGGCCCGGACGGCACCCGGATGGTCGCGGACACCTGGTACGACGGGACGGGCAACGTCCGCAAGACCAACGCCACGTACAACGCCTCCGGCGCGGCCTCGGACGAACTGCTGCTCGTCAGCAACGGCCAGGTCGGCGCGCAGAGTCTGCTGGAGTACGACGGCCTGGGCCGCACGACGGCCCAGATCTTCGCGGTCTCGGGCGCCGAGCAGTGGCGCACGAAGACCTCGTACGACGGTGAACTGACCCATGTCGACCCGCCGGTGGGCGGCGTGCCCACCACGACGGTCACGAACGGGCAGGGCAACGTCGCGGAGATCCGCCACTACCGCGGCTCCGCACCGGGCGTGGGCGTGCCCTACGACGCCACGAAGTACACGTACACCACCCGGGGCCTGCTGGAGACGGTCACCGACGCCAAGAACAACGTGTGGCGCTACGAGTACGACCAACTGGGCCGGCAGCGGAAGGCGGTCGATCCGGACGCGGGCACGTCACGCACCGAGTACGACGAGCTGGACCGCCCCGTCGCCGTGTGGGACGGCCGTGACAAGAAGACGTCCACGGTCTACGACAAGCTCGGCCGCGTGGTCTCCACCTGGCAGGGCGACGCAGGCACCGGCACCAGGCTGACCGAGACCCGGTACGACAAGGCGGGCTGGCTCGGCCAGGCGTACGGCTTCCTGAGCTACCTCTCGCCGACGGAGTACTTCGCCACCGCCGTCCAGTCGATGGACGAGTTCTACCGCCCGCTCAAGACCGCCTACCAGATCCCCGCCTCGCAGGGCTCCCTCGCCGGCACGCACGTCTACACCACGACGTACAACCGTGACGGCACCGTCCAGAGCGCCGGTCTGCCCGCGGTGGGGGGTCTGCCGGCGGAGGCCCTGACCTACACCTACGACGGCCTCCAGCGGCCGATGACGATGACGGGCTCCACGCCGTACGTCACGAACACCGTGTACTCCGGCAAGAGCCTCGTGCAGCAGCTCGAACTGTCCACGGGCAGCGGCAAGAAGGTCTGGCAGACCTACAACTACGAGAAGGGCACCGACCGGCTGACCCGTTCGGTGACCGACGTCTACGGCGCCACCGCCCCGGCGAAGGACGCGCGTTACTCCTACGACCAGGCGGGCAATGTCCTGTCTATCGCGGACACGGCGAACTCCGCCGTCCCGGACGTGCAGTGCTTCGCCTACGACGCCCGGCAGCGGCTCCAGGACGCCTGGACGCCGACCGCCACCGCGGCCGGTGCGGCCGGATCGGGTACTCGTGGCTCGACCGTGCCGGTGGAGGGCGGCGGTCCCACAGCCTGTGACTCCGCCGCCGGGACTAGCGCGCTCGGCGGACCGGCGCCGTACTGGAAGTCGTACGAGACGGACGCCATCGGCAATCGGGTCTCCGAGACCGTCCACGACACCGGCCTCGACACGGCGAAGAACATCACCCGCGGTTACGAGTACGGCGGTGCGGGCGTCAAGGGCGACGGCCCGCACCAGGTCACCAAGGTCACGGAGAAGACGCCCACCGGTGATCGGCAGTCGGCGTACGAGTACGACGACGCCGGGAACACCACCCGGCGCACGATCGGAGGCGACGCCCAGGACCTGCTCTGGAACGACCAGGGCAAGCTCAGCGAGGTCACCGAGGCGAGCGGCTCGAAGACGACGTACCTCTACGACGGCTCCGGCAACCGGCTCGTCCGCAAGGACCCCACCGGAACGACGGTCTACCTGCCCGGCACCGAGCTGAAACTGTCGGCCGACGGCACCAAGACGGAGGCGACCCGGTACTACGACTACGCCGGGCAGGCCGTCGCCGTCCGCACCACGGGCAAGGTCTCCTTCATCGCCTCCGACCACCACGGCACCGGCGAGCTGGCGATCGACTCCGCGACCGGCGCGGTCAGTCAGCGCCGCTTCGATCCCTTCGGAGTCGAGCGGGGCGCGAAGACCGGCGTCTGGCCGGGGGAGAAGGGCTACGTCGGCGGCACCGTCGACGCTTCCACCGGGCTGATCCATCTCGGGGCGCGTGAGTACGACGCCGCGATCGGCAAGTTCATCTCGGTCGACCCGGTCATCGACTACACCCAGCCCCAGCAGATCAACGGGTACGCGTACGCCAACAACTCCCCAGTCACGCACGCTGACCCGAGCGGCATGATCATTCCGGAGTGCCGGGAGGGGTTGATCGAGTGCCGCGGGGGTGTGCCGTACTTCCCGAAGACCGAGACCGAGAAGGCCCAGTCGGACGTCGATCAGGCATCCCGGAACGTCACCCAGGCTCAGGGCCAGCAGTCGGCGGCCAAGCAGCGCATCAAGTCGGCGGGTAAGGCCCTCGTCAAGATCGCCCGGGACATCCTCGGCGTGGACGCGGCCCTGGACTGCATCTCCACCGGTGACGTCGGTGCCTGCGGCGAGACCCTGCTCAACATCGCGGGCAGCTTCGCGGGCGGCCTGGCCGGCAAGATCCTCGCCAAGTACGGCGCCCCGTGGAACTGGGCCAAGGGCATCAAGCTGGCCAAGCGGGTCACCGGCCTGGTCGGGGATCTCATCGGCGGGGCCAAGTCCCTCTGGAAGGCGAACAAGGCGGTCGGCAAGGCCAGAGCCGGGCTCGCCAAGGCCACGGACAAACTGGCGGACGCCCGGAAGAAGGCGGCCGAGGCCCTCAAGAAACGCAAGAAGACCGCTGAGGAACCCGAGTGCCACAGCTTCCTGCCCGGCACGAAGGTCCTGCTCGCCGACGGCACCACCAAGCCCATCGAGAAGGTGAAGCCGGGCGACAAGGTCGTCACGACCGCCCGGAAGAGTTCCAAGACGACGGTCCGCGAGGTCGCCGGGACCATCGTCACCGAGGACGACAAGCACTTCTCGGACCTGACGGTGAAGGTCGCCTCGGGGCAGAAGGACACGCTCGTCGCCACGGTCACGCACCCCTTCTGGGTGGAGTCCGAGCAGGCGTGGATCAAGGCCGGTGACCTGAAGCCGGGCATGACCCTGCACACCCCGTCGGGCACCGAGGTCGAACTGGTCGCCAACCGCCACTTCGACCGGCACCAGCGCACCCACGACCTGACGATCACCGGGATCCACGCGTACTACGTCCTGGCCGGCGCCACGCCGCTGCTCGTGCACAACTGCGACGGCACCGCGACCGTCACCTGGGACGACGACGCCGGGCACGCCACGATCAAGGTGGAGCTGGACGACGGCCGCGCCCCGCTGGAGACCGAGCAGGTCATCGACGCCCCCGCGGGCGTGGAGGACTACACCGGCTACGACACGTCGGCGCAGGTGGTGAGCGAGGCGGCGGGGCCGAACACCAAGCAGCTCACGTTCCGGCTGCCCAACGCCCGTGGCGCCATCAAGGCCCAGCTCAAGTCCCTCAACGCGGATCTCGGTCCGTACAGCTACGGTTCCAACAGCTGTGTGACGTACTGCGTCGGCATTCTGCGGGAGGGCGGGGTCGACATACCCGCGGGCCGGGCCGGAGCTGCGAGACTCGCCCGTATGGCGAGAGAGATGGGGGGCTGATGCTCGACGGTGAGGAGCACGCCAACGCCGTGCTGGCCGAGATCCTGCTGAGCCGGAAGATCGGCGCGGCCCACGTGAAGCTCGTGGGCGACCTGATCTCGGTCACCGCTCAGCTCGACCTGGCCGCGCGGAGCCGCCGGCCCGGCCTCACGCTCGACGGGATCGTCGACTACGACGAGCGGGTCGGTCCGCTGGAGGAGGCGTACCGCGCCGCCTGGCGGGCGGTGGAAGCCGCGCCCGACCGGGAGCGGCGCGTGCCGGAGCTGGACCGGCTGGCCGGCGCGCTGAAGGCCGCGGTCGAGGGCGTCGCCGACTTCGCCCGGCAGCGCGGCGTGGAGGTGGGCCTGTACCGCTTCGGCGACCCCGAGCGGTAGGCAGGTCAGGCAGGTGCGCAGGGCCCGGTTTGATTCATCGAGCCGGGCCCCGTAGCCTTGACCGTCGGCGTGTTTCCTAGGCACGCCACATCCCCGTAAACCTCTTCCTCCTGGATGCCGGTTCCCGGTGACCGGGAGAGGTTGCCCGTGTTCGTCCCGGGTGACTGGACTGCGGGGGTGCCGTTCCCGAGCGAGAGAGTGAGATCCGCGTGTACGCCATCGTGCGCAGCGGTGGTCGCCAGCACAAGGTTGCTGTCGGCGACATCGTTGAGGTTGACAAGATTTCCACCGCCAAGGTTGGCGACACGGTCGAGCTCTCGACCCTGCTCGTTGTCGACGGCGACGCTGTGACCAGCGACCCGTGGGTGCTGGCCGGCATCAAGGTCCAGGCCGAGGTCGTGGACCACCACAAGGGTGTGAAGATCGACATCCTTCGCTACAAGAACAAGACCGGCTACCGCCGTCGTCAGGGCCACCGCCAGCAGTACACGGCGATCAAGGTCACTGAGATCCCCGCGGCTGCGAAGTAAGGGACTGAGGAGACATGGCACACAAGAAGGGCGCATCGTCCACCCGGAACGGTCGCGACTCGAATGCCCAGCGGCTCGGCGTGAAGCGCTTCGGCGGTCAGGTCGTCAACGCGGGTGAGATCCTGGTCCGCCAGCGTGGCACCCACTTCCACCCGGGCGCCGGCGTCGGCCGTGGCGGCGACGACACGCTGTTCGCGCTGCTGCCGGGCGCGGTGGAGTTCGGTACCCACCGTGGCCGCAAGGTCGTGAACATCGTTCCGGTCGCCTGAATCATCTGATTCACGGCTCGACCGAACACTTCGCGAGGCGGACCTCACTTCCCTTCCGGGAAGGCGGGTCCGCCTTTCGCGTGTTACGCAAGAGACAGTTCCATACATTTCGCAGTGCTGGAGGCACCCACCATGACCACCTTCGTGGACCGCGTCGAACTGCATGTCGCCGCGGGTAACGGAGGTCACGGCTGTGCCTCCGTCCACCGTGAGAAGTTCAAGCCGCTCGGCGGCCCCGACGGGGGCAACGGCGGCCGCGGCGGCGATGTGATCCTCACCGTCGACCAGTCGGTCACCACTCTGCTCGAGTACCACCACTCCCCGCACCGCAAGGCCACCAACGGCAAGCCGGGCGAGGGCGGCAACCGCTCCGGCAAGGACGGCCAGGACCTGGTGCTGCCCGTGCCGGACGGCACCGTCGTCCTGGACAGGGCCGGCAACGTGCTCGCCGACCTCGTCGGACACGGCACCTCCTTCGTCGCCGCCCAGGGCGGCCGCGGCGGTCTGGGCAACGCCGCGCTCGCCTCCGCCCGCCGCAAGGCGCCCGGTTTCGCGCTGCTCGGTGTGCCGGGCGACCTCCAGGACATCGTGCTGGAGCTGAAGACCGTCGCCGACGTGGCGCTGGTCGGATACCCGAGCGCCGGGAAGTCCTCCCTGATCTCGGTCCTCTCGGCCGCCAAGCCGAAGATCGCCGACTATCCGTTCACCACCCTCGTCCCCAACCTCGGCGTGGTCACCGCGGGCTCCACCGTCTACACCATCGCCGACGTCCCCGGGCTCATCCCGGGCGCCAGCCAGGGCAAGGGCCTCGGCCTGGAGTTCCTGCGGCACGTCGAGCGGTGCAGCGTCCTCGTGCACGTCCTGGACACCGCGACCCTGGAGTCCGACCGCGACCCCCTCTCCGACCTCGACATCATCGAGGCCGAGCTGCGCGAGTACGGCGGCCTCGACAACCGTCCCCGCATCGTCGTCCTGAACAAGATCGACGTGCCGGACGGCAAGGACCTCGCGGAGATGGTCCGCCCGGACCTGGAGGCCCGCGGCTACCGCGTCTTCGAGGTGTCCGCCGTGGCCCACACCGGGCTCAAGGAGCTGTCCTTCGCACTCGCCGACCTGGTCGCGAAGGCGCGGGCGGCCAAGCCCAAGGAGGAGGCGACCCGGATCGTCATCCGGCCCAAGGCCGTGGACGACGCCGGGTTCACCGTCACCCTGGAGGAGGACGGCCTGTTCCGGGTGCGGGGCGAGAAGCCCGAACGCTGGGTGCGCCAGACCGACTTCAACAACGACGAGGCCGTCGGCTATCTCGCCGACCGGCTCAACCGCCTCGGTGTGGAGGAGGAGTTGATGAAGGCGGGCGCCCGGGCCGGCGACGGCGTCGCGATCGGTCCCGAGGACAACGCGGTCGTCTTCGACTGGGAGCCGACCGTGATGGCCGGCGCCGAGATGCTCGGCCGCCGCGGTGAGGACCACCGCTTCGACGCCCCGCGCCCCGCGACCCAGCGGCGCCGCGACAAGCAGGCCGAACGCGACGAGGCGGCCCAGGAGTTCGAGGGCTTCGAGCCCTTCTGACCCGCCTCCACCGGTGCACTGAAGGACCCGTCGCGGGACCCCCGCGGCGGGTCCTTCTCCGATGTCCTCTTCCTTGTCATGTATGCGCGGCTCTGCGTTCAGCACCCTGACCGGATGCCCATGCCACCTTTCTTGCGTCCGAGTCGCTTGCGACGCAAGGGAGTTCACCGATGGCCGCCGGATCGAACCGCACCGCGTCCCCCGACCGCCGCCGTCTGCTCACCACCGGTGCCGCCGTGCTCGGTGCCGCCGCCTCCGCCCAGCTCTGGCTGCCCGCCACCGCCCGCGCCGCCGAAACCCCGCTGCCCGACGGCCTGTTCACGCTCGGCGTGGCATCCGGCGACCCGCTGCACGACGGGGTCGTGCTCTGGACCCGGCTGGCCCCCGACCCGCTGAACGGCGGCGGCATGCCCCACCGGACCGTGCCGGTCGAGTGGGAGGTCGCCATCGACTCCCGCTTCAGCACCGTGGTCCGCCGGGGCGTCGCCCAGGCCCGGCCCGAGTACGGGCACAGCGTCCATGTGGATGTACGGGGACTGCGCCCCGGCCGTGTCCACTGGTACCGCTTCCGGGCCGGCGGCCAGCTTTCCCGGGTGGGCCGCACCCGCACCGCGCCCCTGCCCCTCGGTATCCAGTCCCCGGTGCGGATCGCGCTCGCCTCCTGCCAGAACTGGCAGCACGGCCACTTCACCCCGTACGCCGACATGTACGCCCAGGACCCGGACGTCGTCGTCTTCGTCGGGGACTACGTCTACGAGTCGGCACCCTCCGCGACGGCCGTGCGCCGGCACGAGGGCCGCGGGGAGCCGTACACGCTCACCCAGTACCGCAACCGGTACGCGCAGTACCGCACCGACCCCGATCTCCAGCGGATGCACGCCCACGCCCCCTGGGTGGTCACCTTCGACGACCACGAGGTGGACAACGACTTCGCCGGCGAGATCCCGCAGGACCCGGGCAGCCAGCCGCACGACGCCTTCACTGCCCGGCTGACCGCGGCCTACCAGGCGTACTACGAGCACATGCCGGTGAGGGCGGCGCAGATCCCGAACGGTCCGCACATCCAGATGTACCGCAGATTCCGGTTCGGGCAGCTCGCCATGCTGAACGTGCTGGACACCCGGCAGTACCGCAGCGACCAGGCGGTGAGCCAGGAGGGCGCCCAGGAGCCCGGGCGCACCATGCTCGGCGCCCGGCAGAAGCGCTGGCTGCTCGACTCGCTGCACGGCTCGGGCACCCGCTGGAACCTGATCGCCTCCCAGATCATGATGGCCGAGACCGATCTGCTGCCCGGCCCGGGCAAGCGCTGGTACTACGACGCCTGGGACGGCTACCAGGCCGAGCGCAACGCGCTGCTCGGCGAGCTGGCCCGGGTCCGCAACCCCGTCGTCCTCAGCGGCGACCGGCATCTGACGATGATCAGCGATCTGAAGCGCGACTTCGCCGACCCCGCCTCCCGGGCCGTCGGCGCCGAGTTCGTCGGCACCTCGGTCTCCAGCGGCGGCGACCGGGACCAGGCCGCCTTCCACGCCCAGTGGGACCCGCTGAAGGCCGACAACCCGCACTGGAAGCTGATCGACGCCCACTGCGGCTACCACCTCTTCGACGTCCGCGAGGACGCCGTCGACGCGCGGGTACGGGTCGTGGACACCGTCCTGAAACCGCATGCGACCGCGCGCACGCTCGCGAGGCTGCGGGTGACGGACGGGAAACCCGGTGTCCGCAGGGTGTGAGGGTGCTGCGAAATTCTCGTAGGGAATTCAGAGGCCATTCCCAGGCCATTCCCAGCGTCCTCTGATTCTTATTCGAAACTTATCCGCAACGGCGTCGACATGCATTCGAGCGGTCGGCGCCGGGGGCCGGGACCCGGGCGGACCGGGGGCGATTCACCGGGACGGGGGCACAGGACCCCGCCGATCACGTGCGGTACGGGGCGTACCGTGACGCTCAGGCGTCACCCGTTCGCTGTGGAGTAACTCACAACAAGGTGAATGGGCGGTGGCGCCCACATATGCGGCGAAGGGCGCTCACCTTGCATCGCGGTAACCGCAAGTGGGACCATTTCCCCGTTCCCTGTCGCCCCAAGGTAGGTCTTCTGGTGTCCCAGCACATAGCCAAGCCCCGTACGACCGCAGTGATCCTGGCCGGCGGTACCGGTCAGCGTGTGGGTCTGTCGATCCCCAAGCAACTGCTGAAGATCGCAGGCAAGGCAGTCATCGAGCACACCCTGACCACCTTCGAGAAGGCCGACTCGGTCGACGACGTCATCGTCCTGATGGCCCCGGGCTATGTGCCCGACATCGAGAAGATCGTCGCCAAGGCGGGGTTCACCAAGGTCTCCCGGATCATCGAGGGCGGCACCACCCGGAACGAGACGACCGAGCGCGCCATCAGCGCGCTGGGCGAGGGCCTGGCCGAGGGCGAGGACCTCAACGTCCTCTTCCACGACGCCGTACGGCCCCTGCTGTCCCAGCGCGTCATCGACGACTGCGTGGCCGCGCTGGAGCGCTACGAGGCCGTCGACGTCGCCATTCCGTCCGCCGACACCATCATCGTCACCCGGACGCACGGCGGGGACGGTGAGTTCATCACCGAGATCCCGGACCGCTCCCGGCTGCGCCGCGGCCAGACCCCGCAGGCGTTCAAGCTGTCGACGATCCGCCGGGCCTACGAGGTCGCGGCCGGCGACCCCAACTTCCAGGCCACCGACGACTGCTCGGTCGTCCTCAGGTACCTGCCGGACGTCCCGATCCACGTGGTCGCGGGCGACGAGTACAACATGAAGGTCACCCAGCCGGTCGACGTCTTCATCGCCGACAAGCTGTTCCAGCTCGCCTCCACCGCCACCCCCGAGCCCTACGGCGAGGAGGTCTACCGCGAGCTGCTGACCGGCAAGACCGTCGTCGTCTTCGGCGGCTCCTACGGCATCGGCAAGGACATCGCCGAGCTGGCCGAGTCCTACGGCGCCACTGTCTACGCGCTGGGCCGCTCCACCACCGGCACGCACGTCGAGAACCCCGAGGAGGTCGACGACGCGCTGTCCAAGGCGTACAGCGAGACCGGCCGTATCGACTACGTCGTCAACACCGCCGGGGTGCTGCGCATCGGCAAGCTCGCCGAGACGGACAACGCGACCATCGAGGAAGCGCTGAAGGTCAATTACCTCGCGCCGGTGCAAATCGCCCGTTCGGCCTACAAGTACCTCGCCGAGACCAAGGGCCAGCTCCTGCTGTACACCTCCAGCAGCTACACCCGCGGCCGCGCCGAGTACAGCCTCTACTCCTCCACCAAGGCCGCCATGGTGAATCTCACCCAGGCGCTCTCCGACGAATGGGCCGGGGACGGCGTCCGGGTGAACTGCGTGAACCCGGAGCGCACCGCGACACCCATGCGGACCAAGGCGTTCGGACAGGAACCCGCGGGCAGCCTGCTCTCCTCCGAGGCGGTCGCCCGGACCTCCCTCGACGTGCTGCTCTCCGAGCTGACGGGCCATGTCATCGACGTCCGCCAGCAGGACCCGACCGCGCCCGCGGGCAAGGCCTCCGGCTTCGAGCAGGCGCTGGCCTCGGTGCTCGACCGTCAGGATGGCATGGCATAATCAACCTCAAAGGCCATTGAAATTCAGGCCCCTGTGGCTCCCTGTTTACGGAGAATTCACAGGGGCCTGAATCCGTAAAACTCCAGAAACCTTCACAAAGGATTTTCCGGACTTTTGGGCTTCTATGACCGGCACCCCTCCCAGAGCAGGTTTCTCCGTGATATCCACCGCTATTCGCGTGGCCCGGGTGGGCAGCGCGGCCGAGCTGGCCGCGGCGGTTCTCATGATGCTGGGCTACCCCTGCCTCATGCTGGCCGCGCTCGTCCCGAGCATCCCCGCCTTCGCCGCCGCGGCCGCCGTGACGTACCTGGCGGACCTCTACCTCCACCGCAAGGGCACCTACCTCCTCAGCCTGCTCAGCCGGCTCCGGGTCGGGCTGCCCATCCGGTTCCTGGTCCGTGAGCTGCTGCTGATCCTGCTCCTCGCCAGACTCGAACTCTCGGACGAGCCGGTCTTCTACGCGGCGATCGCCTGCTTCGCGCTGTTCTTCGGCCTCCAGGCCCCGCACGGCGCCCTGGTCACGCTGATCGGCAAGCGCCGCCAGATGCCGGTCGTCACCCGCAACGTCGACCTGGTCTCCCGGCTCACCGTGCCCGACGCCCCGCCGCGCCGGCTGATGACCCGGGCCGCCCTGAAGATGCTGCACCTGGACCTCGCCGCGGTGGTCGGCCTGCTCGTCTACGCGGCCACCGGCTCCGACGCCGCCGGCTACGCGGGCACGGCCGTCACCGTCGTCCTGGGCCTGCTCTACGTCGCCGCCCTGGTGCCGTACCTGCGCGCCCGCCGGCTGCCGCCCAGGCCCGACAAGGTGCTGGCCGTCGTGAGCACCTGGCTGCGCGAGTACCGCCCCGAGACCGTGCTCTACTTCTCCGGCTCCAAGGACTCCGCCTACCAGGTCAACATGTGGCTGGAGACGATGGAGCAGATCGACTCCCGGCCGCTGATCATCCTGCGCGAGCGCGCCGTCCTGGAGCGCATGGCCCCCACCACGGTCCCCGTCATCTGCGTGCCCGGAGGGGTGCACCTGATGAACATGGACCTGTCCACGGTGCGGGTCGCGCTGTACGCCGCGAACGTCGGCAAGAACATCCACCTGCTGCGCGTCCCCACCATGAAGCACGTCTTCATCGGCCACGGCGACAGCGACAAGCTCGCCAGCGTCAACCCGTTCAGCAAGGCGTACGACGAGGTGTGGACCGCCGGCCGGGCCGGCCGCGACCGCTACGCCATCGCCGACGTCGGTATCCGCGACGAGGACATCGTCGAGGTCGGCCGCCCCCAGCTCGCGCCGATCGAGACCTGGAGCGGCGCCCCCGGGGACCGCATCCCCACGATCCTGTACGCGCCCACCTGGGAGGGCTGGGACGACAACCCGGGCAACACCTCGATCCTGCTGGCCGGCGAGAACATCGTGAAGAAGCTGGTCGCCGCCGAGCCCCCGGTGCGGGTGCTCTACAAGCCGCACCCCTTCACCGGCACCCGCAGCGCCAAGGCCGGCGCCGCGCACCGCCGGATCACCGCCCTGATCAAGAAGGCCGCCGAGCAGCGCGCCGCCGACCCCCGCTTCACGGCCGACCCGGCCGGCCAGGCGAAGGCGGCGGCCGAGCTGACCCGGCTCAAGGCCCGCCTCGAAGAGCTGTCGCTGTCCTTCGACGAGAAGGCCGACGAAGCGGTGACCAGCCGCGACGGCATCGTCGACATGCGCAAGCACGAGGAGGCCGCCCGGCTGCGCGCCGAGTGGAACGCGGCGTACTGGCGGAGCTTCCCGTCCTTCGAGCACCGGGTGATCACCGGCGCCGAACCGCGGCTGTACGACTGCTTCAACGCCTCCGAGGGCATGGTCTCGGACATCTCCAGCGTGGTCTCCGACTTCATCGCCAGCGGCAAGCCGTACGCGGTCACCGACTCGGCGGAGCTGGGCGCGGAGGAGTTCCGGCGGCAGAACACCGCGGTGCGCGCGGCCGTGATCCTCGACAACACCGCCGAGGGGCTCGACCGGCTGCTGGACGCGGTGCGCGACCCGGCCGCCGACACGCTGGCCGAGGACCGCAGGGCGCTGAAGCAGTACCTGCTCGGCCCCGACGAGCCGACCTCCCTCCAGCAGTTCGACACCGCGATCGCCGACCTCGCGCTCAAGGCCGAGGCCCGCAACGTCGGCCAGGAGTCCCGGATCGCCGCCGCGGCGGAAGGCGCCCCCGAGAGCGCCCCCGAAGGCGGTACCGAAGGCGGCGCGGCGCTGGCGAACGAGGTGACGGCCGGCTGACCGGATGCTGACCGGATGACGGTCGCGTTACCGTCGCATTACCAAAGATTTGGCCCCCGGAGAATGCTCTCCGGGGGTCGAATCATTGGCGCACACTGTGATGTGCAACACGTGCGGCGGCCAGGGCAACCCGCTCAGGACCTCGACCGTCTGACCGGGTATCAAGAAACTTTCCTAGGGGGAAACGTTGCGTGCTGAGGGGGAGAAATGACCCTTGCGCAGCCTGACGTCACGGTCGTCATCGGGGCGTACGAAGCGATGCCGTACCTGGTCGAGTGCCTGGCCTCGATCGAGGCGCAGAGCATGGACCCGGACCGCATCGAGGTCATCGCCGTGGACGACGGCTCGCAGGACGGCACGGGGGAGTACCTGGAGGAGTTCGCCGCCCGCGCCCCCATGGCCGTCACCGTCATCCGCCAGGAGAACAGCGGCGGCCCCAGCGGCCCGCGCAACGTCGGCCTGGGCAAGGCCACGGGCCGTTTCGTCTTCTTCCTCGACGCCGACGACCGGCTCGGCCCCGAGGCCCTGGAGCGGATGGTCGCCATGGCCGACCGCAACGGCACGGACGTCGTCCTCGGCAAGGTGGAGGGCGTCAACCGCAACGCGCCCAAGTCCATGTGGGGCCGCAACCGCGAGCGTACGGACGTCTTCTCCTCCAACATCAAATTCACCCTGAGCGCCCAGAAGTTGTTCCGCCGGGAGCTGCTGGAGCGGCACGGCATGCGCTTCGACGAGTCGCTGTGGACCGGCGAGGACGCCCTGTTCACGATGGAGGCGTATCTGCGGGCCGACGGCGTCTCCATCGTCGCCGACCACACCTGCTACTACCTCGTCGGCCGTGACGACGGCAAGCATGTGACGAAGAGCGGCAGTTACACCCTGCGCTTCGACTCCGCGCGCGCCCTGATGGGGCTGCTGGAGCGGATGCTGCCGCCGGGACCCAAGCGGGACGTCCTGATGGTCCGTCCGTTCCTGGTCACCCTGCTGCCGCAGTTCGGGCCGGTCTTCCTCCGCCAGGACGAGACGATCCGGCGCACCAAGCTCGAACTGGCCGGGCCCCTGATGGACGCCCACTGGAACGAGGGCGTGGCCCAGCGGCTCAAGGTCCACGAACGGCTGCGGCTGGAACTGGTCGCGATGCAGCGTCCGGATCTGCTGGAGGACGTCATCCGGTTCATCGCGGACAAGCGGGAGCCCAAGCCCGTCCTCAAGAAGGGCGCCACCAAGCTCTACTTGGCCTACCCGCACTACCGCTCCCGCAAGGCGGGCGTCCCCGACCGCGTCTACCTCGCCGAACCCCGCGAGGCCAAGGCGTACCCGGGCTGGCGCGAGACCCCGGCGGAGACCTTCCTGCGCGCCGCGAACCGCAAGGTGCGGCGCAAGCTGCGCCGCATCAAGAAGCGCTTCACGGGGCCGCGCGGGACGGCGACCGTCTAGCCGTACAGCCGTCGGGCTCGGCTGTACGGCCGTCGGTCAGCTCACTTGGTGGGCTTCAGCGCCCGGCGGATCGGACCGCCCACCACGCGCCGGGCCCGGCGGTAGATCGAGGGCGCCGGGATGGCCATGGCGGCCTTCGCGGCCGCCTTCGCGCCGGCCCGCGACTTCGCCAGCTCCCGCCGCAACTGCGCGTTGTCCGCGTCCAGCGAGGTGATCTGCTGCTGGAGCCAGCCGAACCGGCTGGTCAGCGAGGCGAGATCGGCGTCGGTCCAGGGCCGGATGCCCGCCGGGAAGCGCAGGGAGCGGAGCTGCTTGTCGAAGGCCGCGCCGCCGTCGCCGTGGGTGAAGGTGTTCTCCAGGCCGTTCTTCTCCAGGAAGCCCATGAACCGGTCGAACCGCTCCCGGTGGTTGCCGTTCAGCGCGCTGAAGTCGGCCTCCTCGTACAGCCGCGCCGGATCGGTGTCCGCCGGCGCCTCGTTCAGCGGCCGGTGCGGGATCTCGAAGTAACGGCACAGCTCCAGCGTCCGCGAGTCACCGCACAGCACGGTCGCCGGCGTACCCGCCAGCAGCGCCGCGATGTTGCCGTGGATGCGCGAACCGAAGGAGAAGTCGTACCCCTTGAGATCGTCGATCCAGGTGACCGGGTCGATGTAGACGCGGGCCTTGCCCTCGCGGTACATCGGGTGGTCGGGGTGGGTCGGCATCTGCTTGACGCGGCCGGCCGGGGAGTTGACGTCCCGCCAGTGCAACTGCCGGGCGTCGGTGATGTTCTGGCCGATGAAGCACAGGTTCGGGTAGTGCTCATGGGTGCGCGTGATGATCGGCTTGAGCCCGCCGGAGCGGACCGCGGTGTGCGAGCCGTTGATCGCGATGCGCGACTCCGCGGTCAGCGCCTCCACCCGCTTCTCGACGCCGAGCCGGTCGCCGTGCATGAACAGCGACGGACAGCCGATGATCTCCACGTCCCGGAAGCCCATGTCGGTCAGGTACTTGGCCGTGAACTCGCCGCGCACCCCGATGGACGCGCTGTGGTCCAGCACCGCCGAGACGAACGCGCGCACCGTCGGCTCCATGGCCTTCAGCCGCGCCGGGTCGTTGTCCAGACCGGCCTGCGCGCCGACACCCAGCACCACGACCGGGATCTTCAGCTTGGAGATCAGCCGGGTCAGCCGCTGGAGCGGCAGCTCGAACGTCGGCCGGAAGGCGTTGGCCAGCGGGACGACGAAGGCGTCGTACTCCTCGTTGATCCGGCCCGCGGCACCGACCTCGGTGGCTATGCCGTTGGACACGACCTCCGTGCGGCCGGGCACGGTGAGGATCTTGTGTGCGGCATCACTGAAGATGAGGTTGCCGGAGTTGGTGGCGAAAACATCGCGGTGGAGGGCCTCCTCGACGGGAACCACGTCGAAGGGGCTCTTCCCCGATCTGAGGAGTAGGCGCTTCACAGGGCGAACTGTAAGGGACACGTACTTCAAAATAAATTTGGATGACCTTCAAACTCCATATGGAACCCTCACAACCTCTTTGCCGTACGCAACCTGTGAGCAAATGGTCACGAAAAGCGTGGTTCGCCCGTTGTCCGGGGACTGGAACCCGCGCGCGTCCCCAGGCCCCGTTCGCGTAGATTGCCAGGCAGTCGTGGACTAGCCGAGGGGCGAGGATCAAGGTGGCAGGGGCAAGGCAGGCCGTGGGCGAGGCCCGCAGGATCGTCGTCAAGGTGGGCTCCTCGTCGCTGACCACCGCCTCCGGCGGACTGGACGCCGACCGGGTCGACGCGCTCGTCGACGTCCTCGCCAAGAGCCGCAGCGGCGGCGAGCGGGAGATCGTCCTGGTCTCCTCCGGCGCCATCGCCGCCGGACTCGCCCCCCTCGGCCTGCGCCGCCGGCCCCGGGACCTCGCCCGTCAGCAGGCCGCCGCCAGCGTCGGCCAGGGACTCCTCGTCGCCCGCTACACCGCCTCCTTCGCCCGCTACTCCGTGCGCGTCGGACAGGTGCTGCTGACCAGCGACGACATGAGCCGCCGCGCCCACCACCGCAACGCCTCCCGCACCCTGGACAAGCTGCTCGCGATGGGCGCCTGCCCGGTCGTCAACGAGAACGACACGGTCGCCACCGACGAGATCCGCTTCGGCGACAACGACCGGCTCGCCGCCCTCGTCGCCCACCTCGTCCACGCCGACCTGCTCGTCCTGCTCTCCGACGTCGACGGCGTCTACGACGGCGACCCCGCGAAGCCGGGCACCTCCAGGATCGCCGAGGTGCACGGCCCCGAGGACCTCGCGCACGTCGAGATCGGCAGCGCCGGCAAGGCGGGCGTCGGCACCGGCGGCATGGTCACCAAGGTCGAGGCCGCCCGGATCGCGGCCGCCGCCGGCATCCCCGTGGTCCTCACCAGCGCCGTCCACGCGGCCGACGCCCTCGGCGGCAAGGACACCGGCACCTACTTCCACGCCACCGGCAAGCGCTCCGCCGACCGGCTGCTCTGGCTCCAGCACGCCTCCACCCCGCAGGGCTCGATCACCCTCGACGACGGCGCGGTACGGGCGGTCGTCGAGCGGCGCTCCTCACTGCTGCCGGCTGGGATCGCCGGCGTCGAGGGCGAGTTCAGCGCGGGCGACCCCGTCGAGCTGCGCGACACCGGCGGCCGGCCGGTGGCGCGGGGGCTCGTCAACTTCGACGCCCGCGAGATCCCCCGGCTGATCGGGAGGTCCACCCGGGAACTGGCCCGGGAACTGGGCGCGGAGTACGAGCGGGAGGTCGTCCACCGCGACGACCTGGTGATCCTGCACCCCTGAGGCCCCGTACACCTTTGGTACAGCCCCCGAGGACGTCGAACGGCTGTCTGCGGACGGGCTCGAACGGCCCGTACCGGTGGGGGACGTTCCGTGAAAGCGCCCCACGGAGCCTTGCGGCCTGCTCAACTTTGTCTCACGGAGTCGTTCCGCACGAGCGCTGGGTAAAGGAGGCCGTCGTGAGACGAGTGCGCCCTGGGGTGGCGGCGGCCCGTGGGAGTACCGGCGAGGAACGGGCCGCCCTGACCAGCGTGGCGGCCGGCGACCGCTACCGGGCCGGGGAACAGGAGACCGCCGAGGGCGGCACCCGCCCCGCCGACGCGCCCCGGCTGTGGCACGTGACCCTGAGCGTCTCCGGCGAGGAGGCCCCGCTCAAGGAGGTCCGGCGCGCGCTGGAACAGCTCGCCCACGATCACCCCTTCCTGCTGACCAGCCGCTACGCCCCCGACCACGCCGAGATCCGGTACTGGGAGGAGGCCCGCGATCTGCACGACGCGGCCGCGGTCGCCCTGCGGCTGTGGGGCGAGCACCGTCAGACGGCCGGACTGCCGCCCTGGGAGATCGTCGGCCTGGAGGTCATCGACCGCCAGACCTACCACCAGCGCATCGCGGAGGGCTACGGCCCGGCCCCGGCGACCCCGGTGGGCGTCCACCCGTTCTGACGCCCGGGAAGGCGGACCCCGAGGGATCGCGCGGAGGTCTCGGGGGTGTGCCTCGGGGCGTACCGCAGGGTGTGCCTGCGAACGGGTCTCGGAGTGTGACGCAGGGCGTGCCCGGGAGCGGGTCTCGGGGGCGCCTCGGGGTGTGCCCGGGAGCGGGTCTCGGGGTGTGTCTCGGGGTGTGGGATACGCGACAGCGCGTCTCCCACGGCGCACTACCCTTCCCGTATGACCACGCTCTCGCCGTACGACGCCATGTCCCCGGTCACCCAGGCCGCCTACCGCGCCAAGGCCGCCGCCGCCGATCTCGCGCCG
Organism: Streptomyces antibioticus; assembly: GCF_002019855.1. Classification (NCBI taxonomy): domain Bacteria; kingdom Bacillati; phylum Actinomycetota; class Actinomycetes; order Kitasatosporales; family Streptomycetaceae; genus Streptomyces; species Streptomyces antibioticus. The sequence goes on along the minus strand of NZ_CM007717.1, from coordinate 3,066,498 downwards.
CTGCCCCGGGCCGCCAAGGACGACGCGCTGCTCGCCATCGCGGACGCGCTGGAGGTCCGTACGAGCGACATCGTCGAGGCCAACGCGCGGGACATCGCCAAGGCCCGCGAGGCCGGCACCGCCGAGTCCGTCATCGACCGGCTGACCCTCACCCCGGAGCGGGTGCGGGCCATCGCCGCGGACGTCCGGGACGTCGTCGCGCTGCCCGACCCGGTCGGCGAGGTGGTCCGCGGCTCCACCCTCCCCAACGGCATCGACCTGCGCCAGGTCCGCGTCCCGCTCGGTGTCGTCGGCATCGTCTACGAGGCCCGCCCGAACGTCACCGTGGACGCCGCCGCCCTCTGCCTGAAGTCCGGCAACGCCGTCCTGCTGCGCGGCTCCGCCTCCGCCTACGAGTCGAACACCGCCCTCGTCCGGGTGATCCGCGACGCCGTCGGCGGCGCCGGGCTGCCCGCCGACGCCGTCCAGCTCGTACCCGGCGAGGGCCGCGAGTCCGTGCACGAGCTGATGCGCGCCCGGGGCCTGGTCGACGTCCTCATCCCGCGCGGCGGCGCCTCCCTCATCCGGACCGTCGTCATGGAGTCCAAGGTCCCCGTCATCGAGACCGGCACCGGCAACTGCCACGTCTACGTCGACGCGGCCGCCGACCTCGACATGGCCGTCGACATCCTGATCAACTCCAAGGCCCAGCGGGTCAGCGTCTGCAACGCCGCCGAGACCCTCCTGGTCCACCAGGACATCGCCCCCGAGTTCCTGCCGCGCGCCCTGGACGCGCTCGCCGAGGCCGGGGTCACCGTCCACGCCGACGAACGCGTCATGGCGTACGCCAAGGACTCCAAGGCGACCGTCGTCGAGGCCACCGCCGACGACTGGGAGACCGAGTACCTCTCCTACGACATCGCCGCTGCCGTCGTCGACTCCCTCGACAAGGCCGTCGAGCACATCCGGCTGTGGACCTCCGGGCACACCGAGGCCATCGTCACCGGCTCCCAGCAGGCGGCCCGCCGCTTCACCCAACTGGTCGACTCCACCACGGTGAGCGTGAACGCCTCCACCCGCTTCACCGACGGCGGCCAGTTCGGCTTCGGCGCGGAGATCGGCATCTCCACCCAGAAACTGCACGCCCGGGGCCCGATGGGCCTGCCGGAGCTGACCAGCACCAAGTACATCGTCACCGGCGACGGACACGTCCGCCGCTGACGGCTCGCGGCCCGAAAACGTCTCATCAGGCGGATGAATTTCCGTACTGTCTGCCCAAATTGACCCCCCAGGTCTACTCTGGATCCGTGCCGGAGGACGTGGGGGGTACGCCGTTCCCTGACGGCTGGGAGCCCGACGACGACCACGACCGCGGGGTGTCGGACGAAGAGTTCGCCTCCGTGGTCTTCGACGAGGACTTCGTACGGGCGGCCGTGGTGCACGAGCCGACCGCCGTCGAACGCCTCCTGGCCGCCGCCGAGGCGAGAGCCGAGGCGTCCGAGGCCGAGGCCCGAAGAGCCCGCGCCCGCGGCGACCACTACGACGACCCCTACGGGCACGGCGACTACGGCCACGACCCGGACCTCGACGAGCTGGACGACTCCGACGACCTCGACGGCCCCTACGGGTCCTCCGGGCCGTACGCCCGGCAGGTCCGCTGGCACCGCCCGGTCGCCTGGATGCTCGCCGTCGTCATGGGCGTCGGCATGGTCGCGCTCGCCTTCGCCGCCGTCTACCGGGGCGCCTCCTCGGGCAGCCGGGACCCGGTGCCGTCGCCCGCCTCCACCGGCCTGGAGAGCGGCCCGGGGACGGGCCCGGACATCGGCCCGGACACCGGCCTGGACGTCGGTCTCGACCAGGGGAGCGCCTTACCGCCGTCCGTGTCCGCCGACCACTCCCAGCCGCCCGTGTCCGCCGTCCCGCGGACCCCCTGATTCCCCGCCGGCTCCCGACCGACTCCTGGTGAGAACCTGTCAGAAGTTGTCGCGTGGCAGGGCGTTTACCCGGCCTCCGCGCGACCTACTCTGAAAGTATGGGCGGGCCTGGAGAGCCACCTGAGGGGCCACCCGAGGGCGCCCCCGGTAGTGGCGAGGACGAGTACCGATCCGTCGTCTTCGACGAGTCGTTCGTCCGTGCTGCCCGCCTCCAGGAGTACTCCGCGCAGGAGCGCATCGCCGACCACGCGCCCGCCGTCCGCCACCGCCCGCCGCTGCGCCGGGGCCTGACCCGGCAGGCCCTCCTGCTGGTCGTCCTGATCGCCCTAGCCTTCGGCACCGCCGTCTACATGGGCGTGCGCAACCCCTACCAGAACCCCGCCGCCCGCCGGCCGGCCGAACCCCTGCGGATGACGCTCGTCCCGCTCGCCCCGCAGGGAGCCGTACCCGGCGCCACCGACATCGAGGCGCTGTACGCGCACAGCCCGGCCGCCCACTACCGGATCGGCGCCGCCGGGATCGCCCTGCCGGGCTACCGGCGCACCGCGCACTTCTCCGACAGCGAGGTCTTCTCCGCGCTGAACAGCGCCAAGGAGTACCTGGTGCGCTCCTCCCTCTACCCGGAGGTGCTCACCGGACAGCAGGTGCAGCCGGTGCGCGGGCTGATCGACGGGGCGCAGCTCGAACAGTTCGACGAGAGCTTCGCGCATCCGGCCGCCGACGGGCGGCACGCCCCGACCGGCTGGCTGATCCGCTTCGACCCGGCTCGGGTCGCGCTGGCGGGCGAGCGGATCCGCGTCCAGGGCACCCTGGTGGCGGCCGAGGCCGACTCCGCCACCCTGGAGGTCACCGCCGACCACACCTTCGTCTACGCGCTGCGGCCGGCCGGGGCGGACACCGGGGCCCCGGCCTCCCTGTTCACGGTCCGCCGCGAGCTGCACTTCCGCTTCGACCGGGACGCCCTGCGCACCCATCAGCTCCAGCTCGTGACCGCCGCCGTCCAGGCCGGACCGCTGTCCTGCGCCGAGGACTCCGCCAACCATCTGCGGCCGCTGCTGGCCGGCCAGACCGCGAAGGAGGGCGGCCCGGCCGGCACCGACCCCTTCGCCACGGGCGGCGTCCCCGCGCTGTGCGGGGTGCTGGCGACGGGCGCGCAGCCCCGGGTGTGAGACCGGGGCGAGCGCGGGGCCGGGGTGGCCGGGTCGGCCCTCAGGGTCGGCCCTCGGTCCGTTCTCAGCTCTTGCCGGGTGCCTCCGTGTCCGACGGGCTGTCGTCGCCGTCCGAGCCGTTCCTCGGCCGGTCGTCCGTGGACGTCGAGCCGGTGAAGCCGCCGAAGCCCCGCCGCACCCGGCCGCCCAGGTCGCCCGCGCCGCCGGCTATGTCGGTGACCAGCTTCATCAGCGGGTCCTTGGAGTTCTTCACACTGCTCGTGTAGTGGGCGGCCGACTCCCGGAAGGAGTCCGAGACCGAGGCGTCCTTGTCCTCGCTGCGCCGCGGGTAGTGGCCGTCCATGATCCGCTGGTAGTCGCGGGACTGCGCCCACTTCCGCAGCTCGGCCGCCCGCACGGTGGTGAAGGGGTGCGTCCGGGGCAGGACGTTGAGGATCTTCAGCACGGAGTCGCGCAGGTCGCCGCCCGCCTCGTACTCGTCGGCCTGCTCCAGGAACGCGTCCACGTTCATCTCGTGCAGGTGGTTGCCGCCGGCGATCTTCATCAGGCCGCGCATCGAGGCCCGCGGGTCCTGGCCGACCAGCAGACCGGCACGGTCGGCGGACAGCTCCGACTTGCGGAACCACTCGCGCAGCGCCGTCACGATCGCCATGATCGCGATGGTGCCCAGCGGGATCCAGGCGACCCGGACCGCGAGGTTGGTCAGGAACAGCAGGATGGTGCGGTACACGGCGTGGCCCGACAGGGCGTGGCCCACCTCGTGACCGACGACCGCCCGCATCTCCTCCTCGTCGAGCAGCTCGACGAGCCCGGTGGTGACCACGATGATCGGCTCGTCCAGGCCGATGCACATCGCGTTGGGCTGCGGGTCCTGGTTGACGTACATCGGCGGGACCTTCTCCAGGTCCAGGATGTGACAGGCGTCCCGCAGCATGTCGTTGAGGTGCGCGAACTGCCGGTCCGAGACCCGCACCGAGTCGGACAGGAACAGCAGCCTCAGGCTGCGCTCGGGCAGCAGCCCGCTGAGCGCCTTGAACGCCGTGTCGAAACCGCTCAGCTTGCGCAGCGCCACCAGCGCCGAGCGGTCGGCGGGGTGCTCGTACGCACGCGAGGAGATGCCGGGGAAGCGCCGCCGCTGCCTGCTCGGCACGCTCCCGGAGCCGTTGTTCTCGCGGCTGTCGTCGGACATGGTCTTTCCCCCTGTGCGTCGGTGTGGCCCTGGCCGCACGCTCTCTTCTACGGCCTCTTTCTTTGCGGACCCTTGTGCGGTCCTTTGCGTCCCCGCAGCGGTGCCCGGCCCGGGCGGAGCTACCGTGGACGGGCACCACACCGTAAGGAGTCCCGCCCCATGAAGCACCACCCCGCCACCGCCTGGCTCACCGAGGCCGCCGGCGCCGCCCAGCAGCAGGGGGCGGGGAATCTGCTCCGCGTCATTCTGATCGTGATGGTCCTGGGCTCCGCCTTCACCGCGTGGTTCCTGTTGCGGGGATACAAGCGGAAGGACGACTGAGCCGTCGGGAAGGTTCCCGGCCCGTCCGTGCCGGCCGCCGGAGCAACCCGCGTCCCCAATGGCGGAGTCGGCGTGATCGCCGCGGAGCCGCCCGCTTACCATGGGCCGACATCTTCATCCCGCCCACACCGGATAGGTCCTGCCGACGATGAGCCTTCACAGTGCCGCCGCCCAACTGGTCACCCTCGCCGCCGAGGGCGAGGAGCACAGCGGCAATCACGCCAGCCTGAACCCCCTGGTCACCGGTGGCGGCGCGTTCATCATCCTGATGCTGCTGCTGTGGATCACCACCCGCTTCAACCGCGACCGCTGAGGCACCAGGTGGGCATACCGGAGCAGACCGGACGCTCGTCGGGCGGTGCCCTCAGGCGGGGCCGGTAGGGTCTGCACGCATGGGAGAGCAGGACATGCCTACCGGCCCGTCGAACCCGGGCAAACGCCGCCTCGGCGTCATGGGTGGCACATTCGATCCGATCCACCACGGACACCTCGTGGCGGCCAGTGAGGTCGCCGCGCAGTTCCACCTGGACGAGGTCGTGTTCGTGCCGACCGGCGAGCCCTGGCAGAAGAGCCACCGCCGCGTCTCCCCGGCCGAGGACCGCTATCTGATGACGGTCATCGCGACCGCCGAGAACCCGCAGTTCTCGGTGAGCCGCATCGACATCGACCGCGGCGGTCCCACCTACACCGTGGACACCCTGCGCGATCTGCGGGCCCTCAACCCCGAGACCGACCTGTTCTTCATCACCGGTGCCGACGCCCTGGGCCAGATCCTGACCTGGCGGGACAGCGAGGAGCTGTTCTCCCTGGCGCACTTCATCGGGGTCACCCGGCCGGGTCACCAGCTCACGGACCCCGGTCTGCCCGAGGGGGGCGTCTCGCTGGTCGAGGTGCCCGCCCTCGCCATCTCCTCGACCGACTGCCGCGCGAGAGTCGCCAAGGGCGACCCCATCTGGTACATGGTGCCGGACGGAGTCGTGCGTTACATCGACAAGCGCGAGCTGTACCGCGGCGAGTGAGCCGAGAGGGGTACCGGTGAACGACCGATACGACGCGGGGTACGGGGGCGACCCGTACCAGCTCGTCGGCTACGACGAGTACGGACAGCCGGTCTACCGGCAGGTCCCGGCCCAGCAGGTCCCGCAGCAGCAGCCCTACGACCCTTACGACGCTTACGGGCAGCAGGGCGGCCAGGGAGTCCAGAGCGGCCAGGGTGTCCAGGGCGGGCAGGGAGTCCAGAGCGGGCAGGGGTACGGGTACGACCCGTACGCCCAGGGCGGCCGGCCCCAGGGCGGACCGCAGGCGACCCCCTACGACCCGTACGACACCGGCCGGCAGCAGCCCGTCGCCGGATACGACACCGCGTACGACACCCCTTACGACACCGGGCGCCAGGCCACCTACGACCCGTACGCCACCGACACCGGTGCCGGTACGGGCGCGAGTACCGGCACGAGCACCGGCACCGACGCCCCGTACGACCCCTACGGGCAGACCGCCCACATCCCCCAGCAGGCCCGCCCGGCCGCGCCGGAGGAGACCGGCGAGCGCGGCGGACCGGCCGGGCGGACCCCTCCGCGGGACGCCGACAGCCCCCAACCGGACTACCACACCGAGCAGTTCGCGTTCGTGGAGGAGCCCGACGGCGACTCCGAGGACGTCATCGACTGGCTGAACTTCACCGAGAACCGCACCGAGCGCCGCGAGGAGGCCAAGCGCCGCGCCCGCGGCCGGCTGATCGCCCTCGTGGTCGTCATGGCCCTGGTCGCCGTCGGCGGCGTCGGCTGGCTCTGGTACGCCGGAAAGCTGCCCGGACTCTCGGAGTCCTCGGACACCGGGACGAAGACGGCGGCCGCGGGCGCCGCCCAGAAGCGGGACGTGGTCGTCGTCCATCTGCACGACACGGCCGGCGGCGACACCGCCACCGCGCTCCTGGTCGACAACACCACCACCCGGCAGGCCACCACCGTGCTGCTGCCCAACTCCCTGGTCCTGACCACCGACGACGGCACCACGACCACGCTCGCCAAGTCCGTGGACGACGACGGCTCCGACGGCACCCGCGCCGCCCTGGACGCCGTCCTCGGCACGGACATCGAGGGCACCTGGCGCCTCGACACCCCCTACCTCCAGAACCTCGTCGACCTGGTCGGCAACATCGAGGTGGACACCGACACCGACGTGCCCGACCCCAAGGCCAAGAAGGGCGAGGCCCCTCTTGTCCGCAAGGGCGAGGGGCAGACCCTCAGCGGCAAGATGGCCGTCGGCTACGCGACCTACCGTGCCCCCGGCGAGGCGCAGAACGCGCAGCTCGAACGGTTCGGGCAGGTCCTCCAGGGCGTCCTGCGCAAGATCTCCTCCGACCCGCAGGCCGCCATCGTCACCGTGCAGACGCTCGCCCAGATCCTCGACCCGTCGCTGACCGACAAGGACCTCGGCACCTTCCTCGCCGACCTCGCCGACCTCGCCAAGGGCGGCGACCACCAGACCGCCCTGCTGCCCGTCCAGGCCGACGGCACGCTCAGCACCGAGGGCAGCTCCGGTGTGGTGAAGGACGTCCTCGGCGGCACCGCGAAGAGCCCCGACAAGGACGCCGCCGTCAGCGTCTCCGTGCAGAACGCCACCGGCACCAAGTCCGACACCGAGGACGCGCGCGTGGTGCTGCTCAACGGCGGCTTCACCTTCCTGGACGCCGGCACGGCGGCCGCCGCCCGCACCACCTCCGAGGTGCGGTACGCGGACGCCGCGGGCAAGGAGAACGCCTCCGAGGTCGCCAAGACCCTGGGCCTGCCCGCCGGCGCGGTCAAGAAGGGCGAGGTGGGCGCGAACGCGGACGTGACGGTGGTCCTCGGCCAGGACTACGAGCCCTCGTCGTCGTAGCGGCGGGGCCCGGTGAGCCACAAACGCGTGGGGTGAGGTCGGCGGTCCGTGAGACCCTTGAGGTCAAACGACCGCCGACGGAAAGCCACGTAGTGACCGCCACCGACCGCTCCATCGAGCTGATCACCACCGCCGCGCAGGCGGCCGCCGACAAGCTCGCGCACGACATCATCGCCTACGACGTCAGCGACGTGCTGTCGATCACGGACGCCTTCCTGCTGGCCTCCGCGCCCAACGACCGCCAGGTCAAGTCGATCGTCGACGAGATCGAGGAGCGCCTCCTCAAGGACCTCGGCGCCAAGCCGGTACGCCGCGAGGGCGACCGCGACGCCCGCTGGATCCTGCTCGACTACGTCGACATCGTCGTCCACGTCCAGCACAGCGAGGAGCGCGTCTTCTACGCCCTGGAGCGGCTCTGGAAGGACTGCCCCGAGCTGGAACTGCCCGAGGACGCGAAGGCGACCCGCGGCAAGGCCGCCGAGCACGCCAAGCTCCAGGCCGAGGAGGACGACTCCGCCGGTTTCGAGGAGCTGCGGTGAGCGCCCCGGCGGACGGCGCCGGCCGCAGGCCGGGCCGGGGCCGTCGCGTCATCCTCTGGCGCCACGGCCAGACCGCGTGGAACGTGGAGCGGCGCTTCCAGGGCACCACGGACGTCCCGCTGACGGAGACCGGCGTGGCCCAGGCCCGCCGGGCCGCCCGGCTGCTGGCCTCCCTGCGACCCGACGCGATCGTCGCCTCCGACCTGTCGCGCGCCGCGGACACGGCCGCGGAGCTGGCCGCGCTGTCCGGCCTGGAGGTCAGCCACGACGAGGCCCTGCGCGAGACGTACGCGGGCGTGTGGCAGGGGCTCACGCACGAGGAGATCGTCGGCCGGTACGGCGAGGAGTACGCCGCGTGGAAGCGCGGTGAGCCGGTCCGCCGCGGCGGCGGCGAGCTGGAGACCGAGGTCGCCGACCGGGCGGCCCCGGTCGTGCTGCGGCACGCCGAGAAGCTGCCGGACGACGGCACGCTGGTCGTCGTCAGCCACGGCGGCACGATCCGCACCACCATCGGCCGGCTGCTCGGTCTGCGGCCGCACGACTGGGAGAGCCTCGGCGGCCTCTCCAACTGCTGCTGGTCGGTGCTGGGCGAGGGCGCCCGCGGCTGGCGGCTGCTGGAGCACAACGCCGGCACCCTGCCGGAGCCGGTGCTCGGCGACGACGACTGAGCGGTCCCGGCCGGTCCCGACGGGCCGGGACCCCGGATTTCACTTTCCGGCAGGTCGCAGGCTAAAGTTCTTCTTGTTCGCCCCGCCAGGCGGGAAGAACGCCTGGGGCTATAGCTCAGTTGGTAGAGCGCCTGCATGGCATGCAGGAGGTCAGGAGTTCAATTCTCCTTAGCTCCACTTGTGAAGATCCCGTCCCCTTGAGGGGGCGGGATCTTTCGTTGCCCCGAGACCGTCCCGGCGGGAGCGGCCGGCGGATCTTCCGCGGACTGTTCTGCCAACGGCTTGAGTCAGTTGGGCCCCAGAGGCGTATACCTCTTCGGAAGCGCTTCTCACATGCACGTTCGCCCTCGCAGCGGCGGCGGGGCCCGGTGCCGTGTCCGGACTGGTACTGAGGCGTCGCTGACCGTATCGGCCCGGCCGTGGCAGAATCAAACGGCCGGAAGGGGGCGCGACCCGACGGGAGGGAGTAAGCGATGCCTGCGAGCATCCTCGGAGAGGGCGGTCACCTCTCCGAAGCGGCGTTGACTCGGAACACGGCCACCCGCCTCTACTGCCCCTCCTGCGGTTCCGGCCATGTCGCCCAGGTCCTCGGGGACAACGGCGGCATCTCCTACGTGTGCACGGCCTGCGGCCACAGCTGGAGCTGATCGATGGGTGCACACAGGCGAAAGTGCGACTGGTGTGGCGGCGGCACTCCGATCGTGCGCGACATGGAACCCGTCAACCCCGACTACCAGTACTGGTGCGAGGAATGCGCCCGGGCGCTGATCATAAAAGGCGACCCCATCGAGACGTACCGCGAACTCGAGGGCGAACCGATCTACGGCCGGCTGCTCGAGGAGCACTGCACCCTGAAGCGGTTCTATTCGTTCGTCACGGCTTGACGTTTCCGTCAAATCGGACAGAACGGAAACGATTTGGTGGTCCACCCCGGGGACCGTGTAATGTTGGCGTCGCCGCCGGGGAAACCCGCCGGAACACCGCAAGGGGCTATAGCTCAGTTGGTAGAGCGCCTGCATGGCATGCAGGAGGTCAGGAGTTCAATTCTCCTTAGCTCCACAAACAGATCCCGTCCGATCGTCACGATCGGACGGGATCTTTGCATTCCGGATCTTTCACGTACGGGATCCTCCGCGCGCGGGATCTTCCGCGGAAACGCCTCAGGGGGCCGCCCGGTGTCGGGCGGCCCCTGAGGGTCCGTTCGGCGTCAGCGGCCCAGGGCGCGGCGGCCGCGGCCCTGGGAGAGCACCGGGAGGTTGCGGGACGGCGCCTGCGCGCGCGTGTCCTCCTCCAGCCGCAGCGCCAGCGCGGGGCAGCGGCGTACGGCGCGCAGCGCCTTCGCCTCGGCGTAGCGCGGCACCTTCGCCTGCGCGACGGTCGGGAAGCCGTCGGCGCCGAGCTGGAAGACCTCGGGCAGGATGTCCGCGCACAGACCGTGGCCGCGGCACAGCGTCCAGTCGACGAAGATCTTCTGGCGGCTGTCACCGTTCTCCTGCGGCGATGAACCGCTCGTGATGCCCGCGGGGGCCATGCCCTCCTCGAAGAGCGGCAGAACGCCCTCCACGGGCCGTCCGCAGCCGTTTCCGAGGACATGGGCGGCGAGGTCGTCGGTGAACGCCTTGATGGTCGACTCCAGGAACATCGCGGAGCCGTCCGGATGCGAGCACGCGCCGCGCCGCTTGACGTTCTTGGCGACCTGCTTGAGCGCCTCCAGGGCGGCCGGGCCGCCGCCGTTGATGATGTCCTCCATGCCGCGCGCGGCGGCCGGCAGACCGAGGTAGCAGGGACCGCACTGTCCCGCGCTCTCCTCGGCCAGCCACTGCGCCACCCGCAGCGACTCGCCGAGCGGGCAGGTCTCCTGACTGATCGGCAGGATCGCGCCCGCGCCGAGGGCGCCGCCCACGGCGTCCAGCGAATTGCGGGAGACGACCGCCTCGTTGACGGTCGCCGCGTCGATCCACTTGCCGTGGTAGCCGCCGGTCAGCACGCCCTGCGGGACCGGCGGGGCGCCGGCGAGCTGGAGCACGTAGCGCAGCGGTACGCCGGTGGGGACCTCGATCACCATGGGGCGGGCGACCGCGCCGGAGACGGTCAGCATGACGGTGCCGGGCTCGTCGTAGAGGCCGGTGTTGCCGTAGCGCTCCGGGCCGATGCGGGCGGCGATGGCGAGCTGGGCGAAGGTCTCGGCGTTGGACAGCAGGGTGGGGGCGCCGCCGACGCCGTTCTGCGAGGCGCTGACCTTGCGGCCGGGCGGGATGGCCGGGCCGCCGTCGATGGAGCGGATCAGCGACGCGGCCGCGCCGGTGACCATGCGGATCGGGTTGCGCTGGACGAACGCCTTCAGCGCCGAGCGGCGGCCGTTGCTCAGCCCGCGTTCGGCGAGGGCGGCCTCCATGGAGCGCTGGGTCGATTCGCGGGTGACCCCCACCACGAGCGTGCGGGCACCCAGCGCCTCCGCGACCAGCAGCGCGCCGTCCAGGATGAGATGCGGGGCACGGTTGATCATCACCGTGTCCTTGCGGCAGGCCGGTTCGTCCTCACTGCCGTTGACGACGACGACCGGCCGTACGCCCCGTTTGATCGCCGCGTCGGCGACCGAGCGGAGCTTCTTGTGGAAGGGGAAGCCCGCGCCGCCGCGGCCCTTGAGGTTGATGCGTTCGGAGAGCTGGGCGAGCTTCTCGCCGCCCATGGGTTCGAGCGGCCCGTGCACCTTCAGGTGCATGGGCAGGTCGAGTCTCTCCACAAGGTCGAAGCCGGACGTGAGCTGCGGAAGCCCGACCACGCGGACTTCCGGGACGTCGGGCAGGGCCTCGTTCACCTATAGCCTCCGGAAGGCGTGTTCCAAGGTTCGCCCGAACCCGGCGAGTCGTAGGACTGGCCGGGGGATGGTTCATTGGCGGGACCGCTGTTGTACGTGTCGTTCGAGTTGTACGCGCCGTACTGGGCGTTCGTCTCACCGGTGTTGTACACATCACCTCCCACGACCGGGATGGTGCCCGTATTGCCATAGACCGGGATGTTGAATCCCGTGTCCTGGAGCGGGTCGTAGACGGACCGGGGCGCCTCGCCGACCGGCGGCGGGGACGGGATCGGCCAGCTTCCCGAGGTGCTGCCGCCGTTGTCCACGCGCGGCATCGCCGCGGTGGCCTGCGTGTCGAACTGGGCGTTCATCTGGGCGGTCTGGTCGGCGCCGGCACCGGCTCCCGCGTACGGCTGCTGCGGGTTCGGAGTGTTGACGGCGCGGTAGGCGGCCGCGAAGCCGTTCGCGGACTCCGCGCCGGCCGGGTTGTCGAACAGCGGGGAGGCCGCCGGGCCGGAGCCGGCCGAGCGGCCGCTGCTCTCGTAGCCGGGCAGGGCGGAACTGCCGGAGCCGCCCCTCTCGGACTCGGACCTGCGCCCGGAGCCGCCGCCCTCGGCCCTACGCGCGCGTGACGCCTCCAGGCCGTCCATGGCGGAGCGCTCCGGGGAGCCGCCCAGGATGGTGTTGATGCGGTCCGCGAGCTGCCGCTTGACCGGGCGCGGGGCGGCGCGCAGCGCGAGGGCGCCCATCACGCCCACCAGGCACAGGCCGTACAGGATGAAGAAGATCGGCTTGGCGAGGCGACCCGCGTAGAGTCCGTGGATGAGCGCGGCGCACCAGGCCGGATAGGCCAGCATGTGCATCGCGCGCCAGCGGGCCGCGACCTCGGCCGGTGCGGCGAAGTGGTTGCGCAGCGCGCCCGTGATGCCCACGAAGATCATCAGCAGGCCGGCCAGGGAGCCCAGGCCGATCAGACCGCCGATGCCGGTGACCCCGAGCGAGAACGGGATGAGCGCCCCGATCAGTTCGGTGTGGTCCAGGGCGATCTTGGTGGTGATGTGCAGCAGCAGGAACGCGATCGACGCCACGGCGGTCGTCCGGTGGACCGCCTGGCCGATGATCCGCTGACGTGTGTTGAGGAAGATCCGGTCCTGGGCGAACAGACCCCAGATCACCGAACAGCTCAGTGAGACGAGGGACAGTACGCCCGCGCCGAAGTTCAGGAACGCCTGGAACTGGTCACCTCCGACCAGCACGATCACGGGTATGAGGACCAGGACGGCAGCCGACGCCACCCCGTAGGCCGACCGACCCGGCTTGGGGAGCGAGCTGTTGGTGCGAAGAGGGTTCATGGGGGCAACTCCGAGCAGTTTCGGGAAAGCGGTCCCGCTGCCGAACTCTAAGTGGCTCCATACCGGGGGGTACGAGGTTTGAGTTATTGCGTTGTTATCAAATGAAAACAGGGGCGTTCCGATGTCCCCTTAGTGGCTGTTACGCGAAGTAATCTTTGACCTTTGTTCAGCTTCGGCTCCGCCGGGTGTGCCCGTCGTCCGTGACAGATACGCACACGTGTGCCGGTCTGCTCAACGTGCGGGAAGTCCGTCGCGGCGCGATCGGGGGCTGCGGTACCCTAGCGCCATGCGTGCCGTACGCCTCCTGCTTAGCGAGCCGCGCTGACAGTCCCGAACCTCCGGTGAACCGACGTGAACCGGACGGCTCGGAATCGGCGCGGCGTCCCCTCCTGTGCGAGGGGATTTTTCGTTTCCGGATGACACAGCCGCTGGCAGAGACGATCGATGGAGCTTTGAGGACATGAGCGAGACGAACCCCGCTGCCACTGCCGAGGTGGCCGCGCCGCACCGCTACACGGCGGCCATGGCCGCCGAGATCGAGGCACGCTGGCAGGACTTCTGGGACGCCGAGGGCACCTACGCCGCCCCCAATCCCACGGGTGACCTGGCCGGCGACCCCGCGGTCGTCGCCCGCCCCGAGAAGTTCATCATGGACATGTTCCCGTACCCCTCCGGTGCGGGCCTGCACGTCGGCCACCCGCTGGGCTACATCGCGACCGACGTCTTCGCCCGCTACCAGCGGATGACCGGCCACAACGTCCTGCACACCCTGGGCTTCGACGCCTTCGGCCTGCCCGCCGAGCAGCACGCCGTACAGACCGGCGAGCACCCGCGCGTGACCACCGAAGCGGCCATCGCCAACATGAAGTCCCAGCTCCGCCGGCTGGGCCTGGGCCACGACAAGCGCCGCTCGTTCGCCACGATCGACCCGGACTACTACAAGTGGACCCAGTGGATCTTCCTGCAGATCTTCGACTCCTGGTACGACGACGAGGCGGACAAGGCCCGCCCGATCTCCGAGCTGATCGCCCAGTTCGAGTCCGGTGAGCGCGGTGTGCCCGGCGGCCGCCCCTGGAACGAACTGAGCGGCGCCGAGCGCGCCGACGTCCTGGGCGGCTACCGCCTGGCCTACGCCTCCGACTCGCCGGTCAACTGGTGCCCCGGCCTGGGCACCGTGCTGGCCAACGAGGAGGTCACCGCCGACGGCCGCTCCGAGCGCGGCAACTTCCCCGTCTTCAAGGCCAAGCTGCGCCAGTGGAACATGCGCATCACCGCCTACGCGGACCGCCTGCTCGACGACCTGGACGCGCTGGACTGGCCCGAGGCCATCAAGCTCCAGCAGCGCAACTGGATCGGCCGCTCCGAGGGCGCCCGGGTGCGCTTCCCGATCGACGGCGAGGACATCACCGTCTTCACCACCCGCCCCGACACCCTGTTCGGCGCGACCTACATGGTGCTGGCCCCCGAGCACCCGCTGGTCGACAAGTTCACCCCGGACACCTGGCCCGAGGGCACCCGCGACGCGTGGACGGGCGGGCACGCGAGCCCGGCCGAGGCCGTCGCCGCGTACCGCGCGCAGGCCGCGTCCAAGTCCGACGTCGAGCGGCAGGCCGAGGCCAAGGACAAGACCGGTGTCTTCATCGGCGCCCACGCCACCAACCCGGTCAACGGCGAGCGGATCCCGGTCTTCATCGCCGACTACGTCCTGATGGGCTACGGCACCGGCGCCATCATGGCCGTCCCGGCCGGCGACCAGCGCGACTTCGAGTTCGCCCGCGCCTTCGAGCTGCCGATCACCTGCATCGTCGAGACCACCGACGGCCGCGGCACGGACACCTCCACCTGGGAGAACGCCTTCGGGTCCTACGACGCGAAGATCATCAACTCCTCCAACGACGACATCTCCCTGGACGGCCTGGCCGTCGCCGACGCCAAGGCCCGTGTCACCGAGTGGCTGGAGCGCAAGGGCATCGGCGAGGGCACCGTCAACTTCCGGCTGCGCGACTGGCTGTTCAGCCGCCAGCGCTACTGGGGCGAGCCCTTCCCGATCGTCTACGACGAGGACGGCGTCGCCCACGCGCTGCCCGCGTCGATGCTGCCCCTGGAGCTGCCGGAGGTCGAGGACTACTCGCCGCGCACCTTCGACCCGGACGACGCCGACTCCCGCCCCGAGACCCCGCTCTCGCGCAACGAGGACTGGGTCCACGTCACCCTGGACCTGGGCGACGGCCCCAAGCGCTACCGGCGCGAGACCAACACCATGCCCAACTGGGCCGGTTCCTGCTGGTACGAACTGCGCTACCTGGACCCGCACAACAGCGAGCGCCTGGTCGACCCGGAGATCGAGCGCTACTGGATGGGCCCGCGCGAGGACGCGCCGCTCGGCGGTGTCGACCTGTACGTCGGCGGCGCCGAACACGCCGTGCTGCACCTGCTGTACGCGCGCTTCTGGTCCAAGGTGCTGTTCGACCTGGGCCACGTCTCGTCGGCCGAGCCGTTCCACAAGCTGTTCAACCAGGGCATGATCCAGGCCTACGTCTACCGCGACAGCCGGGGCTTCCCGGCGCCGGCCGCCGAGATCGAGGAGCGCGACGGCGGCTTCTGGTACGCGGGCGAGCCGGTCAGGCGCGAGATGGGCAAGATGGGCAAGTCCCTGAAGAACGCCGTGACCCCGGAGGCGATCTGCGCCGAGTACGGCGCGGACACCCTGCGCCTGTACGAGATGGCGATGGGCCCGCTGGACGTCTCGCGCCCCTGGGACACGCGCGCGGTCGTCGGCCAGTACCGGCTGCTCCAGCGGCTGTGGCGCAATGTCGTCGACGAGGCCACCGGCGAGGTCACCGTCGTCGACACCGAGCCCGACGAGACGACGCTGCGCGCCCTGCACAAGGCGATCGACGGAGTGCGCCAGGACCTGGAGGGCCTGCGCTTCAACACCGCCATCGCCAAGATCACCGAGCTGAACAACCACCTGACCAAGGCGGGCGCCCCGGTGCCGCGCACGGTCGCCGAGGACCTGGTGCTGCTGGTCGCGCCGCTGGCCCCGCACATCGCCGAGGAGCTGTGGCGCAAGCTGGGCCACACCGACTCGGTCGTCCACCAGGACCTGCCGGTCGCCGACCCGGCGTACGTCGTGGACGAGAGCGTGACCTGCGTCGTCCAGATCAAGGGCAAGGTCAAGGCGCGCCTGGAGGTGTCGCCCGCCATCTCCGACGAGGAGCTGGAGAAGGTGGCGCTGGCCGACGAGAACGTCGTCAAGGCGCTGGGCGGCGCGGGGATCCGCAAGGTGATCGTGCGGGCGCCGAAGCTGGTGAACATCGTGCCGGCGTGAGGTCAGTCGTCGTGCCGGCGTGAGGTCCGTCCTCCCGGGGCGCTCGGCGCCGGGCGTCCCCTAGGGGTCTGCTGAGGGCAGGTTCGGGGTTCTGGTGGAACTCCGGACCTGCCCCCTGCGTTTACGGTGGGAAGAGCGACGCGGACACGCGGCGCGAGGTGAGCGGCGCGAGGTGTGCCGCGGCAGGCCGGAGGAGGAGCCCGTGGAAGCGGTCGCCGCAGTGTTCGCCCTGCTCGTCGTACTGTTCCTGGTGCTCGGCGCCTACGCCACGGTGAAGGTGGTCGGCGCCGCCAAGCGCGGCGTGGACCGCACCCTCACCCAGGCCCGCCGCACGGTCGAGGACCACACCCTGCGCGCCAAGTCCTTCGCCCAGCCCGGACCGGCCGGCGAGGTCGCCCAGCTCCGCCTCAAGCTGCGCACCTCGATGCGCGCCACCCAGGAGGCCCTGCACGCGGGCGTCGCCGAGGACGAGTCGCTCAAGGAGTCCCTCGGCCTCTTCGAGCGCCTCAGCGCCCACGGCCAGGAGCTGGACGCCGAACTCAGACGCCTGGAGTCCGAGCCCGACCGTGCGACGCTCGCCGGGCGGATGCCGTCCCTGCGGGAGCGCACCGACCGGATCACCGAGTCCGCCGACGCGCTGCGCTGGGCCGCCCGCGACCGCGCCCGCCGCTTCGCGGAGGACGACCTGGACGCCCTCAGCGCCCAGATCGACGTCGAGGCCGGCGCCCTGCGGCACTGGACCACCACCGAGCCGCCGCGCACGGCCACCCCCTCGACACCGGGCACGCCGACGTCCACCACTGCCACGCCTCCGTGGCCGGAGGCCCCGCCCGCCTCGGCCGACGCCGCGGACCCGCGCCAGACCTGGCCCGAGACGCCCGGTGCGCGCACCGCCGGGGAGCCGACCCGGCCCGCCATCACCCCGCCGGGACCGCGCCCCACCTACCCCTGGCAGAAGAAGCCGCGCCCCGAGAGCACCACCTGAGGCGGGGCCATGATCCGGTCAAGGGCCTCCCGGATGAGAGGGGCCGGGCTGCGGTCCCGGAGCTACGCCAGGTAACCTCCAGCTCATGTCCCGCCATGTCGCGATCGTCACGGATTCCACGGCCTACCTGCCGCAGCGGACGATGGAGCGTCACGGCATCACCGCGGTGCCCCTGACCGTCGTCCTCGGCGACCAGGCCCTCGAAGAGGGCACCGAGATCTCGACCCGCTCCCTCGCCCAGGCGCTCCAGAAGCGACGCCCCGTCACCACCTCGCGCCCGAGCCCGCAGCGCTTCGCGGAGACCTACCGCAGGGTCGCCGAGTCCGGCGCGACCGGCATCGTCTCCCTCCATCTCTCCGCCGAACTGTCCGGCACGTACGACGCGGCCGTGGTCGCGGCCCGGGAGGCACCGGTGCCGGTGCGGGTGGTGGACACCGGCATGGTCGCGATGGCCCTCGGCTTCTGCGCGCTCGCCGCGGCCGAGGTGGCGGAGTCGGGCGGAACGGTCGACGAGGCGGTCACCGCCGCGGAGAAACGGGCCGCCGGCACCTCCGCCTACTTCTACGTCGACACCCTCGACTATCTGCGCCGCGGCGGCCGGATCGGCGCCGCCCAGGCCCTGTTGGGCTCCGCGCTCGCGGTGAAGCCGCTGCTCCAGCTCGACGGCGGCCGGATCGAGCTGCTGGAGAAGGTCCGGACGGCGTCGAGGGCGATCGCACGCCTGGAGGAGCTGGTGGCCGACCGGGCGGGGAGCGCCTCCGTCGACATCGCCGTGCACCATCTGGCGGCCCCGGAGCGGGCGTCCGCGCTCGCGGACCGGTTGCGGACGAGGGTGCCCGGCCTCGCGGACCTGCATGTGAGCGAGGTCGGCGCGGTGATCGGGGCGCACACGGGGCCGGGGTTGCTGGGGGCCGTGGTCTCGCCCCGGTGAGGTCGGGGGGGCGCGGGGGCGCGCGGGGTCGCAGGGGCGCCCCTTCACCCGTGGGGGTGGCGCGGTTGTCCACAACCGGGCGGTAATCCACGGGAATTGAGCAAGATCATCGCGATCTGGCGAAGTGTCCGATCCTCGGGGCATGGCACTTCGATCACGTACTCGCACCTCGTACCCGACCAGCGGACCCGGCCGTGGGGCCGGCTCCGACGGGCGGCCCCGTACTTCTGCGCGCCGCCTGAGCCTCCGCCGCCCGTCCGGCCCTGGACCCGGTCCCGGCCCTGGACTTGGACGTGGATCTGGACCTGGACTTGGACCCGGCCATGCCGGACACCGGCGGGCCTCGGCGGAGGAGCTGCGGCGGCGGGCGGCGGCACTCTTCGACGAACGGGCCGTGGACCGACGGGAGTCGGTGACGGGGCCGACGGTCGGGGGCGTTGGCGGTGCCGGGCTGACCGAGGCACCGGCGCGGGTCGCCGGGGGCGGTCTGCGGGAGCGGTTCGGGGCGGCGTTGCGGGAGCGGCTGCCGGTGTGGGTGCAGGCGCGGTGCGGTGTGGAGCGGCGGAGCGTGCTGGCGCTCACGGTGGTGCTGGTCGTCGCCGCGGGCTTCGCCGTGCAGCACTTCCGGTCCGGCCGGGCCGAGCCCGTGTCGGCACCGGAGGTGGTGCGGGCGGCGCCGTACGGGGAGGGGGAGCGTGAGGGGGCGGCGGCCGATCCGGATTCCCCGGGCGCCGGGTCCGCTCCCGCCGCCACTCCCGCGGCCGAGATCGTGGTGGACGTCAGCGGGAAGGTCCGCGAGCCCGGGATCCATCGGCTGCCGGCCGGTTCCCGGGTGGCCGACGCCCTGAGCGCGGCCGGCGGGGTGCGGCCGGGGACGAACACCGAGGGCCTCAACCAGGCGCGGGTCCTCGTGGACGGCGAACAGGTGGTGGTCGGTGGGTCGGCGCCGCCCGCTCCGGGCGCCGGGGGTGCCCCGGCCGGTGCTCCGGCGAACGCCCCGCCCGGTGTCCCGGCCGTGGTCTCGCTCAACACCGCCACCGTGGAGCAGCTCGACACGCTGCCGGGCGTGGGCCCCGTCCTGGCCCAGCACATCATCGACCACCGCACACGGAACGGCGGTTTCCGGTCGGTGGACGAACTGCGCGAGGTCAAGGGCATCGGTGCCCGGCGCTTCGCCGATCTGCGGAACCTCGTCCGGCCATGAGGGGCGAGGTGAGCGTCGGGAGGGTGCGTGCGGGGCCGCCCGGGTCCAGGGCCCGGCGGGCCGTGCACGCGGTGTCCGGGAAACGGCTGGGCGACGCGCATCCCCGGCAGGAGGGTCCGGCGGATCTGCGCCTGGTCCCGCCCGCGCTCGCGGCCTGGGCGACGGCGGCGCTCGCGCTGGACGCGTCCGTGGCGGTGGCGGTCGGCATCGCGCTGGTGTGTCTGATCGCGGCGGGGGTGCTGTCGGCCCGCGCAGGGGTGCTGCCGGCCCGTCGCCACTGGGCCGGGGCCACCCTCGCCGCCACCCTCCTCTGCGTCGGCGCGGCCGCCGTCTCCGCGGGGCTGCACGGTGCTGATGTGCGGCGGGGGCCGGTGCCGGGGCTGGTGCGGGAGTACGCGATCGTCACGGCCGAGGTCGAGATCGGGTCCGATCCGCGGCTGAGCCGCCCCAGGGTCAGAGGGGACCGCGTCACGTCCGCGGCGGTGCTGGTCCCCGGGATGGTCCGGCGCGTCGACGGGCGGGACGGCACGTCCGTGGCGACGCGGACCCCGGTGCTGATGATCGTGGACGCCGAGGAGGACGCGCGGGCGCAGGACGGGTCGCCGTGGCTCGGGCTGCTGCCGTCCACCCGGGTGCGGGTCACCGGGCGGCTGGCTCCCGCCACCGTCGGCGGGGACCGCATCGCCGGGGTGCTGCGGGTGCGGGACGGCGGGCCGCCCTCGGTCGTGGCGGAACCGTCCGCCGCCCAGCGGGTGGCCGGGCGGCTGCGGGCGGGGCTGCGGGAGGCCACCGACGGGCTTCCGGCGGACGCCAGGGCGCTGCTGCCCGGGCTGGTCGTCGGGGACACCGGGCGGGTCACGCCGGAGCTGGACGAGGCGTTCAAGGAGACGGACCTCGCCCACACGCTGGCCGTGTCGGGCAGCAATCTGACGATCATCCTCGCGCTGCTCCTCGGCCCGCCGGGACTGGCCCAGCGGGTCGAGCGGCGGGGGCCGGCGCCGCGCCTGGGCATCTCGCTGCGAGGGACCGCGCTGCTCGGCGGTGGCCTCACCCTCGGGTTCGTCGTCGTGTGCCGGCCCGACCCGAGCGTGCTGCGGGCGGCGGCCTGCGGAGCCGTCGTGCTGCTCGCCCTCGCCACCGGCCGCCGCAGATCGCTGCTGCCGGCGCTGGCGACGGCGGTGCTGCTCCTGGTGCTCTACGACCCCTGGCTGGCCCGGAGTTACGGGTTCCTGCTGTCGGTGCTGGCCACCGGGGCGCTGCTGACGGTGGCGCCGCGCTGGAGCGCCGGGCTGCGTCGGCGCGGGGTGCCGCCGAGGCTCGCGGAGGCGCTGGCGGCGGCGGGCGCGGCGCAGGCGCTGTGCGCGCCGGTGGTGGCGGTGCTGTCGGCGCGGGTGAGCCTGGTGGCGGTGCCGTGCAACCTCCTGGTGGAGTTCGCGGTGGCGCCGGCCACGGTGCTGGGCTTCGCCGCGCTGGTGACCGCGCCCATGGCGATGCCGGTCGCCAAGGCGCTGTCCTGGTGCGCGAGTTGGCCGGCAGGCTGGATCGCGGGCATCGCCCGGGCCGGGGCGGCGCTGCCGGGCGGAGGCGTGGACTGGCCGGGCGGCTGGACCGGCGCGCTGCTGCTCGCGCTCGCCACGGCGGCGGTGCTGCTCGTCGTGCGGCGGCTGCTGGGCCGGCCCTGGCTGTGCGCGGTCTGCGGGGTGCTGCTCGTGCTGGCGGTGGTGCAGCCGCCCCGGCTGACCCGGGTGCTCACGGGCTGGCCGCCACCGGGCTGGCGTCTGGCGATGTGCGACGTGGGTCAGGGCGACGCGACGGTTCTCGCGGCGGGCGGGGGCACCGGGGTCGTGGTGGACGCCGGGCCGGACCCGGCGCTGGCCGACCGCTGCCTGCGCACGCTCGGCATCACCAGGGTGCCGCTGGTCGTCCTCACCCACTTCCACGCCGACCATGTCGCCGGGCTGCCCGGGGTGCTGCGCGGGCGGGAGGTGGGGGCGATCGAGACCACCGGGTTCGAGGAGCCGGCGGGGCAGGTGGAGTTCGTGCGGCGGGAGGCGGCGGCGCGGAAGGTGCCGGTGGTGCGGGCGGTGGCGGGGGAGCGGCGCCGGGCCGGTCCCCTCGACTGGGAGGTGCTGTGGCCGCCGCCCCGGCCGACGCCGGAGCCCGAGGGACCCAACGACGCGAGCGTGGCGCTCGGGGTGCGGTCGGGCGGGCTGCGGATGCTGCTGCTCGGGGATCTGGAACCCCCGGCCCAGCGGGCGCTGGCGCGCTCGCCGGGGGCGGGGCGGTGGAGAGGGGTGGACGTGCTGAAGGTCGCCCATCACGGGTCGGCGTACCAGGATCCGGACCTGATACGCGCGGTGGCGCCCCGGGTGGCGCTGATCTCCTGCGGCGCGGACAACTCGTACGGTCACCCCGCTCCGAGCACGGTCGCGGCGTTGCGCGCGGGCGGTGCGAGGGTGCTGCGGACGGACCGGGACGGGGCGCTCGCGGTCGTGGGTGCGGGCGGTGCGCTGCGCGTGGCGCGAGACTGAGGGCATGGATTCCGTACAGGTCGATTCCCTTCGGCTCGACGCCCGTCTGGTCGACGCCTATCTGCGCCGCCTCGGGGCCGAGCAGCCCGCGTGGCCCACCGTCGACGTCCTGCGGGAGCTGCATCTGCGGCATCTGCGGGCCGTGCCCTTCGAGAATCTGTCGGTGCATCTGGGAGAGGAGATCGAGCTGGAGCCGGGGCGGCTGGTGGAGAAGATCGTCGACGGGCACCGGGGAGGGTTCTGTTACGAGCTGAACGGGGCGTTCGGGGCGCTGCTGACGGCGCTGGGTTTCGATGTGACGGTGCTCGCGGCGCGGGTGTACGGGGACCGGGGGGTGCTGGGCATCCCGTTCGACCATCTCGCGCTGCGGGTGCGGACGGTGGACGCCGGGGACTGGCTGGCGGACGTCGGGTTCGGGGCGCACAGCCACTATCCGCTCCGTTTCGAGGACCGGGGCGAGCAGGACGATCCTGGGGGCGTGTTCCGGATCGTCGAGGCCGGTCCCGACCAGGCCGGGGTGAAGGGCGGCGGCGGTCGGGCGGCGCGGCGGTCGGAGGCGGCCGACCTGGACGTCGTGCGCAACGGCTCGCGCGAGTACCGCCTTGAGGTGCGGCCCCGGACACTGCGCGACTTCGTCTCCGGTGCCTGGTGGCATCGCACCGCGCCGGGGTCGCACTTCACGAAGTCCCTGGTCTGCTCGCGGGTCACGGAGGACGGCGGGAGGGTCACGCTCAGCGGGCGGCGGCTCAAGGTGACGAGCGTCGGAGGGACCAGCGAGGAGAAGGAGTTGGGGACGGACGAGGAGGTGCTGGCGGTGTACCGGGAGCGGTTCGGGATCGAGCTGGGGGAGGTGCCGGAGGTGCGGGAGCGGCGGCCGGTGTGAGGCGGGAGGTGGGGCCCCGGCGTTGGCCTCGCGCGCGTACCGGAAAATGGGGCGCGTGAGCGATGTGAGACATGTGCTGGTGCTGCCGGACCGCGATGCCGCGCAGGAGGCGGCGGAGGCGCTCGGGGAGCGGTTCGGGGTGGCGGAGGAGCCGAGGATCGTCCGCGACGCCCTGGCCGGCGAGGACGACGCGGAGGACGCCCAGTGGCTGATCGTGCTGGCGGACGAGGAGAACCGGCTCGACG
Organism: Streptomyces antibioticus; assembly: GCF_002019855.1. NCBI lineage: Bacteria > Bacillati > Actinomycetota > Actinomycetes > Kitasatosporales > Streptomycetaceae > Streptomyces > Streptomyces antibioticus. Next base: position 3,043,557 of record NZ_CM007717.1, on the reverse strand, counting down.
CGGCGGCGCTGGACGAGTTCGCGGCGGAGTGGGACGGCTGGCGGGAGGAGCCGTAGCCCCGGGCGCTGACCGTGGCTGACAGGGGACCCGGCTGTCAGTGGGGCGTGGGATGCTTTCGGGGATGGCCAGGAAGAGTGCGACCGAAGACCCCCTCGCCCCTCTGACGCTCGCCGTGGGGCAGGAGGAGCTGCTGCTCGACCGCGTTGTGCAGGAGGTGGTGGCCGCCGCCCGGGCCGCCGACGCCGACACGGACGTGCGTGATCTGACCCCGGACCAGTTGCAGCCCGGCACGCTCGCCGAGCTGACCAGCCCCTCGCTCTTCGCCGAGCGCAAGGTCGTCGTCGTACGGAACGCGCAGGATCTGTCGGCCGACACGATCAAGGACGTGAAGGCGTACCTGGGGGCGCCCGCCGAGGAGATCACGCTGGTGCTGCTGCACGCCGGCGGGGCCAAGGGGAAGGCGCTGCTGGACGCCGCGCGCAAGGCGGGGGCGCGGGAGCTGGCCTGCCCGAAGATGACCAAGCCGGCGGACCGGCTGGCGTTCGTGCGGCAGGAGTTCCGGGCCACCGGGCGGTCCGCCACACCGGAGGCGTGCCAGGCCCTGGTGGACGCGATCGGCAGCGATCTGCGGGAGCTGGCCTCGGCGGTGACGCAGTTGGTCGCCGACGTCGAGGGGACGATCGACGAGGCGGTGGTGGGCCGGTACTACACGGGCCGGGCCGAGGCGTCGAGCTTCACCGTCGCCGACCGGGCCGTGGAGGGGCGGGCGGCGGAGGCGCTGGAGGCGTTGCGCTGGTCGCTGGCCACCGGGGTCGCGCCCGTGCTGATCACCAGCGCGCTCGCGCAGGGCGTCCGGGCGATCGGCAAGCTGTCCTCCGCGCGCGGCGGCCGGCCCGCCGATCTCGCCCGCGAGCTGGGCATGCCGCCGTGGAAGATCGACCGGGTCAGACAGCAGATGCGGGGCTGGACCCCCGACGGCGTGGCCTACGCGCTGCGGGCCGTCGCCGAGGCGGACGCGGGCGTCAAGGGCGGCGGGGACGACCCGGAGTACGCCCTGGAGAAGGCGGTCGTGGCGGTCGCGAGGGCGGCCCGCTCCAGGGGCCGATAGGCCCCGCGAAGAGGACAATCGTGGGTGTCAGCCTCATCCACCCCCGTATGGGGAAAGGTGGCGATCGCCATGGCTGAACACCCGCACGCGGCTCTCGTGCGCAAGGGCTACGAGGCGTTCCAGCGCGGGGACATGGACACCCTGCGCTCGCTGATGACCGGGGACTGTACGCACCACGTTCCCGGCTCTCACCCGCTGTCGGGCGACTACAAGGGGATCGACGCGGTCCTCGGCGACTACTACGGCCGGCTCGCCGCGGAGACGGGCGGGTCGTTCCGGGTGGAGCTGCTCCATGTCTTCGTCGACGGGCGGGGGCACGCGATGACCGTGCACCGTTTCACCGCCGACCGGGGTGACCGGCACATCGACGAGAACGGAGGCATCGTGTTCCGGATCGTCGGCGACAAGATCAGTGACCTGGACGAGTGCGTCGAGGACATGGACCGGGCCGACGCGTTCTGGTCGTGAGGCCCATGCCGAAGGCCCCGGTCGTCACTCGCCCCGAGACGGGGTGTGGGACGGCCGGGGCCTTCGGTTCACGATGTCGGATCCGCGCCCGCGTGGCGAACGCAGGCCGCGCGCGGATCCTCGGGTGCCGGTCGGGAGCGGATGAGAGAGGGCCCGCTCTGGGTCCTTCCGGCGGTCAGATCAGGTAAGAGGTTCAGCCCTTGAGGGTCGCGACCTTGGAAGCCAGCGCCGACTTCTTGTTGGCGGCCTGGTTCTTGTGGATGACGCCCTTCGAGACGGCCTTGTCGAGCTGACGCGCGGCGACGCGCTGCAGCTCGGTGGCCTTCTCGACGTCACCCGCGGCAGCGGCCTCGCGGGCCTTGCGGATCGCGGTCTTCAGGGAGGACTTGACGGCCTTGTTGCGCAGCCGAGCCTTCTCGTTGGTCTTGATCCGCTTGATCTGGGACTTGATGTTCGCCACGAATGAGCCTTTGCAGGTTCAGGCACGGGACCGCTCGGGACCCGCGCCAGGTGATTTCTGAAGCGTGTCTCGCGCTGAGAGGGCATGAGACACAGCCCTCCACGTTACCAGCGGCCCGGAGGATGGCCCAAACCGGTCCCCGGTCGCCGCCCGTGGGACCATGGAACCTACGTATCGATCCGACCCGAGGCATAAGGCGCCTCAAGAGACAGGACCCTGCGTGCCCGCGACCCCTAAGAATGTGCCCGAACCGAGCCGTACCGACCCGGCTCTGATCCGCAATTTCTGCATCATCGCGCACATCGACCACGGCAAGTCCACGCTCGCCGACCGGATGCTCCAGCTCACCGGCGTGGTCGAGCAGCGGCAGATGCGTGCTCAGTACCTCGACCGCATGGACATCGAGCGTGAGCGCGGCATCACGATCAAGTCCCAGGCGGTGCGACTGCCGTGGGCTCCCACCCAGGACCCCGGCAACACGCACATCCTCAACATGATCGACACGCCGGGGCACGTCGACTTCACCTACGAGGTCTCGCGGTCGCTCGCGGCCTGTGAGGGGACCATCCTCCTCGTCGACGCCGCCCAGGGCATCGAGGCGCAGACCCTCGCCAACCTCTACCTGGCGATGGAGAACGACCTCACGATCATCCCCGTACTGAACAAGATCGACCTGCCGGCCGCGCAGCCCGAGAAGTTCGCGGAGGAGCTGGCCAACCTGGTCGGCTGCGACCCCGACGACGTGCTGCGGGTCTCCGCGAAGACCGGGGTCGGCGTGGACGCGCTGCTGGACCGGGCCGTCCGGGACATCCCGGCGCCGGTCGGCGTCAAGGACGCCCCCGCCCGCGCGATGATCTTCGACTCGGTCTACGACTCCTACCGGGGTGTGGTCACGTACGTCCGTGTCATCGACGGCCAGCTCAACAAGCGTGAGCGGATCCGGATGATGTCGACGAACGCCACCCACGAGCTGCTGGAGATCGGCACCAACTCGCCCGAGATGCTGGCCGCGGACGGCCTCGGCGTCGGCGAGGTGGGCTATCTGATCACCGGTGTGAAGGACGTCCGCCAGTCCAAGGTCGGTGACACCGTCACCAGCCAGGCCAAGGGCGCCACCGAGGCCCTCGGCGGGTACAAGGACCCCAAGCCGATGGTCTTCTCCGGCCTGTATCCGCTGGACGGCTCCGACTACCCCGAGCTGCGCGAGGCCCTCGACAAGCTCCAGCTCAACGACGCCGCGCTGGTCTACGAGCCGGAGACGTCCGCGGCCCTCGGCTTCGGCTTCCGCGTCGGCTTCCTCGGCCTGCTGCACCTCGACGTGATCCGGGAGCGGCTGGAGCGCGAGTTCGGCCTCGACCTGATCGCCACCGCGCCGAACGTGGTCTACCGCGTGGTGATGGAGGACGGCACCGAGCATGTCGTCACCAACCCGAGCGAGTTCCCCGAAGGCAAGATCAACGAGGTCTACGAGCCGGTGGTGCGGGCGACCATCCTGGCGCCGACCGAGTTCATCGGCTCGATCATGGAGCTGTGCCAGACCCGGCGCGGCACCCTGCTCGGCATGGACTACCTCTCCGAGGACCGGGTCGAGATCCGCTACACCCTGCCGCTCGCGGAGATCGTCTTCGACTTCTTCGACCAGCTCAAGTCCAAGACCCGCGGGTACGCGTCGCTGGACTACGAGCCCACCGGCGAGCAGACCTCCAGCCTGGTCAAGGTCGACATCCTGCTGCACGGCGACAAGGTGGACGCCTTCTCGGCGATCACCCACAAGGACGCCGCGTACGCGTACGGGGTGCGGCTCGTCGCCAAGCTGCGCGAGCTGATCCCGCGGCAGGCGTTCGAGGTGCCCATCCAGGCCGCCATCGGCTCCCGGGTGATCGCCCGCGAGACCATCCGCGCCATCCGCAAGGACGTCCTCGCCAAGTGCTACGGCGGTGACATCTCCCGGAAGCGGAAGCTGCTGGAGAAGCAGAAGGAAGGCAAGAAGCGGATGAAGATGGTGGGATCCGTGGAGGTTCCGCAGGAAGCCTTCATCGCCGTGCTGAGCAGCGACGACAGCGCGGGCTCCGGCAAGGGCAAGAAGTAGCCCCGCGGACACCGCCGTTCAGGGCCCGTCGCGTCGTGTCGCGGCGGGCCCTGCCGTGTACTGAGGGGAAAGTAACCCTCCGTGGCCCCTTACGCCGCGGGCGGTCGCCCTCTACTCTGATCCCTGCTCGGTAGTTACTCGTGAGTTAAACAACGGCCACGAGTGACGTAGTAGTTGTGAGTGAAAACAGCCGCATTGAGCCAGCCGCACCGTCGCGGGCCCCGGAGGATGTCGTGAGCGACACACAGACACTGATCGAGAACCGTCCGCCGTCCGTCGCGGGGCTCTTCCTGGAGCGCGTGTCGGTCACGCCCGACGCGGAGGCGTACCGGTATCCGGTCCCCGACCCGTCCGGCCAGGGCCCCGACGCCTGGGCGTCCCTGAGCTGGGGGCAGGCCGCCGAACGGGTCTTCGCGATCGCGGCCGGCCTCATCGAACTGGGTGTCCAGCCCGAACAGCGGGTGGCGCTGGCCGCCTCCACCCGCATCGAGTGGATCCTCGCCGACCTCGGCATCATGTGCGCCGGCGCGGCCACCACCACGGTGTACCCGCAGACCAACGCCGAGGAGTCGGCGTACATCCTCTCCGACTCCGAGAGCCGGGTGCTGATCGCGGAGGACGCCGCACAGCTCGCCAAGGCCGTCGAGAAGCGCGCCGAGCTGCCCGCCCTCACCCATGTCGTGGTGATCGACCCGGCCGGGGTGGAGAGCGACGACTTCGTCCTCACCCTCGACGAGCTGGAGAAGCGCGGCGCCGCCCGGCTGGAGCGGGACGCCCAGCTCATCAAGGAGCGGGTCGGCGCGATCACCAAGGACCAGCTCGCCACCCTCATCTACACCTCGGGCACCACCGGCCGCCCCAAGGGCGTACGGCTGCCGCACGACAACTGGTCGTACATGGCGAAGGCGATCGCCGCGACCGGGCTCGTCGGCGCGGACGACGTCCAGTACCTGTGGCTGCCGCTCGCGCACGTCTTCGGCAAGGTGCTCACCTCCGGCCAGATCGAGGTCGGGCACGTCACCGCCGTCGACGGCCGGGTCGACAAGATCATCGAGAATCTTCCGGTGGTCCAGCCGACCTACATGGCGGCCGTGCCGCGCATCTTCGAGAAGGTCTACAACGGGGTCGCGGCCAAGGCCCGGGCCGGCGGCGGCGCCAAGTACAAGATCTTCCAGTGGGCGGCGGAGGTCTCCCGCGAGTACGCCAAGGTCACCCAGGACAACTTCAAGCGCACCGGCAACCGCACGGCGCCGGTCGGGCTGACCGCGAAGCACAAGGTCGCCGACAAGCTCGTCTACGCGAAGATCCGCGAGGCGTTCGGCGGCAACCTGCGCGCCTGCATCTCCGGTTCCGCCGCCCTCGCGCCCGAGATCGGCTACTTCTTCGCCGGCGCCGGCATCCACATCCTGGAGGGCTACGGCCTCACCGAGTCCTCCGCGGCCTCCTTCGTGAACCCCGGCGAGGCGTACCGCACCGGCACGGTCGGCAAGCCGCTGCCCGGCACCGAGGTGCGCATCGCGGACGACGGCGAGATCCTGCTGCGCGGCCCCGGCATCATGGAGGGCTACCACGGGCTGCCCGACAAGACCGCCGAGGTGCTGGAGGCCGACGGCTGGTTCCACACCGGTGACATCGGCGAGCTGTCGCCCGACGGCTATCTGCGGATCACTGACCGCAAGAAGGACCTCATCAAGACGTCCGGCGGCAAGTACATCGCGCCCGCCGAGGTCGAGGGCCAGTTCAAGGCGGTGTGCCCGTACGTCTCCAACATCCTGGTGCACGGCGCCGACCGGAACTTCTGCACCGCGCTCATCGCGCTGGACGAGGTGTCCCTGCTGGACTGGGCCAAGGACAACGGCCTGGCGGGCAAGTCCTACGCCGAGGTCGTCGCGGCCCCGGCCACGATCGCGCTCGTCGAGGGGTATGTGCAGCAGCTCAACGAGGGTCTCCAGAAGTGGCAGACCATCAAGAAGTTCCGGCTCCTGCCCCGCGACCTCGACGTGGAGCACGGCGAGATCACTCCGAGCCTGAAGCTCAAGCGGCCGGTCGTGGAGCGCGAGTACAAGCACCTGATCGACGAGATGTACGCGGGCACCCGCGAGGCGTGACGCCTCACCCCAGAACGCCCCCCAAGGCGTAGGACGGACGGCTCCGGAAGGGCACTCGCCCCTTCCGGAGCCGCCGTGCGTCGGTCGTGTCCCGCCACACATGGGCGTTTGGCATAGTCCGGACGGGCGGAAGTCGGTGGGAGAGCGGTCGGTTCCGGTCAGGGTCGGGGCACTGTCCTCACTCATGGCGCCCCTCTTCGGTAACCCCTTGCTTATGGGTGGGGCCCGTCTGTCACTCTGGCGGCACTGACCGAGGCGTTGTCCTCCGACCGTGCCGGGAGCTGTGCATGGGGGCCATTCCGACCCAGCGGGAGTTCTCCCGTGCCGGGGACGCGCCGGCCCACGCCTTCCGGGCCATGCCGTCGCCGTACGCCGAGGTCACCCTGAACGGCGGCCCGCTCGCGCCCGGCGCCGCCCGGGACCTGGTCCGCGGCACCCTCGCCGACTGGGCCGGTCTCGGCCTGACCGGCGCCGGACGGCCCGTCGAGCGCCTCGCCGAGGACGCGATACTCGTCGTCTCCGAACTGGTCACCAACGCCGTCGTGCACGCCGGCACCGACATCACGCTGCTGTGCCGGCTGGACGAGGAGCCCGACGGGTGTGCCGTGGTGGTCGAGGTGTCCGACCGGCACCCCTCCCGCCCGCCCCGCGACAGCGGCCCCCACGACGGCGGTCCCGGGGCGGCGTACGAGATCCCGGAGTTCGGCCGGGGCCTGCGGCTGGTCGCGGCGCTGGCCGACGCCTGGGGCGTGACGTACCGCAGGGGGAGCAAGACGGTCTGGGCGCGGCTGGTGCCCACCGAGCCGTACGAGGACGTCGAGGGCGCCGATACCGGCGCCTTCGGGCTGCTCGAGGCCCTCGCCCCCGATCCGCAGCCCGCCGGGCCCGACGGCCGCGACTGGCTCAACCGCGGCGCCCTGTCCTTCCTCGCCGAGGCGTCCGACCTGCTTGCCGGGCAGCTCGACGAGGACCTGGTCGCCGCCCTCACCAGCCAGCTCCTCGTGCCCCGGCTCGCCGACTGGTGCGCGGTCTGGCTGGAGGACGAGCTGAGCGGCGGCCCGGGCGGCGAGTGGTCCGGCGGACCCGGACCCCGGCTGGCCCGGGTCTGGCACGGCAGCGAGCACCGCGTCGAGGAACTCCGCCGCGCCCTGGAGAAGGACCCGCTCCGCCCGCCCGAAACCCTCGGCTCCGGACCGACCCCCTTCGCCTGGCCCGCCGCCGCGCTCGGCCCGCACGGCACGGCCCTCGCCTACCGGCTGATCGCCGGCGGCCGCCCGCTGGGCACCCTGGTCATCGGCAGGACCGCCCCGGACGGCTTCCCCGACGAGGTCACCGGGCTGGTCGAGGACCTCGGCCGCCGGGTCGCGCTCGCCATCGGCGCGGCCCGCCAGTACGCCCGCCAGGCCACCATCAGCGCCGTCCTCCAGCGCGGCCTGCTGCCCGGCGCGGTCGCCGAGATCCCCGGCGTGCGCAGCGCCCTGGTCCATGAACCCCGCGAGCAGGGCGGGCCCAGCGGCGACTTCTACGACCTGTTCCCGGCCGGCGACGGACGCTGGTGCTTCGCCATCGGCGACGTCCAGGGCAAGGGCCCGGAGGCGGCCGTGGTGATCGGCCTGGCCCGCCCCTGGCTGCGGCTGCTGGCCCGCGAGGGCTACGGCGTCGCCGACGTCCTGGACCGCCTCAACCAGCTCCTCCTGGACGACGCGACCGAGGCCGCCGACGCGGCCGCCCGCGCCTTCGTCGGCCCCGGACCCGCCGACGGCCCCCAGACCCGCTTCCTGTCGCTCCTCTACGGCGAACTGGCCCCCTTCGAGGGCGGGGTGCGCTGCACCCTCGCCTCCGCCGGACACCCGCTGCCGCTGCTCCTGCGCCCCGACGGCTCCGTCGCCACGGTCGCCCGCCCGCAGACCCTCCTCGGGGTCGTCGAGGAGATCACGTACGGCTGCGACTGCGTGGAGCTGCGTTCCGGCGACAGCCTGCTGTGCGTCACCGACGGGGTGACCGAGCGCCGCTCGGGCTCCCGCCAGTTCGACGACGGCGACGGCCTCGCCGCCGCGCTTGCCGGGTGCACGGGGCTCGACGCGGACCTGATCGCCGAGCGGATCCGCCGTCTGGTGCACGACTTCGGGGAGCGGCCGCCGCAGGACGATCTGGCCCTGCTGGTCCTCCAGGCGGAGTAATCCCGCCGGTCCTGGACAATGGACCCCATGCCTTCCGCACTCCCCGACGGCGAGCCGGTCCCCGACGACGGCACGCTCCCGGCGTCCGCGCTCACCGGCGCCGCCGACCGCCCTCTCGGGTTCTACCTGCACGTTCCCTACTGCGCGACCCGCTGCGGGTACTGCGACTTCAACACCTACACCGCCACCGAGCTGCGCGGCACCGGCGGTGTCCTCGCCTCCCGCGACAACTACGCCGACACCCTCACCGACGAGATCCGCCTCGCCCGCAAGGTCCTCGGCGACGACCCCCGCGAGGTCCGCACGGTCTTCGTCGGCGGCGGTACGCCGACCCTGCTGGGCGCCTCCGACCTGGTGCGGATGCTGGGCGCGATCCGGGACGAGTTCGGGCTCGCGGCGGACGCCGAGGTGACGACGGAGGCGAACCCCGAGTCGGTCGACCCGGCGTATCTGGCGGCCCTGCGGGCGGGCGGCTTCAACCGGATCTCCTTCGGCATGCAGAGCGCCCGGCAGCACGTCCTGAAGGTCCTCGACCGCACCCACACCCCGGGCCGCCCCGAGCGGTGCGTGGCCGAGGCCCGCGCGGCCGGCTTCGAGCACGTCAACCTCGACCTGATCTACGGCACCCCGGGCGAGTCCGACGACGACTGGCGGGCCTCGCTCGACGCGGCGCTCGGCGCGGGCCCCGATCACATCAGCGCGTACGCCCTGATCGTGGAGGAGGGCACCCAGCTCGCCCGCCGCATCCGGCGCGGCGAGGTCCCCATGACCGACGACGACGTCCACGCCGACCGCTATCTGATCGCGGACGAGGTGATGTCGGCGGCGGGCTACGACTGGTACGAGGTCTCCAACTGGGCCACCTCGCCCGCGGCCCGCTGCCTGCACAACGAGCTGTACTGGCGTGGCGCCGACTGGTGGGGCGCGGGACCGGGCGCGCACTCCCACGTCGGCGGGGTGCGCTGGTGGAACGTCAAGCACCCGGGCGCCTACGCGGCGGCCCTCGCCGCGGGCCGCTCGCCCGGCGCGGGGCGCGAGCTGCTGTCGGACGAGGACCGGCGCGTCGAGCGGATCCTGCTGGAGCTGCGGCTGCGGGAGGGCGTCCCGCTGTCCCTGCTGCGCCCGGCGGGCCTGGAGGCGTCCCGGCGGGCCCTGTCCGAGGGACTGCTGGACCGGGCCCCGTACGACGACGGCCGCGCGGTCCTCACCGTGCGGGGGCGGCTGCTGGCGGACGCGGTCGTCAGGGACCTGGTGGACTGATCACTCCGGCGGGTGAATGCCTGCGGAACGGGGGTTCGGTCCCTCACCTGGTTCGTAGGCTGCCGCCGTATGTGAACGGTGGTGGAAACCGGAGGGCTGCGGAGATGACCGCTGTGGACGACCGACCGAGGACCACCGGCATCGTGAAGGTCTTCGAGAACCTCGACGTTCCCGAGGGCTTCAAGGTCGAGCTCCTCCGGGGGGTCATTGTGATGACGGCGGGGCCGGACGTGGCCCACAACGACATCGTGGAAGCGGTCCAGGACCAGATCCCCCGGCAGCGCTGGCGTCGGCTCCAGACCCAGGACATCGCCATTCTCGAGGAGACCAGTCAGCCGCAGCCTGACCTTGTCGTGCTTGAGCGAGGGGCCGGTCCCGGGCACGGAAGGCTGATGCCGTCCGAGGTCATCACCTTGCTCGTGGAAGTTGTCTCCAAGACGAGCATGGACCGGGACTACATGGTCAAGCGTTCGATCTATGCGGCGGCAAAGATCCCCGCGTACTTCATCATCGACCCCGTCATGGCCCAATGCGTGCTGCTCACCGAGCCCGTGGGACACGGAGAGGACGCGGACTACCGCCGACAGCGCATCACCAAGTTCGGTGACCTCACGCCAATGGAACCCCTCGACCTCGACCTCGACCTCGACACCAGCGAATTCGCCGCGTACGAGAACGTCAGGCCCCACCGCTACCCGTGACGAAATCGATCAGCTCCTCCACCCTCCCCAGCAGCTCCGGCTCCAGGTCCCGGTAGGACGTCACCCGGGCCAGGATCGCCTGCCACACCGCCCCCGTGTTCTCCGCCGGCCAGCCCAGCGCCCGGCACACGCCCGTCTTCCAGTCCTGCCCGTGCGGGACCCGCGGCCAGGCGTCGATGCCCAGTGCCGACGGCTTCACCGCCTCCCAGACGTCGATGTACGGATGCCCCACCACGAGCGCGTGCTCGCCGGTCACCGACCGGGCGATCCGCCACTCCTTGGAGCCCGGCACCAGATGGTCCACCAGCACGCCCAGCCGGGCGTCAGGGCCCGGGGCGAAGTCGGCGACGACCGCCGGGAGGCCGTCCACGCCCTCCAGGTACTCCACGACGACGCCCTCGATCCGCAGGTCGTCGCCCCACACCTTCTCCACCAGCTCGGCGTCGTGCCGGCCCTCCACGTAGATGCGCCCGGCGCGCGCGACCCGCGCCCGGGCGCCGGGGACGGCGACCGAACCGGAGGCGGTCCGGGAGGGCCGTACCGGAGCCGGGGCGGCGGGCCGTACGAGGGTGACGACCCGGCCCTCCAGCAGGAAGCCGCGCGGCTCCAGCGGGAACACCCGGTGCTTGCCGAAGCGGTCCTCCAGGGTCACCGTGCCCGCCTCGCAGCGGATCACCGCGCCGCAGAAACCGGTCCCGGGCTCCTCCACCACCAGGCCGGGCTCCGCCGGGACCTCGGGGACGGGCTTGGGCTTCTTCCAGGGAGGGGTCAGATCGGCGGAGTACTGGCGCATTCGGATGACGATAGGAGAAGCGCCGGCCCGATCGGTCCCGGATCAGCGCGACACGCCGAAACGCGCCGCCAGCGCCTCGCGCTGCGCCCGCACGAACGCCGCGTCCACCACCGCCCCGTGACCGGGCACGTACAGCGCGTCCTCGCCGCCGAGGTCGAGCAGCCGGTCCAGCGCGGCCGGCCAGTGCGAGGGCGCCGCGTCCGGCCCCGCCTGCGGTTCACCGGACTCCTCGACCAGGTCGCCGCAGAACACCACCTCGGGCGTACCGGACGCGCCGGGGACCAGGACCACCAGGTCGTGGGCGGTGTGGGCGGGGCCGACGTTCGCCAGCAGCACCTGCCGGGCGCCGCCCAGATCGAGGGTCCGCTCACCGCAGACGGCGTGATGGGGCCGCACCAGGACGTCCGCGGCCTCCGTCGCCGCGGCCTCGTCGAGCCCGTGACGCACCGCGTCCGCCCGCAGCTCCTCCGCCCGTACCGTCTCCAGACCCACCGCCCCGAAGATCTCCGCGCCCGCGAACGCCGCGGCGCCGAACACATGGTCGAAGTGCGGGTGGGTGAGCGCGAGATGGGTCACACGCCCGCCGGCCAGCTCCTCCGCCTCGGCCCGCAGCCGCGCCCCCTCCGCCACACTCGCCCCGGCGTCCACGAGCAGGGCCGAGCCCGCCCCGACGACCAGCCCCGCCGTGCAGTCCCAGCCCGGCAGCCGGCACCGCCCGACCCCCGCAGCGACCCGCTCCCACCCCAGCTCTTCCCAAGTCACCGTCATACCGCGACGCTAACGGTATGGCCGCCGGCCGCCGTCGACCTTGCCCCGGGTGTACCCCACCGCCGTACACTGGCGGGGGAACGCTGGCACTCGAACGGGAAGAGTGCCAGGCGAGGAGCCCGGGGGACCGGTGCACGACGTCTGGAGGTGGGCGCGATGCTGAGCGAGCGAAGGCTTCAGGTGCTGCGCGCCATCGTCCAGGACTACGTGGGCACCGAGGAACCCGTGGGCTCCAAGGCGCTCACCGAGCGCCACAACCTCGGCGTCTCCCCGGCCACCGTCCGCAACGACATGGCGGCCCTGGAGGAGGAGGGGTACATCGCCCAGCCGCACACCAGCGCGGGGCGCATCCCCACCGACAAGGGCTACCGGCTGTTCGTCGACAAACTGGCCGGCGTCAAACCGATGACCGCGCCCGAGCGGCGCGCCATCCAGAGCTTCCTCGACGGCGCCGTCGACCTCGACGACGTCGTGGCGCGCACGGTACGGCTGCTCGCCCAGCTCACCCGGCAGGTCGCCGTCGTGCAGTACCCCTCGCTGACCCGCTCCACCGTCCGCCACGTCGAGCTGCTGTCGCTCGCGCCCGCCCGGCTGATGCTGGTGCTGATCACGGACACCGGCCGGGTCGAGCAGCGGATGGTGGACTGCCCGGCGCCCTTCGGGGAGGCGTCGCTCGCGGATCTGCGGGCGCGGCTGAACAGCCGGGTCGCGGGCCGCCGGTTCACCGATGTGCCGCGGCTGGTCGAGGACCTGCCGGAGGCCTTCGAGGCCGACGACCGCGGCACCGTCTCGACCGTGCTCTCCACCCTGCTGGAGACGCTCGTCGAGGAGAACGAGGAGCGGCTGATGATCGGCGGCACCGCCAATCTCACCCGCTTCGGACATGACTTCCCTCTCACCATCCGGCCCGTCCTGGAAGCCCTTGAGGAGCATGTCGTTCTCCTCAAACTCCTGGGCGAGGCGGGAGATTCGGGCATGACCGTACGCATCGGTCACGAGAACGCCTACGAGGGACTCAACTCCACTTCGGTGGTCTCGGTCGGCTACGGTTCGGGCATTGAGGCAGTCGCCAAACTCGGCGTGGTCGGACCGACCCGCATGGATTACCCGGGAACGATGGGAGCGGTACGAGCGGTGGCACGGTACGTCGGACAGATCCTGGCGGAGTCCTGAGTGGCCACGGACTACTACGCCGTTCTCGGCGTGCGCCGTGACGCGTCGCAGGATGAGATCAAGAAGGCATTCCGCCGGCTCGCCCGCGAGCTGCACCCGGACGTCAACCCGGATCCGAAGACCCAGGAGCGGTTCAAGGAGATCAACGCCGCCTACGAGGTGCTCTCGGACCCGCAGAAGAAGCAGGTCTACGACCTCGGCGGCGACCCCCTCTCGCAGGCGGGCGGCGGCGGTGCGGGCGGCTTCGGCGCGGGTGGCTTCGGCAACTTCTCGGACATCATGGACGCCTTCTTCGGAACGGCCTCCCAGCGCGGCCCGCGGTCACGGACCCGGCGCGGCCAGGACGCGATGATCCGGCTGGAGGTGGACCTCGAGGAGGCCGCCTTCGGCACCACCAAGGACATCCAGGTCGACACCGCGATCGTCTGCGCCACGTGCAGCGGCGAGGGCGCGGCCCCCGGCACCACGGCGCAGACCTGCGACATGTGCCGCGGCCGCGGCGAGGTGTCCCAGGTGACCCGGTCCTTCCTGGGCCAGGTCATGACCTCCCGGCCCTGCCCCCAGTGCCAGGGCTTCGGCACCGTCGTCCCCACCCCGTGCCCGGAGTGCGCGGGCGACGGCCGGGTCCGCTCCCGCCGCACGCTCACGGTGAAGATCCCGGCCGGTGTCGACAACGGCACCCGGATCCAGCTCGCGGGCGAGGGCGAGGTCGGCCCCGGCGGCGGCCCCGCCGGCGACCTGTACGTGGAGATCCACGAACTGCCGCACGCGATGTTCCAGCGCCGCGGCGACGACCTGCACTGCACGGTCACCCTCCCGATGACGGCGGCGGCCCTCGGCACCAAGGTGCCGCTGGAGACGCTCGACGGTCTGGAGGAGGTCGACATCCGGCCCGGCACCCAGTCCGGCCAGTCGATCCCGCTGCACGGCCGGGGCGTCACGCATCTGCGCGGCGGCGGCCGCGGCGATCTCATCGTCCACGTCGAGGTGCAGACGCCGACCAAGCTCGACCCCGAGCAGGAGCGCCTGCTGCGGGAGCTGGCCAAGCTGCGCGGCGAGGAACGGCCCCTGGGCCAGTTCCAGCCCGGGCAGCAGGGTCTGTTCTCCCGGCTGAAGGACGCCTTCAACGGCCGCTGACGCAACGGGCCGAAGGACGCCTTCCACGGCGTCCGACGGCCCGGAAAGCGCCGTCATGGGGCGGCGCCGACCGCCGGGAAGGCCCGATTCGGACTTGTTCGGAGGACGTGACAACATGCCGTCATGTCCTCCGCACTGACCGATCTCTTCCCGTATCCGATCGTGCAGGCCCCCATGGCGGGCGGTGTCTCCGTCCCGCAGCTCGCCGCCGCCGTGTCCGAGGCCGGCGGGCTCGGGTTCCTCGCCGCCGGGTACAAGACGGCCGACGGCATGTACCAGGAGATCAAGCAGATCCGGGGGCTCACCGGCCGCCCCTTCGGCGTGAACCTGTTCATGCCGCAGCCGGAACACGCGGAGACCGGCGCGGTCGAGGTCTACGCCCATCAGCTCGCCGGCGAGGCCGCCTGGTACGAGACCGAACTCGGCGACCCGGACAGCGGCCGGGACGACGGCTACGACGCCAAGCTCGCGGTGCTCCTCGACGACCCGGTGCCGGTGGCGTCCTTCCACTTCGGCGTGCCCAGCGCGGAGGCGCTCGCCTCGCTGCGCCGGGCCGGGACGCTCACCCTGGTCACCGCCACCACCGCCGAGGAGGCCCTCGCCGTGGAGCGGGCGGGCGCGGACGCGGTCATCGTGCAGGGCCTGGAGGCCGGCGGCCACCAGGGCACCCACCGGGACATCCAGGAGAACGACGGCTCCGGCATCGGTCTGCTCGCCCTGATCGCCCAGGTCCGCGAGGCCGTGAGCCTGCCGCTGGTCGCCGCCGGAGGGCTGATGCGCGGCAGCCAGATCGCCGCGGTCCTCGCGGCGGGCGCGAGCGCGGCCCAACTGGGCACCGCCTTCCTCGCCACCCCCGAGTCGGGGGCGCACGCGGTCCACAAGCAGGCCCTCACCGACCCGCTGTACGTGCGCACCGAGCTGACCCGGGCCTTCTCGGGCCGTCCGGCCCGCGGGCTGGTCAACCGCTTCCTGCGCGAGCACGGCCCCTACGCCCCCGCCGCCTACCCCGAGGTGCACCACCTCACCGCGCCGCTGCGCAAGGCCGCCGCCAAGGCGGGCGATCCGCAGGGCATGGCGCTGTGGGCGGGACAGGGCCACCGGCTGGCCCGGGAGCTGCCGGCCGCGGAGCTGGTGGAGGTCCTGCTGGCCGAACTCTCGGACGCCGGGACAGCGTTGTCCGGCCGCCTCGACGGAGGTGAGGGCCGATGACCGCGCCGGTCTTCGTCGTTGACGAACTCCCCTCTGGAGGCGTCGAGTTCGTGCTCGACGGCGCCGAGGGGCGGCACGCCGTGTCGGTGAAGCGGCTGCGGGCGGGCGAGGCGGTCGTCCTCACCGACGGGGCCGGGCGCTGGGCGCCGGGCGAGGTGCTCGCCGCCGAGGGCAAGGACCGTCTCGTGGTGGCCCTGGAGGGCGTCGTCGAGGAGCCCGTCGAGACGCCCCGGATCACCGTCGTGCAGGCCCTGCCCAAGGGCGACCGGGGCGAGTTGGCCGTCGAGACGATGACCGAGACCGGCGTCGACGCGATCGTGCCGTGGGCCGCCGCCCGTTGCATCACCCAGTGGAAGGGTGAACGCGGGCTGAAGGCCCTCGCCAAGTGGCGGGCCACCGCCCGCGAGGCGGGCAAGCAGTCCCGCCGGGTGCGGTTCCCCGAGGTCGCCGACGCCGCGAACAGCCGCCAGGTCGCGGACCTGCTGGCGCGGGCCGACTTCGCCGCCGTCCTGCACGAGGACCGCGACTACGCCAGCGCGCCCCTGGCCACCGCCGAACTCCCCGCCGAGGGCGAGATCGTGCTCGTTGTCGGACCCGAAGGGGGCGTCTCGCCCGAGGAGTTGGCGCTCTTCGAGGCGGCGGGCGCACGGGCCCACCGGCTGGGCCGCAGTGTCCTGCGCACCTCCACCGCGGGCACCGCCGCCACCGCCCTCCTGCTGGGCCGCACGGGCCGCTGGTCCTGACGCCCGAGCCCACAACTCCGGGCGTGGGCAGGCGACTTCACTCTCCTGCCGACGCCTCGGCCACGGCCGCGATCAGCTCCCAGCCGTCCACCTCACCGCCGGACGCCAGCAGGCCCCGCCGTCCGGCCTCGTCCACCAGGGCGCGGACGACGCCGGGTTCATGGAGATTGAGGTGGTGGTCGCGGTCGCCCACGCCGCCGGAGTGCGTGTACCCGCCGTCACCGGCGTACCGGCCGGGACCGGCGAGGAAGACGATCCGGGTGTGCACCCCGTCGCGGTTCAGACCGAGCACCTCCGCGCAGGGCCGCTCCCGGTCGCCGTGCCGGTGACGGACCCTCCACAGATAACGGGTGTGCTCGTCCACGACGAGGGTGCGGATACGGCGGCTGTCACGCATGCCGGTCAGGCTAGGCCGCCGAACAGCCCTGTGGCGCGGCAATTTCGGGCGCTCCCCGGGGCCGTCGGTGGGGTGAGGGGCGGGACAGGTGTGCGTGCCGGGAGTGGCCGTATGCGCCCTACCGCGACCGGCGGGACGGTGGCAGGCTGCCCCGCATGGGGTCATCACCGTGGATCCGGCCGCGTCTGGCCGGGGTGTGCGCGCTCGCGGCCCTGGCCGTGGGCGGTCTGACGGCGTGCGAGCCCGGCGGGCTGAGCACCATGTCGGTGGCGTACACCACCGACGAGGCCGCGACCGCCGAGATCGAGCGGCGGGACGTGGACGTGCGCTGGCTGACCTGCACCGGCAAGTACGACGGGGACGCCGGGACCGAACGGATCGCGGCCGTCGACTGCACCGGCGAGACCGGCGACGGGCGGGACATCACCGTCACCGGCAAGGTCACCCGGGCCGTCAACGGCGCCTGTGTGCGCGGCGATCTGCGGGCGGACGTCGGCAAGAAGCAGATCTTCCGGGTCTCCGGGCTCGGCGACTGCGCGTCCGCGACACCCTCGCCGGTCGACCCGCCCGACACCGGCGGCTCCGGCGGCAGCGGCGGATCCGGGGCGCGGCCCACCGTCACCGTGACCGTCACCGAGACGGTGTGGTGCCGGTCCGGCACGGCGGGGTGCGGGCCGGTCGAAGGGAAGTGAGCGGCGCAGGAGGGGAAGTGAGCGGCGCAAAACGAGTGAAAGAGAACTGATCAAAACCCCTGACCTGCGGTCCCTTCGGTGCCTAAAGTGATCGGGTGACCCAGTCCGCGACGCCCGCCTCATACCTCAGATTCCCGCATCCGCACGGCGAGTTGGTGGCCTTCGCCGCCGAGGACGACGTGTGGCTGGCGCCCCTCGACGGGGGACGCGCCTGGCGGGTCAGCGCCGACAACGTGCCGGTCTCCCATCCCCGGATCTCCCCCGACGGCACCACCGTCGCCTGGACCTCCACCCGCGACGGCGCCGCCGAGGTCTACATCGCCCCGGTCGACGGCGGACCCTCCACCCGGCTCACCCACTCGGGCGCCGCCGGCACCCGGGTGCGCGGCTGGACCCCCGACGGCGAGGTCCTCGCCCTGAGCGCCCACGACCGGCCGAGCCTGCGCCACACCTGGGCCCGCGCCGTCCCGCTCGACGGCGGACCGGCCACCACCCTGCCGTACGGCCCGGTCGGCGCCGTCGCCCACGGCCCGCACACCGTGCTGCTGTCCGCGACGATGAGCCGCGAGGCCGCCCACTGGAAGCGCTACCGCGGCGGCACCGCCGGCAAGCTGTGGATCGACCGCGAGGGCGACGGACAGTTCACCCGGCTCCACGACGGCCTCGACGGGAACATCGAGTACCCCGTGTGGGTGGGCGAACGGATCGCCTTCCTCTCCGACCACGAGGGCACCGGCGCCCTCTACTCCTCCCTCGCCGACGGCTCCGACCTGCGCCGCCACACCCCGCTCGACGAGTTCTACGCCCGCCAGGCCGCCGGCGACGGCACCCGGATCGCGTACGCCCGCGCGGGCGAGCTGTGGATCCTGGACGACCTCGACGGCGCCGAGCCCCGTCGGCTCGACGTCCGGCTCGGCGGCCAGCGCACCGACCGCAGGCCCCGCCCGGTCGCCCCCGCCCGCTGGCTGGGCGGGGCCGCCCCGGACCACACCGCCCGCGGCAGCGCCGTCGAGGTGCGCGGCGCCGTCCACTGGATCACCCACCGCTCCGGGCCCGCCCGCGCCCTCGCCGCCGAGCCCGGCGTGCGCGCCCGGCTGCCGCGCACCTTCCGCACGGAGGGCGAGGAGTGGGTGGTGTGGGTGACGGACGCCGAGGGCGAGGACGCCCTGGAGTTCGCCCCGGCCACCGGGGCGGCCCCGGGCGCGAGCCCGCGCCGCCTCGCCGCCGGCCGGCTCGGCCGGGTCCTGGAGCTGGCCATGGCACCCGACGGCAGCCGGGCCGCCGTCGCCGCCCACGACGGCCGGCTGCTGCTCGTGGAACGCGAGAGCGGCGAGGTCCGCGAGGTCGACCGCAGCCCCGACGGCGAGGTCGCCGACCTGGTGTTCTCGCCCGACTCGGCCTGGCTCGCCTGGTCGCACCCCGGGCCGCGCCCGCTCGCCCAGCTCAAACTGGCCAACGTCACCGATCTGTCGGTCACCGAGGCCACCCCGCTGCGCTTCCGCGACTACGCGCCCGCCTTCACCCTCGACGGCAGGCATCTGGCGTTCCTGTCCACCCGCGCCTTCGACCCGGTCTACGACGAGCACGCCTTCGACCTCTCCTTCATCGAGGGCGCCCGCCCGCATCTGATCACCCTGGCCGCCACCACGCCCTCGCCGTTCGGCCCGCAGCGGCACGGCCGCCCCTTCGAGGCGCCCGACAAGGACGAGACACCCGACAGCGAGGGCACCCCGGCCACCCGGATCGACCTCGACGGCCTCGCCGACCGGATCGTGCCCTTCCCCGTCGAGGCCGGCCGCTACTCCTCCCTCGCCGCCGCCAAGGACGGCGTGCTGTGGCTGCGGCACCCGGTGCGCGGGGTGCTCGGCGCCTCCCGCGCCACCCCCGACGACCCCGACCCCAACACCGAGCTGGAGCGCTTCGACCTCGCCCAGCAGCGCCTGGACCATCTGGCCGCCGACGCCGACGGCTTCGAGGTCAGCGGCGACGGCAAGCGGCTGCTGCTGTGGGCCGACGGCAAGCTGAAGGTCGTCCCCAGCGACCGGCGCGCCTCCGGCGACGAGGACAGCGACGGCAACATCACCGTCGACCTCACCCGGATCCGGCAGAGCGTCGACCCGGCCGCCGAGTGGCGGCAGATGTACGACGAGAACGGCCGCATCATGCGGGACAACTACTGGCGGGCCGACCTCGGCGGCGTGGACTGGGACGCCGTCCTCGACCGCTACCGTCCGCTCCTGGACAAGGTCGCCACCCATGACGACCTCGTGGACCTCCTGTGGGAGGTGCACGGCGAACTGGGCACCTCGCACGCCTACGTCATCCCGCGCGGCGGCCACGGCGGCGGCGCCGGACAGGGGCTGCTCGGCGCCGACATCTCCCGTCACGAGGACGGCGGTTGGCGCATCGACCGGATCCTGCCCTCGGAGACCTCCGACCCCGACGCCCGCTCCCCGCTCGCCGCCCCCGGCGTCGCGGTGCGCGCCGGGGACGCGATCACCGCCGTCGCCGGGCATCCGGTGGACCCGGTCACCGGCCCCGGACCGCTGCTCGTCGGTACGGCGGGCAAGCCGGTGGAGCTGACCGTCTCGCCGTCCGGCGGCGGCGAGCCCCGGCACACGGTCGTCGTCCCGATCGCCGACGAGGAGGCGCTGCGCTACCACGCGTGGGTCGCCGACCGGCGGGCGTACGTCCACCAGGCGTCCGGCGGCCGGCTCGGCTATCTGCACGTGCCCGACATGCAGGCGCCCGGCTGGGCCCAGATCCACCGGGACCTGCGGATCGAGGTGGCCCGCGAAGGGCTCGTGGTCGACGTGCGGGAGAACCGGGGCGGGCACACCTCGCAGTTGGTGGTGGAGAAGCTGGCCCGGCGGATCGTCGGCTGGGACGTGCCGCGCGGCGTGCGGCCGTCCAGCTATCCGGAGGACGCGCCCCGGGGGCCGGTCGTCGCCGTCGCCAACGAGTTCTCCGGCTCCGACGGGGACATCGTGAACGCGGCGATCAAGGCGCTCGGCATCGGACCGGTGGTCGGCACCCGCACCTGGGGCGGGACCATCGGCATCGACAGCCGCTACCGGCTGGTCGACGGCACGCTCGTCACCCAGCCCAAGTACGCGATCTGGCTGGAGGGTTACGGCTGGGGCGTGGAGAACCACGGCGTCGACCCCGACGTCGAGGTGGTCTGCCGCCCCCAGGACCACGCGGCGGGCCGGGACGTCCAGCTCGACGAGGCGATCTCACTGGCACTGGCCGCCCTGGAGTCGACACCGGCGAAGACCCCGCCCACCGCTCCGTGACCGGCTCGCTACGATGCCCGAAAGAGATCACCGCTGTGGAGGAGGCCGTATGGCAGGCGAGCCGCAGGACGACTGTCTGTTCTGCAAGATCGTCGGGGGGCATGTCCCGGCGACGATCGTGCGGGAGACCGAGACGACCGTGGCGTTCCGGGACATCAACCCCCAGGCGCCCACCCATGTCCTGGTGATCCCCAAGGCGCACTACGAGAACGCCGCCGCCCTCGCCGCCGCCGAACCCGCGCTCGCCGCGGACGTGCTGCGCGAGGCCCAGGCCGTCGCCGACGAGGAGAAGCTGGAGAGCTACCGGACCGTCTTCAACACCGGCAGTGGCGCCGGCCAGACCGTCTGGCACGCCCATGCGCACGTCCTCGGCGGCCGCGGCCTCCAGTGGCCCCCCGGGTGAGGTGACGTGTCCGTACGCGAACTGGTGGTCCTCGGCACCGCCAGCCAGGTCCCGACCCGGCACCGCAACCACAACGGCTATCTGCTGCGCTGGGACGGCGAGGGCCTCCTCTTCGACCCGGGCGAGGGCACCCAGCGCCAGATGCTGCGGGCCGGGGTCGCCGCGCACGATCTGCACCGGATCTGTGTGACGCACTTCCACGGCGACCACTCCCTCGGCCTGGCCGGGGTGATCCAGCGGATCAACCTCGACCAGGTGCCGCACCCGGTCACCGCCCACTACCCGCGCTCGGGGCAGCGGTTCTTCGAGCGGCTGCGGTACTCCACCGCCTACCGCGAGACCGTCGGCGTCACCGAGGCCCCGGTCGACGCGGACGGCACCCTCGCCACCACGGCGTCTTACACCCTCGAAGCCCGTCTGCTCTCGCACCCCGTCGAGTCCTACGGCTACCGGGTCGTCGAGCCCGACGGGCGGCGCATGCTGCCCGAGCGGCTCGCCGCGCACGGCATCCGGGGCGCCGACGTCGGCCGTATCCAGCGCGAAGGCGTCCTCGACGGCGTCTCGCTGGACGACGTCAGCGAGACGCGGCGCGGACAGCGGTTCGCGTTCGTCATGGACACCCGGCTGTGCGACGGCGTGCACGCGCTGGCCGAGGGCGCCGACCTGCTCGTCATCGAGTCGACCTTCCTCGACGAGGACGAGCGGCTCGCCGTCGACCACGGACATCTGACGGCCGGACAGGCGGCGCGCGTCGCCCGGGACGCCGGGGTGCGGCACCTCGTCCTCACCCACTTCAGCCAGCGCTACACCGACCCCGAGGAGTTCGAGCGGCAGGCACGGGCCGCGGGCTTCGAGGGCGAGCTGACCGTGGCCCATGATCTGCTCCGGGTGCCGCTGCCGAAACGACGGTAAAACGGGCGTACGATTCTTTGATGCCCCTCCCCAAAGCCGAACTGCACCTGCATATCGAAGGAACCCTGGAGCCGGAGCTGGCTTTCGAGCTGGCCGCCCGCAACGGGGTGGAACTGCCCTACGCCGACACCGAGGCGCTCCGCGAGGCGTACCGGTTCGAGGACCTCCAGTCCTTCCTGAACCTGTACTACGAGCTGATGGCGGTGCTGCGCACCGAACAGGACTTCGAGGACCTCGCGGACGCCTATCTGGCCCGCGCGGCGGCGCAGGGCGTCCGGCACGCGGAGATCTTCTTCGACCCGCAGGCCCACCTCGCCCGGGGGATCGGCATGGGCACGGTGGTGGAGGGGCTGTGGCGGGCGCTGGGCCGCAGCGAGACCTCCCACGGCGTCTCGACCCGGCTGATCCTGTGCTTCCTGCGCGACGAGTCCGCCGAGTCGGCCCTGGAGACCCTGGCGGCGGCCGAGCCCTACCTCGACCGGATCACCGGGGTCGGACTGGACTCCGCCGAGGTCGGGCATCCCCCGGCGAAGTTCCGCGAGGTCTACGAGGCGGCCGCCGCGCTCGGTCTGCGGCGCGTGGCGCACGCGGGGGAGGAGGGGCCGCCCGCGTACATCACCGAGGCCCTGGACGTCCTCGGCGTCGAGCGCGTCGACCACGGACTGCGGTGCGTGGAGGACCCGGCGCTGGTCGAGCGGCTGGTGCGGGAGCGGATCCCGCTGACGCTGTGCCCGCTGTCCAACGTCCGGCTGCGCACCGTCGACACCCTCGCCGACCATCCGCTGCCGGCCATGCTCGACGCCGGGCTGCTGTGCACGCTCAACTCCGACGACCCGGCCTACTTCGGCGGGTACGCGGGCGACACCTTCGACGCCGTCCGCGCCACCCTCGGGCTGGACGAGGACCGGTTGCGCGAGCTGGCCCGCAACTCCTTCCTCGCCTCCTTCCTGGAGGACGACGAGGAGCGGCGGGCCCGGTATCTCGCCGAGGTGGACGCCTACACCTTCTGAGCGGCCTTTCGCAGGTCAGCCCTGGTGGATGCGGTCCACCAGGATGTCGATGACGAGCGGGGTGCGCGGCCCGAAGCTCAGCAGCACGCCGTCCTCCAGGTCGACGACCCTGCGGTTCATGCCCGCCGGGGTCTGCGCGATGCCGGGGACCTTGAGGAGGCCGTCGAGTCCGCCGACCGACTCCAGGCCCTTGGTCATCATCAGGATGACGTCCGGCTGTGCCGCGGCCAGCGCCTCGGTGGTGATCGGGGTGAAGGGCCGGTCCAGGCCCGCGTCCGTGCCGGCGTCGACCGCGCCCGCCGCCTCCAGCAGCGAGTCCGCGCCCGAGCCCTTGCCGCCGATCAGATAGACGGCCGCGCTGCCGCGCATGTAGAGGAAGGCCACCTTCGGCTTGCTGCCCGCCGGGACTCCGGCGCGGGCGGCGGCGAGTTCGCTGCTCATGCGCGCGTTGAGCGCCTTTCCGGCCGCGGGCACGCCGAGCGCCTCGGCGATCCGGGTGGTGCGGGTGGTGACGTCCGCGAGCTTGGTCGCCGGGTCGAGGACGACGACGGGGACACCGGCGTCCCGGATCTGGTCGACGGCCTCCTTGGGGCCGGTGTCCGTGTCGGCCAGCACCACCGTCGGCCGCAGCGACAGCACGTTCTCCGCGCTCACGTCGTGTGCCTTGGTGACCTGGGGGAGCTTCTTCGCCTCCTCGAAGGTGGCGGTGATGTCCCGGCCCACGACCCGGTCGCCGAGCCCGAGCGTGAACACGATCTCCGCGACTCCGCCGTTGAGCGGCAGGATGCGCGAGGCGTCGGTCACGGTCACTTTCCGGCCGTCGGAGGAGTCGACGGTCACCGGCAACTCCGGTGCGGGCGCCTTGCCTTCGAGCGGGACGAGGGTGTTCGCGGCGAGCTGTTTCCCGGCGGCGGCGGCCCGGGCGCTCGCGGACTCCGGGGTCGCCTCGGCGCCTCCCGGACCCTTGGTGGAGCCGCCGGCGCAGGCCCCGGTCAGCAGGGCGAGCGCCAGTCCGAGGACGGCGAGGCTCCTCCTCGGTCCACGCCCTGGCGGCCGGCCTCCCCGGGATGCGCGCATGGCTCGTTCCTTTCCGCTCGGCTGGCTCACGATGGAATATTAGTTTAGGTTAGGCTTCCCTTAGTGTCGCGTGGTGGGGGTTTTCCATGAAGGGGCCAAGTGGCCTGCGTGGTAACGGAGTTGCCTGTCTCCTCGCGGTCGCCTCGGCGTCCGCCCTGCTGCTCCCGGCGGCCGCGCCCGCGGTGGCGGCGGGCGGTTCGGCGACCGGCCCCGAGGGTCAGAAACTCACCGTCTCCGCCTCGTCCGGCCTCGACCCCGCCGGCCAGTCGGTCACCGTGACCGGCTCCGGCTACAACACGGAGAAGGGCATCTACGTCGCCTTCTGCGTGGACAACGGCGCCGGGAAGACACCCACGCCCTGTGTCGGCGGCGTCGACATGTCCGGCGAGTCGGGCGCCTCCGCCTGGATCTCCTCCAACCCGCCCTCCTACGGCAAGGGGCTGGCCAAGCCCTACGGCGGCAGCGCCCACAAGGGCACCTTCAGCGTGAAACTCACCGTGCGCGCCGAGGACGCCAACACCGACTGCACCGCGTCCGGGGTGACCTGCGCCGTCATCACCCGCAACGACCACACCCGGGGCGGGGACCAGAGCCAGACCGTGCGCATCCCGGTGACCTTCGCGTCGGGCGGCGCCTCGACGGGGACCGGTACGGGCGGGTCCGGCGCCTCGGCGACTCCGGGCGCGAGCACCACGGCCCCGGCGACCACGACCGGCGGCACCTCCTCGGCCGACACCACCGCCGACGGCTCCATGGCGAGCACCGGGTCCGGCCTCGCGCTGCCCGTCGGACTCACCGCCGCCGGACTGGTGGCGGCGGGCACGGGCGCCTGGTTCTGGGCACGCCGCCGCAGGACCGGATCCGCCGGGGCCTCGCGCACGAGCTGAGGCGGCCGCCTCCGACATCGACACCGGCGCGGACCGGCTGCTTTGCCGTGCGCCGACGCAACCTCACTTTCCAGAGGGAGAACTGAACATGGTGAAGAGACCCGGCGCCGTCGCCCTGGTGGCCGGCGCGCTGTTCGCGTTGAGTGCCCCGGCCGCGGTGGCCGGTCAGGAGTCGTCCGCACCGGTCTCCGGGGGCCGTGCGGACTGGACCCCGGCCGCCGGGGGCGTCTCGCTCGACGTCACCGCGCCCGCCGTGCCGACCGCGTCCGGCGGGGGTTCCTTCCCCGCTCTCGGGGGGACCGCCGATCCGCGGACCGGTGCCGCCGAGGTGGCGTTGGGCGGTGTCGCCCGCCTCGGTGAGCCGGGGCGGCAGCCGCTCGTCCTCGCCGGGCTGCGGCTGCGGCTCACCGGCGAGGAGGGCGCGCTGTACGCCCGTACGGTCGTCGACGGGCGGGCCCGGGAACTGGCCCTGGCCGAGGTCGCGGAGGTGAAACCCGCCGTACGGGCCACCGGGGTCACCTGGAGCGGACTGCGGGCCTCGCTCACCGAGGAGGGCGCGGCGCTGCTGTCCGACTGGGGCGGGGGCGGGTTCACGGCCGGGGACGCGTTCGGCGCGTTCGACGTGACGGTGGGGACGGAGCAGGGGGAATCCCCTGTGCCTCAGGCGTCGCCGAGCGCCGAGGCCGAGGAGCCGCCCGCTTCCGCGCCGCCGGACAAAGCCGAGGACGAAGGGAGCGGACCCGCCGCCGTCGCCGCCCGGCCCGTCCTCGCCGCGGGTGCCGAACAGAGCGTCACCGGTGCGGGGTTCGCGCCCGGGGCCGTCGTGCTCGTCGCGATCGACGGCGACACCCGGTACCAGGCGGTGGCGGACGCGGAGGGCCGGTTCGCGCGGGCCTTCCCGGTGTACGCCAACGCCGCCGAGGGCGAACACACCGTCGTCCTGACCGCCGTCGGCGGTGAGCAGTCCGTGGCCGAGGTCCGGTTCTCGGTCACCGCTGGCCCGAACTCCCTTGAACCGTAGTCGAGTTGGAGTTTTTGCACTCCGTTGACAAACGACCCGCATTCGTACTTAGGTTTGCCTTACCTAAGTTCGAACTGGCGAAGTTCGGACCCCCCGACCGGAAAGGTCTCGTCATGAGAGTCCCCACCCCCCGCACCGCCGCCCGTGCCGCGCTCGCCGTCGCCGCCTCCGCCGCGCTGACCCTGGGCCTCGCCGGTTCCGCCTCCGCGGCCACCGCGACCCGCACGATCACCGACGGCGGCACCACCTACAACCTGTCGCTCACCGCCCCCGACACCGCCTCCGCCGCGGGCCAGGTCATCACCGTCACCGGCTCCGGTTACAACAGCAGCCAGGGCATCTACGTGGGCCTGTGCGTGGTCGACGGCGTGCCGGGCGCCAACAAGCCGACCCCCTGTCTCGGCGGCCAGGACGAGAGCGGCTCCACCGGCGCCTCGCACTGGGTCAACAACGTCTTCGGCGGTCTGTTCGCCAACAGCTCCACCTTCGGCAGCGGCGGCACCTTCAGCGCCCAGATCTACGTCAAGGCCACCCTCGACGACGGCCGGGTCTGCGGCGAGGACGTGACCTGCGCGATCGTCACCCGCGCCGACCACTTCGACACCAACGACCGCAAGTACGACGTGCACGCCCCCATCACCTTCCAGTGACGGTCGGCGCAACGACCTTGCAGTGACGGCCTGTTGAACACCGGCCGGGCCGGACCTCGCGCGGCGGGGTCCGGCCCCCTCGGCGTTCGGCGGCGCGTCGCGCGCACGCGAGAAGTGAGGAACACTCCCATGCAGCACAGACGCCCGGCGGCGCTGCTCGGCGCCGCCGCCCTGGTGGCCGCCGCGGTCACGGCCGTCACGGTGGGTCCGGCCGCGCAGGCCGCCGACACGCCGAGGACCGCCCTCGGCGCGCACGGCCAGAAGCTCACCGTCTCCGCCTCCGCGAACCTCGACCCGGCCGGCGAGACCTTGCGGGTCACCGGCGAGGGGTACGACGTCACCAAGGGCGTCTATGTCGCCCTCTGCAAGGACAACGGCGACAACCGCATCCCCACGCCCTGCCTCGGTGGCGCCGACCAGACCGGCGGCAGCGGCGCCTCGAAGTGGATCGTCCCTGAGGGCTCCGCGGAGGCGCCCGCGGGCGTCGCCGAGGTCTGGGGTCCCGGCGGCACCTTCGACGTCGCCCTGGACGTCAAGGCGAAGGACAACGGCCTGGACTGCACCGAGGTCGCCTGCTCGATCGTCACCCGCGTCGACCACAACGGCACCGGCGACCGCTCCCAGGACGTCCGCATCCCCGTCGCCTTCGAGGGCCGGGAGCCCGGGGGCGGGGACGACGGCGGCCAGGGCGAGGAGGTCCCGCCGGGCACCGTCGGCTATGTCCGCTCGGCCGAGTTCACGGCCGCCGGGATGCCGCTGTCCCTGCTGCTGCACCCCGACTCGGGTCGCCTGTACGTCGGTTCGGGCAACACGGTCGACACCGGGTCCGTCAACGAGTCCGGCCTGTACGTCCTCGACCCCGCCGACGGCAAGGTGCTCTCCTACGTCCCGCAGGCGCCCGGCACCACCGGCGCCCTCGCCCAGCGCGTCGTCCAGCGGCTCGTCAAGGCGCTGCCCGGCGACGGTGTCGTCTTCCAGTACCCGGTGCGCGGCATCGGCGTCGCGAAGACCGGCGACACCGCCGCGACCGGCGTCTGGCCGGCCGGCGGCACCATCACCGGCACCGGGCCCGGCACCGCCGACCGGAGCGTGCTGATCGCCCAGGGCGCGGTGGTCTCCGAGGTCGAGTACGCCACCGGCAGGATCCTGCGCACGGTCACCCTGCCGAGCAGCGGCGGCCACCTCGGCGTGGACCCCGCCCGCCGTCTGGCGTGGGTCTCCGACACCGTGAACGGCAAGCTGTTCCGGGTGAGCACGGCCGGGGACACCGCCCTCGACCTCACCGCCACCCTCGACCTGGCGCAGGGCCAGTCGTACGTCACCGCCGTCGACCCGGCGACCGGCAACGTCTGGGCGGGGTCCGGCCATTCGGTGTTCGTCTTCGACAAGGACGGCAAGCCGCTGGCGGAGCTGAAGGGCACCGACATGCCCACGGCGATCGCCTTCGACCCCGGCACGCACCAGGCGTTCGTGCTGCGCGAGGACTACGGCAACGAGGAGGACGGTGCGGACCAGAAGGGTCTGCTGGAGGTGTACGACAGCGGCACGTTCCGGTCGGTGGCCACCCCGGCCGTGCTGCCCGGCAACCGCGTCAACGCCTACGCCGGCCTCGCGGTCGTCCCGGGCGGCGGCACGGTCTATCTGACGGACGGCGCCGAGAGCAAGGTCCTCGCCTACGAGCGGCGGGTCTCCCCGAAGGTCACCCAGACCCCCACCGACCGCACGGTGTTCGCCGGTGACGAGGTCACGTTCGTCGCGGCGGCCGAGGGCACCCCGACACCGACCCTGAGGTGGGAGGTCAGCCCCGACGGCGGCCAGACCTGGACCACCGTCGCGGGCGCCACGGGCAACACGTACTCCTTCACCGCGCGCGCCGCGCACGACGGTTACCGCTACCGGGTGGCCTTCACCAACACCTCGGGCACGACCCGCACGGCGGAGTTCACGCTCACGGTGAAGGAGGCCGGGAACGGCAACGGCGGCGGGAACGGGGGCGGTGACGGCGACGGCGACAAGGCGCCGTCCGGCACCAGGACCGTCACCGGTTCCCAGGGCCAGAAGCTCACCGTCACCCCGGTCAACAACCTCGCCACCGAGGACCAGGTCCTGAAGATCACCGGGTCCGGCTACGACGAGAAGAAGGGCATCTACGTCGCCCTGTGCGTCGACAACGGCGCCGGTCAACTGCCCACTCCCTGTGTCGGTGGCGTCGACATGACCGGTTCCTCGCACAGTTCGGCGTGGATCTCCTCCAACCCGCCCGACTACGGCGAGGAGTTGGCGACCCCGTACGGCGCGGGCGGCAGCTTCTCGGTCGAGCTGACCGTGGACGCCAAGGACGAGTTCACCGACTGCTTCAAGCAGACCTGCGTCCTGGCCACCCGTGCCGACCACACCCTGTCCGGCGACCGCTCCCAGGACGTGAAGGTCCCGGTCGGCTTCGTGGGCCAGCCCCCGGTGGACACGGACGACGGCGGCACGACGGGCGGCTCGACGGGCGGCGGTTCGACGGGCGGAACGGACGGCGGTACGAACGGCGGCTCGACCGGTTCCACCGGCGGCTCGGGAAGCACGGGCGGCGTGACCGGCACGGGAGGCACCGGGGGCACGACGACCACCGGCTCCTCCGGCAGCCTCGCCTCCACCGGTGCCGCCGTCGGCACGGTCGCGGGCCTGGCGCTCCTGCTCACGGCGGGCGGCTGGTACGTCCGCCGCCGGGCGCTCACCCGGTAGGACGTCCGGCCCCGGCCTCGGCTCCACTCCACGAGACCCCCCGCGCGGCTCCCGCGTGGGGGGTCTCGCCGTTGGCCCGTCCTTGACGACCCGTGTTCATGTATCTAACCTTCATTCTCATACATGGATGACATGACGTCCGGAGGGGGAGACAGCGTGGGCCTCGACACCGACACGGTCCGGCGGCTGCGGGAGG
This sequence comes from Streptomyces antibioticus, assembly GCF_002019855.1. NCBI lineage: Bacteria > Bacillati > Actinomycetota > Actinomycetes > Kitasatosporales > Streptomycetaceae > Streptomyces > Streptomyces antibioticus. The sequence continues at coordinate 3,014,086 of NZ_CM007717.1, read as the reverse complement.
GCATGGCGCGAGGCGTCCTGTCCTTCCCGCTCACCAGCTTCCGCGCGGACGGCTCGCTCGACCCCGACGGCTTCCGCGCCCACCTCGCCGCACGGCTCGCCGCCGCACCCGGCGCCGTCTTCCCCGCCTGCGGCACCGGCGAGTTCTTCTCCCTCGACGAGGACGAGTACCGCCGGGTCGTACGGATCGCCGTCGAGGAGACCGCCGGCCGCGTCCCCGTCGTCGCCGGCACCGGCTACGGCTGGGCCCAGGCCCTGCGCTTCGCCCGGATCGCCGAGGAGGAGGGCGCCGACGCCCTGCTCGTCCTGCCGCACTACCTCGTCGCCGCCCCGCAGGACGGCCTCGTCGCCCAACTGGAGCGGATCGCGTCCGGCACCCGGCTGCCGCTCGTCGCCTACCAGCGCGGCCAGGTCGCCTTCACCCCCGACTCGCTGCGGCGCGTCGCCGCCCTGCCCGGTGTGATCGGCCTCAAGGACGGCCACAGCGACCTCGACCGCCTCCAGCGCCTCACCCTCGCCGCCCCCGAGGGCTTCCTCTTCTTCAACGGCGCCGCCACCGCCGAGATCCAGGCCCGCGCCTACGCCGCCGTCGGCGTCCCCGCCTACTCCTCGGCCGTGCACGCCTTCGCCCCCGAGATCGCCGACGCCTTCTTCACCGCCCTGACCGCGGACGACCGGGGCACGACCGACAAGCTCCTGCGCGACTTCTACGTCCCCTTCGTGGAGCTGCGCGACCGGATGCCGGGGTACTCGGTGTCCCTGGTGAAGGCCGCCGCCCGGCTGCGCGGCGCCCCCGTCGGCCCGGTCCGCGCCCCGCTCACCGACCCCGCGGCCGCCGACCTCGCCGAGCTGAGGACCCTGCTCACCGCCGGACTCGACCTCGTAGGAGCCGCCCTGTGACCGCCGCGCACCCGACTGCCGCGCACCTGACCGTCGCCGAGGTCCGGCTGACCCCGATCCTGGTCGCCGACCCGCCGCTGCTCAACACCCAGGGCGTGCACCAGCCGTACACCCCGCGGCTGATCGTCGAGGTGGTCACCGCCGACGGCACCACGGGCGTCGGCGAGACCTACGGCGACACCAAGTACCTCGAACTGGCGCGGCCGTTCGCCGAGCGCCTGAAGGGCCGTCAAGTCAGCGACCTGAACGGGCTGTTCACCCTCGCCGACGACCTCGCCGTCGACCGCTCCCGGATCTCCGGGCAGGTCGACGTGGGCGGACTGCGCGGCGTCCAGACCGCCGACAAGCTGCGGCTGTCCGTCGTCTCCGCCTTCGAGGTCGCCTGCCTCGACGCCCTCGGCAAGGCGCTCGGACTGCCCGTGCACGCGCTGCTCGGCGGCAAGGTGCGCGACAGCGTCGAGTACAGCGCGTACCTGTTCTACAAGTGGGCCGCCCACCCCGACGGCGTGCCGAGCGAGCCGGACGACTGGGGCGCCGCCCTCGACCCGGCCGGGATCGTCGCCCAGGCCCGCCGCTTCACCGAGCGCCACGGCTTCACCTCCTTCAAGCTCAAGGGCGGTGTGTTCCCGCCCGAGCAGGAGATCGCCGCCGTCCGCGCCCTCGCCGCCGCCTTCCCCGGACATCCGCTGCGGCTGGATCCCAACGGCGCCTGGAGCGTGGCGACTTCACTCGTCGTCGCCAAGGAACTCGGGGACGTCCTCGAATACTTGGAGGACCCCGCGCTCGGCACGCCCGCCATGGCCGAGGTCGCCGCCGGGACCGACGTACCGCTCGCCACCAACATGTGCGTGACGACGTTCGCCGAGATCCCGGAAGCCTTCACCCGGGGCGCCGTACAGGTCGTCCTCTCCGACCACCACTACTGGGGCGGACTGCGCAACACCCGGCAACTGGCCGCCGTCTGCGCCACGTTCGGCGTCGACGTGTCCATGCACTCCAACACCCACCTCGGCATCAGCCTCGCCGCGATGACCCACGTCGCCGCCACCGTCCCCGGCCTGCACCACGCCTGCGACTCCCACTACCCCTGGCAGTCGGAGGACGTGCTGACCGAGCGGATCGCCTTCGAGGGCGGCCGGGTGACCGTCTCCGACGCCCCCGGCCTCGGCGTCGAGCTGGACCGGGAGCGACTGGACCGGCTGCACCGGCGCTGGCTCGACGACGACGGCACCCTGCGCGACCGCGACGACACGGCGGCGATGCGCGTCGCCGACCCGGACTGGGTCACCCCGGCGGTCCCGCGCTGGTAGCCGCGCGGCCTGCTCTCCCTCCCTTCTCTCTCCCTTCCGGCACACGGGTGGTTCGCACGGGACGCACGGCCCGTTGTCGGTGGCGTGGTGCACACTGGCCAGAACCGCACCATGTCAGGGAGCGCCTCGTGACCGCGTCCACCGCGCCCATCGCGTCCGCCGGAGGGGAACCGCCCACCGGTGAGGGACCTCACCGCCGGATCCGCCGCGCCGCCGGGGTCGACCCCCTGGCCGGATTGCGCACCCCCGAGGACCCGCCGTGGGACGTCTACCTCACCGGCACCGTCTTCCTCGACATCGTCTTCACCGGCCTCGACTCCGCCCCGGTGCGCGGCACCGAGTCCTGGGCGCGCGGCATGGGGTCCAGCCCCGGCGGGGTCGCCAACATGGCCACCGCCCTGGCCCGCCTCGGCCTGCGCACCTCCCTCGCGGCCGCGTTCGGCGACGACCACTACGGCGAGTACTGCTGGGACGCGCTCGAACAGGGCGAGGGCATCGACCTGTCGACGTCCCGCACGGTCCCCGGCTGGCACTCCCCGGTCACCGTCTCCATGGCCTACGAGGGCGAGCGCACCATGGTCTCGCACGGCCACGAACCGCCCCCCGAGGAGCCCGCCCCGGCCTGTCCGCCGCCCGCCCGCGCCGCCGTGGCCGCCCTCGCGCCCGGCCGCACCGACCCGTGGATCGCCCAGGCCGCGAGCCGCGGCACCCGCGTCTTCGCCGACGTCGGCTGGGACGACACCGGCGCCTGGGACCTGGCCGGACTCGCCGACCTCGCGCACTGCGAGGCGTTCCTGCCGAACGCGCAGGAGGCCATGCGCTACACCGGCACCGACAACCCGCGCGCCGCCGCCCACGCCCTCACCGACCACGTACCGCTCGCGGTCGTCACCCTCGGCGCGGACGGCGCCTACGCCGTGGACGGCCGCACCGGCGAGACCGCCGAGGTCCCGGCGATCGCCGTCGAGGCCCTGGACCCCACCGGCGCGGGGGACGTCTTCGTGGCCGGTTTCGTCACCGGCACCCTGGCCGGCTGGCCGCTCGCCGACCGCCTCGCCTTCGCCGGGCTCACCGCCGCGCTCTCCGTCCAGGAGTTCGGCGGCTCCCTCTCCGCGCCCGGCTGGTCCGAGATCGCCGCCTGGTGGCGCAAGGTCCAGTCGGTCGAGGGCCAGGACCCCGAGGCCCTGCGCCGGTACGCGTTCCTGGACGGCCGGGTCCCGCCCGAGGAGACCAGCGCCTGGCCGCTGCGCCGGGCGGTCCCGACGATCGGCTTCCGCCGCTCGGCCTAGGCGCGCGCGTTTGACCTCACGAAAAGCCCTACGGCGTTGTCAGCCCCCTGGCGTACCCTGGAACACGCCAGGCCGCCCTCGTGGCAGGCGAGTCGCATCCGGGAGGACGTAGAGGCCCTCGGGCCGGCCTATGACTCAGACACCCACAGCTCAGACGCCCGCGCAGGGCAAGGCGAGAGCACAGTTCACCGTTCCCGCCCAGCACCCCATGGTGACCGTGCTGGGATCCGGAGACTCCCTCCTGCGCGTGATCGAGACGGCTTTCCCGGCGGCCGACATCCACGTCCGGGGCAATGAGATCAGCGCGGTCGGCGACCCGCGGGAAGTCGCCATGATCCAGCGCCTGTTCGACGAGATGATGCTGGTGCTCCGCACCGGGCAGCCGATGACGGAGGACGCAGTGGAACGCTCGATCGCCATGCTGCGGGCGAGTGAGAACGGGACGAGTGACGGCCGGGAGACCCCGGCCGAGGTACTGACACAGAACATCCTGTCCTCGCGCGGCCGCACCATCCGCCCCAAGACCCTCAACCAGAAGCGGTACGTCGACGCGATAGACAAGCACACCGTCGTCTTCGGCATCGGCCCCGCCGGCACCGGCAAGACGTACCTGGCGATGGCCAAGGCGGTCCAGGCCCTCCAGTCCAAGCAGGTCAACCGCATCATCCTGACCCGCCCCGCGGTCGAGGCCGGCGAACGCCTCGGCTTCCTCCCGGGCACCCTCTACGAGAAGATCGACCCCTACCTGCGCCCGCTCTACGACGCCCTGCACGACATGCTCGACCCCGACTCCATCCCCCGCCTGATGGCGGCGGGCACGATCGAGGTCGCCCCGCTGGCGTACATGCGCGGCCGGACGCTCAACGACGCGTTCATCATCCTGGACGAGGCGCAGAACACCAGCCCCGAGCAGATGAAGATGTTCCTCACCCGGCTCGGCTTCGACTCGAAGATCGTGATCACGGGTGATGTGACGCAGGTCGACCTGCCGGGCGGGACCAAGTCCGGGCTGCGCCAGGTGCAGGAGATCCTGGACGGCGTCGAGGACGTCCACTTCTCCCGCCTGTCGTCCCAGGACGTCGTACGGCACAAGCTGGTCGGCCGTATCGTCGACGCGTACGAGAAGTACGACAGCGAGAACGATACGGAGAACGGCACCCACCGGGGCGGCCGTTCCAAGCGGAAGTAGACAAGCCAGCACCATGTCGATCGACGTCAACAACGAGTCCGGAACCGAGGTCGACGAGCAGGCGATCCTCGACATCGCCCGCTACGCGCTCGCGCGGATGCGCATCCACCCGCTCTCCGAACTGTCGGTGATCGTCGTGGACGCCGACGCCATGGAGCAGCTCCACATCCAGTGGATGGACCTGCCGGGGCCGACGGACGTCATGTCGTTCCCGATGGACGAGCTGCGGCCGCCGTCGAAGGACGACGACGAGCCCCCGCAGGGGCTGCTCGGCGACATCGTGCTGTGCCCCGAGGTCGCGGCCAAGCAGGGGGCGGACGCGCCCACGCGGCACTCCATGGACGAGGAGCTCCAGCTCCTCACCGTCCACGGCGTGCTGCACCTGCTGGGCTACGACCACGAGGAGCCCGACGAGAAGGCCGAGATGTTCGGCCTCCAGGCGGCCATCGTGGACGGCTGGCGTGCGGAGAAGGGCCTGACCGGCCCGTCCCCGGCCCCGACCGTCTCATGAGCCCCGCCCTCGTCGGCGGCGCGATCGCCCTGGTCGTCGTCGCGTGGCTCGCCGCCTGCGCGGAGGCGGGCCTCGCGCGCGTCTCCAGCTTCCGCGCCGAGGAGGCCGTACGGTCCGGCCGGCGGGGCAGCGCCAAGCTCGCGCAGATCGCCGCCGACCCCACCCGCTATCTCAACGTGGCGCTGCTGGTCCGTGTCGCCTGCGAGATGGCGGCCGCCGCGCTGGTCACCTACGCGTGTCTGCGCGAGATCGACGACACCGCCCCGGCGCTGCTCGCCGCGATCGGCGTGATGGTCCTCGTGTCGTACGTCGCGGTCGGCGTCTCACCGCGCACCATCGGCCGCCAGCACCCCCTGAACACCGCGACGGCCGCCGCGTACGTGCTGCTGCCGCTGGCCAGGATCATGGGCCCGATCCCCTCGCTGCTCATCCTCATCGGCAACGCGCTCACCCCCGGCAAGGGCTTCCGGCGCGGCCCGTTCGCCTCCGAGGCCGAGCTGCGGGCGCTGGTCGACCTCGCCGAGAAGGAGTCGCTCATCGAGGACGAGGAGCGCCGGATGGTGCACTCCGTCTTCGAGCTGGGCGACACCCTCGTCCGCGAGGTGATGGTCCCGCGCACCGACCTGGTCGTCATCGAGCGCTACAAGACCATCCGCCAGGCCCTGACCCTCGCCCTGCGCTCCGGGTTCTCCCGGATACCCGTCACCGGGGAGAACGAGGACGACATCGTCGGGATCGTCTATCTGAAGGACCTGGTCCGCAAGACGCACATCAGCCGCGACGCCGAGTCGGACCTGGTGTCGACGGCGATGCGGCCCGCCGCGTTCGTCCCCGACACCAAGAACGCCGGCGACCTGCTGCGCGAGATGCAGCAGGAGCGCAATCACGTCGCGGTCGTCATCGACGAGTACGGCGGCACGGCCGGCATCGTCACCATCGAGGACATCCTGGAGGAGATCGTCGGCGAGATCACCGACGAGTACGACCGGGAGCTGCCGCCGGTGGAGGAGCTGGGCGACGACCGGTTCCGGGTCACCGCCCGCCTCGACATCACCGACCTCGGCGAGCTGTACGGCCTGGAGGAGTACGACGACGAGGACGTGGAGACCGTCGGCGGGCTCCTCGCCAAGGCCCTGGGCCGGGTGCCCATCGCCGGGGCGTCCAGCGTGGTCGACCTGCCCGACGGGCGGGTTCTGCGGCTGACCGCGGAGGCCGCCGCCGGCCGCCGCAACAAGATCGTCACGGTGCTGGTGGAGCCGGTCGCCCCGGCGGGCCCGCCCGGGGAGGGCGGACCGGAGTGACCCCCGACGAGCTGCGCGCCTGCTGTCTGTCCTTCAACGCGGTCGTGGAGGAGTTCCCGTTCCGCCCGGAGATCTCGGTCTTCAAGGTGCTGGGCAAGATGTTCGCGCTCAGCTCGACGGACGAGCGGCCCCTGAAGGTCAACCTCAAGTGCGACCCCGAGGACGCGGTCCGGCTGCGCGCCGAGCACCCCGGTCTGATCGCCCCCGGCTACCACATGAACAAACGCCACTGGAACACGGTGACGGTCGACGGCGGCCTGCCCGACCGGCTGGTCCGGGAGCTGATCGAGGACTCCTACGACCTGGTCGTGGCCGGGCTGCCGCGCGCCGAGCGGCTCCGCCTCGACCGGCCCTGAGCCGGTGACCCCGCGCCGGTGATCGTATGCTCGGCGCATGACCGACAGCAGCGCGCTCGACCCCGAGGACCGCAAGATCGTCACCCTGGCCCGTTCCGCGCGGGCCCGTAACGGCACGCCCGAGGGGGCGGCCGTACGCGACGAGACGGGGCGTACGTATGTCGCGGCCACCGTCGATCTGCCGTCGCTGAAGCTGAGCGCGCTGCGTACGGCCGTGGCGATGGCGGTGGCCTCGGGGGCCGGGTCGCTGGAGGCGGCGGCGGTGGTCACCGCGGCGGAGGGCGCCGACGAGGCGGACCTGGCCGCCGTACGCGACCTCGGCGGAGCGGGGACCCCGGTGCATCTCGCCGCGACGGACGGCACCGTACGCCGCACGGTGTCCGCGGGCTGACGCGGGCGTCCCGGCCGTCGGCACCAGGAAGCTGACGGTCCATCAGTTGGCATCGCCGTGTCCATTGACTTCTCCGGCGATCCGCACCTCAATGCCCCCTGTCGGCGCGGAAGAGCCGCCGCGCCCGCACCCCGGAGGAGGGGGCACACCCATGGGTCCGACACCCCGCACGTCCTGTAGTTCCCCGCGGTCCCGAAGACGGCGCTGGGCATCGCTGCTCGGCGCGACCGCGCTCGCGGTCACCGCGGGCGGAGCGCTGGCGGTCCCGGCCGGCGCCGCGGCCGTGAACGTCGACTTCCCCACGCACTGCGTCCCGCCGCCGATCGCGGGCATCCCGCCGATCGACGGCACCACCACCGCCAAGATCACGGTCGACGACGCCACCCCCCAGGTCGGCGACACCGTCACCGTCACCTACACGGTGGTCGCGCCCGCCGCCAGCAACCCCACCGACCTCGCCCTGCCGGCCGACATCATGACCCCGACGGGCAAGGTCACCCTCGGCGGCGCGCAGTCCGGCAGCGTCACCGTCACGGGACCCAAGAAGAACCCGCCGGTCCCCGGCAAGGGCGTCTTCCCGTCCTTCTCCATGACCGGCACCTTCACCGTCACCACGCCCGGCGCGATCACCCTCTCGCCCGGCGACTACAACATCCACACCAGCTACATCCTGGAACTGGACACCCCCTGCACGGTGACGAACCCGCCCGCCCCGGTGTCCGAGACGGTCACCGCCGCGGACAATCCGCCGGCCAACACCCGTGCCATCAGCCTGGGTTCGGCCTCCGGAGCGCCGGGCGCGAGTGTCGCCGTCACCGGCACCGGCTTCACGGCCGGCGCCACGGTCACCCTCGCCGGACGCTCCGGGGCCGCCCAGACCGCGGACACGGCGACCGTGACCGCGAACGCGCAGGGCGCCGTCTCGGGCTCGCTCGTCGTCAACGACCTCACCACGACCGGCGTGGTGGCGTACGAGGGCGGCGCGTGGAGCACGGACCTCGGCGCCGGGCCCGTCGCGTACGTCGTCATCGACGACCAGCCCGTCCCCGAGGGCAGTCAGAAGCTGACGACCACCGTGAAGGCCGGCACCCTGTCGATGTCCCAGGCCGGGGACGCCGTGGCGATGTCCGCGGTCGACTTCGGCTCCGGCGACGCCTCGACCGGGGACCTCAACGCGGTGACCGTCAAGGACTACCGCGGCGGACCCGCCGGCTGGTCCCTGACCGGCAAGGTCACCGACTTCACCGGCGCCGGCGCCAAGATCGACGCCGGCAAGCTGAGCTGGACGCCCGAGTGCACCACCAAGGCGGGCAGCCCCAGCACCTGCCGGGCCGGCTCGGCCGGGGCCGTCGGCAGCGCGGGAGCCACCCTGGCGTCCGCACCGGACGGCACGCTCACCGGCGGCGAGTTCACCGTCAAGGCCGGACTCTCCCTGGACGTACCGGCGTTCACGCCCCCGGGCACCTACGCCGGCGTCCTGACGCTCACGCTCACCTGATCCACGCTCTTCCCACGGTGGCGGGCGGCCGTCCCAGCGGCCCGCACCCGCCCGCCCACCGCGCCCTTCCGTCGCCTTCGTCGCCCGCGGGGGTCCGCACCCATGCTGCTGCGCAAGCCGTACGCCCTCCTCCTGCCGCTCCTCCTTCTGCTTCTTCCGCTGCTGTGCGCCGCACCGGCGCGTGCCGCCGACAACGGGAGCTGGTCCGTCTACCCGGCCTCCTCGGCCGTCTCCACCCGCCCGTACTTCTACGTCAGCGCCGATCCCGGCCAGACGATCGAGGACGAGGTCGTCGTCGCCAACAAGACCGACGCACCGCTCACCTTCCGGCTCTACGCCGCCGACGCCTACAACACCGCGCGGGACGGCGGCTTCGCCGTCCGGTCGGAGGGGGAGCGGATGCGGGGCGTCGGCGCGTGGGCGCGGCCCGCGAAGGACCGGGTCACCGTGCCGGGCCGCCGCACGGTCACCGTGCCGGTCACCATCGAGGTCCCCGAGGACGCCGAGCCCGGCGACCACCCCGGCGCGATCGTCGCCCTCGACGAGCGGATCGACCCGGGCGACGGCGCGGTCGCGCTCGGTGTACGGCGGGCCGTCGGCGCCCGCGTCTACCTCCAGGTCGGCGGGCCCACCCTGCCGGCGCTGGCCGTGGAGGACGTCCGCGTCTCCCACCGCCAGCCGCTCGTGCCCGGCCTCGGCGACAGCACGGCCACCGTCTCCTACACCCTGCACAACACCGGGAACGTCACTCTCGACCCCCAGGTGGAGCTGCGGGCGCGGGGGCTCTTCGGCCGCACCCTGCTGACCCGCGACCTGACGGAGATCCCCTCCGAGCTGCTCCCCGGCCAGCGCGTCCGCCTCACCGAACGCTGGCGGGACGCGCCCCAGCTCGACCACGCGGACGTGACGCTTACGGCGACCGCGCGGGACACCAGGGAGTCGGCGACCGTGTCCTTCCTGGCGGTGCCGTGGCTGGTGGCGGGGGTGCTGGTGGTGGGGGTCGGGGCGGGGGTGTGGTTCGCGGTGATCAGGCTGCGGGGCGGGAAAGTGCCCTGGAGGGCCTAGAGGGCGTCCGGGCCGCGCTCGCCGGTGCGGACCCGGACCACCGTCTCCACCGGCACGGCCCACACCTTCCCGTCGCCGATCTTCCCGGTACGCGCGGCGGTCACGATCGCGTCGATCACCGCGTCGGCGTCGGAGTCCTCCACGACGGCCTCGATCCGCACCTTGGGCACCAGGTCGACCTGGTACTCGGCGCCCCGGTACACCTCGGTGTGGCCGCGCTGTCGGCCGTAGCCGCTGGCCTCGGTCACGGTCAGACCGTGCACGCCCAGCTCCTGGAGTGCCGTCTTGACCTCGTCGAGGCGGTACGGCTTGACGATCGCGGTGACGAGCTTCATGGGTGCGGCCTGACCTTCCTGCGGGGCCCGGGACGCGGTGATCGTATGCGGTGGCGGCGCGCACCGTAAGATCACGGTCGCCCGCGGTCGGTCGTGGGGCCGCTCGTGTGTGCGGCAGGGCTTCGGGGATCAGGGACAATGGGCTCCATGAGCGTTCGTACCCAGTCATCCGAGCGGTCGGGCGAGACCGTCCACCGCGCCGGCTTCGCGTGCTTCGTGGGCCGCCCCAACGCGGGCAAGTCCACGCTGACGAACGCTCTGGTCGGGAAGAAGGTGGCGATCACCTCCAACCGTCCGCAGACCACGCGGCACACGGTGCGGGGCATCGTGCACCGGCCCGACGCGCAGCTCATCCTGGTGGACACCCCGGGGCTCCACAAGCCGCGCACGCTGCTCGGCGAGCGGCTGAACGACGTGGTGCGCACCACCTGGGCCGAGGTCGACGTGATCGGCTTCTGCCTGCCCGCCGACCAGAAGCTCGGGCCCGGTGACCGGTTCATCGCCAAGGAACTGGCCGGGATCAAGAAGACCCCGAAGGTCGCCGTCGTCACCAAGACCGACCTGGTCGACAGCAAGGCGCTCGCCGAGCAGCTCATCGCGATCGACCAGCTCGGGCGGGAGCTGGGCATCGAGTGGGCGGAGATCGTGCCGGTCTCGGCGCTCGGCGACCAGCAGGTGTCGCTCCTCGCCGACCTGCTGATCCCGATGCTGCCGGAGAGCCCGCCGCTGTACCCCGAGGGCGACCTCACCGACGAGCCCGAGCAGGTGATGGTCGCCGAGCTGATCCGCGAGGCGGCGCTGGAGGGTGTCCGGGACGAGCTGCCGCACTCCATCGCGGTGGTCGTCGAGGAGATGCTGCCCCGCGAGGACCGTCCGGCGGACCGGCCGCTGCTCGACATCCACGCCAACATCTACATCGAGCGCACCAGCCAGAAGGGCATCATCATCGGCCCGAAGGGGCGCCGCCTGAAGGACGTCGGCATCAAGTCCCGCCAGCAGATCGAGGCGCTGCTGGGAACCCCGGTCTTCCTCGACCTCCACGTCAAGGTCGCGAAGGACTGGCAGCGCGACCCGAAGCAACTCCGCAAGCTGGGCTTCTGACGACCCCGGCTACTTGAGGGAGGACGTGAAGGCGGCCCAGGCGCCGGGGGCGAGGCTCAGGGTGCGGTCCTGAGCGGGGGCCTGCTTGGAGTCGCGGACGTGGATGGCGTGGGGGCAGGCGGCGACCTCCACGCACTGGCCGCCGTCGCTGCCGCTGTAGGTCGACTTGAACCACTGAAGCGCTTCGGTGCTCATTGCTCTCCTAGCAGGCGGTCGAGCAGGCCCATGGAATCTTGGGTGTTCAGGGCCTGAGTCCGCAGCATCGCATACCGACGTGTTAACAGAGAGATGTCTTCGGGGTCGGCAACCCACTGGCTGCCGCGTTGCGACTCCGTGTAGGCGAGTTGCTGGTGGTCCGGAGTCTCAAGCAGGGTGAAAGGGCCGTCCAGACCGGCGTGAAAGGGGCTCTCGAACGGCAACACCTGGAGCGAGACACAAGGCAGTTCAGCCACTTCACGCAGGAACTGCATCTGGTTCCGCCGGATCTCCTCGGTGCCGATCCTCAAGCGCAGTGCAGCCTCCCACACCACGAAGCTCATCGTCGGTGGGTCCTTGCGGTGCAGGATCTCCTGACGTTCGAGTCGCAGCCGCAGCGCCGTCTCCAGCCCCTCCTCCACATATGCCGGGACCCGGTTTTGCAGCACTGCCCGTGCGTATGCCTCGTTCTGGAGCAGGCCAGAGATGACCACGGTGTCGTACCAGGACAGTGCAACAGCCACCTTCTCCTGGTCCATGTACTCCTCCGCCCACAGCGGGAACTGGTCCACCTCCGGCAGGTTGGACACCCCCGCCGCCAACATTCCCTTCGTGCCGAGCAGTTCGTCGCAGCGTTCCGCGATGTCCAGCTTGAGCGGCCGTCGGCCCTGCTCGATCGACGCGATCGTCTCCTCGTTCAGGTTCAGCTCGGCGCTCAGCTCAGGTTGGCTCATACCCGCCGCCCGCCGTGCCGCCGCCAGTTGACGGCCCAGCATCTTCATGGCCGACTGGTTCTTCCTCCGTGTAGGCGTCATGCCTGCTGAACTCCCCGTACTCATTCGCACACCACCCCGCACGACCCCGTACAAACCATCTGTACGGCATGACGTACTGCACCAGGCTAGTCACCCTGCGCGACATTCGTCCCGTGAATGAGCCCATTGATCTCCCCCACCCGCGCGACCGCTTCTACGGCCGTGCCCGCAGCAGCGTGCCCGCTGCCAGGCGGTTCGCTCACCGGTCTCTGGCCCACTGGGGGCTGGCCGCATGGGAGCGGAGCGCGGACGTGTCGCTGTGTGTGAGCGAGCTGGCCACCAACGCCCTGGTGCACGGGGTTCCCCCGGGGCGGGGTTTCCTGCTGCGGCTGACGTACGACCGGGTCCTCGTCCGGGTCGAGGTGCACGACAGCGGAACCGGGGTCCCGCAGATCACCGACGAACCGGACGAGGGCGGGCGCGGGCTGCTGCTCGTGTCGGCGCTGGCCGACAAATGGGGCGTGGGGGAGCGCAGTCCCGGCAAGGTCGTGTGGTGCGAGTTCGTGCTGCGTTGAGGGTCAGCGCTGCGCCCGCAGCACCTCCCGGAACCACGCGTACGACGCCTTAGGCGTCCTTCGCTGGGTCTCGAAGTCGACGTGGACCAGGCCGAAGCGGCGTTCGTAGCCTTCCGCCCATTCGAAGTTGTCGAGGAGGGACCAGGTGAAGTAGCCGCGGACGTCGACGCCCGCCGTGATCGCGTCATGGAGGGCGCGGAGGTGGGTGTCGAGGTAGGTGATGCGGGGCCGGTCGTCGAGGCCGGGGTAGGAGCAGCCGTTCTCAGTGATGATCACCGGGGGGAGGCGGTCGCCGTAGCGGGATTTGAAGGTGGTCAGGAGTTCCGTGAGGGCCTCGGGGACCACCGGCCAGCCGAAGTCCGTCGTGGGGACGCCCTCGATCTCGCGGACGGAGAAGGGGAGTTCGGCCGGCATGGTGATGCCGCCGAACTCGATCTCCGCGCCCTGCGGGGCGCCCACCCGGGTCGGGGCGTAGTAGTTGACGCCGTACCAGTCGAGGGGCTCCGCGATGACCTTGAGGTCGGCGGCAACGTCGTCCCCGGGCATCAACTCGCCCAGGCCCTCCGGGTATTCGCCGAGCAGGAGCGGTTCGGCGAAGAGGCGGTTCAGGAGGAGGTCGTAGAAGGCCGCCGCCTCCACGTCGGCGCTCTCCTCGGAAGCCGGCCAGGTCGGGCCGTGGCTGTTGGCGATGCCGATGTCGAAGGTGCCGGCCGCGCGCAGGGCCCGTACCGCGAGGCCGTGCGCGAGGAGTTGGTGGTGGGCGGCGGGGAGGGCGTCGAAGAGTAGTTGCCTCCCGGGCGCGTGCGTGCCCAGCGCGTGGCCCAACAGGGTGTGTTCGGCGGGCTCGTTGAGGGTGATCCAGCGCGTCACCCGGTCGCCGAGGCGGTCCACGACCTTCGCCACATGGTCGGCGAACCGCGACGCCGTGTCCCGTTCCAGCCAGTCCAGTTCGGCCGGCAGGTCCCAGTGGAAGAGGGTGGGCACCGGACGGACCCCGGCCGCCGCCAGCTCGTCCACCAGACGGTCGTAGAAGTCGAGGCCGCCGGGGGAGTTCACCCGCGGCCAGGAGATCGAGAAGCGGTACGCGTCCACGCCCAGGTCCGCGAGGAGCGCCACGTCCTCGCGGTAGCGGCGGACGTGGTCGCAGGCCACCGCCGCGGTGGAGCCGTCCTTCACCCGTCCCGGCTCGGCGGTGAAGGTGTCCCACACGGAGGGCCCGCGTTCGTCCACCGCGCCCTCGATCTGGTGCGCGGAGGTGGACACCCCCCACTGGAAGCCGGCCGGGAACCGGGGCATCGGGTTCGTCTCGTCGCGTGTGTCGGTCGCCATGGGCCGGATCATCCGTACCGGCCGGTAAGGAAGTCAACGGTCACGGCTCAAGACGTGGTCACGCCCCTTCCTTCAACACCCTCCGCACCAGGTCGCGTTGGGCCTCGGTGAGGCCGGGGTCCGCCGCGTGCACCGTGCGGCCGTCGACCGTGATCTCGTAGCTGAAGCCGTCCGGCACCCCGGCGGGGGGCCGGCCCCGGCCGGCGGACAGCGCCCGCTCGGCCAGGGCGTGCCACTCGGACGCGTCGGGCCGCCCCGAGGTGTCCACCTCGGCCTGCCGCTCGATGCCCGCGAACCCGCCTGTGCGCCTCACCTGAATCCGCATGGGTCTCTGTGTAGTACGGAACTACAGGATCCGCACCCCGACCCCTTCCCACGCCTTCTCGACGGCCCGGAGTTCGTCACCGCCGTCCCCGAAGCGTTCGCGCGCGGCCTTGACGGTGAGCCCGGCGAAGTCGGTGAACAGCGCCCGGGACGAGAGTTCGCCGCCGGTCAGCACGTCGTACCAGATCACGCCCGCCTTCTCCCAGGCGTGTCCGCCGAGGGCGGTCGCGACCAGGTAGAACGCGTGGTTGGGGATGCCCGAGTTGATGTGGACGCCGCCGTTGTCGCGGCCGGTGCGGACGTAGTCGTCCATGGTCGCCGGCTGCGGGTCCTTGCCGAGGACGTCGTCGTCGTACGCCGTGCCCGGGGCCTTCATCGAGCGCAGGGCGCTGCCGGTGACGGCCGGGGCGAGCAGTCCCGCGCCGATCAGCCAGTCGGCCTCGGCTGCGGTCTGGCCGAGCGAGTACTGCTTGATGAGCGAGCCGAAGACGTCCGACATCGACTCGTTGAGGGCGCCCGGCTGGCCGTAGTACGTCAGGTTGGCCGTGTACTGCGTGACGCCGTGGGTCAGTTCATGGCCGATGACGTCGATCGAGTTGGTGAAGTCGACGAAGATCTCGCCGTCGCCGTCCCCGAACACCATCTGCTCGCCGTTCCAGAAGGCGTTGTTGTACCCCTCGTCGTAGTGGACCGTGGCGTCCAGCGGCAGGCCGTCGTCGTCGATGGAGTGGCGCCGGTACGCCTTCAGGAACAGCTCGAAGGTGGCGCCGAGCCCGGCGTAGGCGCGGTTGACGGTGGCGTCCTGGCCGGGGTCCTCGCCCTCGGCGCGGACCTTGGTGCCGGGCAGGTCGGTGCCGTGTCCGGCGTCGTAGATCGTGCGCAGCGGCTGCTCGGAGGGTGCCTTGGCCACCGGGGCGGCCGCCAGGGCGAACTCGGTGGTCACCCGGCGCCTGGCGCGCAGCTCGCTGTCGCGCACCAGGGTGCGCTGGGCGGGACCGGAGAGTGCGGGGTCGTCGTTGCGCGCCAGCCTGTCCAGGACATGCGGCGGTACGACCGTGCAGAAGACGGGCTCGAAGCCCCCGTTCGTCGTCATGCCCGGCACCCTTGCACTGCGTCATGACGGTGTCACCACCCGCAACCATGATTGGTGAAAAACGGTGACAAACAGTGCTGATCCGACGGTTCGAGTGGTATGGCCCACGATTGGGGTGCTTTTCCTGGGACTGTCCCTGGCGGTCCCGCATACTGATACGGACCCACGCGACAGCAGCGGCTCGGCTAGGCTGCGGAGCACTATGCGTTTCGGGCTGCTTCTCCTTAGCTGCCGCGGCGAGGGCCTGTAGTCGAGGCCGACCCCCTCCCCGCGGTGCTTGGTGTTGCGCGTCGGCCGTCCTTCCGTCCGGACACTCCGGTCATCCCGAGGAGCCACCGCCCCATGGCGAACCGCCAGCAGCCCAGCACGATGCCGATCCACAAGTACGGACAGTACGACCAGGTCGACATCCCCGACCGCACCTGGCCGAACAACCGGATCACCGCCGCCCCCCGCTGGCTCTCCACCGATCTGCGGGACGGCAACCAGGCCCTGATCGACCCCATGTCGCCCGAGCGCAAGCGCCGGATGTTCGACCAACTGGTGGCGATGGGCTACAAGGAGATCGAGGTCGGCTTCCCCGCCTCCGGCCAGACCGACTTCGACTTCGTGCGCTCGATCATCGAGGAAGAGGGCGCGATCCCCGACGACGTCACGATCTCCGTACTGACCCAGGCCCGCGAGGACCTGATCGAGCGGACCGTGGAGTCCCTGAAGGGCGCCAAGCGGGCCACCGTGCACCTGTACAACGCGACCGCGCCGGTCTTCCGCCGGGTCGTCTTCCGCGGCTCCAAGGACGACATCAAGCAGATCGCCGTCGACGGCACCCGCCTGGTCATGGAGTACGCCGAGAAGCTGCTGGGCCCCGAGACCGAGTTCGGCTACCAGTACAGCCCCGAGATCTTCACCGACACCGAGCTGGACTTCGCGCTGGAGGTCTGCGAGGCGGTGATGGACGTCTACCAGCCCGGTCCGGGCCGCGAGATCATCCTGAACCTGCCGGCCACCGTCGAGCGCTCCACCCCCTCCACCCACGCCGACCGCTTCGAGTGGATGAGCCGCAACCTCTCGCGCCGCGAGTACGTGTGCGTGTCCGTCCACCCGCACAACGACCGCGGCACCGCCGTCGCCGCCGCCGAGCTGGCGCTGATGGCCGGCGCCGACCGCGTCGAGGGCTGCCTGTTCGGACAGGGCGAGCGCACCGGCAACGTCGACCTGGTCACCCTGGGCATGAACCTGTTCTCCCAGGGCGTCGACCCGCAGATCGACTTCTCCGACATCGACGAGATCCGTCGTACGTGGGAGTACTGCAACCAGATGCAGGTCCACCCCCGCCACCCCTACGTGGGCGACCTGGTCTACACGTCCTTCTCCGGCTCCCACCAGGACGCCATCAAGAAGGGCTTCGACGCCATGGAGGCCGACGCGGCCGCGAAGGGCGTCACCGTCGACGACATCGAGTGGGCGGTCCCCTACCTGCCGATCGACCCCAAGGACGTCGGCCGGTCCTACGAGGCCGTCATCCGCGTCAACTCGCAGTCCGGCAAGGGCGGTATCGCGTACGTCCTGAAGAACGACCACAAGCTGGACCTGCCACGCCGGATGCAGATCGAGTTCTCGAAGATCATCCAGGCCAAGACGGACGCCGAGGGCGGCGAGGTCACCGGCGCGGCCATCTGGTCCGTCTTCCAGGACGAGTACCTGCCGAACCCGGAGAACCCCTGGGGCCGTATCCAGGTCCGCACCGGCCAGTCGACCACCGACACCGACGGCGTGGACACCCTCACGGTCGAGGCCACGGTCGACGGCGTCGACACGGTCCTGTCCGGCACCGGCAACGGTCCTATCTCGGCCTTCTTCGACGCCCTGCAGTCCATCGGCATCGACGTACGCCTGCTGGACTACCAGGAGCACACCATGAGCGAGGGCGCCTCCGCGCAGGCCGCCTCGTACATCGAGTGCGCCATCGACGGCAAGGTCCTGTGGGGCATCGGCATCGACGCCAACACCACACGCGCCTCGCTGAAGGCGGTTGTCTCCGCCGTCAACCGCGCCACGCGCTGATCACTCCTCCCGGGAGTTCAGGAGCCCCGATCGCCGGGTACGGCGGCCGGGGCTCCGTCGTTTCTCGGCCACCCGTACGTGGAGGTCACGGAAAGGTCTCGTCCCAGGTGCTGACTACTCCTCCCGGATGTGGCTAACATCACGCAGACACGGCGATGTTGCCGTGGGGGCCTCGCTCACGCCCGCAAGGCGGTGGGGGAGTTACGGAGGTGCGACGTGCTGCCAGGACGGGGACGAGACGGCCGGGGCACCAGACATGCCCGCATCGTGGGCACCCGCACCGCGTGGACGCCGGTCGGGGACGGCGAGTTCTTCTGCCCCGGCTGCGGCGGCGACCGCAACTACCAGCGGCTGACCGGCCGGCGCCGCTTCACCTTCCTCGGCGTGCCCGTCCTGCCGCGCGGCGAGACCGGGCCCGTCGTGGAGTGCGCCGCCTGCCAGCAGCAGTACGGCACCGACGCCCTCGACCATCCGACCACCACCCGCTTCTCCGCGATGCTGCGCGACGCCGTGCACACCGTCGCCCTCGCGGTGCTCTCCGCCGACGACAGTTGCGCCCGGCAGGCGCTGGAGACGGCCGCGGGAGCGGTCCGCGCGGCCGGTCTCACCGACTGCACCCAGGAGCAGCTCGCCGCCCTCGTCGCGGCCCTCGCCTCCGACACCGGCCGCAGCTACGGCGACCCCTGCGGGCCGGGGCTCGCCATAGAGCTGCACGAGGCCCTCGACCCGCTCGCCCCGCACCTCGCCACCGTCGGCCGTGAGTCGATCCTCCTCCAGGGCGCCCGCATCGCCCTCGCCGACGGGCCCTACACACCCGCCGAGCGCGAGGTCCTGGCCACGGTGGGCGCCGCGCTGACCCTGCGGGCGGACGACGTGACCCGCCTGCTCGCGGCGGCGGCCGGCACGCCGTCCTGAACGCCCGTGGGTAACTCCCTTGTCTAGAGCTGCCGTTGGTAGGTCGGGTCGGTGTCGGAGTCGTAGACGAGGGTGCCTGCCTCGTCGTAGCCCCTGACGCGCGGGGCCAGCGTGACCTGGTGGTCCAGGGTGCCCGTGGCGACGAACCAGCCGTGGTCCAGGGCGGCCGGCACGGCGGGGCCGCCGCCGTAGGAGACGGTCACCTCGGCGACGGACGGTTCGACCGTGCCGATCGCGCCCCAGCGGAACGGGAGTTTCCAGTTGCCGTCGTCGAGCACCGACTGCCGGTACAGCTTGCCGCCGTTGATGTCGGGCACGACCTTGCCCACGTCCGGGCCGTTGGCGTCGGACGAGCTGACGTTGATGCCCGACGCGACGCCGTCCTCCAGGGTGCAGATCACCCGGGAGTCCGTCTGCCGCTCCCGCACGCCGACGACGTAGAGGCCGTCGCCCGGGGAGTTGGAGTCGCCGGTCTTCGGTATCGCCAGGACGATCCGGTAGTCCTCGGGCGCGCCGAGCAGATCGCGGTGGCCGCCCAGTGTCGTGCGCTCGGCCTTCAGGCACTTCGCCAGGCCGTCGGCCGCCTGCTCGAAGGTGATGCCGTCCACCAACTGCCCCGGCGTCGCCGGGCGGCCGGGACCGGCGGGCGCCGGGGACGCGGCCGGGGTCCTCGGCGCACTGACCGACGGCTTCGGGGCCGCCGTGTCCGCGCCGCGGTCCGTGCCCGCACCGGCCAGCGCGTACGCCCCCGCGGGCACCACGGCCAGCGTCACCAGCGCCGCGCCGACCGCCGCGACCCGGCGGCGCCGCTCGGCCAGCCCGCGCCGCCGGATCGCCGGGTACGGCGCCGGCGCCGGCCGGACCGTCTCGGCGTCCTCGCTCAGCAGCTCCCGCAGCCGCTCCTCGAAGCGCTCGTCTTCCCGCCCGTTCATCTGCCGCCTCCTTCCCGACCGGAGACCGTGCGGCTCGGCGCCAGTCCCGGATACGTACGCAACTTGGCCAGCCCCTTCGACGCCTGGCTCTTGACCGTGCCGGTGGAGCAGCCGAGCACCTCGGCCACCTCCGCCTCCGACAGGTCCTCCCAGTACCGCAGGACCACCACCGCCCGCTGCCGCGCGGGCAGCAGGGCGAGCCCCGCCATCAGCGAACCGCGCTCCGACAGCCGCCCGGCGGGATCGTCCTGCCCCACCCGCTCGGGCGGCGCGGCGGTCAGCGCCTCGGCGACCCGCCGCTTGCGGAACCGGTCGCTGTTGCACGTGACCAGCATCCGGCGGACGTACGCCTCCGGATTGTCACTGCGCGCGATCCGCCGCCACGACCGGTACGCCTTCGCGAGCGCGGTCTGCGTCAGATCCTCCGCGTGGTGGACGTCGCCGGTGAGCAGATAGGCGGTCCGGACCAACCGTGACCACCGCGCCCTGACGAACTCCTGGAACCGCTCCTCCAGTTCGACCTGCATGAACCCCCTCCTCGCCCTCCAGACCACGGTGGGGAGGGGATTGGTTGCCTGGGGGCGGGACGGATTGGAGTGGGGGTGCGGGTCGGTCGCCCGGGCGGGCGGGGACGGGCGGGGTGTTGTGGCTGCCGTGGGGGCGAGCCGGTTCGGGGCGGGATGCGGTGGCGGGAAGCCGGCCGGCCGCCGGTCGGTGCGGGTCGGTCGCCCGGGCGGGGCTGGCGGGTTCGAGGGGCGTGCCGAGGGCGCCCGCCCCGTGATCGGCTGCCCGGCGCGGCGCGGCGCGGCGGGGCGGGGCGGGTTGCGGCGGGGGTGGTGGCCTGCGGCCAGCGGGTGACCGGGACTTCTGGTGCTCCTGGGGCGTTCTGGCTGCCGCCGGGGGCGGGAACCGGTTGGCCGGGGTGGGGGACTGGTGGCCTTCGGTGGGTGCGCCCGGCGTCGGGTGTTCCGGCGGTCGAGGGGAACCGGTTGCCCGGGGTGGGTGGGGCAAGGTCGAATGGCCGGATGGAGAGCTACGACGGTCAGGGCGGCGCGGGCTGGGACCCCGCGGCGGACGGGGTGTTGCGGTTGCCGTCCGGGCGGTTGGTGCGGGGGAGGGGGGTGCGGCGGGGGATGGAAGCGGACGGGCCCCCGCCGACGTACGGGGTGTATCTGCTGGGGGCGGCGCCGCCCGAGGTGGCGTGGGAGGCCCGGTGGGTCCGGTGGCCGGACTTCTGGCTGCCGGTGGACCGGGACGACGCCCGGGCAGCCCTGGAGGAGGCGTGGCGCAGGGCCGCCGGTGAGCGGGTGGAGGTCGCCTGTGGTGGCGGTCGTGGCCGGACCGGGACCGCGCTGGCGTGTCTGGCGGTGCTCGACGGCGTCCCGGCCGCCGAGGCGGTCGCGTTCGTGCGACGGCACTACGACCGGCACGCCGTGGAGACTCCCTGGCAGCGGCGTTACGTACGGCGGTTCGGGCCGACACGCTGACCGGCACGGCGTTACGTGGCGGCGGTTCGCGTCGGCACGCCGACCGGCGCGGCGTCACATGCGGCGGTTGGGGCTGGCACGCTGACCGGCACGGCGTTACGTGGCGGTGGTTCGCGTCGGCACCTTGACCGGCACGGTGTCACGTGCGGCGGTTCGTTCCAGCACCTTGACCAGCGCGGCGTCACCTGCGGCGGTTCGCGTCGGCACGCTGATCGGCACGGCGTTACGTGGCGGCGGTTCGCGTCGGCACCTTGACCGGCACGGTGTCACGTGCGGTGGTTCGCGTCGGCGCCCTGACCGGTGCAGTGTCACGCGTGGGGGTTACAGGGCCAGTGACATGAGCAGGCGGTGTTCGCCGGGGCCGAAGTAGTCCAGGCGGGGGCCCTGGGGTTCCGGGACGAAGCCGAGGGAGCGGTAGAGGGCGACCGCCGAGTCGTTGCCGGGTTCCACGGAGAGCCACACCGAGTGGGTGCCCTTCGCGCGGAGCAGGCCCAGGATGCGGGTCATCAGCTCGCGGCCCAGCCCCTGTCGGCGCAGCTCGGGGGTGATGCCGAGGCTGAGGATCCAGCTCTGCGCGTCGTAGGGCGGCGTGGCCAGCACATAGCCGCGCAGATCCTTCGCGCTGTCCTCCACGACCAGCAGGAACTCCGGGAACGCGGTGAGCAGTTGGCGCAGCACGAAGAACGGGTAGGGGTCGGCGGGGAAGGCCGCCGCGTCGAGGCGGACGACATGGGAGAGATCGTCCTCGGTGACCGCTCTGATCCTCAGTGGCCCGCCCCCTGACCCCTGGCTGGACATCGGGCCGGACACCTGGCTCACGATCGAACCGGCGCCCGACAGAAAACGATCTCCCGGAAGAGGAGTCATGCCGTCCCCTTGTGAGTGTCGACCGAATTGCGGCTTTGTGTTATTTGCTGCTCGATCGCCCAATCATTACCCTGAGCGGAAGCGCCTTCAAGACCCCGTCAGGCTGCTACGCTTAACCATGACCTCCGGACCGCCAACCGCCGCCGATCGGACGCTGAATGCAGACGTACGGTGGGACGACTTTGATCCCCACCAGTACATCGGCCACAACTACCTCGTCATGCAGGCTGTCGACGAGGAGATCATCACTCTCGTACGCGATCATTTCAGTGATCATTTCGAGGGAGGTGATCGCGTTCCGCGCGGTATTGACGTAGGTGCCGGCCCGAATCTCTATCCGGCCTTCACGATGCTCCCCTGGTGCGAGAGCATCACCCTTCTGGAGCGTTCGGCGCAGAACCGCGGCTACCTCCTCGGACAGCGCGACTGGTACGACGCCCACTGGGACCCGTTCTGGAAGGTCCTGTGCGGCCGCAAGGGCTACGCGGACGTGGACAACCCCCGCGAGCGGTTCAAGAGGGTCGTCCAGGACCCGATCGCGGGCAGCGTGTTCGAGCTGGGCGCCGCGGAACCCGGCTGGGACGTCGGCACGATGTTCTTCGTCGCCGAATCCATCACCACCTCCCTCGAGGAATTCCAGAACGCCGTGCGCAGCTTTATGCACGCCCTCAAGCCCGGCGCTCCTTTCGCCACCGCATTCATGGAGCATTCCCAGGGATATCGCGTCGGCGATATCGAGTTCCCGGCCCGTGACATCGACAAGGAAGACGTCAGGACCGCACTCGGCGATCTCGTCGAACCCGGCGTGGACATTCAGCGCCTGAATACGAGCGATCTCGTTCGTGACGGATACACCGGAATGATCCTGGCGCGCGGCCGACGAAAAGAATGACGTCGTAACCGCTTTTCCATGGTGACGGGCCTGTGCGAGGGGAATGGGCATGCAGATCAAGCCGAGACAGAATCTGCTGGAGGTGTGGCAGGCCGTCGCCCGCCATTCCTTCGACGACGGTAAATGGGACTGGGGCGAATGGGGCGGCCGCAGCAGCGTCGCCGACGCCGAGCGACTGCTCTGCCTGCTCTATCCCGCCACCGAGATCGAACCGTTCCGGCTGGACGACCCCGACACCACCCAGCTCGACGTGGAAAGGGCCCTGCGGCACGCCGGTGACTCCAGCGAGATCCCCGCGAACCTGGTGGAGATCCTCGCCGACTTCATGGGGAAGCACCGCAGCCCGCAGAGCCCCACCTTCTCCGGCGGCTACTACTTCGCCGCCGAGGACCCGGAAGTCGAACTCACCCAGGAACAGCGCGACTTGGGAGTGGTCGACTCCTACTCCATGTCGATCACCCTGTGTCTGGCCACCCTCGGCTTCCTCAAGGTCTACCGCGGCAAGACCCAGCGGGCCTCCACCCTCGCCCGGATCGACAAGCTCCGCGAGGAGACCAGCGCCCGGCTGACCGCCGCCATGGTGAGCCTGCTGCGCTCCTTCACCGTCAACGTCGTCGACATCGGCTCCGACCAGGGTCAGGCGCTCGCCCGGCTGCTCGGCCGCGGCCGGCTCTCCGACCGCCAGGTCCTCCAGCGCTTCCAGGACCGCTTCAAATCGCTGCGCGCCCTCATCACCGAGAGCGTCACCCTCGGTCTCGACACCGATGTCACCGACCAACTCCGCAACGAGAACCGCCTGTTCGAGTGCGGCTGGGCCTGGAGCCTGGTGAAGGGCGCCCCCGAGGTCGAACTGGAGCCCGAGACCGCCGAACAGGTCGGCAAACAGCCCCAGGGCGCCGCCCGCGCCGTGCCCTACCTGTACTTCACCGTGGTCGCCCTCGACGGCATCCCCGACCTGTCCTCCGAGCGCACCCTCGTCCTCGGTCTGCTCAACGCCGAACAGCAGAAGCTCGCCGACGCCCTCCGGCTGCGCTGGGAGATCACCCAGCAGTACTGGTCCGCCATCGCCCGCTTCGACGGCGCCACCTGGCCGCTGGAGGAGATCCCCTGGCGCACCACCCTCCAGCAGTTGGAGTCGGAGTACTTCTCCCTCTCCGTGGCCTCCATCCTCGTCCACGACCTGGTCCGCCGCCGCGCCACCGACGACGACCTCACCCGCACCGTCGCCGTCATGGAACGCCTCGCCGAACGCGGCCGCATCACCAGCGGCACCACCCGCGACGACCCGGCGGTCGAACTGCACAACCCCGGCGTCACCCTCCCGCTGCTCGGCAGCGAGGAACTCGGCCCGGCCATGAAGTGGACCATGGGTGATTTCTCCGCGCAGTTGCTCAAGCGGACCATCCAACTCTGCTCGCTGTCCCGGAACATCGCCTCCCAGGACCGGCTGCTGCGGCTCGCCGAGGACATCCTCGACCACCTCTGGCAGCGCCGGGTCTCCGACGGCGACGGCGTCGGCCTCTGGGACAACGTGCACGCCGTCTACCCCGAATCACCGGTCCGCCAGGGCCCGTTGTCCTGGAGCATCACCGAGCGCGTCACCGAGTGCATGGTCGCCGCGCACGCCCTGTACGCCCAGGACCCGATCCGCAGCGCCGACATCTCCGCACTGGCCCAGGCGGCCCTCAGCGAGGCCGCCCACCTCTTCGGAAAAGAGCAGATGGAACAACCGGCCCCCACGCCCAAGAGCCCCCAGGGAGAAGAGTTCAAGGGCATCGAGGCCGACCTGCGCCGCGCCCGGCGGCTCGTCGACAAACAGCCCGGCACCGCCCACGCGCTGGCCCTCGGGGTCCTGATCCGGCTCGACACCCTGGCCCGCGCCCGGGGCGTCGGGCGGGGGGTGTGACCGGTGCTCGTCTTCGCCGCCTCCGACAAGGGAGGCACCGGCCGCTCGGTCACGAGCGCCAACCTCGCCTATCACCGCGCCCTGGACGGGGACGACGTCTGCTATCTGGACTTCGACTTCGGCTCGCCCACCGCGGCCGCCGTCTTCGACCTGCCCGACGTCCTCTCCGAGGCCGAGGGCCGCGGACTCCACTCCTACCTCAAGGGCAAGACCGGTGAACCGCTGCGGGTCGACGTGTGGGCCCGCACCGAACACCCCGTGCTGCGCAGCCGGCCCGGCGGCTCCGGCCGGCTGGTGCTGCTGCCCGGCGACCGCACCGGCGGCGAATTCGTCACCGACGAGGAGAACCTCCATCGCTGCGTCGATCTCGTCCTGCGGCTGAAGCGTGAATTCGACGTCATCATCATCGACCTGAGCGCCGGACGCAGTTACGCGATGGATCTCGCGCTGGCCGCCACCTCACCGCGCGGCGGCCTCGGCCGGCTGAAGAACCGCTGGCTCGTCTACCACCGCTGGACCCGCCAGCACGTCATGGCCGCGGCCGAACTCGTGTACGGGAAACAGGGAATCGTCCAGGCCGGTATCGCGATGGGACATCTGCCCGACGCGCTCAACGGTTCCATCCGCTTCGTACGGGCCGCCGTACCCGATCTCGAATCACCGCTGTGGTCACAGGTCTCGCCCGCCCAGTACGCGTGGATGCGGCAGTGCGACAAAGACCTCGAAGAACTCGCCGCGGGCCGCGGCATCGGCAAGACCCGGGTGCTGTCGTCCATTCCGCTGGAACCCGTCCTCCAGTGGCAGGAACGCCTCATCACCGACGACGACGTGCACGACCGGCGAATCGCCAACAACGAGACCTGGCAGGCCATGGGAGACCTCGCGCAACGGCTCACCGACGACAAGTTCTGGGGGCAGTTGTGAGCGGAACGGAAACGGTCTTCCGGGAGACCAGCGCCGAACCCCGCACGGAATCCGTGCCGTTCTCCCATCTCTCCCTGGAATTAGGCCACTTGTACATGGAGGACTTTGCCGAAGGGTCCTCCCGGCTGCGCCGGCACTTCGCCTCCGTACGCCCCTGGGTGGAGGCCGCCCGCGCCGGGACCGGCCCGCTGCCCGCCGGCCGGCGGCCCCGGATCAGCACCTGCTTCCTGATCGACGACTACTTCTCCCGGCTCTCCACCCCCGCCGAACTCATACCGCCACTGCTCGAAGCGGCCGCCGACGCCGGGCTCACCATCGACTACCTGGCCCGCGAGTCCGGCTGCGCGAACCCCTCACCCGTCACCGGCGCCCCGGCCCCCCGCGACCGCACCCCGCTCGCCGAGGCCGTGCTGCACCGGCTCGTCGAACTGCCGCCGCCCGGCAGCAACGGCTTCCGCCCGCCCGTCGGCCGCACCGGCTGGCTCACCAACGGCCGGCGCGCCCCCACCCAGCGCACCTCCGCCGCCCTCGACGCCAGCGGCGCCGTCTGGCAGCCGCCCGCCGAGACCGGCGCCCGCGGCCACTCCGTCTTCATGGACGTCGAACTGTGGAACGGCCCCGAGGACGAACGCCTCTGGTCCTGCGCCTTCCTCGCCTCCGTGTGGCAGCTCGTCCGCCTCGGACTGCTCCGCGACAACGGCCGCGCCGTCATGACCCCCGTCGACTGGTCCGACAAGGACTTCCCCGCCGACTGGGACGCCCTGCCGCCCGTGCTCAAGCTCAACGCCACGGCCGCGCCCTTCACCGCCTACGTCACGTGCAGCGTCCTGCCCGCCCGGTTCCTGCCCGTCGAGCACGCCGTACGCGTCATCCTCGACCAGGTCCACGTCGAGGCCGAGGCACTGGCGATGGTCGCCGAACGGGCCGCGGGCGAGGGCGTCACCGTGCCCACGGGCGTGGTCGACCGCACCTCCTACGTGTTCCCGCCGGGGCTGTGACATGACCGGCCTGGGCACCCCGGAGGGACCCGCCCTCGTCTGCGGCGAGGTGCGCACCTGTCTGCTGCCCACCCGCGACGCCGTGGACGAGCCGACCGCCGTCCAGCTCCTGCGGCTGCGCGCCGACGAACGCGTACGGGTCTCCCGGCACCCCAACCGGCACGCCGTCTCCCCGGACGTCCTCACCGGCGTCGACTGCCGGCTGCCCACCGCCACCGGCGCCCGGATCCGCGCCGTCGGCACCGTCACCGCCCACGCCGTCCTGGTCGAGGGACGGGTGCTCCAGTCCACGGCGTACTTCTCCGCCCCTACCGACGGCCCCGACCGGCGCCGCCCCTGGGGCTACTACCTGGTCCGCCCCGGCACCCTCGTCCCCGTCGGCAGACTCGCCGAGAAATCCGTCACCGAGGGCTTCCTCACCGGACACCAGCCCGGCGAACTCGACATCGGCTCCATCGCCGAGAGCCTCCTCGCCCGGATCTCCCGCACCCACCGCCTCCTCGACTACGACACCCCGCTCAACACCGCCGACACCGCGCTGCGCTGGACCGCGGCACCCGCCGCCGACGGGGAACCGGCGTCCCTGCGGTTCACCAAGGCCGACGACGGCCTGCGGATCGTCGAACTGCTCCTGCCGCGCGGCACCGAACCCGCCGTCGCCGCCGGGCTCTGCGAGGACCTCGCCCTGCACGACTGGCTGCTGACCACCGTCAACGACAAACTCGACGGCCTGCGGATCGGCACCGACGACGGCACCGCCGCCCTGAAGGTGCTGCGCCCGCTCGTCGACCATCTGCTCCACCTGTGGATGCCGCAGGCCCGCGTCGACCGCGCCCTGCGCACCACCTGGGAGGAACTGGAGAAGGACGCCGGCTACACCCGGCAGTGGAACACCCTGGCCCAGCGCATCCGCGACCAGCTCGCGCTGCGCAACCTCACCCGGCGCGACGCGCTCGCCGCGCCCTGACCGCACCAGCACGCACATCGGTTCACGCACGATCCCAACGGGGGGAGAAAGCGAGATGAACGCACCGACGAGTCCGATCAGTCCCTACACAGGTGCCCGGCACGTGACCCAGAAACTGCTGGTCACCGTGGTGGTCGGCGGCGCCGTCTATCTGCTCACCAATGTCGTCGGCGCCGACGAGGAAGGACCCTGGCAGCTCGTGCTGTCGGTCCTGTGCGGCGGCATCGTCCTGATCGTGCAGTTCCTGGTCTCCTTCGTGAACCAGATGCACGCCGTCAAGGACTCGGTGGACAAGCGCTTCGCCGACATCGGCAAGGCCACCAAGCTCTTCAACGAGGTGGAGAAACTCCGCGACGACGGCGTGCCCCGGCTCGCCGAGAACGCCACCAAGGTCGTCTCCGGAGGGCCGGAGATCCTCCACGAGTTCGCCCACGAGGAGATCAACCGGCTCGCCGGGGTGATGGAGGACCTCACCAGCCTCAGCGCCGAGTCCTCCGGCGAGAACCACGACTGGCTGATGACGCTCACCAAGTGCACCCGGCACAGCATCGACGCCATCAGCACCACCGTCGTCGACGACGGCTTCTGGTCCACCGAACCGGCCGGCCGCTATCTCACCGCCCAGCGCGAGGCCATCCTCGACCCGGCCCGGCGCATCCGGGTGCGGCGGCTGTTCATCGTCAAACGGCCCGAGGAGTTCGCCGCGCTCGTGCCCATCTGCACCGAGCAGCGGGACATGGGCATCGACGTCCGCGTCGTCGCCCTGGAGGAACTCCCGCCGTACTTCCGGCGCGGCAAGATGATCGACTTCATCGTCTTCGACGGAGCGCTGTCGTACGAGATCCACGCCGACCAGCTCAGCGTGAACTCCTCGACGACGATCAACGCCCGCGCGAACGAGGTGGACCCGCTCATCCGCCGCTTCAACCTGCTCTGGGAGGCCGCCGACCCGGCCCACTCCCCGAACGGCGTGCCGGGCCAGGTCCGCGCCCGCACCAACGGGACGGCACCGGACGGCGACTGATCACCGGCACGCCGGCGCGGGCACGGCCCCCTTCGGCGTGCCCGCCGCCAGCAGCAGCGGCGTCGCCCACAGCAGCACCGCCGCCAGGCCGATCGCCGTGCGCGGGCCGGTGAACGCGGCGAGGGCGCCCCACAGCGCCGTCAGCACCGCCACGGACGCCCGGCTCGCCACCGACCAGGCCGACAGCGTACGGGCCACCCGGTCCGTCGGGGTCAGCTCCAGCCGGGAGGTGGCCAGGACGGGATTGAAGACCGCCGAGAGGAAGATCAGACCGAACTCCACGGCCATCACCAGCGCCAGCCCGCCCGGCCCCGCCGACACGAACGCCAGCCCCACCGGCCACAGCGCCCGCAGCATGCCCGCGGTCCGCAGCACCCGGCGCCGCCCGAACCGTGCCACCAGCCGCGGGGCCAGCCGGGAGCCCAGCAGACCGCCGGCGCAGGGCACGGCGAAGGCCAGCGTGTACTGCCAGGGCGCGAAACCGAGCGGGCCCAGCATCAGCACCGCCAGCGGGGGAGCGGACGCCATGATCAGACCGTTCACCAGGACCGCGTTCAGGAACAGCGGGCGCAGCGCCCGGTGCGTGAGGAGATGGCGCCAGCCCGCGAACAGGTCCGCCGCGCGGAGCCGCTGCGCGGGGTCCTGCCGTACGGGCCTCGGCTCCCGGCCGCCGATCGCGCGCAGGCCCGCCGCCGAGAGCAGATAGCTGACCGCGTCCGCCGCGACCGTGAGCACCGGCCCGAACAGCGCCGTCAGGGCCCCGCCGAGCGGTGGGCCCAGCATGCTGGACGTCCACATCGTCGCCTCGAAGCGCCCGTTCGCCACGAGCAGGTCCCCCGGCGCCACCAGCCCCTTCAGGAACGCCCCGCTCGCCGCCGTGAACGCGATGTCCGCCGCCGCGACGACCGCCGACACCAGCAGGAGCTGCCAGAACCCGAGAGCGTCCAGCGCGTACGCGGCGGGCACGCTCAGCAGCGCCGCGCACCGCACCAGATCCGCCGCGATCATCACCGGCCGCTTGCGCCGGAACTCCACCCACGGCCCGAGCGGCACCGCCAGCAGCGCCCCCACCGCCGGGCCCACGGCCGCCAGCGCCGCCACCTCGGCCGGGCCCGCGTGCAGCACCACCACGGCGATCAGCGGAAACGCGCTGAACGCCAGCCAGGTCCCGAAGCTGCTCATGGCGTACGCCGCCCACAACCACCCGAACCCGCGCCCCAGCGCCCCGCGCACCACCGGGGGATCCTAAGGGCTGTCCGGTCAGGAGGGCCCACACCCCCTCCGCCGTAGGCGAGAATGAACCCATGAGCCAGCCCCGCACGCCCGTCCACGCCCCCGGAGGCGTCCGGTGAGCCTGTTCCGGGACGACGGCGTCGTGCTGCGCACCCAGAAGCTGGGCGAGGCCGACCGGATCATCACCCTGCTCACGCGCGGGCACGGGCGGGTGCGGGCCGTGGCTCGGGGGGTGCGGCGGACCAAGTCGAAGTTCGGGGCGCGGCTCGAACCGTTCTCCCACGTCGACGTGCAGTTCTTCTCCCGGGGCAGCGAGCTGGTCGGACGCGGACTGCCGCTGTGCACCCAGAGCGAGACCATCGCGCCGTACGG
The DNA here is from genome assembly GCF_002019855.1 of Streptomyces antibioticus. Lineage (NCBI taxonomy): Bacteria > Bacillati > Actinomycetota > Actinomycetes > Kitasatosporales > Streptomycetaceae > Streptomyces > Streptomyces antibioticus. The sequence goes on along the minus strand of NZ_CM007717.1, from coordinate 2,983,989 downwards.
CGGCGGCATCGTCACCGACTACGCCCGCTACACCGCCGGCACCGCCATGCTGGAGACCGCCGAGCGCTTCACCGACCACGAGGGCGAGCCCGCCGTCCAGCAGTACCTGCTGCTGGTGGGCGCCCTGCGGACGCTGGCCCGGGGCGAGCACGCCCCCCACCTCGTCCTCGACGCGTTCCTGCTGCGCTCCCTCGCCGTCAACGGCTACGCGCCCAGCTTCGACGCCTGCGCGAAGTGCGGCATGCCCGGACCCAACCGGTTCTTCTCCGTCGCCTCCGGCGGCAGCGTCTGCGCCGACTGCCGGGTGGCCGGCAGCGTCGTACCCTCGCCGCAGACCCTCCTCCTGCTGGGCGCGCTGCTCACGGGAGACTGGGAGACCGCGGACGCGTGCGAGCCGCGGCATGTGCGGGAGGGCAGCGGGCTGGTCTCCGCCTACCTGCACTGGCATCTGGAGCGCGGCCTGCGCTCCCTGCGGTACGTAGAGAAATAGCAGCAGCACACACACGGCAAGCGACAGAGGAGACGAGAGGCACATGGTCGTACGCGGGTTCCTGGGGCGGCAGCGTCGGGAGTACAAGGCGCCGGAGCCGCACCCTTCCGGCGCCCGCGCGCCGAAGCTCCCCGGCGAGCTGGTGCCCGAGCACGTGGCGATCGTCATGGACGGCAACGGCCGCTGGGCGAAGGAGCGCGGGCTGCCCCGCACCGAGGGCCACAAGGTCGGCGCCGAGCGGGTCCTGGACGTGCTCCAGGGCTCGATCGAGATCGGTGTGCGCAACATCTCCCTGTACGCGTTCTCCACCGAGAACTGGAAGCGCTCGCCCGACGAGGTGCGCTTCCTGATGAACTTCAACCGCGACTTCATCCGCAAGACCCGCGACCAGCTCGACGAGCTGGGCATCCGGGTGCGCTGGGTGGGCCGGATGCCGAAGCTGTGGAAGTCGGTCGCCAAGGAGCTCCAGGTCGCCCAGGAGCAGACCAAGGGCAACGACCGCCTCACCCTGTACTTCTGCATGAACTACGGCGGCCGCGCCGAGATCGCCGACGCCGCGCAGGCGCTCGCCGAGGACGTGAAGGCGGGCCGCCTCGACCCGTCGAAGGTCAACGAGAAGACCCTCGCCAAGTACCTGTACTACCCGGACATGCCGGACGTCGACCTGTTCCTGCGCCCGAGCGGCGAGCAGCGCACCTCCAACTACCTGCTCTGGCAGAGCGCGTACGCCGAGATGGTCTTCCAGGACGTGCTGTGGCCGGACTTCGACCGCCGCGACCTGTGGCGGGCCTGTGTCGAGTTCGCCTCCCGCGACCGCCGCTTCGGCGGGGCCATCCCGAACGAGGAACTCCTCGCCATGGAGGGCTCGGCCCCCGACCCGTCCGCCGGCTCGTAGCCGCCCGGCGCGGGGACGGACGGACCGTTTCGCCGGATCCCCTCCCGACGCCGGACGCCCGCACTAGCATCGGGCCGGGGCCGCGCGAGGACGCCCGGCCCCACGCGTCGTCGGGGTGGGGGAACGTGCAGCGCTCAGTGGTTCGCTCGGTGGTCTTCGTGCACGGCACCGGGGTGCGGGAGGAGTCCTACGGCACCACGCTCGAGACCGTGAGATCCCGCCTGGCGGGCTTACGGCCCGGGATCGAGACCCGCGGCTGTTTCTGGGGACGCGAGGCCGGGGCGGACCTGGCCCTCGGCGGGGTCAGCATCCCCGGCTACACCGCGTCCGGCGGGGGCCGCGAAGAGGACGACGAGAAGGTGGCCGTCTGGGGCGTCCTCTACCGCGACCCCGGCTACGAACTGCGCCTGCTCGGCCTGCGCCCGGCCGCCCCCTCGGGAGACGGGCGGGGCCAGAGCCCGTCCCGGAAGCTCCTGGAACAGCTCACCGCGTACACCCCGCCCCCGCAGGTCAGGGCGGCCTTCGCGGAACACGGGCTGGACGACGCCCTCGACCGCGCCGTACGGGCCGTCGCCGGATCACCGGAACTGCGGGACGCCGCGGCCACCGCCGACGAGGGCGGCCACGAGCACCGGCACGCCTTCGCCCGGGCCGTCGTCGCCGCCACCCTCACCGACGCGGCGGACCGCGGCGCCGACGCCCTCGACGGCCTCCGGCGGGACGCCCTGCTCACCCTGCTCGCCGCGGACCTGCACAGCCAGGGCCGCACCCTGGCGGGAGCCGTCGCCAAGGCCGCCGCCACCCCCGCCCTGCGCGCCCTGACCTGGCACGCCAGGCGCCGCCGCGGCGCCCACACCGACGACCTGCTCCTGCCCGCCGTCGGCGACATCCTGCGCTACCAGGCCCGGGGCCACGAACTGCGCCGGCTGATCCGGCGCACCGTCGAACACGCCCCCGGCGACCGCGTCACCCTGATCGCCCACAGCCTCGGCGGGGTCGCCTGCGTCGACCTCCTGATCGAGGAGGAGACCGAGCGGGTCGACCAGTTGATCACCGTGGGCTCGCAGGCGCCCTACTTCTACGAGGCCGGCGCGCTGGTCTCCCTCCAGCACCCGCACCGCCCGCCCGCGCACTTCCCGCGCCGCTGGCTCAACCTCTACGACCCGCGCGACCTGCTCTCCTTCCGCGCGGCGCAGGTCTTCCCCGAGGTCGCCACCGACCACGAGGTCGACAACCGCCAGCCGTTCCCCTTCTCGCACAGCGCCTACTGGTCCAACCGCAAGGTCTGGGACGCCGTCGGCACATGGCTGGGCTGAACACCGTCGACGACCCGGCACGCGTCCACGCCGTGGTCGTCGGCATCGAGCGCTACCCCCGGCACTCCGGCTGGGACCTGCCCGGCGCGGTGGACGACGCCCTGCGCTTCCACAAGTGGCTGCGCAAGGGCGGGGTGCCGGAGGACAACATCCAGCTCCTGCTGGCCCCCGAGGAGGACAGCCGGCGCCGTCTGGAACCGCTGACCGGGTCCGGCGACCTCGTCTGGCGGCCCGTGTGGACCCGCGACGAGGTCATGGACGCCTTCACCGACGGCCTCGAAGGACGCACCGGCGACCTCCTCTACGTCTTCTGGGGCAGCCACGGCGTCCTCGGCCACGACGAGCGGCGGCTGCTGCTGTGCCCCGACGCCTCCCCGAAGGACAAGCGCTGCATCGACACGGCCAACCTCATGGAGTACCTCCAGCGCGACGACCTGGACGGCTTCGCACAGCAGGTGCTGCTCTTCGACGCGTGCGCCACCTTCCTGGAGCACCTCCACCAGCCGACGGGACCCGCCGTCGCCGCCTTTCCCACGGTCCGGCGCCGCACGGTCGGACAGTTCGCCCTGTGCGCGGCCGCCCCGGGCCAGGTCGCCGAGAACGACCCCGCCCTGCGCAGCGGTGTCTTCTCGCACGCCGTCATGGACTGGCTGGAGACGAACGCCGCCGATCTGCGCCCGGACCTGGCCGCGCTCCTCACCGACGTCCGCACCCGCATGCCCGGCATCCAGTCACCGGTCAGCATCGACGTCCGGACCCTCGACGGCTCCCGGGAACGCCTCACGGCACCCGGCCCCGCCCCGCTGCCCGCGTCGACCGGCCGCAGCCGGCTCGCGCTCGCCCTGCACGAGGCGTTCGGCGACGGCGACCTGCGCACCCGGTGCGTCGAGCACGTCACGGCGCACTGCCCGCGCGCGGGCCTCGGGGCCACCCCCTCCGACGACCGGATCGCCCACGTCCTGCTCACCGTCGAGCGGGCCATGGCCGCCGCCGTGGAGGTGGTCCGGCCCCGTGACCGGCAGGCCGCCGACCGGCTGCTCGCGCTGGGCCGCGCCGACAACGCCCCCGGCCTGCTCTCCCCGCTCGAACTCGCCTCGCTGCGCGAGATATTCGGCCGTGCTCCGGTGCTGCCCCCGATGGCCCGGGTGATCGCCGCCGTCCGCGCCGCCCAGCCCTTCGCGAGAGCCTGGCTGCCGCCCTCGGCGGAGGGCGAACCCGGCCCCACCCTCGACCAGCTCATGGCCTGCGCCGAGCACTTCGAGGCCCACACCGGCGGCCAGAGCGTGGCCCGCCCGGGACGCCAACTGGTGCCCGCGGTCGTCCGGTTCACCGAACTGCTCGCCGCGCTGCTGCCCGGCGCCCGCCGCGAACTGCACGAGTGGGGCGACCGGGTGGCCGACCGGCTCGGCGTCGACACGGGCGGCCTGGCCGAACGGCGTGCCGAGGCGCTGGCCTGGCCCGACTCGCTCGGCACGGGCTGCGGACACCCCCGGGTGCTGGCCCAGCTCGACGTGGCGCCACCGGAACGCACCGCCGCCCGGGGCGACCGGGACAGCGGCGAACGCTTCACCTGCGTGATGTGGGTCGACACGGGCTCGGACGGCCTCCGGCAGGCCGCCGAACAGAGCGGGGGCCCGCTCTCCGCACGGGACGTGGTGCGCCGCATCAAACGCACCGTGACGCTGCTGCGCGCGGCCACCGAGGAACCCCCGGTCGTGGAGATCCTGTTGCAGCCCGACGCCGTCCACCTCCCGGTGGACTTCTGGAACGGCGCCGACGACGAGGACGAACTGCCCCTCCTCCTGGGGGTGGAGTGGGCGACCGTCCTGCGCTGCGCGCCCCTGGCCTCCGAGGAGGTCGAGGAACGGCGCCGGTCGGAACTGCGGCGCCGCTGGGCGGCTCGGCACAATGACACCGTGGTCTATCTGGACGACCGGCACACCGAGGGATACGCCGCGTACGGCGCCCTGAAGACCAAGGCCGACGCCGCCCGTGCCGTCGTACGGGCCGGACCCGGCGGCCGGGACCGGCTGGTGCAGACGGCGCTCAAGCTCGGCTACCCGGTCGTGCTCTGGGACCGGAAGTCGCCGGGGCCGGTGCCGGACACCCACTTCGACCCCGTACGGCCGGCGGCGGCGGTCGACGGGCTCCCCGCGCGCGTGCAGTCCTACCGCGCCCGCGCCTGCGAGAACCCCGCCGCCCACACGATGTGCCCCGCCGTGCTGTTCGAGGCCGCCGACCGGCCCCTGCCCGAGGTGCTGCCCCTGACCGGCCCGACGGAGCCCACGGCACCCATTGCATCCTCCCCTTCCGCTCCCCCCGACCCCGCAGAGGCGAGTTCCTGATGACGCGACAGCAAGAGACGGAAGCCCCCACAGCGACCGGCTCCACCGCCGAGGACGAGGAGTGGCGGCTCTTCCGCGGGGACGGACGGCGGCGGGACGTCGCCCTGCCGCCCGCCCCGCCCTGGCGGCGCTTCGCCGAACCCTCGGAGGGAACGCGCGGCACCTCGCCGTACGTGATCGGGCGCGAGGAGACGGACGTCGTCAACGCGGCCGTCCATCTGCGCAGGCCCCTGCTCGTCACCGGCCATCCCGGCACCGGCAAGTCCTCGCTGGCGACCGCCGTCGCCCATGAACTGAACCTGGGCCCCGTCCTGCACTGGCCCGTCAACAGCCGGTCGACGCTCCAGGAGGCGCTGTACCGCTACGACGCCATCGGCAGGCTCCAGGAGAGCAATCTCGACCGTGAACCGGGCGAGACCCGCCCCGGCATCGGCTCCTTCCTCCGACTGGGGCCCGTGGGCACGGCGTTCGCTGCCACGGAGCGCCCCCGGGTCCTGCTCGTCGACGAGCTGGACAAGGGCGACCTCGACCTCCCGAACGACCTCCTCACGATCTTCGAGGAAGGCACCTTCGAGATCCCCGAACTGTCCAGGCTGCCCGAGGAACAGGCGCGGGTCGACGTCCTCACCGCCGACCCCCACGGCACGGCGCCGGTCACCCGGGGGATGGTCCGCTGCACCGAGTTCCCCGTCGTCGTCATCACCAGCAACGGCGAACGGGACTTCCCGCCGGCGTTCCGGCGCCGCTGCCTTCCCCTGCACCTCGGCGACCCGGACGAGACCCGTCTGCGCGAGATCATCGCGGGCCATCTCGGAGCGGACGCCCTCGCCGGGGCCGGTGACCTGGTGCAGGCGTTCCTGGCCCAGCGGGCCCTCGGGGAACTCGCCACCGACCAGCTCCTCAACGCGGTGTTCCTGCGCACCGGAGGGGCCCGGCTGGACGCCGAAGGGCTGCTGAAGACCGTACTGCACCGGCTCAACGCGGACGGCTGAGGCGTGTTCGAGGAGCTGTGCAGGATCCTCGGGGACGCCGGGCAGCCCATGGAGCCCGAGGACCTCCTCGACGTCCTCTGGCTCGCCGACCGGATCCCGTCCGGCCCGAAGGCACCACTGGCCGGCCACGCACCCCGCGCCGCGGACCCGCCCGCCCCCTCCACCGGCCCCACCCCGTCCGACACCCGGGCGGAGACCGGCACCCACGCCCGCACCGAGCCACCGGCGGAGACGACGGGACCCGCCGCGCGGCGGACGCCGTCGCACCTCCCCGTGGTCTCCGGACCCTTCGCGACCGAGGCGCCCGGGGAGGCCCTGTGGACGCCCGGCGCCCGCGCCCTCGGCCCGACCCTGCCCCTCGGCCGGGCCCTGCGCCCCCTCAAACGGCGGGTGCCGAGCCGACGGCACAGCGAACTCGACGAGGTCGCCACCGCCGACCTCCAGGCCGACACCCGCACCCCGCAGGTCGTCCTGCGCGGACGGCCCGAACGCTGGCTGCGGCTGGCCCTGATCATCGACGACGGCGTGTCCATGCTCCTCTGGGAACGCCAGTGCGCGGAGCTGAAGGCACTCCTGGAACGCAGCGGCGCCTTCCGCCAGGTGGACACCTACCAGATCCGGTACGGCGGTGACGGCGACGCGGGCGGCGGCGTCCGGCTGGGGCGGCCGTGGAGCCTCAGCCCGGAGACCCGCCCCGCCGACTCCGTCGCCGACGTCTCCGGACGGACCATGGTGCTCGTCGTGACCGACGGCGCCGCGGCCGCCTGGCGCGAGGGACGGCTGCGCCCCGTGCTCGAACGCTGGGCCCGCTGCGGACCCACCGCCATCGTCCACACCCTGCCCCGCCGCCTGTGGGCGGGCTCCGGGGTACGGGCCGACACCTGGCAGGTCACCTCCCCCCGGCCGGGCGCGCCCAACAGCGCCTGGACGGTACGGGACCCCGTGCTCCCGCCGAGCGTCGCCCCGCCCCCGCCGGTCCCGGTGCCCGTCCTGGACCTCACCCCCGGCGACTTCGCGGCCTGGGCCGCCGTCACCACCGTCGTCGGGCGTCCCGTACCGGTGCGGCTGTGGACACCGCAGCCGTCACGGCCGCCCGTCGAGGAGCCGGGCCGGGTCTCCGTCCGGGACTTCGGCCGCGCCGCCTCGCCCGAGGCGGTACGCCTGGCCGCGCACCTGGCGGCGATGGCCCCGGTCACCGTGCCCGTGATGCAGCTCGTCCACGCCTGCCTCGACCCGCGCCAGGGCACCGCCCCGCTGGCCGAGGTCGTCCTCGGGGGACTGGTGCAGCCCCTGCCGCCGTCGGGGGACGCGCGGTTCACCGGCCGCCACCGCCTCTTCGACTTCACGGCCGAGGCGAAGGACCTCCTCCTCGACGCCGTCCCCACCGCCGAACTCCTCGCGTGCAGCCGCCTGGTGGGGGAGCGCATCGAGTCCCTCCTCGGCCGCTCCTCGGACTTCGCGGCGTGGCCGCTGAGCGGAGAGGGGGCGGCGACGCCGTTCGCTCATCTGGGGCCGGCGTTGCAGGCGCGGTTGGGGGTGGCGGGGGACGCCGTCACCGAGGTGCGGCGGCTGTCGGGCGACAGACTCGCCGAGTCGCTGCGGCTGATGTACGACGCGCTGTCCTGGCATTCGCCCGGCTGGGCCGACGAGAGCGATCTGCCGCCCCTGCGGCTCGCCGGGTATCTGGACGGTACGGTCCTGCCGGACTGGGGTTTCGTCACGACGCTCGTGGATCTGGTCACCCGCTTCGAGCCCGCCCTGTTCGGTGACCTGTGGGACCGGCTGCGCGCCCAGTACGTCGAGGCGATGCTGCCGGGGTGCGACACGGAGGTCCGGCTCGCGTTCGACCGGTCGCGCATCGGGCTGCACCACGCGGACCTGCTGCTGCTGCACCTGCTGCTGTACATGCACACGAAGTCCGGCGCTGCGGAAATGGCGGAGGCGGAGATCGCCGAGGACCTGACGGCCTTCCTGGGCGCGCGAGGGCTCCGGCTCCAACGGGAGAGTCTGCGCGTACGCCATGACCTGATCTGGGACTTCGGCGGCGGCCACTGCATCGTGGAGATCCGACGGACCAGACTGCCCTTCGACTGGACGGGCGTCATGCACTTCGCGCGGTCCCTCGGCACGTCGGCGGCGGCCGTCGGGTTCTTCGTGGCCGTGGACGACAGCGTGCTCTCGGACGGACCCGTACGTCTGGAGGAATGCGTCGTCACCGACGCGGAGCCGACGGTCGGGGGGCCCGTCGTTGGCCTGCGTTTCCAGAACGGCCCCCAGCCCGCGAGTGTGGCCGCCCGGGTGTGCGTCGTCGTCGACGTCGTGGGGCAACACGTGTCGCGGGAAGCCCTGTGGGAGGTCCTCGACCACGCGGTGCGGGCGGCGGGTGTGTCCCGCGACGCGTGTCTCCGCCAGGACCGGGGGGACGGGGCGCTCGTCCTGCTGCCCCAGGGAGTGGACGAGTCCAGAGCCGTCCCCGGCTTCATCGACGGCCTCGCCCAGGGGCTGCGGGGACGCTCCATGCGCTTGCGGGTCGCGATGGACCGGGGCGTCGTGGAGGTGCGGCAGTTCGGCGTCATAGGCGATGTCGTGATCCGCGCGTCACGCCTCGCCGATTCGGCCCACCTGCGGGAGACGCGGTCCGCGTACGGGCTCCTCGTGTCGGATCCCCTCTACGAGGACGTCCACGCCCTGCGCGGCCGCTTCCGCCGTGTCCGGGTGGACTTCACGGACTACCGGGCCTGGGCCTGGCTTGAGGACGGCGACCACTCACCGCGCCTTCCCGACCCGTCCCGCTCGAACGCGGTCCTGGTCGGAGCCTCCGCCTACGCCGAGCTGCCCGACCTGCCGGCGGTCGACAGGGGGCTCCGTGACCTGATGTACCTGCTGACGGACCCGGAGAGCGGGGCCTTCTCCTCGGGGCGCACCACCGTGATGGCGAACCCGTCGAGCAGGGACGCGCTCCTGGTCGCGGTGCACCGCGCCGCGCAGGCGGCCGAGGACACACTGCTCGTGTACTTCGCCGGGCACAGCCTGTACGACTCGGTCTCGGGCGAGCTGAGTCTCGCCGTACGCGACACCCGGCCGAACTCGCCTTACACAGCCCTGCCGTTCGACGCCATCCGGCGCGAGCTGAACCACAGTGCGGCCCGCCACAAGATCGTCATTCTCGACTGCTGCTACAGCGGCGCGGCCGGGTCCACTTCTCTTCCCGGCGTCTTCAACATCCGGCCGGACTCCGACGAGGTCACGGTGCTCGCAGCGTCCGACCGGACCGCGATCGCCGCGCCGGGGGACAGGTACACGGCGTTCACCGGTGCGCTCGTCGATGTGCTGGCCAACGGTCTGGACGAGGGGCCGGACACCATCGACACGGAACTGCTGTACCAAGAAGCGCGCCGTCGGCTCGGGCCGCTTCCTCAGCCCATCCTCGCGAGCAATCGGCAGGTGGACCGGACCGTTGCCCTCGCCCGAAACCGCGCCCGCTAAGACGCCCCCGTCGCACAATCCGCACACGTCCCGAAGATCTCCACCGTATGCGCCACATTCACATACCCGTGCTCCGCCGCGATCGCCTCCGCCCACGTTTCGACCGCGGGCCCCTCGACCTCGACCGCCTTGCCGCAGGCACGGCAGACGAGGTGATGGTGGTGGTCGCCGGTGGAGCAGCGGCGGTAGACGGACTCGCCGTCGGAGGTGCGCAGGACGTCGACCTCGCCGGCGTCGGCGAGGGACTGGAGGGTGCGGTAGACCGTGGTGAGCCCGACCGAGTCGCCCTTGTGCTTGAGCATGTCGTGCAGGTCCTGCGCGCTGCGGAACTCGTCGACCTCGTCCAGGGCCGCCGCCACGGCGGCGCGCTGCCGGGTGGCGCGGCCCTTCACGGGCGGTCCAGCGGTCGTCACCGTTGCCTCCTCACGTCTGCGGCTTGCCGGGCCATTGTGCCAGCCCGGGCAGTGCGCGGTCAGACGCCGACCTCGTCGGAGGTCCCGCGGGTGGCGGGAATCGCGCACTCCGCGGGGTCCCCGGCGGGCTGGGCCGCGGCCAGTGCGCGGGCGCGGCGCCGGGCGAGCGGGGCGGCCAGCACGCTCAGCGCGATGAAGGCGGCGATGGTGAGGAGGACGATCGTCGCGCCGGGCGGCACGTCCTGATAGTAGGAGGTCACGGTGCCGCCGATGGTCACCGTGACGCCGATCGCCACGGCGAGGGCGAAGGTCGCGGCGAAGCTGCGGCTGAGCTGCTGGGCGGCGGCGACGGGGACGACCATCAGGGCGGACACCAGCAGCAGGCCGACGACGCGCATGGCGACGGTGACGGTCACCGCGGCGGTGATCGCGGTCAGCAGGTTGAGGGCGCGCACCGGCAGGCCGGTGACCCGGGCGAACTCCTCGTCCTGGCTGACGGCGAAGAGCTGGCGGCGCAGGCCGACGGTGACCAGGACCACGAAGGCCGCGAGCAGGCAGATCGCCGTCACGTCGGACTCGGACACCGTCGAGAGGGAGCCGAAGAGGTACGAGGTGAGGTTGGCGTTGGAGCCGCCGGGGGCGAGGTTGATGAACATGACGCCGCCGGCCATGCCGCCGTAGAAGAGCATGGCGAGGGCGATGTCGCCGCGGGTTCTGCCGTACCAGCGGATGAGTTCCATGGTGACCGCGCCGAGGACGGAGACGGCGGTGGCCATCCAGACCGGGGACGCGGAGAGCAGGAAGCCGAGGCCGACGCCGGTCATGGCGACATGGCCGATGCCGTCGCCCATCAGGGCCTGGCGGCGCTGGACGAGGTAGATGCCGACGGCGGGGGCGGTGATGCCGACCAGGACGGCGGCGAGCAGCGCCCGCTGCATGAAGGCGTAGTCGAGGATGTCCATCAGCTCAGCAGTCCCGTGCGGATCGGTTCGGCGCCCGCGGGTGCGTGCGGGTGTACGTGGTCGTGGCCGGGCAGGGCGTGCTGGCCGACGGCCGGGGTGGGCGGGCCGTCGTGCAGCACACAGCCGTCGCGCAGGACGACCGCCCGGTCGATGAGGGGCTCCAGGGGGCCCAGTTCGTGCAGGACGAGGAGGACCGTCGTACCGGCGGCGACCTGCTCGCGCAGGGTGTGCGCCAGGACCTCCTGGCTGGCCAGGTCGACGCCGGCCATCGGCTCGTCCATGATCAGCAGCTCGGGTTCGGCGGCGAGGGCGCGGGCGATCAGCACCCGCTGGTGCTGGCCGCCGGAGAGGGCGTCGACGTTGTCCTTGGCGCGGTCGGCCATCCCGACCAGTTCCAGGGCGTGGGCGACGGCCTCCCGGTCGGCCTTGCGGAAGACACCGAAGCGGGTGCGGGAGAGGCGGCCGGAGGCGACGACCTCGGTGACCGTCGCCGGGACTCCGCCGGCGGCGGTGGTGCGCTGGGGGACGTAGCCGACCCGCGCCCAGTCCCGGAACCGGCGGCGGTCGGTGCCGAAGAGTTCGATCTCGCCCGCGCCGATCGCCACCTGGCCGATGACGCTGCGGACGGCCGTCGACTTGCCCGAGCCGTTCGCGCCGAGCAGGGCGACGACCTCACCGCGGTGCACGGTGAGGTCGATGCCCCGCAGGACGGGGCGCGAGCCCAGGTCGGCGCGGACTCCGCGCAGGGCTATGACGGCCTCGGCTTTCGCGTCCATGACGCCCTCCGTGAAGATCATTTGGTTCCCAGGGCCGTCTGGAGTGCCTTGAGGTTCGCCTGCTGGACCGAGAAGTAGTCCTTGCCGCGGGAGGCGTCGGTGATGCCCTCGATCGGGTCGAGGACGTCCGTGGTGAGTCCGGCGTCGGCGGCGAGGGTCTTCGCGGTCTTGTCGCTGACGAGCGTCTCGTAGAACACGGTCGTGACGCCGTCGGCCTTCGCCATCTTCTCAAGTTCCTTGACGCGCGCGGCGCTGGGCTCCGACTCGGGGTCGAGGCCGTTGATGGCCTCCTCGGTCAGGCCGTAGCGTTCGGCGAGGTAGCCGAAGGCGGCGTGGGTGGTGAGGAAGACCTTCGTCTTGGTGTTCTTCAGCCCGGTCTCGAACTCGGTGTTGAGGTCGTCGAGCTTCTTCACCAGGGCCGCGGTGTTCTTCGCGTAGTCGGCCGCGTGGTCCGGGTCGGCCTTCTGGAACGCCTTGCCGACGCCCTCGGCGACCTCGGCGTAGCGCACCGGGTCCAGCCAGATGTGGGGGTCGAGGCCGCCCGCCTCCTCGTGCTCGTGGTCGTCGTGGCCCTCGGCCTCGTCCGCGTGGTCGTCGTCGTGCTCGGCCGCGTGGCCGCCGACCTCGTCGCCGTGCTTCTCCAGGGTGGTGAGGGTGGCGGCGTCGATCTTGGTCTTGATCTCGGACTGGGCCACCGCGTCGTCCACGGAGGGCTGGAGGTTCTTGAGGTAGAGCACCGCGTCGGACTCCTGGAGCTGAGCGGTCTGCTTCGCGCTGATCTCCAGGTCGTGCGGCTCCTGGCCGGGCTCGGTCAGGCTGGTGACGTTCACATGGGCGCCGCCGATCTGCTCGGCGAGGAAGGCCATCGGGTAGAACGACGCGACGACGTCGAACTTCTCGGTGTTGCCGGCCGCGTTCGCGCCCGAGCAGGCGCTGAGGGTGCCCAGGCCGAGGGCGGTGACCGCCGCCACGGCGATCCCGGATATGTGCTGTCGTCGTACGTTCATGACAGTCATTTTCAACAAATATGGAAACCGTTGTCAACAAGCTCTTCATGACCACTTCAAGGGGTGCCGAGTTGGTCGAGGGGGAGCACCCGCCGGTACCCTGGGGCATTCGCTGGAAGCATCTCGCTTCGTCGCCCGTCGTCGTTATGAAGAGAGCACCGTGGCCGCCGACAAGATCGACACCATCGTCAGCCTGAGCAAGCGCCGTGGCTTCGTATTCCCCTGTAGTGAGATCTACGGCGGCCAGAAGGCCGCCTGGGACTACGGACCGCTGGGTGTCGAGCTCAAGGAGAACCTGAAGCGCCAGTGGTGGCGCTACATGGTGACGTCGCGCGAGGACGTGGTCGGTCTCGACTCGTCCGTCATCCTGGCCCCCGAGGTCTGGGTCGCCTCCGGCCATGTCGCCACCTTCTCGGACCCGCTGACCGAGTGCACCTCCTGCCACAAGCGGTTCCGCGCGGACCACCTGGAGGAGGCGTACGAGGCCAAGCACCACCGCGCCCCGGAGAACGGCCTCGCGGACATCAACTGCCCCAACTGCGGCAACAAGGGCCAGTTCACCGAGCCCAAGCAGTTCTCGGGTCTGCTCTCCACCCACCTCGGCCCGACCCAGGACACCGGCTCCATCGCCTACCTGCGCCCCGAGACCGCCCAGGGCATCTTCACCAACTTCGCCAACGTGCAGGTCGCCGCGCGCAAGAAGCCGCCGTTCGGCATCGCCCAGATGGGCAAGTCCTTCCGCAACGAGATCACGCCCGGCAACTTCATCTTCCGCACCCGCGAGTTCGAGCAGATGGAGATGGAGTTCTTCGTCAAGCCGGGCGAGGACGAGAAGTGGCAGGAGTACTGGATGGAGCAGCGCTGGAACTGGTACACCGGTCTCGGCATGCGCGAGGAGAACATGCGGTGGTACGAGCACCCGCAGGAGAAGCTCTCCCACTACTCCAAGCGCACCGCCGACATCGAGTACCGCTTCCAGTTCGGCGGCAACGAGTGGGGTGAGCTGGAGGGCGTCGCGAACCGCACCGACTACGACCTCGGCGCGCACTCCAAGGCCTCCGGCCAGGACCTCGTCTTCTACGACCAGGACGCCCAGGAGCGCTGGACCCCCTACGTCATCGAGCCCGCCGCCGGTGTCGGCCGCGCCATGCTCGCCTTCCTCCTCGACGCCTACGTCGAGGACGAGGCCCCCAACGCCAAGGGCAAGATGGAGAAGCGCACGGTGCTGCGCCTCGACCACCGCCTCGCCCCGGTGAAGGTCGCGGTCCTGCCGCTGTCGCGCAACGCGGACCTGTCCCCGAAGGCCAAGGGTCTCGCCGCGGCGCTGCGCCAGCACTGGAACATCGAGTTCGACGACGCCGGCGCCATCGGCCGCCGCTACCGCCGTCAGGACGAGATCGGTACGCCGTACTGCGTCACCGTCGACTTCGACACGCTCGACGACAACGCGGTGACCGTGCGCGAGCGCGACTCGATGAAGCAGGAGCGCGTGTCCCTCGACCAGATCGAGGGCTACCTGGCCGCCCGCCTGGTCGGCGCCTAGCCGCCCTCGGACCCTGTGGCCTTAGCTGCCCTCGGACCCTGTTGTACGAAGCCCACCCGCGGGCCGGTTCTGCCGGCCCGCGGGTGGGCTTTTCGCTGCCCGGCGACCGGGTGCTGACAAGTATGGACTGACAGATATGGACTGACAGATATTGAAATCTGTCAGTCGTCATGTCATGGTGGAGGCATGACGATGCACACCCGTTCCCTCGGCACCACCGGCCCCCAGGTCTCCGCCCTCGGTCTCGGCTGCATGGGCATGACCGCGCTCTACGGCGACGCGGACCCCTCCGAGTCCATCGCCACCGTCCACGCCGCGCTCGAAGCCGGCGTGACCCTGCTCGACACCGGCGACTTCTACGGCATGGGCAGCAACGAGCTGCTGATCGGCGAAGCCCTGCGCACCGCGCCCCCGGCCCGCCGCGAACAGGCCCTGGTCAGTGTGAAGTTCGGCGCCCTGCGTGACCCCGCCGGCAACTGGACCGGCTACGACGGCCGCCCCGCCGCCGTCAAGAACTTCGCCGCCTACTCCCTCCAGCGCCTCGGCGTCGACCACATCGACGTCTACCGCCTCGCCCGGCTCGACCCGGCCGTCCCGATCGAGGAGACCGTCGGCGCCGTCGCCGAACTGGTCGAGCAGGGGTACGTCCGCCACATCGGCCTCAGCGAGGTCGGCGCCGACACCATCCGCCGCGCCGCCGCCACGGCCCCGATCACCGACCTCCAGATCGAGTACTCGCTGATCTCCCGCGGCATCGAGCGGGCCGTCCTGCCCACCACCCGTGAACTGGGCATCGCGATCACCGCGTACGGCGTCCTCTCCCGCGGTCTGATCTCCGGCCACTTCTCCGCCGACCGGCAGCTCCCCGCGACCGACTTCCGGGCTCACGCACCCCGCTTCCAGGGCGAGAACCTCCGGCACAACCTGGGCCTCGTCGAGGAGCTGCGGAAGATCGCCGAGCACAAGGGCGTCTCCGTCGCGCAGATCGCCATCGCCTGGGTGCTCGCCCAGGGCCGGGACATCGTGCCGCTGGTCGGCGCCCGCACCCGGGAGCGGCTCGCGGAGTCCCTCGGCGCGCTGGACGTCACCCTGGACGCGGCCGACCTCGCCGCGATCGAGCGGGCCGTGCCCCCCACCGCGGCCGCCGGCGACCGCTACCCGGCCGCCCAGATGGCCCACCTCGAACCCTGACCGCCCGCCGGGTACGGTCTCCCTCATGGCACCGACCAGCGAGACCCTGACCGCCGAGCGCATCCTCGAAGCCACCGAGGAGGTACTGCGCCGGCACGGCCCCGCCAAGGCCACCGTGGTGGACGTGGCCCGCGCGCTCGGCGTCAGCCACGGCAGCGTGTACCGCCACTTCCGGACGAAGGCGGCGCTGCGGGAGGCGGTGACCAAGCGCTGGCTGGACCGTACGTCCGAGGCGCTCGCCGGGATCGCCGCCGACTCCGGCCGCGCCCCCGAGGCCCGGCTGCGGGACTGGCTCGCCGCGCTGTTCGAGGCCAAGCGGCGCAAGGCGGGCGACGACCCCGAACTGTTCGCCACCTACATGGTGCTGACCGGCGAGAGCGGCACGGCGGTCGGCGAGCACATCGCCGATCTGACCGGCCAGCTCACGGCGATCGTCGCGGCCGGCGTGGCCGACGGCTCCTTCGCCGCCCCCGACCCGGCCGCCGCCGCCCGCGCCGTCTTCCAGGCCACCGGCCGCTTCCACGACCCCGGCTACTTCCGGGAGTGGGAACTGCCGGGCGCGGACGACGACTTCACGGCGGTGACGGACCTGCTGCTCCAGGGGCTGCGCAGGATCTAGGGGGTGGTTTTGCCCTCCGTGGGGTCGACCGTCGCCTGGTGGGCCTCGGCCAGGTGCTCGGCCGCCTTCAGCCAGGGCAGGAACTGCGCTCCTCTGCGCCAGCCGCAGGTGTCGCACCTGATCGTGCGCTGCACCCCTGCCCGCCGTACCCGGACCACGTGTTCGCGTCCGTGCTGGTCCCAGCGGCTCACCTTGCTCGTCGTGATCTGAAGCATGACGCCTCCCGCGTCGACTGCGGAGAACAGCAAGGAGTGTGCAGCAAGGCGAAGATCAACGGGGGGTTCGGCGGGAGGAGTTAACAGGGCGGGGCGGCGGGGCCGGGTCGTGGGATCGCGGGGGCCCGGTTCAGTATCCGCACAGATCCGTCAGCCGGCCCGGGTCCAGCACCACCAACTGCCGGTAGCCCGTGGCGAGTAGGCCCTCCGCGCGCAGGGCGGCCAGTGCCCGTTCCGTCGTCGACACCGACACTCCGGCCAGACTGCCGAGCGCGCGCTGGCTCAGCGACAGTTCGAGGAGCAGCGAACCGTCGGGCCGCCGTCTGCCGTACTCCGCCGCGAGTTCGTACAGCACCCGGGCGAGCCGGCGGCGCGCGTCGCAGCCGCTGGTCTCTATCCGCCGCTGGGTCGCCGACCGCAGCTTGCGCGCCACACTGCGCAGCACCTGCAACTGGGCCGCCGGATGCGAGTGCAGGAACGCGATGAACGACGCCGGGGCGATCCGCAGCGCGACCACCGGGCCCGCGGCCCGCACGGTCGCCGAGCGCGGACTGCCGTCCAGCACCGCCAGTTCCCCGACCACCTCGCCCGCCGCGCGGATCGCCAGCGCCGAGCCCTCGCCGTCCTCCGTCTCCCCGACGATCAGCACCAGCCCGTCGAGCAGCATGTACACCGCGTCGCCGACCGCCCCGGCCGTCATCAGCACGTCCTGGTCGGCGTACCGGCGCCGGGTGCCAAGCCGCAGCAGCGCGTCCCGGTCCACCGCGTCCAGGGTGTCCAGCAGACTCCCGGCGGCCCAGGCAGGCGCGTCCGTCCGCCTGATCGGCCTCATGGGCCGCCCCCTTTCCCCAGGGCACGTCATTGTGCACGTCCATGACCACGCGTGCCGGTTTTCCGGCTTTCTCCTCGACTCGCCCCCCGTCCGGGCCGCCCGGCCGCCAGGATGTCGGCGACGACAGGACCCAGGAGGAGCGGATGACGAGCGACGAGCACGAACAGACCTGGGACGACGGCCGGTTGACCGAGGACGACGTCATCGAGGCGGCCGACGGCACCGGTTACACCTCGGTGTCCGAGTACGTCTCCGGTGAGAACGGCTACGAGCCCGACGACACCGGGGACTTGGGGGACACCTCGGGCTGGTGACCGTAGTCCCGGGCCGCCCGTCCTCCCCCGGGGTCCGTGACCGGACGGACGGGCGGCCGCAGGTTCCCCCATCGCGGGGACCGGCTCGCCCCCACGTCCACGAGAGTAGGCGGGGGCCGCCCGCCGGACTCCTTCCTGTGCGGGAGTCTCGGGCACCCCGGCCGACGTGCTTTCCCTCAACTCCCCTCACTCGGGGCTTGGTTCACCCCATCCGTCGCGGCACAGGAGATGGCGGTCCCCGGCAGTAGCACCGCGGCCTGCCGGCACGAGCCGCCCCCATCCCGGGTCCTACTCTCGCCGTCGTCCAACGGGCTGGAGTCTCACCAGCAGACTGGCTCCGCGTCGCCCCCTACGCACGACGGGCAGGGGCGCTTGAACGTGAAGCCGCACAGGTCGCATCCGGCGAACCCACAGCACCCGTCGCACCAGATGGCACGGTGCCCGGAACAAGTCCCGCAGAGGTCACCGAAGTTCCAGAGCGACCAACGCGGTACCCCGCCTGTCCGACCCGCGCGGGGCTTCGGGTGAAACGGGGCCTCCCCTTGCAGGGGCTTACGGAGCCTTGCCACTCGACGGGCAGCGATACGAGGGTGCTCAGGCGCCGTGGTCATTCGAACGCCTCAGCGACCAGCTCCGGCCCTTCCTCAGCGTCGTCCTCGTCATCCTCTGTGCCGCCGACTCCCAGACGGGCACCACGGCTCCCAGCGACCCGCAAGGCGTCGCCCAGACACTCCGTCAACTGCCGTGCGAGATACCGCATTTCGAGTTCCGTGGCGCGGGGATTACTCAGGAGTTCATGCGCATGGAGAAGCACCTTCTCCCCGATGTCGAGTTGCGTGGCTTCCATGTCATCCGCCAGACGGCTGAGCACGCCTCCGGAATCGTCACTCCGGAGCAAGCATTCCTTGCCGTCCGTCGTCTTCCACGGCAATACACGAACCACATTCCGCTTGCCCACGTCTTTCCCTCCACCCTCTCCGTGTTGCACTCAAGGTAGAGGAGGGTTTGAAGCGGCCCGAGAATAATTCCCGTTGTCGCCTAAAGATCACGCAAGAGAGACTGCACACGTGCGGCAAGATACTCTCGGGCTTCGTCGCCATAGATTGCGAAACCCGCGTACATGTCGAAGACTTCCCGGTACTGTGCTACGTCGCGGCCGTCCTGAAAAACGATTCTTCCTGTGAAGGTCTCGGCGGTCGCCAGGCGATCGTCGTAGACAGTGAAGGTGTTCAACGGTCCACGCGGAATATTCGTACCGTCCGGAACTATGCCGATCCTGATGTTCGGCAGCCGGGAAAGAGATGTGAGCCGATCAATCTGCACTGCCATCGCCGAGGGGGGAACGATGGCCCACCTGATTGCCTGTTCAGTGAGCAAGAAGGTGAACCGCTTTGACGTGTCGTACAAGACAGATTGGCGTTCCAACTTACGGGCGACGGTTTTGGAAGTGTCCCCTGGAGCATGGGTGAGACTGGCCCTCACATACTCAGGAGTAGCCAAAAGTCCAGTCAGCATGGACGGCAAGAAGTAGCGCATTTCCGTTGACTCGGATTCCAGTGCAGCCAGCTCCGCTTGCCGTTTCTCAAGGCCCCTGCGCCAAGAGGAACGCTTGTCCTGCCACTCGGTGTTGGCCATCCTGGCCAGTGCCATCACCTCGCTGACAAGTTCCGGAGGTGCCTCCACGGCTCGCAATATGCGTTCGACGTCTATGAGCGAAGCCGTCGTTTTTCCCGTCTCGATCTTGCTGATTTTCGACTGACTCATGGCGCAACGCTTGGCGAGCCGGTCCCCAGTGAGACCGGCTCGCTTTCGCAAGTCGCGCAGAGTTTCAGCTAGGTCGGCCTTCGACCGGCCCAACTGTTCTGGCTCAAGTGTCACCCGCGCTCTTTCGTGTACTCGCTGAACGGTATTGCTGCGGCGAGAGCCGTGCGTTTCCAGGAGCGGAACTTTTCCACGTCGCCCTCGTGGATTTCACGGCCGATCTGAGTTCCGTCCGGCCGAAAGTTCAGATGGACAACGGTGGACTCGTCGAACATCCACCAATCTTGTCCGGAAACGGGAAGGCCGTAGTCTTCGTGCGTGACATCGAGGATTCGAATGTCTTCGCCCGCCGCGATGTTGCCAGGGATTCCCCATGCGAATTGGTACCGCTGGTAGTCCGTGAGTGGTTGCCGCACGACGCGTACCCGCCCGATCTTCTTGCCTGCTTCGCGATACTCCCTGACGCGCGTGTGCCACTTTGTGTTGTGGTCAGCGGGTTTGTCTTCGCCTCGCAGAAAGCGAGCCACGTTCTCACTCTCGCGCGGCATGGTGTAGGTCGGTTGGGCCTCAAAGCGCCATGCATCGTATTGGAATGCGTCGAACACCTTCCGCCACTCACCATCCGAGAGCACGCACAGCCTCCCTGAGAATGTGCTCAGGAATCTCTACGAGTCCTTCGCCGTCCGGCACCGTGAAGCCCCCGTAGGCGTCTCCCTGAACCACGAACGTGCCGTGCTCCGTGGCGTACACGTTGGGGCAGTCGTCGTCATCACAGTTCGGTCCGTTGACCGTTCCTGTGAGACGGGTAAGGCGTTCTCGGCCTGCCATCGTGGGCCCCTTCCGACCGGGCGCTTCCCGACCCTTGGGGACGACGCTAGGCAGACCGAGGGGACGTGTCTATTGATCAGAAACTCATGGGGTTCTCGTCCAGGACGTAGCGGACGTGTGGGCCGCCGAAGTAGCCGCGGACGATGTGCGGCTGGCGCTGGCGTCTGCGGAAGAAGCGGCGGGTCTCGGCGGCGAGTTCGGCCTGGTTCCGGGCTCGGTGCTGCTTGGGCAGGCTGTGCTTGAGGTCGGCGTTGACGAGTTCGTCGGGGTTGAGCTCGGGCGAGTACGGGGGCAGGAAGTGCAGCTCGACGTCGTCGGGGTGGGCTGCGAGCCAGTCGCGGACCTTCTTCGAGCGGTGGGCGGAGTGCCCGTCGACCACGAGATGGACCTTGTGGTCGAAGTGGCCGGCGAGCCGGTCCAGGAAGCGGCACATCACCTCGGCGGTGAAACTCTCGGTGAAGACCATGAAGTGCATCCGGCCCTTGGTGCTGATCGCCGACATCGCGTTCACCGAGAACCGGTTCCCGGCCCGTCGCACGACGGGGGTCTTGCCCTTCTCTCCCCAGGTGCGGCCTGTGACCTGGTCGGAGCGGATGCCGACCTGGTCGGCGAAGAGAATCTCCCCACCGTCCTCCTTCGCCCTCGCCCGGATCTTGGGCCAGGTCTCGGCGTGCCAGCGCCGGACGGCCTCGGGGTCCTGCTCGACGGCCCTCTTGTCCGGGCGCTGGAAGGAAAGACCCCACCGCTTCAGGTACTTGCCCACCCCCGGTTCGGTCAGCCGTACCCGGTACAGCTTCGCGATCAGGTCACCGATCAGCCGCCGCGTCCACAACTGCCCACTCAGCCCCACGTCACAGGGCCGGTGATCGAGGACCGCCTGCCGCACAGCGGCCTGCTCGGCCTCCCCGAGCACCTGGTGCACCCCGACCGGCTTACCACGCGGCCGCATCACCAGAGCCTCCCGACCGCCGGCCAGCCACTTCGCCCACCAGATGTCGACGGCCTTCAGCGACACCCCGAACACCGCCGCCACGTCCTCACGGTCCCGCCCCGCCACCAACGCGGCCACCGCCCGCAGCCGCAGGGCCTCCTGCGCCGACGGCGACAGATGCCGCGCGTCCCCCACCAGATCGCTCACACCCCTCCAACGACCCAGAACCCAAACCGTTTCGGATCAATATGACGGAACACGACTATTCGTGTCTTGGAATAAACGATCTTCGACGCGCGTGTTGCTCGTAGTCGTCCAGGGCTTGCCGGGCAAGGGGCTGCATCTGTTCGGGCGGGCCCTCCGCGCCGCTGGACTCTGCGCTGGTCTCAAGGTCGCGCATCGCGGTGTGCGGCGCGGACAAGTACCGGGAAAGGCTGGAGCGGTTGTACGCGCTGTTCAACTAGGGCTGCGACAGCAGATCGCTGATGCAGACAGGGACGAACCGCACGGCCTCCCCGTCGGCGGGCTTCACCGGCCGGCCCCGGTCGTCGAAGACCACCGTGTCGCCCGGGTGCAGGAGAAGCTCCTTCAAGGGGCGGACGGACGGGACGAATCCGTCCTTGTCCGAGTGGTCTCTGTCGTCCGTCGTGGTGGTGAGGTCTTCGAGGTCGACGGGAATGCAACGGCTCACGGGCACCTGCCTGCCCCAGGACACGCTGATGCCGTCCGCGCGCAATTGCCGCTTCAGATCGCTCAGGGCCACGGCGTCCATCTCCGCCTTCTTGAGAGTGAGCGTGACACTGCCGTCGCGGTGGCGTTCCACCGCGTACGCCGTCGACCCGGCCGGCGAGCCCGGCGCGGCCACCACCGCGAGCCCCGCCACGACACAGGCGGCCAGGGCGACGGCGATCCGCCGGGGTGTGATCAGCCGTCGCGCCCCTGTGTCCGGCGCCGCGCCGTCCCGCAGGCCGATCTCCTTCTTCAGCTCGTCCAGCAGCCGGTCCTCGAACGTGGTCCGCGTGTTCATGCCTCTCCCCTCATGACGTACAGCGGCGACGCGTCCCGCGTCCCGTCCGTGTGCTGTGCCTCCGTGCGGTCCGCGTCCGCGCGCAGCGCCTTGCGCGCCCGGTGCAGCCGGACCCGCGCCGTGACCTGGCGGATGCCGAGCGCGGCGGCCGCCTCCGTGACGGTGAGCTGGTCCACGGCGATCAGTTCCATGACGGCGCGTTCGCCCTCAGGCAGCCGGGCGAGCGCGGCCAGGGCGCGCCGTCCCGGGCTCTCCGCGTCGAGCTTGTCCTCCAGCCGGACGATGTCGTCGGGCTCCAGCAGCCGCCGCCCGGAGAAGCGCCGGTTCCGTTCGGCCTCCCGGGCGGCCCGGCGGCGCTCCGTCGACACGACGTTGCGCGCGATGCCGTACAGCCAGGCGGTCTCGCTGCCGAGCCGGGGCCGGTAGGTGTGGGCGGAGTCGAGGACGGCGAGGAAGATCTCCGCCGTCAGGTCGGCGGCGGTGTGCGGATCGTCGACCCGCCGCGCCACGAACCGGGTCACCGCGTCCACATGGCGCCGGTAGAACTCCTCGAACAGCCGCGGATCACGCACCGCCGCGGCGGGCCCGCCGCGTATCCGTTCCGCACCCTCCACAGGCGTCTCCCCTCTCCTCGGGCTTCACCTCTTCTTGGGCCCGGACGGCTCAAGCGTTACAGAGCACGCGCTCAAGTCACTTGCAGGGGAGGGGATTTGAAATGTTTCGCGGGAGCGGTGGGCATGCTACGTTCGACAACGAGTCTGGTGTCAGACGGACTCGGCCGATTTCCTCGGCGCACGCGTCGGTTGACGCGGGGGCGGGACGGGGGACATGTCATCTGCCTGCGCGGGTGGCCGGTCGGGGCTGTCGTACGCTCGCCGGTCGCCTTCTTCAGTGGAAGGAAGCTCGGTGAGCGCCAATCAGAAGAGGCTCGTCGCCTTCGTGTTCTGTGTTCTGGTCTCGCTGGTCCTGGGTCTGGTCTCGGGGCTGACGGCGGCCGTGCTGGGGGCGTCCGCGCTGGCCTCGGTCTCGGCGGGCGGGGGTGCCGTGGTGGCCCTGCTCGGCATCGGCGTCGCGGCGCTGGCCCTCTTCGACTTCACCGACACCCGGCAGGCACCGGTACAGGTACGGGGACAGGCGCGGTCGTTCAGCCGGTGACGCCCGCCGGCTCCCGTACGTCCGTCTCCGCGGCCAGTCGGGACGCCGTGCGTTCCGCGGTGCGGCGGCCCCAGGGGCCCGTCGTCAGGACGCCGACGGTGAGGACCAGGGCGCCGCAGGCGGTGAGGATCCACCAGCCGGGGACGGCGGCGGAGACGAAGGTCTCGCGGTACGCCGACGTCGTCACGCCCGCCGCCAGGACCGCGCCGACCACCGCGACGCCCAGGGTCTGGCCGAGCTGCCGGCTGGTGGAGGCGACCGCCGCCGCCACGCCCGCCTGGCTGCGGGGCATCCCGGAGACCGCCGTGTTGGTGATCGGCGCGTTCACGAAACCGAAGCCGATGCCGAACAGCACATAGCCGAGGAACAGCGTGACGTTCGAGGTCTCCGCGTCGAAGGCGGCGAAGAGCAGCGCGCTCGCCGTCATCGCGGACCCCGCGATCGCGAGGGGCAGCCGTGGCCCACGGGTGCCGACCAGGCGTCCGGACAGCGGCGCGCACAGGAAGGTCGGCACCGCCATGGGCAGCATCCACAGGCCGGCGTGCAGGGCGTCCAGTCCCCGTACGTTCTGGAGGTACAGCGTGGACAGGAAGAGGAAGCCGCCCAGCCCGGCGAACGCGCTGACCGCGACCACCGTCGCCCCGCTGAACGGCGCCGAGCGGAAGAAGCGCAGGTCGATGAGGGGTTCGGCGCGGCGTGGCTCGTACCGCAGGAGTCCGATCAGCGCGGCCAGGGCGACCGCCGCGAAGGGCCCGCTGGTCGAGACGCCGTCCTCCGGCGCCTCGATGATCGCGTACGTCAGGGAGCCGAAGAGCGCGATGACCAGGAGCTGTCCGACCGGGTCGGGGCGGCGCGGCCGGGGCGCGCGGGACTCGGGGACGAAGCGGAGGGTGAGCAGCAGCGCGGCGAGGCCGACCGGGAGGTTGAGCCAGAAGATCGAGCGCCAGCCCACCGACTCCACCAGCAGCCCGCCCACCAGCGGGCCCGCGGCCATCGAGATGCCGACGACCGCGCCCCACACCCCGATCGCGCGGGCGCGTTCGCGCGGGTCGGTGAAGGTGTTGGTGATGATCGACATGGCGACCGGGTTCAGCATGGAGCCGCCGACCGCCTGCACCATCCGCGCCGCGATCAGCAGCTCCAGGTTCGGCGCCAGCGAGCACAGCAGGGAGCCGGCCGCGAACACCACCAGGCCCGCCATGAAGACCTTCCGGCGCCCGATCCGGTCGGCGGTGGACCCGGCCAGCATCAGCAGCGTGGCCAGGACGAGGGTGTAGGCGTCGATCGTCCACTGGAGCCCGGCCGTCGTGGCGTGCAGATCGCGCTCCATGGAGGGGAGGGCGACATTGAGGACGGTGTTGTCGAGGCTCACGATCAGCAGGCTCATACAGCAGATCGCGAGGACCAGCATCCGGCGGCGGGGGCTGAGCTCGGGCATGCGGTTCATCGTACGCCGGGTTCAATAGTGCGTCTAACTAATGGTTGTTACATGATCATGTCGGGCGCCCCTCATTGCCCGTCGCCCGATGCGCGACAATGGGGCAATGCCCACGACCGCGCCCACGAGCACCCGGACCCTCCGGGTCGGCCCGCACAGCGTCCAGCCGCCCGTCGTACTGGCCCCCATGGCCGGTATCACCAACGCCCCCTTCCGCACCCTGTGCCGGGAGTTCAGCGGCGGCAAGGGCCTCTTCGTGAGCGAGATGATCACGACCCGGGCGCTGGTCGAGCGCAACGACAAGACCATGCAGCTCATCCACTTCGACGCCACCGAGCGCCCGCGCTCGATCCAGCTCTACGGCGTCGACCCCGCGACCGTCGGCAAGGCCGTCCGCATGATCGCGGAGGAGGACCTCGCCGATCACATCGACCTGAACTTCGGCTGCCCCGTCCCCAAGGTCACCCGCAAGGGCGGCGGCTCCGCGCTCCCCTACAAGCGCCACCTGCTCCGCGCGATCCTGCGGGAGGCCGTGAGCGGCGCCGGGGACCTTCCGGTGACCATGAAGATGCGCAAGGGCATCGACGACGACCACATCACCTACCTCGACGCGGGCCGGATCGCCGTCGAGGAGGGCGTCACCGCGATCGCGCTGCACGGACGCACCGCCGCCCAGCACTACGGCGGCACCGCCGACTGGGACGCCATCGCCCGGCTCAAGGAGCACGTCCCCGAGATCCCCGTGCTCGGCAACGGCGACATCTGGTCCGCCGAGGACGCGCTGCGGATGGTGCGCGAGACCGGGTGCGACGGCGTGGTGGTCGGACGCGGCTGCCTCGGGCGGCCGTGGCTCTTCGCCGACCTGGTCGCGGCCTTCGAAGGCCGCCCCGAGGACATCGCGCGGCCCTCGCTGCGGGAGGTCGCCGACGTCATGGTGCGCCACGCCCGTCTCCTCGGGGAGTGGATCGGCGACGAGTCCAAGGGTGTCGTCGACTTCCGTAAGCACGTCGCCTGGTACCTCAAGGGCTTCGCGGTCGGGTCGGAGATGCGCAAGCGGCTCGCCATCACCTCATCCCTGGAGGAACTCCGGTCCGGGCTCGACGAGTTGGACCTCGACCAGGCGTGGCCCACGGGCGCGGACGGGCCCCGCGGCCGGACGTCCGGCAACAACCGGGTGGTGCTGCCGGACGGCTGGCTGAAGGACCCCTACGACTGCGCGGGCGTCGGCGAGGACGCGGAACTGGACACGTCCGGCGGCTGAACCGCCGCGTGGCGGTGGGCGGTTCGGCCGGTCGGTCGATCAGCCCGTGGTGGGGTGCGGGGTCGAGCCGTACGCCGTCAGGAAGCGGTCGCGGAACGAACTCATCTTCCACACCGGGGCGTCGTGGGCCGGCTTCAGCCCGTCCGTCCAGTTCCAGCCGGCGATCTTGTCGAGGACCTTCGGGTCCTTGGCGACGATCGAGATCGGCACGTCCCGGCTGGCGTTCTGGCCGCTGACCCGGGAGATGGGCTGGTGGTCGCCGAGGAAGACCAGGACCGTGTCGTCGGTGCCGTAGCGCTCCAGCCACTCGGTGAGCGCGGTCACCGAGTACTGCACCGACTTGCCGTACTCCTCACGGGACTTGGTGGAGTCGGCGATGACGTCCGGCGCCTTCTTGCCGGCCTCCTGGATGGCGTCGAAGACCGAGCCGTCCCCGAGTTCGTCCCAGCCGACCATCGTCGGGATCGGCGCCCACGGCTGGTGGCTGGAGGTCAGGATGATCTCCGACATCAGCGGCTTGTCGCGCTCCTTGCCGTGCTCCAGCTTCTGGAACGCCTCCAGCGCGTACTGGTCCGGCATGGTCGACCAACTGAACTTCGGTCCCTGGTAGCCCATCTGGAAGGCGTTGTAGACCTTGTCGAGGCCGTAGAACTCCGCCTCCGGCCATGCCTTCTGCACCCCGGGCATGACGCCGACCGTGTCCCAGTCGCCGGTCTTCTGGAACGCCTTGGTGAGGGAGAGGTGGTCGCTCGCCATCACGGTGCGGTAGCGCTGCTGGTTGTCCACCCACAGGCCGGACAGGGTGGTGGAGTGCCCGAGCCAACTGCTGCCGCCGTACGTCGCCGAGGTCAGCCAGCCGCTCTTGGCGTGGAAGCCGGCCTTGGCGAGGGCGGCGGTGCGGGTCTCCAGGGTGGCGTCGACGCCGGGGGCGATGATCGGGTCCTCCACGGCGCTGCGGCCGTAGCTCTCGATGAAGGCGAAGATCATGTCCTTGCCGCGCAGGTCGGGCACGAGCTGGTCGGGCGGGGTGTTGCCGAAGGTGTCGCTGCGGGCGACCTTCGCGAACTCGGCCTCGTCGCGCAGCGTGTCGCGCACCTGCCGCACCTCGGAGGTGACCCGGTTCGCGACGCGGTCGGAGGCGACCGGGATCCCGGCGTACTGGAGACCGAGCACGGAGCAGGCGATCCACGCGGTGCCCGCGATCAGCGTCCCCTGGGTCGAGCGGCGGGGGTGGCGCGCGAGGATGTTGCCCAGCCGGACGGTCGCCAGCGCCATCAGACCCAGCACCAGGACGACCAGCAGGACGACCCCGATCGCCGCGAGCGCCGCGACGGTCCCGCCCATCGAGTCGGCGAGGTAGGACTGGGCGTCGTCCAACAGCCCCCAGTCGAGCACCAGGTTGAAGTCCCGCCCCAGGTACTCCAAGAACCCGATGTCCAGCAGATTGAGCACGGTCAACGCCCCGAGCAGCGTCCCGGCCCCCGCGGCCACCGCGATCCGCGTCCGCCGCGGCAGGGCCAGCAGCACGGCCGCCCCGATGATCGCCTCCCCGGGTATCCGGGTGAACCGGTTCATCTGAAGCGCGGCCATCCGATTGGGCAACAACAACGCCCCGACCACCAGCACGAGCGCCAGGACGGTCACCCCCCACCACACGCCTCGCGCAACCCGCGGATACCGCCCCCGCCAGCCGCGCGGCACGCCGGCTTCGGCCTCGGCGCCACCGGCATCGACATCCGCCGGGCCGACGGCCGACTCGTCCCCGGGCTCCTCGGCCACAGCCTCGCCGGCCGTCGCGGGGGACGCCTCGGACGCAGGCACCGTTTCCGAGGCGGACTCCGCCTTTTTCCCCTCGGCGTCCCCCTCGCCGACAGGCGCCTCGCCCTCGGGTTCACCGGCCCCCGTCGGCACCTCCCCGACCACCCCGTCGGCTTCCTCGACCTCGACGGCGTCCTCCGCCCCCGCCGGATCCGGCGTCCCCTTCGCGGGGTCCAGCGGCTCAGGGGCGTGGGGTGAGGGAGAGCGTGTGGAGACAGGCACCCGAGGGTCCTTCCGTGCGAAGCCCGGTGGTTCGGTGGGGCCGACGTCGGTCGTCGGATCCGCCTCAGTTTCGTACGGCCTGCTCCCGGCCCGTGTTCAGCCCCCCGCCCCACTCCTCGGCAAACTCCGCGCAAAGGGGGCGCTACGCCCCGCCCACCGCCGTGAGCAGCGCCAACGGTGCCGCCGCCGCCCGGGACTCCCGTACGCACGCGTGCGGGTAGGGCACCGGCTCCGCGTGGGTGTCGCGGCCGTAGCCGGCGAGGACCTCCGGCAGCCGGTGCCCGGTGGCCGTCGCCGCGTCGACCATCGCGTGGGCGACCGTACGCGCCTCGTCGTGCAGGCCGTAGCGCGCGAGCCCCAGCGTGATCAGCGCGTTGTCGTGCGGCCAGACCGAACCCCGGTGGTACGACAGCGGGTGGTACGCCGGCTGCCCGGCGGCCAGCGTGCGCACCCCCCACCCCGAGAAGAAGTCCGGTTCGAGGAGTCTGCGGCCCACGACCTCCCCGTACTCCTTGTCCAGCAGCCCCGACCACAGCAGATGCCCGGCGTCGGAGGCCAGCGCGTCGACCTGGCGGCCCTCGCCGTCCAGCGCGAGCGCCGGGAAGGACCGGTCCCGCATCCAGAAGTCCCGCTGGAACCGGTCCCGCAGATCCGCCGCCGCCTGTTCGAGCAGCGCGGCGTACGTCTCGTCGTCCCACACCGTGCGCGACAGCCACGCCGTGCGGCGCAGCGCGTCGTAGGCGTACCCCTGGGCCCCCGCCGCCACGACCGCTCCGGTGGCGCGGGTGCCGTCCGCGGAGCAGATGGCGCCGGGGGAGTCCTTCCAGTTCTGGTTGGCGAGGCCGCCCTGGTCGGCGCGGTAGACGAGGTACCCGCGCGAGGTCAGCCCGCCGTGGTCGAGCATCCAGCCGACGGCCGCGCGGGCGTGGGACTCCAGTCGGCGGGCCGTCCCCGAGTCCCCGGTCCGCTCGACGTACGCCCCGAGCAGCACCAGGAACAGCGGTGTCGCGTCCACCGAGCCGTAGTAGCGGCCGTACGGCACCTGCCCGAAGTGGGCCAGCTCCCCGTGCCGCACCTCGTGGACGATCTTGCCGGGCTGGGACACCGCCCGCGGCCCGGTCTCGGTGGCCTGGGTCGCGGCGAGCGCCGGGAGCGTGGCGGCGGCGAGCCCGGGCCGGTAGGGGAGGGCGAAGAGGGAGGTGAGGAGGGCGTCCCGGCCGAGCAGGGTCAGGAACCAGGGTGCCCCGGCCGCCGGCACCCGGAGTTCCTCACCGTCCGGACCCGTCGCGTGGACCTGGAGCGCGGCCAGATCCGCGAGCCCTCGAACACATGCGGACGCGAGTTCGGGCCACACCGTAGGAAAAGCCACCCCTTCCACGAACTCGTTCTCCTGCGCAAGTAGCTTTTCGGCCACTGTCGCGGGGGAGCGCGGCACCCGCAGTGCCCGCTTCTCCCCGTGCGGCCTGGCCATCACGCGCAGGACGAGTTCGGCGCTGCCGTGGGGTTCGATCTCCAGCTTCCAGACCAGCCGCCGGGCGCCGGTCCCGGTCTCCTCGACGGCGTCCGGGGCGGGCTCGGCCGTCACCGTCGTACAGGACGTCCACTCACCGCGCCGGTAGGAGAACTCCACGCCGTCGTCGAGCACCTGGCGCCCGCGCACCGCGCCCGTCTTGGCGTACGTACGGTGGTCGGAGCGCAGCTCGAACTGGTCGGCGAAGTCGGCGTCGACCGTGACCGCGAGCCGGACCGTCGTCGCGGCCGGACGGTTGCCGACCACCCGCAGCGACTCCACGAACGAGCTGTCGCCGACCGCCTGCTCACGGAAGACCGTGCAGGCCGACGGCTCGTTGCGCCCGCCGCGCGGCACGAGCACGCACCGCGCGGTGTCCCCGTCCCCGACCGGCGCGAGCGTCTCCGGTACGGCGCCGTC
This sequence comes from Streptomyces antibioticus, assembly GCF_002019855.1. Lineage (NCBI taxonomy): Bacteria > Bacillati > Actinomycetota > Actinomycetes > Kitasatosporales > Streptomycetaceae > Streptomyces > Streptomyces antibioticus. The sequence continues at coordinate 2,954,222 of NZ_CM007717.1, read as the reverse complement.
GACCGTGAGCTGCCAGCGGCTGAGGTGGCGGGCGTCCCGTACGAACAGCCCCTCGGGGAAGGAGCCCGTACCCCGTACGCCGCTGATGTCCCCGCGGTCGTCCACGGCGGCGAACGTCCCGCCGTGCACGAGCAGATGATGCCGGTCCGTCATCCCCGGTCCCCTCCCTTGAAAACCGTGCTGGTGGTGGTTGTGCTGTCCTGGTGCAGGAGGTCGAGCGTGAGCGCGGCCGTCCAGCCGAAGCCCGTGGTGCCGCAGCCCTCGCCGGTGTACGGATCGACGTACTCGGCGAAGTCCGAGGTGAGCGCGGTGTCCAGCACCGCCTCGCGCAGCGCGTCCGCCTCGGCCGGCCGGCCGTGCAGCCGCAGCCCGCGCTCGATCAGCCAGCCGGTGTTGAACCAGGCCGGGCCGCGCCAGTAGCGGTGCGGGTCGAACGCCTCACCGAGCAGGTCGTAACTGGGCACGAGCCGGGTCGTCGTCCCGAGCCCGAAGTGCGGGCCGCGCAGCGTCCGTACGACGGCGGAGACCACCTCGCGCGCCAGGCCGGGCAGGATCAGCGGGACCAGCCCGGAGACCCCCCGCTCCCCGACGAGCGTGCCGCCGCGCACGTCCCGGCACAGGAACAGACCCCGCTCCGGGTCCCACAGCCGGTCCACCAGCGCGGCCGTCAGCCGCTCCGCGCGCGCGTGCCGGGCGGTGGCCTGCGCCCCCAGCTCGTGCGCGATCCGCGCGAGGGCGTGCTCGGAGGCGATCAGCAGCGCGTTGAAGGAGGGGTCCTCGACGGCGAACTCCCCGCCGCCGTCGGCGTACCCGCCGTCCCGGTAGCCGGCCGCGAGCCGCACGTACCGCCCGTAGTCCAGGTCCGTCGGCCGGTCCTCGGCCGCCCCGTGGTCGAGGTCGGCGCGGCGGAAGGAGCGGGCCGGGGCCGGGGTGACCCGGGCGAGCGGGGCGTCCCACGCGGGCGCGTTGTCCATCCCCTGCTCCCACGGGTGGACGACCGACACCAGCCCGCCGCCGCCCAGGTCCCGCCGGTGCAGCAGATAGCGGTGCCAGGCGGCCAGCCGCGGGTAGACCCGGGCGAGGAAGCCGCGCGCGCGGGACAGCTCCGGGTCGGCGCGGTGCACCAGCCAGGCCGCCAGCGCGTGCACCGGTGGCTGCACGATGCCGGAGGTCTGTACGGTGCGCGGGGCGCCCGCAGCGCGCCCCGCGGTCGAGGAGCGCCAGAAATCGGGGCTCGGGAAGTACGCGTCGAGCGGTACGGAGGGGTTGAACACGATGTGCGGGACGCGTCCGTCGCCCCACTGGGCGGCCAGCAGCGTCTCCAGTTCCGTCTGGGCCCGGCGCGGCGAGACGTGCCGCAGCCCGATCGCGATGAACGCGGAGTCCCAGGACCACTGGTGCGGGTACAGACCCAGGGAGGGCACCGTGGAGGTGCCGGTCCAGTTGCGCTCCAGCACCTCCTCCGCCCCGCGGCGCAGGACGCTCCGGCCGGTGGTCCGCGCGTCGCCGCCCGGGGCCCTGACGTGCGGCGACCCCGGCGGAGCCGCCGGGTCGTATACGACGGTGCACTCCGCCGGGCGGGCGATGAGCTGGGTGGTCCGATCCACTCGGGGCTCCCCGAAGACGACAGAGCCGCTGGGTTCGGCAGCGGCTACCGTAGGGTTACGTCTATTTAACACGCAAAACTCAATATGTAATGCAAGCTTGAGAAACACAAGGGGGTGCGCATGACGGGACGCGGTCAGGCCAGCGCCGGAGATCTGCTCGAACTGGTCCGCACGGGACGCGCGACGACCCGCGGTGCCCTCCAGCAGGTGACCGGCATGTCCAGAGCGACCGTCGGACAGCGCCTGGAGCGGCTCTTCCGCGCCGGCTGGCTGCGCGAGGGCGCCGGCGGCCCGGTCGACTCCCCGCTCGGCGGCCGTCCCTCCATCACGCTGGAGTTCGACGACGCGCACGCCGTGGTGCTCGCCGCCGACCTGGACACCCGGCACGCCCGCGCGGCCGTCCTGACGCTCACCGGCGAGATCCTCGCCGAGCACTCCGGCACGCTGGTCGTCGAGGACGGCCCGGACACCGTGCTCGGCGAACTGGGCGGCTGGTTCGCCGAACTGCTGGTCAAGGCGGGCCACGGCGCCGAGGAGGTCTGCGGCATCGGCCTCGCCGTCCCCGGCCCGGTCGACAGCGAGACCGGCCTCGTCGTCCAGCCGCCGATCATGCCCGGCTGGGACGGCTACGACATCCGCGGCCGGCTCGCGCGGGCCTTCGCCGAGCGCACCGGCCGCCCGGGCACGGTCCCGGTCCTGGTCGACAACGACGCCAACCTCATGGCGTACGGCGAACAGCGCACCGGCCACCGCGACTGCTCGGCGTTCGTGCTGGTCAAGGTCTCCACCGGCATCGGCGCCGGGGTCGTGGTCGACGGCTCGATCTTCCGGGGTGTCGACGGCGGCGCCGGGGACATCGGCCACATCCGGATCCCCGAGGGCGCGGAGTCGCTCTGCCGCTGCGGGTCGTACGGCTGTCTCGCCGCCGTCGCCAGCGGTGGCGCGGTGGCCCGCAGGCTCGCCGAGGCCGGGGTGCGGGCGGCCTCCGGCTCGGACGTACGGGACCTGCTCGCCTCGGGGCACCCGGAGGCGGCCGCGCTGGCCCGCGAGGCCGGGCGGCTGGTCGGGGACGTGCTGGCGACGGTCGTCACGCTGCTCAACCCCGGGGTGCTGATGATCGCCGGGGACCTGGCCGGGACCCCCTTCCTCACCGGTGTGCGCGAACTGCTCTACCAGCGGGCGCTGCCGCGCTCCACGGCCCGGCTGGACGTGGTGACGTCCACGCTGGGGGAGCGGGCCGGACTGGTGGGCGCGGGCGCGCTGGTGGTGGAGCACCTGTACGCGCCGGAGCGGGTGGAGGAGCGGTTGCTGGCCCTGGGGGTCTGAGGGACCCTGTGTGGCAGGCGCGTTTCCTCCGGAGAGACGTGCTGTGACCTGTCTCGGGACCCGTCCGCATGGTGACATCGCGGCCCTCGCTGAAGCGTGATTCTCGCCACCCCTGAGGGGTGCTGTGCTCAGATGAGCGGATCATGAGCGACTGCACAACATCAAGGGGTGGCACTGAGTGCCACCCCTTGATCGTTCATCGATCGAACTCAGATGTACCCTTGGTCTGCTCATGTGAGCAGCCTGGGGGCGGTTTGACGGTCTGTGTCTTCAAGAAGTGAAAACATCAGCGGCCCTGCGCTTGCCAAGCTTTGACTTTCGATCCGGTGGCGGACGACTGGTTACAGGCGCATGACGCGTAAGTGGACGTACCCAGGTGCCTTCGATCTGGGTATGTTCCTCGCCGTCAGGGCAGCCACCGCGTCCTCGAGGAGTCGAGACCCGTGTCGGAAAACAAAGATCTCCAGGTAGCCGAGCCGGCCACGAGCGTTGAGGGCGTGAAGTTCGTTTACGACTTCACCGAGGGCAACAAGGACCTCAAGGACCTCCTCGGTGGCAAGGGCGCCAACCTCGCCGAGATGACCAACCTGGGCCTTCCCGTCCCTCCGGGATTCACGATCACCACCGAGGCCTGCAAGGTCTACCTCGACAGCGGCGAGGAGCCGGCGGCACTGCGTGACGAGGTGAGTGCGCACCTCGACGCGCTGGAGCGGCGCATGGGCAAGAAGCTCGGCCAGGCCGACGACCCGCTGCTGGTCTCCGTCCGCTCGGGCGCCAAGTTCTCCATGCCCGGCATGATGGACACCGTCCTCAACATCGGCCTCTCCGACAAGTCGGTCCAGGGCCTGGCCGTCCAGGCCGGCGACGACCGCTTCGCCTGGGACTCCTACCGCCGTCTCATCCAGATGTTCGGCAAGACCGTCCTCGGCGTCGACGGCGAACTCTTCGAGGACGCCCTCGAAGCCGCGAAGACCGCCAAGAAGGTCACCGTCGACACCGAGCTGGAGGCCGCCGACCTCAAGAAGCTGGTCACCCGCTTCAAGAGGATCGTCAAGACCGAGGCCGGCCGGGACTTCCCGCAGGACCCGCGCGAGCAGATGGACCTCGCCGTCAAGGCCGTCTTCGACTCCTGGAACGGCGACCGCGCCAAGCTCTACCGCCGCCAGGAGCGCATCCCGCACGACCTCGGCACCGCCGTCAACGTCTGCTCGATGGTCTTCGGCAACCTCGGCCCCGACTCCGGCACCGGCGTCGCCTTCACCCGCGACCCCGCCTCCGGCCACCAGGGCGTCTACGGCGACTACCTCCAGAACGCCCAGGGCGAGGACGTCGTCGCCGGCATCCGCAACACCGTCCCGCTCGCCGAGCTGGAGAAGATCGACAAGAAGTCCTACGACCAGCTCCTCCAGATCATGGAGACGCTGGAGAACCACTACAAGGACCTCTGCGACATCGAGTTCACCATCGAGCGCGGCCAGCTCTGGATGCTCCAGACCCGGGTCGGCAAGCGGACCGCGGGCGCGGCCTTCCGTATCGCCACCCAGCTCGTCGACCAGGGCCTGATCGACGAGACCGAGGCGCTCCAGCGCGTCACCGGCGCCCAGCTCGCGCAGCTCATGTTCCCCCGCTTCGACGAGGACGCGAAGGTGGAGAAGGTCGGCCGGGGCATCGCGGCGTCGCCGGGCGCGGCGGTCGGCAAGGCGGTCTTCGACTCGTACACCGCCGTCAAGTGGTCCCGCTCGGGCGAGAAGGTCATCCTGGTCCGCCGGGAGACCAACCCCGACGACCTCGACGGCATGATCGCGGCCGAGGGCATCCTGACCTCCCGCGGCGGCAAGACCTCCCACGCGGCCGTCGTGGCGCGCGGCATGGGCAAGACCTGTGTGTGCGGCGCCGAGGAGCTGGAGGTCGACACCAAGCGCCGCCGGATGACGGTGCCGGGCGGCCATGTGGTGGAGGAGGGCGACGTCATCTCGATCGACGGCTCCTCCGGCAAGGTCTACCTGGGCGAGGTCCCGGTCGTCCCGTCCCCCGTCGTGGAGTACTTCGAGGGCCGGATGCACGCCGGCGCGGACGACGCCGACGAACTGGTCGAGGCCGTCCACCGCATCATGGCGTTCGCCGACCGCAAGCGCCGCCTGCGGGTGCGCGCCAACGCCGACAACGCCGAGGACGCGCTGCGCGCCCGTCGCTTCGGCGCCCAGGGCATCGGCCTGTGCCGCACCGAGCACATGTTCCTCGGCGACCGGCGCGAGCTGGTGGAGCGCCTGATCCTGGCGGACACGGAGACCGAGCGCGAGGAGTCCCTCAAGCAGCTCCTGCCGCTCCAGAAGAAGGACTTCGTCGAGCTGTTCGAGGCGATGGACGGCCTCCCGGTCACGATCCGTCTCCTCGACCCGCCGCTGCACGAGTTCCTCCCGGACATCACCGAACTGTCGGTCCGCGTGGCGCTGGCGGAGGCCCGCAAGGACTCCAACGAGAACGACCTGCGCCTCCTCCAGGCGGTGCACCGCCTCCATGAGCAGAACCCGATGCTCGGCCTGCGCGGCGTACGCCTCGGCCTGGTCATCCCCGGCCTGTTCACCATGCAGGTCCGCGCGATCGCCGAGGCGGCCGCCGAGCGCAAGAACGCCAAGGGCGACCCGCGCGCGGAGATCATGATCCCGCTCGTCGGCACGGTCCAGGAGCTGGAGATCGTGCGCGACGAGGCCGACGAGGTCATCGCCGAGGTCGAGGCGGCGACGGGCGTGGCCCTGAAGCTGTCGATCGGCACGATGATCGAACTCCCGCGCGCCGCGCTGACCGCCGGTCAGATCGCGGAGGCGGCGGAGTTCTTCTCCTTCGGCACGAACGACCTCACCCAGACGGTGTGGGGCTTCAGCCGGGACGACGTGGAAGCCTCCTTCTTCACCGCCTACCTGGAGAAGGGCATCTTCGGCGTCTCCCCCTTCGAGACCATCGACAAGGACGGCGTCGGCTCCCTCGTCGCCGCGGCGGCGAAGGCGGGGCGCGAGACCCGCCCCGACTTGAAGCTCGGCGTCTGCGGCGAGCACGGCGGCGACCCGGAGTCCGTCCACTTCTTCCACGAGGTCGGCCTCGACTACGTCTCCTGCTCCCCGTTCCGCATCCCGGTCGCCCGCCTCGAAGCGGGCCGGGCGGCGACCCAGTCCCAGGGCAGCGACCACCGCTGACCTGCCCGTGAACGGGCGGGACCTTGTCGGTCCCCGCCCCCTTGACCCGGAGAACGGGCGGGACCCTGCTGCTTCCCGCCCCCTTGATCCCTGAGAACGGGCGGGAGCCTGTCGGTCCCCACCCCCTTGACCCGGAGCCGCCGCCGGTCCCCGACCCTCACCGATCGCCGACGGCTCCGGCACGCAAGACGAGGGCGACACCCTGTGCGGGGGTGTCGCCCTCTGTGCGTTTCGGGCCTTGTGGTTTTCGGCGGGGGTGGCTGGAAGTCGATCGCCTGATGTGGTGGTGATGGGGCAGGCAGATCGTTTCTCTCTGTTTTGGTGCCGTTACAGTCCGTGATGACTCGGTGGCTGTGGGAGCCGCTGGTGCATCGCGGAGGTTTGGCATGAAGAGGGTAGTGCTCGGCGTGGCCGCGCTCAGTCTGGTGTTCGGGGCGGCGGTGGCGGCGTTTGCTTCGCCGCAGAAGGCGAAGATTCCCGATCTCCTCTCCCGTGGAGTCGAGTTCACGGACGCCAGCTACCGGTTCAACCGTCCTGGGGTCAACCACGGGGCGTTCGAGTGGCAAGGACTCCTCAAGGACGCGTTGCCCGACGACCGGCACAACGTCTATGTCGACGTAAAGATCGAAGGGCACAACTGGGTTCGCTACTACGGCAAGCAGGGGCGTTCCGTCCTGCTGCACAAGTCCAACTGGGACGGAGCGCAACGCTACACGGGGGACGCGCGGCTCCGGGTGTGCCGCGACCGGGGCAGCCTGCGTCCCGACAACTGCGCGCCGCTCCAGATCCTGTCGTACGACTGGGACCACGCCTGAGATCGTCCGTGCTCTGAGCCCAGGTGCGTGCGCCTGGGCTCGTGCTCTTGATAGGGGAACAAGATCAGTACGTCAGAAGTCTTGTCCGCCAAGGGAGTCGATCTCTTCTACGGCGACACCCCGGCCGTCCGGGACGCGGAGATCTCCCTGCGGCGAGGAGAGGTCGCGGCGATCACCGGCCAGAGCGGGTCCGGCAAGTCCTCGTTGCTCTACTGTCTGGCAGGCGTGCTGCCGGTTGCGCGTGGCGAGGTCTGCTTCGAGGGCCGCGCACTTGGCGCGCTCGGTGACGACGAACTCAGCACGCTCCGTCGTGAGCGGTTCGGCTTCGTGTTCCAGTACGGCGAGTTGCTGCCCGAGCTGACCGTCGAGGAGAACACGGCGCTGCCGCTCTGGCTGGCCGGCCGACGCAAGCCCGAGGCGCTGGCGGCGGCCGGTGACATTCTCGGTCGGCTCGGCCTGGCGGATCTGCGCGAGCGGCGCCCCTCGCAGGTGTCGGGCGGCCAGAGTCAACGTGTGGCGGTCGCAAGGGCGTTGGTGCACAAGCCCGCCGTGGTGTTCGCCGACGAGCCGACCGGCTCGCTCGACAGCGGAAATGCCACCGCCGTGCTCGAGGAGTTTCTCCTCCTGGCGCGATCGCAAGGAACCGCGGTGGTCCTTGTCACCCATGACGCACAGGTGGCAGCCCAGGCGGACCATCGCTACACGATGCGCGACGGGATCCTCACCGCTCAGGTGCGGGAGGCGTCATGAGGGAACTCCTGCTCGGCCTGCGGCTGTTGCTGGGCAGCGGGCGGGGCAACCGGGTGCGTTTCCTGCTCATGACGGCGGGCAGTGCGATCGGGGTGTGCTGTCTGGCCGTCGTCCTGGCGATTCCCGGCATTCTGGCCGCCCAGGATGCTCGCAAAGCCGCTCGTGAGCCCGACTGCTCGAACGGCCGCGGCGCCTGTCTCTCGACCTCCGGCGAGGGGCGTGCGCTTCTACGAGTGGATCCCTACGGCTCCGAGGCCCTGACCCGGATCTTCGTCGCCGAGGGAAATACGCCGATCGACCCGCCCCCTGGCCTGGACCGGCTGCCCGGCCCACGTGAGGTCTATGTGTCCCCTCGGCTGCACACGCTCAGCGCACTCGATCGGGACCTGGCCCGTCTCCTGCCGGGCAAGGAAGAGGGGCTCATCTCGGCCCAGGGGCTGGCGCACCCCGACGAGCTGTACGCCTACATCGGCGGAAGCCGTGAGGAGCTGAGGGACGGCGGGCATCTGTCCGCCTTCGGCGGGAGATCCGCGCGCTACCCCACGGTGGAGCCCTCCACCCTCGACATCCTGCGCTTCACCCTGGCCGGCGTCGTGCTGCTTCCCCTGGCCGTCTTCCTCTCCGTCTGCGCTCGGCTCTCCGCCGCTTCCCGGATGAGGCGGTTGGCCGCGCTGCGCCTGCTCGGGCTGAGCAGGAAGGGCACACAGCGGGTCAACGCGGCCGAGACCGTGGCCGCCGCCGTCCTGGGCTCCGCGCTGGGCCTAGGCGCCTACTGGGTCGTCAATCAGTTGGTCTCGCGCACGGGACTGCCCGGATTCAAGTGGTACCCGGCCGACGGCTCGCTGTCCGGATACCCGCTTCTCGTCTGCCTGGTGGGCTGTCCGACGCTGGCCTGGTTCGTCGGCCGGATCGGGGCGAGGAAGGCCGCCGCCAACCCGTTGGCCGTACGACGTAGCGCCATGGAGGAGCCGCCCCGGCTGTGGGGGCTGTTGCCGCTGGTGCCGGGGCTGACCATCGTCATCGGGTACTGCGTGGCGGGCGCCACCGGTAACGTCCCGACGGACACAGCGCTTTCCTCGATCCTGATGCCACTGGCGGTCGTACTGGTCGGCACGGGGCTGGTGCTGTCGCTTCCGCTGCTTTCCCGGTTCTTGGCCCGGAACGTGGCCCGCACCACCGGATCGCTGCCGCTGCGCCTGGCCATGCGCCGCAACGAGGTGGAACCGGGCGGGGCTGTGCGTGTGGCGACCGGGCTGGTGCTGCTGGTCTTCGCCGCCTCCCTCACCCAGGGAGTACTCATCGAACTGGACCAGGTGTCCAAGAACAATGCGCCGGTCCAGCTCTACACGATGTCCCTGCGTGCCGTTCCCCAGGAGGACGAGCGGGCCATGACCGAGGTGCCGGGGGTTCTGGGGCACGCTGTGCTGACGCGATCGTGGACCGACCCGGAGAGCGAGGTCTTCCGGCCGAGCACCGAGGTCGTGGTCGCCACGTGCGGGCAGTTGCGGAAGATGGCGTCGTCCGTTGAGAACTGCGTCGATGGACAACTTGCGCGGCTGAGCGTTCCGGACCGCGCGGGTGCGGAGATCGGTGAAACCGGCAGCCGATTCCCCCTGCACCTGCAGAACTCCGCAGGGGAGCTCGAAACCGTTGTGGTTCGGATGCCACGTCGGATCATTCAGTACCAGGATGACTCGCTGACGCAGTTGGCCGGCAGTGGCGCGGTTCTGATCCCGCCGTCATCTTTGCCCGTCGGCTATCGCCCCCAAGACGATGCCACCTTGGCCCTCATGAGCCGCTCCGACCCCGAGACCGTGGTCTCCGTGCTCGCCGGCATCGCAGATGTCGACCCCACGATCGAGGTCGACACGAACGGTGTCGACGCCGCGGCTCTTGAGCAGATCACCGTCATCAAGACGCTCCTCGCCGTGGGCATGGTGCTCGGGCTCGTCATCGGGGTCGCCGCCTACCTCGTCGCCGCCACCGACCGGGCCGTGGAACGCCGGCCGCAGGTCACCGCGTTGGCGCTGCTCGGGGCCAAGCCCCGGACCCTGCGGGCCGTCCAGGTCGCTCAGGTCGTCCTGCCGCTGGCCCTCGGGCTCGTGCTCGCCGTGACGACCGGGAAACTGGCCGAGTCCAGCTACCTGGTGACCGGAGGCGGGGCGATCTTCTGGGACGGCGCCGGGATTCCATTGCTGCTTGCGTGTGCCCTGGGCGTGGTGGTGATCGCCACCCTCGGATCCCTGCCGTTGGTCGGGCGGCGTATCGACCCGGAGTTGATCCGTCGGGACTGATGGTTGGGGGGCGGGGCGGAGATCGCCGCTGGCTCTGATCCGGGGTCAGGCAGGTGCGTCGGTGGGGATCGGACGTCAGCGCGATCGTTCGTTGAAGTCCCTGATCAGAGAAGGTAGTTCGAGGAGGCTCTCCACTCGGAAGGTGGGGAGCTTCTCGGCTTCCTCGGTTTGCCATTGGATCGTTGCCCAGGGGCCACGGCGGATCAGCGCGGTGTGCATGCCGGCGGCGACGGCCGGTCGGAGGTCGTTGTCGATGCGGTCGCCGACGTAGAGGATCTCGTCGTGGGCGAACGGGCTGGCCTCGGCGACGCGCTCGAAGAAGAGTGGGTCGGGTTTGCTGGCGCCCCAGTCGTCGGAGGTGGCGATCAAGTCCACTTCCTTCGAGAAGAGTTCGCGGAGGATCGACCCGGCGCGGACGGTCTGGTTGCCGGCGATGCCGAGCCACAGACCGTCCGCCCGCAGCGCCGCGAAGGTGTCGCGTACGTCGGGGTACAGGTCGGACTCCCCGAAGGTCTCCGGCTTACCGGCCTCCGCCCGCCGCTCGCGCTCCGGGTACAGGTCGAAGCCCGGCCGGAACTCCTGGAACGTCTCGCGGTAGTCCCGTCCCTGGGCGATGACCGCGCCGAACATGGCCGCGAACGTGTGACGCGGTACGCCGAGCCAGTCGGCCCAGGCGCCGTATTCGCGCGTCTCGTCCACGAGGCACTCGCCGACGTCGAAAACCACTGCACGAATCATGGTCGCAGCGTAACCGGGTGCGCGTCGGTAGGGTCCGGGGCATGAGTGATGCGTGGCGGAGAGATCGGATCGGGAGTGCTCTGCGGGGGGAGAATCCTGCTGTGGTGCGGCGGTTGGGGGACGGGTTTGCTGTGATGGGGGACGTGCAGTTTTTGCCCGGGTATTCCGTCCTGTTGGTGGATGAGCCTGGGGTGGGGCGGCTGTCCGAGTTGTCGCGGGGGAAGCGGTTGGGGTTTCTGGGGGACATGGATCGGCTGGGGGAGGCCGTCGAGCGGGCCTGTCGGCGGGTCGAGTCGGGGTTTCGGCGGGTCAATCTGGAGATCCTCGGGAACACCGATCCGTTTCTGCACGCGCACGTGTGGCCGCGGTTCGACTGGGAGCCCGAGGATCTCGTGGGGCGGCCGGTGTGGCTGTATCCGCCCGAGCGGTGGAGTGATCCGGAGTTCGCCCTCGGGCCGCGGCACGACGTGCTGCGCGCCGCCATCGGGGAGGAACTCGACCGGCTGACCTGAGAGTTGCTTCGGGAGTTACTCGCAGGCCGTGCCGTCTCCGTCGCGGTCGAGGTGGCGGCCGTAGCCGGGGTCGCCCGCGTGCAGCGGGGCCGCGCCTGCCGCCCTCGCCGCCGAGCAGTTCGCGTAATAGGCGGAGCCGCCGCCCGAGCCGCCCGAGCTGCCTGAGCCGCCGGAGCTGCTTGAGCCGCCTGAGCCGCCTGAGCCGCTCGTGTCCGAGCGAGCTGCCGGCTTCGCCGTCACCGTCTTCGTCACGCGGACCGTTTCCGTCGCCGTCACCGTCGTCGCCGGTTCCGGGGTGGGCGGTGGGGCGGTCTCCGTTTCCGTCGCGGTGACCGTCACCGTCGGGCGGGGCTTCGCCGCGGCCGGTTCGGTGGTGTTCTCGCCGTCGCCGCCTATGCCGACGCCGATGAAGAGGGCCAGCGCCAGGGCGGGCAGGACGTACCGCTTCCGGGCCCAGCGGGGAGCGGCCGGGCCCGGAGCGGGGGGAGGAGTGGTGGCGTACGGGTTGCTCATGTCGTCCCCTGAGGTGTCGATGCGAGGAGGACGACGTTATGGGGGCTTTCGGAGATGTGGAGGAGATGTGTTCATTCTGTGACCACCGCCTCCACCGCCTCCACCGCCTCCACCGCCTCCACCGTCTCAGGCGCTACGCGCGGAACGGGCCCGTCACCTCGTACGTGATCCCGCCCGACGAACTCCCGCTGGTCCCCCGCTGACTGGAGAAGTACAGCCGCGTGCCGTCGGGGGAGAAGGCCGGGCCCGTGATCTCCGAGGACGACTGGCCGTCGATGCGCAGGAAGGGGGCTACCACGTCGTTCGGAGTGATGATGCAGATCTCCATGTTGCCGCCGTCCTCGGCCACGAACAGGTCGCCGGAGGACGAGCCCGTGACGTTGTCGACGCCGGTCAGCGGGGCCGCGCCGCCGGTCACCAGCGAGTCGTCGTAGGCGAGTTCGATGGTCTGGGCGGCCGCGTTGTACTGCCAGACGCGGTTGTCGCCCTTCGTCGTGAACCAGCAGGTGTTGTCGGCGTAGTGGCAGCCCTCGCCGCCGTTGAAGCGCTTCGCGCCGGACACCTGGTTGCGGGTCGCGGTGGCGCCGGTCGGGTCGGGGACCGTCGCCCAGGTGACCGGGCCGCTCGTGCCGCTGCCGGCGACCAGTACCTCCAGCGTGCCGGAGGACAGATTGCCCCAAGTCGTGGGCCGGAAGCGGTAGAAGCAGCCGTTCGTCTCGTCCTCCGTCAGGTAGATCACCTTGCGGACCGGGTCGGCGGCCGCCGCCTCGTGCTTGAAACGGCCCAGCGCGTCCCGGCGGACGGCGGCCTGCACACCCCAGGGATCCGTCTCGTAGACATAGCCGCGGTCCACCTCCTCGCACGACAGCCAGGTGTTCCACGGGGTTTTGCCGCCCGCGCAGTTCTGCCGGGTGGAGGAGAGGATGCGGTACGCCCCCGTGATCGCGCCCGCCGCCGAGAACCGCACCGCGCTCGCCCCGCCCGACGGGTTGATCTCCGAGTTGGAGACGTAGATCCAGCCCGTGCCGTCCGCGTAACAGGCGCCGCCGTCCGGGGCGTTGTGCCAGGTGTACGACGTCCCCGACACCGTCTGGCCGGAACGGGCGACGACCCGGCTGCTGAAGCCCGCGGGCAGCCGGATGCCGTTGGCGTTCGGTGAACCGAGGGCCCCGTACGGGCCGGTGCCCGGCTGGGCCGGGGCGGCGTACGCGGCGCCGCGCCAGAGGGTGCCGCCGAGGACGGCCGCGGAGCCGCCGATCGCGGCCGTGCGCAGGAAGGTACGACGTTCCACGCTCACTCCCGAGGGTGTGTGAACGGCCCGGCGACGGTCGGCGCCGGGGTCGTGCGCTGCCGAACGCTAGAAGTGCCGGGTGGCGGGGCCATGGACGGGCCGTGACCGGGAGATGCGCGGTGTGTGACTGGCGGTGTGTGACCGGCGGTGGAGCCGCCCCCCCCCGAGAAGGATCAGCGGAAGTAGTCGTAGCTCGGGCCCGGGGTGCCCTCGCCCTCCCCGTACGACCGCCCCTGGTCCGACCCGTAGACGGACCCGTAGCCGGGCCCGTAGTCCGACCCGTAGACGGACCCGTAGTCCTGCGCGTACTCCTCCGCGTACCGCTGCGCGAAGTCCTCCGGCATCGGGGTGGTGTCCAGGTAGAACCACTCCGCCGTGGGGCCGGGGGCTCCCGCGGATGTCGATGCCGATGCCGATGCGGGTACGGACACCGGTCGGCGGGGCAGCGGGTCGAGCCGCGCTGCGGCTCGGGCGGAAGCCTCGTCCGGGACGCTCTCCGGTTCCCGGTCCGCCTCCGTCGGCAGCCGTTTCGCCGGTCCCGGCATCAGAAGCTCCACCCGTAGGCCCTTGCCGCGCTGCTGGGCGGTGAACTCCTCCACCTGGCTGCGGCAGGCGTGGTCGAGGTGGGTCACCCCGGTGAGGTCGAGCCGGATGCGCGGCTTGCCCGCCTCGGCGGCCGCCTCCAGGGCCTCGATGACCTGCGGCAGCCGCAGGAAGGTCGCGTTGCCCGCCATGACGACCTTCGCCGTGTCCTCTTCGACGTGCTGCCGGATCACGGTCTGCGACATCCGCACCGCGGCCAGCACGATGCCCGCCGCCAGTCCGAACAGCACGCCCTCCAGCAGGGCGGTCGCCACGATGACCAGCGTCGTCAGCGTCATGACCGCGAACTCGCCCCGGTCCTGCCGCCACATCTTCGGGAACTCCTCCGGTGCGAACAGCTTCCAGCCGCTGTGCACGAGCACGCCCGCGAGGACCGAGATCGGGATCAGGGCGAGGACCTGGGGGAGGAGCAGGGCGAAGGCCAGCAGCCACAGGCCGTGCAGGGTGCGGGAGAGCCGGGTCTTCGCGCCCGCCTGGACGTTCGCCGAACTACGGGCCACCACCGCCGTGATGGGCAGCGCGCCGAGCAGACCCGCGATCGTGTTGCCGGCGCCCTGGGCGATCAGCTCGGGGTTGTAGCGGGTGCGCGGTCCGTCGTGCATACGGTCCACCGCGGCCGCCGTGAACAGCGACTCCGCGGAGGCGATCACCGTGAAGGTGAGGATCGCCGTGATGATGCCGACGTCCGCGAGCCCCGCGAACTGCGCCGGCCCCGGCATGTCGACGCTGGCGAGCAGATTGCCCACCTGGAGCGTCTTCACCTCGACGCCCGGGAGCGCGGCGACCGCGATGCCGATGCCGACGGCGACCAGCGCGGCCGGGACCTTGCGGACAGGGCCCGGCACCTTCTTCCACAGGAAGCTCAGGACGACCGTGACGGTGCCGAGGCCGGCCGCGATCAGCGCCTGCGGGTCGGCGAACGTGTCCGCGAGCAGCCCGGGGACACCGGCCATGTTCTCCAGCGGGGTGCCGGGCGCCTTCGCGTCCATCGCCGGGTACGCCTGGCTGAACATCAGCGGCAGCCCGATCCCGGCCAGCATGCCCTGGACGACGGCCAGGGAGATCGCCTGGAAGAACCGGCCCAGGCGCACCAGGCCGAGGACGATCTGGAGCAGGCCCGAGAAGAGCACGATCACCCCGAGCATGGCCACGCCGTACTCCAGCACGGTCTCCGCGACCAGCGCGGCGAGACCGGCGGCCGGGCCGCTCACCTGGAGCGTGCTGCCCCGGGCGGCGCCCACCACCAGACCGCCGATGACACCCGAGATGATGCCCAGTTCGGCGGGGACACCGGAGGCGACGGCCACCCCGATGCACAGGGGGAGGGCGACCAGGAAGACGACGAGGGACGCGGTGATCTCGGTGGCCAGGTCGCCCTTGGGGACCGTCTTGGGCGCGCGGGACGAAGGCGGCGGTGAGGACGCCATGTCGCTGACGTCCATGACCTCCATGACCTCCATGGCATCCATCGCGTCCATGTCGTCCCAGCCACGCGTCGCGTACCCCTCCGACGCCCTCGGCGGATCGCTCACCGTCGGCGCGTCCGTCGGCCGCGGCGGGAACGGCAGCCCACCCGCCTCCCGGAACGTACGCCCCGGACCCGGGCTCGAACCCGGACCGGAACCCGGACCCGGACCACCGGGACCCCCCGCTCCACCCCGCCCCCGCGCGTGCCGCGCATGCGTCCCGCTCATGCCGCGTGCACCCGGAACAGGCCGTCCTCGTCCAGCTCCTGCACCCGGCCGGTGTCCACCTCGTAGTACCAGCCGTGCAGCCGCAGCCGTCCCGTGTCCAGCCGGCGCCGCGCGGACGGGTAACTCCGCAGCGCGGCCAACTGGTTGACGACATTGAGCTGGGAGACGTCCGGGAGGCGCGGATCCGCCACGTCCCCGTCCAGTACGGGTGCCAGCCGGGGGCGGGCCAGTTGCAGCCACGCGTCCACCCCGGGCAGGGCGGACAGGTCGTCGCCGGACTTGAGGGCGCCCATCGCGCCGCAGTGGGAGTGGCCGCACACCACGATGTCCTGAACGCCGAGCACCTCCAGCGCGTACTCGATGGTGGCGGCCTCGCCCGAGGCGCCCTGGCCGCCGTGCGGTGGAACGATGTTTCCCGCGTTGCGCAGCTCGAATATCTCGCCGGGTCGCGCGCCCGTTATCAGGGCTGGAATCACCCGGGAGTCCGAGCAGGTGATGAACAATGCCTCGGGATATTGGCCTTCGGCCAGCCGCTGATATTCGCCGCTTTCGAAGTCGACCCGTCGTTTGAACGAGCGGGCGCGATCCAGCAGGGCTTTCATGCAGTCCTCCCAGGTCAGGGCTGGTGTGTCAGGGGATTCGACCAGTCCTTCATCACCGTAGAGGAGCCATTGCCAGGCGAAGGTTAGAGGAACACTAAACGGCCGACAAGAAAGGGACATTTTTTGATCGGCGCTGAGCTTCTGCTCACATCGCATGACTTCCGTACGGTGTTCTGATGACCATTCTTGTAGCGTGACGAGTCCATGGAGCACGCGAATTCGGTTTACGGGACACGGGAGAGACGGGAAAGCATGGGCGTACGAGTCCTGCTCATCGAGGACGATCAGACGATCGCCGAACCGCTCGTCGAGGGCCTCGGCCACTTCGGGCTCACGGTGCACCACGTCCGCACCGGCCACGAGGGACTGAGGGGGCCGTACGGCGATGTCGTACTGCTCGACCTGGGGTTGCCCGATCTGGACGGCATCGACGTCTGCCGGGGGATCCGGCGGACCTCCGACGTCCCCATCATCATCCTCAGCGCGCGGGGGGAGGAGGCCGACCGTGTGCTCGGCCTCGAACTGGGCGCCGACGACTATCTGGCGAAGCCGTTCAGCATGCGTGAGCTGGTGGCCCGGGTGCGCGCGGTCACCCGACGGACCCAACGCGGGTTCAGCGAGAGGGAGTTCGGAGGCGAGCAGGAGCCGGCGCCCGGCCCGCCCCGGACGGCGAGCCACTCGCCCCAGCCCGCGCCCCACCCGCCCGAGCCGCCCAACTCGCCCCACCCGCCCGAGCCGGCCCCGACCACCGCCGCCGCCCCCGGCCCCCTCGTCGTCGACCGCCGAACCCGCCACGTGTGGGTCGGGGACGCGGCCGTGACCCTGACGCCCAAGGAGTTCGAGCTGCTCGCGCTGCTCGCCGAGGACCCGGGGGCGGTCTACTCGCGGCAGCAGATACTCGACCGGGTGTGGGACCCGCACTTCCAGGGCCCGACCAAGACGCTCGACGTCCATGTGGCCACCCTGCGGCGGAAGTTGGGCAACCCGGCCTGGATCCAGACCCTGCGCGGCGTCGGCTTCCGACTGGCGGTGCACACCGCGTCGCCGGGCGCTCCCGCGCCGCCCCCGCCCCCGCCCCCGTCTCCGTCCCCACCCTCGTCTCCGTCCCCGCCGCCTCCGCCGTACCCCCCGGCCCACCACTCCTTCGCGTACGACGAACACCCGTACCCCTACCCCTACGAGCCGGCGGCCCACCGGTGACCCGTCGTCTGCTGCTCAGCTATCTCACCCTCGCCGCGCTGCTGCTGGTCTGTCTGGAGTTCCCGCTCGGGTTCCTCTACTCGCGCGGCGAGCGCGAGCGGGTGATCAACGCGGCGAAGGACGAGGCGGAGTCGGTGTCGGCGTACGCCGCGCTGTCGATCGCGGCGGGGCGGGCCGCGCAGGACCTGCCGGAACGGGCCGCGCACTGCGCCGCGCGCATCGGCGGCAAGGTGCTGATCGTGGACGGCTCCGGCGCGCTGTTGGCGACCTCGCATCCGCTCACCGAGCGGGAGGAGGACAGCCTCGCCTCCTGGCCGGGCATCGCCGCCGCCCTGCGCGGCACCGCCACCGAGGACGTCCGTACCTCCACCATCGGCGGGGTGGAGTACCTCGCGGTGGCCACCCCGGTGCGGCACGGCGCCGAGGGGCAGGGGGCGGTCCGGATCACGGTGCCGACCCGGATGGTGTCCGAACGGGTGCACCACGTCTGGCTGTTGCTGGCGCTCGGTGGTCTCGCGGCGCTGGCCGCGGTCGCCGCGCTCGGCTTCGTGATCGCCCGCTGGACCGGTCGCCCGATCCGTGAACTGGAGCACGCGACGAAGGAGTTGGCGGTGGGCGGCACCGCCGTACCGGTGGCGATCACCAAGGGTCCGCCCGAAGTGCGCAGTCTGGCGGCGACGTTCAACCGCACCGCCGCCCGGCTGGAACATCTCCTCTCCTCCCAGCGGGCCTTCGCCGGTGAGGCGTCCCACCAGTTGAAGACACCGCTCGCGGCGCTGCGGCTGCGTCTGGAGAACCTGGAGAACGACATCGCCGAGCGCGGGCGGGGTTCGCTCGCCGCCGCGCTCACCGAGACCGACCGGCTGGCCCGGATGGTCGAGGGGCTGCTGGCGATGGCACGGCTGGACGAGAGCGCCGCCGAACGCGAGCGGGTCGACCTGGGGCAGGTGTGCGCCGAACGCCACCACGCCTGGAGCCCGTTGTTCGAGCGGCACGGGGTGTGGCTCGTCCTGGCCGGGGACGCCGAGGGCGAGGTGATGGCGCTGCCGGGCGCCGTGGAGCAGATCCTCGACAACCTGCTCTCCAACGCCCTGCGGGTGTCGCCCCCGGGAACCACGGTCACCATCGCGCCCCGCCCGTACCCCGCGCACGAACGCCGTTTCCCGCATCGCGCGTCCGGGCCCGGCCGGGTCGAGCTGCATGTCGTCGACGAGGGCCCCGGGATGAGCGAGGAGCAGCGCCGCCGCGCCTTCGACCGCTTCTGGCGTGCCCCGGACGCCCCCAAGGGCGGTACCGGACTGGGCCTGGCCCTGGTCCAGCGGCTGGCCCACGCGAGCGGCGGGGAGGCCCTGCTGCGGGGGGCGCCGACCGGCGGCCTGGACGCGGTGGTCACCCTCCCGACGGCCGGCCCCCGGCACCCCGCCCCGCCCGTCAGGCCACCCGCACCTCATACGTGGCGATGCGTACCGACTCGTCGTCCAGGCAGACCCCGCTCACGAGATCGAAGCGCTGCTTGAGGAGCGGCGAGGCGACGAAGGGGCGGCCCCGGTGGGTGCCGGTGAGGCCCCGGGAGAGGACCGCCGCGCCGCCGAACGGGTCGCGGTTGTCGACGGCGTAGAGGTCGCCGGCGCGGTCGCGGAACAGGGCGGCCTGGCGGCCGTCCGGCAGCAGGGCGGCCACGCCGCGGCCCGGGGTGAGCGAGGTCAGGTCGCAGATGGTCAACCAGTCCTCGTCCAGCCGGAGCTGGATCTTCAGGTCGGTGGTCTCGGGTGCCAGGGTCATCGCTGGGCGCTCCCTTCCAGGGGACGGTGGCCGATGGACAGCAGCGGCAGGTCGGGCTTGATCTGGTCGCGCTCCGGGACGAAGCCGACGACCGGGTCGGGGGTGTCCGGCGCGTTCACGAAGGACACGAACCGGGCGAGCTTCTCTGGGTCGTTGATGGTGGTCGCCCATTCGTCGGCGTAGTGCGCCACGTGGTCCTTCATCAGGGACTCCAGCTCCTCGCAGATGCCGAGGGAGTCCTCCACCACCACGTCGCGGACATGGTCGAGGCCGCCGGGGATCCGGTCCAGCCAGGTCGAGGTGCGCTCCAGGCGGTCGGCGGTGCGGATGTAGAACATCAGGAACCGGTCGATCAGACGCACCAGTTCGGCGTCGGACAGGTCCTGCGCCAGCAGGTCCGCGTGGCGCGGGGTCGCGCCGCCGTTGCCGCCGACGTAGAGGTTCCAGCCGTTGGAGGTGGCGATCACGCCGAAGTCCTTCGACTGGGCCTCGGCGCACTCCCGGGCGCAGCCCGACACCGCGGACTTGAGCTTGTGCGGCGAGCGCAGTCCCCGGTAGCGCAGCTCCAGGTCGATCGCCATCCGGACCGAGTCCTGGACGCCGTAGCGGCACCAGGTCTGGCCCACGCAGGACTTCACCGTGCGCAGCGACTTTCCGTAGGCGTGGCCGGACTCGAAGCCGGCGTCCACCAACCGGGTCCAGATCAGCGGGAGTTGTTCGACGCGCGCGCCGAACATGTCGATCCGCTGACCGCCGGTGATCTTCGTGTAGAGCCCGAAGTCGCGGGCGATCTCACCGATCACGATGAGGCCCTCGGGGGTGATCTCGCCGCCGGGGATCCGCGGGACGACCGAATAGGAGCCGTTCTTCTGGAGGTTGGCGAGGAAGTGGTCGTTGGTCTCCTGGAGGGCCGCCTGCTCGCCGTCCAGGACATAGCCGCTGGCGCCGATCGTCGGGGCCAGGGAGGCGATGATCGAGGCGACGGCCGGCTTGCAGACGTCGCAGCCGTCGCCGCCCCGGGCGTCCTCGCGGCCGTAGCGGTCCAGGAGGTCCTGGTAGGTGTTGACGCGCAGGGCGAGGACGATCTCGTACAGCTCCTCGCGGGTCTGGCCGAAGCAGCCGCACAGGCCCTTGTCGACCTCGACGCCGCTCGCCTCCAGCTCGGCGGTGACGAGCTGGCCCAGCACCTTGACGCAACTGCCGCACCCCG
Source organism: Streptomyces antibioticus (assembly GCF_002019855.1). Lineage (NCBI taxonomy): Bacteria > Bacillati > Actinomycetota > Actinomycetes > Kitasatosporales > Streptomycetaceae > Streptomyces > Streptomyces antibioticus. The sequence goes on along the minus strand of NZ_CM007717.1, from coordinate 2,934,094 downwards.
TACCGGCCTTGGTGCACTTCTTGACCTCGGGCACGGTGGTGCAGGAGTGCTCGGTCACCGCGCCGCGGATCGCGCCCTTGGACACGTTGTGGCAGGAGCAGATGATCGCTTCGTCGGGCAGCGCGGACGGGCCGAGCTGCGCCCCGCCGCTCGCACCGGCCGGCAGCACCAGCGACTCGGGCGCGATCGGCGGGACCGAGCCGGTCAGGGCGCGCAGGGTGCCGTACGCGTCGGCGTCGCCGACCAGGATGCCGCCGAGCAGGGTGCCGTCGCGGCCGATGACCAGCTTCTTGTACAGGCCGGAGCGGGAGTCGGAGTAGACGACGTCGAGGCAGTCCTCGGTGGTGCCGTGCGCGTCGCCGAAGGAGGCCACGTCCACGCCGAGCAGCTTCAGCTTGGTGGAGAGGTCGGCGCCCGTGAAGGACGCCTCGTCGGCGGCGATGGTGGCGGCCGCCGTCTCGGCCTGCTCGTAGCCGGGGGCCACCAGGCCGTACACCCGGCCGTCCGCGGCCAGCGCGCACTCGCCGATCGCGAAGACGTGCGGGTCGGAGACCGTCCGGCAGCGCTCGTCGACCGTGATGCCGCCGCGCTCGCCCACCGTGAGGCCGCAGTCGCGGGCCAGTTGGTCGCGGGGGCGGACACCCGCGCTGAACACCACCATGTCCGTGGCGAGTTCGGAGCCGTCGGACAGCTTCATGCCGGTGACCGCGCCGGCCTCGTCGGTGACGATCTCCTGGGTGCCGACCCCGGTGTGGACGCTCAGGCCCATCTCCTCGATGGTCCGCAGCAGTGCGGCGCCGCCGCCGTCGTCGACCTGGACGGGCATCAGCCGGGGCGCGAACTCCACGATGTGGGCGGTCAGTCCGAGCCCCTTGAGGGCGCCCGCCGCCTCCAGGCCGAGGAGTCCGCCGCCGACCACGGCACCGGTGGTGGCCCGGGTCCGCGCATACTCCTCGATGGCGAGGAGGTCGTCGATCGTGCGGTAGACGAAGCAGCCCTCGGCGTCCTTGTTCGGCACCGGCGGCACGAACGGGTACGAGCCGGTGGCCAGGACGAGGACGTCGTAGCCGACGACGAGCCCGGAGCGCGCGGTCACCGTGCGCGCCGCGCGGTCCACGGACAATGCCGGGTCCCCGACGCGGAGTTCGATGCCGTGCTCGCGGATGAACTCCAGGTCGGTCAGGGAGAGGTCCTCGGCGGTCTTCCCCGAGAAGTACGAGGTCAGCGCGACCCGGTCGTAGGCGGGGCGCGGCTCCTCGCACAGCACGACCACGCGGTGGGTGGCGGTCAGGCCGCGCTCGGCGAGCGCTTCGAGGAAGCGCTGGCCGACCATGCCGTGGCCGACGAGCACGATCGTGGGGGTGGGCCCCGGGGTGGCGGTCATCAGGAGCCTCCGTCGTTGGTGAGCAGGTGGAGCAGGGGGCCGCCGTCGGAGGGGAGCGGCTCTGCTCCCTCCCAGGCGCGGGCGAGCGCGCCGACGGTGCCGAGTTCGCCGACGAGAACCCCGCCGACCAGGCGGTCGTCGCGGACGACGACCTTGCGGTAGGTGCCGCGGGTGGCGTCGGCGAGCTGGACGACGTCGTCACCCGGGAGGGGTTCCGTCTCGCCGAACGCGGCGAGGTCGAAGGGGTTGTCGAAGGGCCCGTGCCCGGTGAGGGTGAGCCGGGTGAGCGAACGGGTGCCGGTGTAGCGGGCGTTCGCGTCCCCCGCGAGCGACTCGGCGAGCACATCGGCCTGTTCGAGGGCCGGTGTGGCCAGTCCGTACACGGTCCCGGCGTGCTGGGCGCAGTCGCCGATCGCCCGGATGCGCGGGTCGGAGGTGCGCAGTTCGTCGTCGACCAGGACGCCCTTGTGCACGGCGAGCCCGGCGGCCTTGGCGAGTCCGGCGCGGGGTGAGACCCCGCAGGCCAGGACCACCAGGTCGGCGTCGAGGGCGTAGCCGTCGGCCATCTCCACCGAGCGGACCGCGCCGCCCGCGCAGCGCACGTCCCGCACCCGGCACTCGGTGTGGACCTCGACGCCGAGGCCGGTGAGGTGCCGGCGCACCAGCCGCGAGGCGGCCGGGTCGAGCTGGCGCTCCATGAGCCGCTCGGCCTGCTGGGCGAGGACGACCTGTGCCCCGCGCAGGGCGAGCGCCCGGGCCGCGGAGACCCCGAGCAGCCCGCCGCCGATGACCACGGCCCGCACCCCGGGCCGTACGGCCTTGGACAGGCCCAGGCAGTCGTCCATGGTGCGGAAGGCGTGGACGCCCTCGGGCAGCACGTGGTCGGGGGTGAACAGACCGCGCAGCGGCGGCAGCACCGGGTTGGAGCCGGTGGCCAGGACCAGCGTGTCGTATGCGATCTCCGAGCCGTCGGCGCAGACCAGGGCCCGCCGGTCGCGGTGGATCCCGGTGACCCGGGCGCGCAGCGGTCCGGCGGCAGGCAGGGGCAGCGCGATCACCTCGGGGGCGTACCGGCCGGCCAGCACCTCGGCGAGCAGGACCCGGTTGTACGGGCGGTGCTCCTCGTCGCCGACGAGCAGCGCGGGCACGCCCAGCTCGCCGAGCCGGCGGGCGAGTCGTACGCCCGCGAGGCCGGCGCCGAGCACCACCACACGCGAATTCGAGGTCATGTCCAGGAGCGTGCGGGGTGGACGTTACCCGGTGGCATCACGGTTGTTTCCCGCGAGGAACGCTGCCCTCAGCGGCGGCGGGCGCGGGATGTGAGGGTCCGGCCACCTCAGAAGATCCTCAGGTGCGTGGCATATGCATACACCGGGGCCGTAGGGTCCGCTCATGCCCGACATAGCCCTGACCACCGTCATCGCCCTCTGCCTCGCCGCGCTGGCGGCCGGCTGGATCGACGCGGTGGTGGGCGGCGGCGGGCTGCTGCTCCTGCCGGCGCTGCTCCTCGGCCTGCCCGCCGGCACCCCGGCCGCGTTCGCGCTCGGCACCAACAAGGCGGTCGCGATCGTCGGCACCTCGGGCGCCGCCGTGACCTACGCGCGCCGGGCGCCTGTCGATGTGCGCACCGCCGTCCGGATCGGGCTCGCGGCGCTGGCCGGCTCCTCGGCGGGGGCCTTCTTCGCGGCCGGGATGAGCACCGAGGTCCTCAAGCCGGTGATCATGGTCGTGCTGCTGGCGGTGGCCGCGTTCGTCATCCTGCGGCCCGCCTTCGGCACCGCCCCCGCGACCGGCCCGGCGGGCCCGCGCCGCATCCTCGCGGCGATCGCCCTCGCGGGCCTCGGTATCGGCTTCTACGACGGTCTCGTCGGCCCCGGCACCGGCACGTTCCTGGTCCTCGCGCTCACCGCCGTCCTCCACCTCGACCTGGTGAACGCCTCGGCCACCGCCAAGATCGTCAACTGCTGCACCAACGCCGGCGCGCTCGCCACCTTCGCCTGGCAGGGCACCGTGCTGTGGCAACTGGCCGCGCTGATGGCGGTGTTCAACCTCGCGGGCGGCACGCTCGGCGCCCGCACGGCACTGAAGAAGGGCAGCGGCTTCGTCCGGGTCGTCCTGCTGGCGGTGGTCTTCGCGCTGGTGGGGAACCTGGCCTACGAGCAGTGGCTCGCCTAGGAACTCCGCTTCGGCCGGCTGCCGGTGAGGTGGGCGAAGACGACCACGTTGCCCTGGTAGCCGGTCGCCTTCGAGTAGCGGCCGCCGCAGGTGATCACCCGGAGTTCGGGGCGGGCCGCCGGGCCGTAGACCTTCTCGTCGGGGAAGTGCCGGGCGTCGTAGACCTCGACGGCGTCCACCGTGAACACGGCGACGGTGCCGTCCCGCCGGTCCACCTCGACCGTGCCGCCCCTGCGCAGCGCGCCCAGGCCGTAGAAGACGGCGGGGCCCTCGGCGGTGTCGACATGGCCCGCGACGATCGCGGTGCCCCGCTCGCCCGGGGTGGTCCCGGCCTCGTACCAGCCGGCGAGGTCCCCGCGGTCGGCGGGCGGCGCGGCGAGACCGCCGGACGGGGTGAGGCCCAGGCCGGTGAGCGGGGCGTCGACCCCCAGCGAGGGGATGCGGACCCGGTCGGGCGCGGCGGGCGGCAGGGCGGGCGCGGCCGGTATCTCGTGGCCGTGCGGGGCGGCCGAGCGGGACTGGGCGGCGGTCGGCTGCGGCGGGGCGGTCGCCCGCGCGCCGCCGTGCAGCAGCCACACGCTCGCGCCGAGGGCGAGCGCGGTCACGGCCGCTATCGCGGTGTCGCCGACCCTGCGCATACGCACCCCCCTCTGAGCGAACGGCCTGAACGGCGTGAACGGGCCCCGCGCCCCCTCCGGGTCGCGAGGGGCGTCGGACCCGGAGGGGGAGGGGACATGCGGTACCGGCGGACGGACAGCGGAGGGTGTCCGTCAGATCCCGTCGCCTCTCGCCCGGCGATGCAGGAGCCAGGTACCGCCCGCGGCGGCGACGGCGAGAGCCGCCACGCCTGCCGCGGTCTGCACGGGGTCGCGGCCGACTGCGCCACCGACCCCCGTCTTCACACTGCCGTGCGGATGCGCCGACCGCCGGGCCGAGGCCAGCGTCACCACCAGGTCCCCGGTGAGCCGACGGCCCCCGTCGGAGCACCGCGCGACGATCTCGTACGTCCCCGGATACGCGCTCGGCGGCACCCGGAACCCGCCACCTGCCGTGCCTCCGGGGGCACCGGACGCGCCGGACGCGCCGGGCGCCTCGGGCGTGAGGGTGAACCGTCCGGCGCCCACCGCGCCCGCGTCCCCGGCGGCCTTTCCGTCGGGGCCGCACGCCGTGGTGCGCACCGAGACCCGCTCGCCGGGCACCACGCCGACGGGGCGCACCTCCAGTTCCGCGACGCCGGTGTCCGCGGCGTGCGAGGGTGCCGCGAGCCCGCCCGCGGCGACGGCGACGACGGCGAGCGCGCCACCGGTCAGCAGCCGTGCGGTAGGTCGCATCTCTGCTCCTTCGGGCGTCTCGGGTCACGTCCCTGCTTCTTCGAGGTAAGTCCGCGGGCGGCGAGCGCGCTTCCTGAGGCCGCGTCAGGAATGGGGCGAACGGGTGTCGCCCGTCCCGGCGAACGGCCCGCCCGGCCCCCTGTTTCAGCAGGTCACCGCCGTGCGCACGGGGTGCTGGAGAGACGGGTGGAAAAGCCTGCGGGGAGCGGGTGAACGGGTGACCGGGGGAGGGGGCCGGACGGTGCTCCGGGACGCGTGTCAGCGGTGGGCGAGCCAGTCGCCGCCGCCGATGCGGTTCCCGTCGGCGCGCAGTCCGGCGGCCACGGCGGGGGCGGCGAGGTAGACCCAGGCGGGCACGGGGGCCTCGGTGCCGGTGCCGGTGCCGTGGCCGGTGCCCGTGCCCGTGCCGGTCGTGGCACTGCTGACGGTCACCTCGCACACCACCCGCTCGTACAGGCTGTACGGGTCGCCCGGCCGGTATTCCTCCAGCCGGTCCAGCTCGGCGAGCAGCCGCGCGTACGCCTCCGGGCGGGCGGTGACCAGCGTCCCGGCGACCGTGCCGCCGGGCTCCTCCACGGCGTAGGGGTAGCCGGGGCCGTCGTACAGGACCGCGCCGGTCAGCAGGGCGGGCTCCTCTCGGAGGGTGCGGCCGCGCAGGAAGAGGCCGTGGTTGACCTCGCCGGGGCGGAGCGTGCCGTAGACGAAGAACGGCAGGCCGGGGGCGGGCGGTGTGGTCGGGATGCGCACGGAAACGATTCTCTCCCCTCACGTCACCGGCACGTAGGCGGTATGGACATGACTTGTCATGCCCTCTTAAATCGCAGGGCGAGTTCAGCACGCGCTCAGCACGGCCTCAGTACGACCTCAGTGCCACCCCCACACGCGCCCCCACGGCGCCTTCCCGAGGAGACCGAGCAGTCTGATGAGTCGGATACGGCAGCACGTCCGAGGTTCCCGTCTCGCCACCGCCGGCATCGCCGCCACCGCGGCGACCCTGCTGGCCGCCGCACTCTCCCCGGCCGCCGGTGCGGCCGACAGACCCACCCGCGCCACCGCGCTGGACCACGCGGCCGCGGCCCTCGCCGACCATGCCACGAGCCTGGGCCTCACCGGCACCCAGGACACCGCGGTGCGGGACGTCGTCATCGACAAGAACGGCGCCCAGCACGTCCGCTACGACCGCACCTACCGCCAACTGCCCGTCCTGGGCGGCGACTTCGTGGTCCATCTGGCCCCCGACGGCAGCTACCGCAACGCGGACCGGGCGACCCGGGCCGCGATCTCGCTGCCCGGCATCACCCCGAAGGTGTCCGCGCCCAAGGCCGCCGACACCGCGGTGAACGCCCTGCGCGCGTCCCACCTCGGCGAGACCCTGAAGCAGGTCAAGGCCAAGCCGGAGCTGGTCGTCGACGCCCTGCACGGCACCCCGAAGCTGGCCTGGCGGACCAACGCGGTGGCCCTGGACTCGCTGGGCAACCCGGTCGCCCGCACCGTCATCACCGACGCGCGCACCGGCGCCCAGATCGACGCCTGGGACGCCATCGAGACGGCGAGCGGCGACGGTTCGTCGCTCTACGGCGGCACGGTCCCGCTGGAGACCACCCTCTCCGGCTCCACCTACCAGCTCAAGGACCCGACCCGCGGCAACACCTACACCGGCGACGCGGCCAACAAGACCGACCTGTGCATCTTCGGCATCTGCATCAGCCGCGCCCCGGCGACGCTCTTCACCGACGCCGACAACCACTGGGGCACGGGCACCGGTGCGGACCGCTCCACGGCCGCCGTCGACGCCCAGTACGGCACCGACAAGACCTGGGACTACTACAAGAACGTCCACGGCCGCAACGGCATCGGCAACGACGGCAAGGGCTCCTACAACCGCGTCCACTACGGCAGCAACTACAACAACGCCTTCTGGGACGACAGTTGCTTCTGCATGACCTACGGCGACGGCGACGGCTCGGTCTTCGGACCGCTGGTCTCCCTCGACGTGGCCGGCCACGAGATGTCCCACGGCGTCACCTCGAAGACCGCCAGGCTGACCTACTCGGGCGAGTCCGGCGGCCTGAACGAGGCCACCTCCGACATCTTCGGCAGCCTCGTGGAGTTCTACGCCGGCAACTCCTCCGACGCCGGTGACTACCTCATCGGCGAGAAGATCGTCCGCTCGGGCTTCGGCCGGGACGCGCTGCGCTACATGGACAAGCCGAGCAAGGACGGCAGCTCCGCCGACTACTGGAGCAGTTCGGTCGGCAACCTCGACGTCCACTACTCCTCCGGCGTCGCCAACCACTTCGCCTACCTCCTCGCGGAGGGCAGCGGCACCAAGACCATCAACGGCGTCACCTACGACTCCCCGACCTCCAACGGCTCCACGGTCACCGGCATCGGCCGGGACAAGCTCGGCGCCATCTGGTACCGCGCCCTGACGGTCTACATGACGTCCTCCACCAAGTACGCCGGCGCCCGCACCGCCACCCTCAACGCGGCCCGCGACCTCTACGGCGCCGACAGCACGGAGTACGACACGGTCGCGGCGGCCTGGAGCGCGGTCAACGTCAACTGACGCCTCCCGCAACCGCCTTCGGCCCGGCCGCGCCGACCCCTTCCGGCCTCTCCACCCGCTCCACCCGCTCCACCCGCACCGCGCACACCTTGAACTCCGGCATGCGGGAGGTCGGGTCGAGGGCCGGGTTGGTCAGGGTGTTGGCGCGGCCCTCGCCCGGCCAGTGGAAGGGCATGAAGACCGTGTCCGGGCGGATGCCGGTGGTGATGCGGGCCGGGGCGACGGCCCGGCCGCGGCGGGACACCACCGCCAGCGGGTCGCCCTCGGCCGCGCCGAGACGCGCCGCGAGGCGGGGGTGGAGTTCGACGAAGGGACCGGGCGCGGCGGCGTTCAGCTCGTCCACCCGGCGGGTCTGGGCGCCGGACTGGTACTGCGCGACGACCCGCCCGGTGGTGAGCAGCACGGGGTAGTCGGCGTCGGGTTCCTCCGCCGCGGGCCGGTGCGTCACCGCCGCGAACCTGGCCCGGCCGTCGGGTGTGGCGAACCGGTCGAGGAAGAGACGGGGGGTTCCGGGGTGGGACGGCACCGGGCCGGTGCCCTGTGCGGGGCCGTCGCCGCCGTCCAACGGCGCCGGGTCGGTGTCGCGCGCGGGGTCGTCCCAGGCGTCCTCGACACCCGCTTCGCCGCCACCCGGTGCCGGGCACGGCCAGAACACCCCGTTCTCCGCCGCCAGCCGGGCGTACGTGATGCCGGAGTAGTCCGCGATGCCGCCCGCGCTGGCGCGGCGCAGTTCCTCGAAGACCTCCTCGGGGTCGGTCGGGAAGCCCTTCTCCACGCCCAGCCGGGCCGCGAGTTCGTGCAGTACCTCCAGGTCGCTGCGGATGCCGTCCGGCGGGGTGAGCGCCTGCCGCCGTAGCAGGACCCGCCCCTCCAGGCTGGTCGTGGTGCCGCTCTCCTCCGCCCACTGGGTCACCGGCAGGACGACGTCCGCGAGGGCCGCCGTCTCCGACAGGACGACGTCACAGACGGCGAGGAAGTCGAGCGACCGCAGCCGCTCCTCCACATGCGCGGCGCGCGGCGCGGACACCACCGGGTTGGACCCCATCAGCAGCAGCGAGCGGACGTCCCCGCCCAGCGCGTCCAGCAACTCGTAGGCGCTGCGCCCCGGTCCGGGCAGGCTGTCCGGGTCCACGCCCCAGACCTCCGCCACATGCCGCCGCGCCGCCGGATCGTCCAGCTTGCGGTAGCCGGGCAACTGGTCGGCCTTCTGGCCGTGTTCACGGCCGCCCTGCCCGTTGCCCTGCCCGGTGAGACAGCCGTAGCCGCTCAGCGGGCGGCCCGCCCGGCCGGTGGCCAGACACAGGTCGATCCACGCGCCGACCGTGTCCGTCCCCTTGGACTGCTGCTCGGGCCCGCGCGCGGTGAGCACCATCGCCGCCTCGGGCTCGCAGAACATCCGGACGGCCTGCCGGAGTTGTGGAACGGACACCCCCGTGATCCGTTCCACCTGCTCCGGCCAGTGCGCCATCGCCGCCGCCCGCGCCTCCTCCCAGCCCGTGGTGCGCTCCCGCACGAACTCCTCGTCGACCCGCCCTTCGGCGACGACCAGGTGCAACAGCCCGAGCGCCAGCGCCAGATCGGTGCCGGGCCGGGGCGCCAGATGCAGGTCCGCCTGCTCGGCGGTCTTCGTCCGGCGCGGGTCGACGACGATCAACGTGCCGCCGTTCTCCCGCAGTTCGCTGAAGAAGCGCAGCGACGGCGGCATGGTCTCGGCGAGGTTGGAGCCGACGAGGATCACACAGCCCGTCCTCGGGATGTCCTCCAGCGGGAACGGCAGCCCCCGGTCGAGCCCGAACGCCTTGATGCCGCCCGCCGCCGCGGAGGACATGCAGAAGCGGCCGTTGTAGTCGATCTGCGAGGTGCCGAGCACGACCCGGGCGAACTTGCCCAGCGCGTACGCCTTCTCGTTGGTGAGCCCGCCGCCGCCGAACACGCCGAGCGCGTCCGGCCCGTGTACGTCCCGGATCCCGGCCAGGCGTCCGGCGATCAGATCGAGCGCCTCGTCCCAGCCGGACGGCACCAGCGCGCCGCCCGACCGCACCAACGGCGAGGTCAGCCGCACCCGGGAGGAGAGCACCGCGGGCGCGGTCCGGCCCTTGCCGCACAGCGCGCCCCGGTTCACCGGGAAGTCCGCGCGCTCGACCACCTCGACGCCCCCCGTGGGCAGGGGCGACAGGGCCATCCCGCACTGCAGGGCGCAGTACGGGCAGTGGGTGGGCGTCGAGGTGGTCCGCATGCCGTTCAGCGTGCGTCGGCCGTGTTACGTGCCGTGCGGTCTCCTGTTACGGCGATGTGGTGGTGCCCTCCCTCCGGACCCTCGGCGCACGTGAGGCCAACGTGAGGCCCGCGTGAGGCGCACCCGCTCCCGAGGACTACCCGGCGGTCGACGCCGCGAGCGCCCGCCGCACCCCCGGCTCCCGGGGCCCCAGGAACGTCGGGTCGGGCTCGAACACCGCGTCCAGCGCCGCCTTGCCCGCCGCGAGGATCTCCCGGGCGCCGCCGTAGTACCAGGTCGCGTCGTGTTTGGCGTCGACCCCGACGCCGTACGAGCGCACGCCCGCCGCCTCGCACAGCGCCACCGCCCGCCGGATGTGGAAGCCCTGGCTGATCAGGACCGCCTCGTCGACACCGAAGATCTTCTTGGCGCGCACACAGGAGTCCCAGGTGTCGAAGCCCGCGTAGTCGCTGACGATCCGCGCGTCCGGCACGCCGTGCCGCGTGAGGTAGGCGCGCATCGCGTCGGGCTCGTCGTAGTCCTTGCGGCTGTTGTCGCCGGTGACGAGCACGACCTTCACCCGCCCCTCGTCGTACAGCTTCGCCGCCGCGTCCAGCCGGTGCGCGAGGTACGGCGACGGTTCGCCGTCCCACAGGCCCGCGCCGAAGACCACGGCGACCTCGGTGCGCGGCGCGTCGGCGGTGGTGCCGAGGCGGTCCGCCGTGGACACGAACAGCCAGGTGGCCGGAAGCAGCGCGAGCACGCAGACGCCCATCGCGGCCTGTACCAGCCGCCGCCGTCCGGCACGCGTGCGTGGCAGCCGCGGTCGACGGATGTTCATACGGTGTGCTCCCCGGGTCGACAACCCCTCCGGCCCGACAAGACGTGCCGCGCGCCGATCCGGTTCGCTCCCGGCCGCGGGGCGTACCTCACAGCGGCCGCGCGGGCGCCGTGAACCCGGGGAAAACAGCCGTGACGGTCAGGCAACGGCGGCGCAACCTCGCGCCGTCACGATCGTTCCATGACGGCGTCGCCCTCCCCGAACGACGAGCCCGAGCACCACGAGCCGAGGCACCACGTGCCACGGCACCACGAGCCACGGCACCACGAGCCCGCACCCCACCTCGACAGTACGGCGCACCTCATGAACCGGATCAGCACCCAGCTCACCACCCAGCTCGGCCTCGTCCGGCCCGACGGACGGCGCCGCCCCGGCCCGCCCGCGCTGGTCGTCGTCGCCCACGGCAGCCGCGACCCGCGCGCCCTGGAGACCGTCCGCGCCCTGCTCGACCGGGTCCGCGCACAGCGCCCCGGCCTGCCGGTGCACCTCGGCCACATCGAGCTGAACGAACCGCTGCTGACGGACACCCTGGCCGCCCTCGACGCCCGCCGCACCCCGGACGCCGTCCTGGTGCCGCTGCTGCTGGCCCGCGGCTACCACGTCAGACGGGACATCCCCGAGACGGCCGCGCGGGCGCGGGTACGCACGCGTGTGGCGGCCCCGCTGGGCCCGCACCCGCTCCTGGCCGACGCCCTGCACGCGCGTCTGACGGAGGCGGGCTGGCGCGCCCCCGCGACCGCCGCGGAGCGCCGCGCGAGCGCGGTGGTCCTCGCGGCGGCGGGCTCCCGCGACCCGGACTCGGCGGTCGACGCGCGCCGCACGGCCGCGCTCCTGGCGGAGCGGCTGGGCGTGCCCGTGGTCCCCGCGTTCGCCTCCACGGCGGCCCCCACGGTTCCCGAGGCGCTGCGCGCCCTGGCCGCGCGCGGCCGCGACCGGGTGGCGGTGGCCTCCTGCTTCACGGCTCCCGGCCGGTTCGCGACGGAGTGCGCGCAGGCGGCCCCCGGCATCGTCTCGGCCCCCCTGGGCACCCACCCGGCGATGGCCCACCTGCTCCTGCACCGCTACGACGAGGCCCTCCAGGTCCACAGCAACGCCGCGTGACCCGGCACCCGGCGGGGCGTCAGGGCCGGGAGCGCCGGGAGTGCACCGATTGTCAGCGGTGCCGCTTAGTGTCGAGTCATGCCCTACGACCCGCAGTCGACAGAACGCTGGGCGCCGGAGCCCGACAAGCGCCCGGGCCGGACCGCCTTCCAACGGGACCGCGCGCGTGTCCTGCATTCCTCGGCGCTCAGACGGCTCGCGGGCAAGACCCAGGTGGTCACCCCGGGGGAGCGCAGCCAGGTGTGGGACGCCACCCCGCGCACCCGGCTCACCCACTCCCTGGAGTGCGCGCAGGTCGGCCGTGAGCTGGGCGCGGCCCTCGGCTGCGACCCGGACCTGGTGGAGGCCGCCTGCCTCTCGCACGACCTCGGCCATCCGCCCTTCGGCCACAACGGCGAACAGGCGCTGAACGACTTCGCGCGCGACTGCGGCGGCTTCGAGGGCAACGCCCAGTCGCTGCGGCTGCTCACCCGGATCGAGCCCAAGCGCTTCACCGACGAGGGCTCCGTCGGCCTCAACCTCACCCGCGCCACCCTGGACGCCGCCACCAAGTACCCGTGGCCGCGCGGCGCCCACCCCAGGGACCCGGCGTCCCCCAAGTTCGGTGTCTACGACGACGACCGGCCGGTCTTCGACTGGGTCCGCGAGGGCGCCCCGGGCACCCGTACCTGTTTCGAGGCGCAGGTCATGGACTGGGCGGACGACGTGGCGTACTCGGTGCACGACGTGGAGGACGGCCTGCACGCCGGTCACATCGACCCGATCGTGCTGCACGCCGAGCCGGAGCGGCAGGACGTCTTCCGGGTCGCGATCGGCCGGTACGTGCCGGCGGACACCGACCCGGCCGAACTGGCCGCCGCCCTGGACCGCCTCCAGGACGAGCCCTGGTGGCCGCACGGCTACGACGGCACGGCGGGCGCCCAGGCCCGGCTGAAGGACGCGACGAGTCAGCTCATCGGCCGCTTCTGTCTGGCCGCGGAGGGCGCCACCCGCGCGCGGTTCGGCAGCGGCCCCCTCACCCGCTACGACGCCGAGCTGGTCGTCCCGCACGGGACGCGCCTGGAGTGCGCGGTGCTCAAGGCGGTCGCCGACCGGTACGTGATGCAGCGCGCGGAGCAGGAGCTGCTCCGCGCCGACCAGCGGGTGGTCATCTCCGAGCTGGCCGAGGCGCTCACCGCCCGCGCGCCCGACGGTCTGGACCCGCAGTTCCGGGCGCTGTTCGACGCGGCGCCCGACGACCGGGCGCGCAAGCGGGTGATCGTCGACCAGATCTCCTCGCTCACCGACGCGTCCGCGCGTTCGCTGCACACGCGTCTGACGGGCCATTTGTGATGACGGGTTATTTGTGAACGAACCAGATCGAGTGCGCCCAAACGGGCCCGAACCACAACCTTCCGTGGCCTGATCGGACCCGTCCCCCTTCCCCCATCACGCTCCGTGCGGGACGCTCGCATCTGGCGGTTCGCACAGTGTCATCCGGGGGACACCCCCCGGACTCCCGTTTGGAGGCATCACGTGGTCGACGCGGATCAGACGTTCGTCATCGTCGGAGGAGGTTTGGCCGGCGCGAAGGCGGCCGAGACGCTGCGGGCGGAGGGCTTCACCGGCCGCGTGATACTGATCTGCGACGAACGCGACCAGCCCTACGAGCGCCCCGCGCTCTCCAAGGGCTTCCTGCTCGGCAAGGAGTCCCGCGACAGCGTCTTCGTGCACGAGCCCGCCTGGTACGCGCGCAACGACATCGAACTGCACCTGGGCCAGAGCGTCGACGCGATCGACCGCACGGCGCGGACCGTCCGCTTCGGCGACGACGGCACCCTCGTCCACTACGACAAGCTGCTCCTGGCCACCGGCGCCGAGCCGCGCCGCCTCGACATCCCCGGCACCGACCTCGCGGGCGTCCACCATCTGCGCCGGCTCGCGCACGCCGAGCGCCTCAAGGGCGTCCTGGCCGCCCTGGGCCGGGACAACGGCCATCTGGTGATCGCCGGCGCCGGCTGGATCGGCCTGGAGGTCGCGGCCGCGGCCCGCGAGTACGGCGCCGAGGTCACCGTCATCGAGCCCGCCGCGACCCCGCTGCACGGCGTCCTCGGCCCCGAGCTGGGCAACGTCTTCGCGGAACTCCACCGCGAGCACGGCGTCCGCTTCCACTTCGGCGCGCAGCTCACCGAGATCGTCGGCCAGGACGGCATGGTCCTGGCCGCCCGCACCGACGACGGCGAGGAGCACCCGGCGCACGACGTCCTCGCCGCGATCGGCGCCGCCCCGCGCACCGCCCTCGCCGAGGCCGCCGGGCTCACCCTGGCCGAGCGCGCGCACGGCGGCGGCATCGCGGTCGACGAACGGCTGCGCACCTCCGACCCCGACATCCACGCCGCCGGTGACGTCGCCTCCTTCCCGCACGGCCTCTTCGACACCCGGCTGCGCGTGGAGCACTGGGCGAACGCGCTGAACGGCGGCCCGGCCGCGGCCCGCGCCATGCTCGGCAAGGACGTCACCTACGACCGCGTGCCCTACTTCTTCACCGACCAGTACGACCTGGGCATGGAGTACAGCGGCTGGGCCCCGCCGGGGTCGTACGACGAGGTCGTGATCCGCGGTGACGCGGGCAAGCGGGAGTTCATCGCGTTCTGGGTGAAGGAGGGCCGCGTCCTGGCCGGAATGAACGTCAACGTGTGGGACGTCACAGAGACCGTCCAGAAGCTGATCGCCTCGCGCACCCCGGTGAACACGGAGGAACTGGCGGATCCGCACGTTCCGCTCGAAAGCCTCGCAACCTGAGTGTCAGAGCATCCCCGGCCCCGGCTCCCGGGGGCAACCCCCGGACCCCCGGCCGAGGAGCGGTCGGCTCGCTCAGGAGTGTCGGCGCGGCCCCGTAGACTCACCTCGTGGCAGGACGGATCAACGACGAGGACGTGAAGGCGGTACGGGACGCGGTCCCGATCGACGCCGTGGTGTCCGAGTACCTCCAGCTACGCAACGCGGGCGGCGGCAACCTCAAGGGCCTGTGCCCCTTCCACGACGAGAAATCGCCGTCCTTCCAGGTCAGCCCCAGCAAGGGACTCTTCCACTGCTTCGGCTGCCAGGAGGGCGGCGACACCCTCACCTTCGTGATGAAGGTCGACCACCTCACCTTCTCCGAGGCCGTCGAGCGCCTCGCCGCCCAGGCCGGCATCACCCTGCGCTACGAGGAGGGCGGCTACAACCCCTCCCACCAGCGCGGCGAACGCATCCGCCTGGTCGAGGCCCACAAGATCGCCGCCGAGTGGTACGCGGAACAGCTCGCCGTCAGCCCCGAGGCCGACACCGGCCGGATCTTCCTCGCCGAACGCGGCTTCGACCAGGCCGCCGCCGTCCACTTCGGCGTCGGCTACAGCCCGCAAGGGTGGGACCACCTCACCCGCTTCCTGCGCGGCAAGGGCTTCACCGACAAGGAGATCCTGCTCTCCGGGCTCGCCCAGGAGGGCCGCCGCGGCCCCATCGACCGCTTCCGCGGCCGGCTGATGTGGCCCATCCGCGACATCGGCGGCGAGGTCGTCGGCTTCGGCGCCCGCAAGCTCTACGAGGCGGACAACGGCCCGAAGTACCTCAACACACCCGACACGGCGATCTACAAGAAGTCCCAGGTGCTGTACGGCATCGACCTGGCCAAGAAGGACATCGCCAAGGCCAGCCGCGCCGTCGTCGTCGAGGGCTACACCGACGTCATGGCCTGCCATCTCGCCGGGGTCACGACCGCCATCGCCACCTGCGGCACCGCGTTCGGCGGCGACCACATCAAGATCCTCCGCCGGCTGCTGATGGACAACGGCAGCGCCCGCGTGATCTTCACCTTCGACGGTGACGCGGCCGGCCAGAAGGCCGCCCTGCGCGCCTTCGAGGACGACCAGAAGTTCGCCGCCGAGACCTACATCGCCATCGCCCCCGACGGCATGGACCCCTGCGACCTGCGCCTCGCCAAGGGCGACGAGGCGGTCGCCGACCTGGTCGAACCCCGCACCCCGCTCTTCGAGTTCGCGCTGCGCCAGATCGTCGTCCGCTACGACCTCGACACCCCCGCGGGCCGCGCCGCCGCCCTGGACGAGGCGGCGCCCATCGTCGCCCGCATCAAGAACAGCGGCGCCCAGCACGAGGTCGCCGTGCAGCTCGCCGGCATGCTCGGCATCCTCGACACCCAGTTCGTCGTCAAGCGGGTCTCCCAGCTCGCCCGCTGGGCCCGCGACCGCGGCGGCAAGGGCCCGGCCGCCCCCGGCAACCGCGCGCCCCAGCCCTACGAGGCCGCGCCCCGCCCCGCCGGCGGCCCCGCCCTCACCCTGCGCAACCCCGTCTACGCCACCGAACGCGAACTCCTCAAGCTCGCCCTCCAGCGCCCCGAACTGGTCTCCCCGGCCTTCGACGCGTACGGCGTCGACGAGTTCACCGCCGCCCCCTACGCCGCCGTACGCCAGACCGTCCTGGACGCGGGCGGCGCCGAATGGGGCACCCAGGACGCCCAGGAGTATCTGGTCCGGGTCCGCGAGGCCGCCCCCGACGACACGGTCCGCGCCATGGTCACCGAACTCGCCGTCGAGCCGATCATGCGCCGCACCGTCGACGAGGTGTACGCCGGCACGGTCCTCGTCCAGGTCCGCCGCCGCGCCGTCGAACGCCGCGTCCGTGACGTCCAGTCCCAGCTCGCCCGGCTCGCCGCCGGCGGCGACCAGGCCCAACTGGCCGCCGTACAGAACGAACTGTGGATCCTCCAGCAGTACGACCAGGCCCTGCGCGAGCACGGAGCCGCCGCTCTCTGAGCGTGACGGGCCACCGGGGTCACCGGCCCGTCACGAGGCGGATGCAAAAAGTCACCGCACGCCCCTCGTGGCGGCGATGTGTCGTACCCCACACTGGGTTCCGGTGCCTGAGTCCTCGGAGCGCGGCCGATCCCTGACGGACGCGGCGTGGTCGCCGACTCCGCCCGAGTACCGCTGCTGCTCACCTCAGCAGCGATCATCCTGGAGGTCGCCCCGGTGCAGACCCAGACCCTGACCCAGACCGCCGGCACCGCCGAGCGCACGAGCGGCGCCGGCCCGGCCGACGGCGCGGAGCCCGACGCCGAGCCCGGCGTCCGGGTGGCGGCGGTGCCCCCGCAGGGCCGCGCCCCGCACCACCCGGAAGGGGACCCGGAGACCGGCCCCGACACGAGCGGCCCCGACACCGAGTTGGAGCCGCCCGCCCACCTGCCGGCGGAGGCCGCCGAGGACCCGGAGCCCGTGGAGGCGCGGCCCGCCCGCGCCACCGAGAACGGCAGCCCGTCCTCCGACCTGTTCCGCCAGTACCTGCGGGAGATCGGCCGGATCCCGCTGCTCACCGCGGCCGAGGAGGTCGAACTGGCCCGCCGGGTCGAGGCCGGCCTGTTCGCCGAGGAGAAGCTCGGCAGCACCCCCGACCTGGACAGCCAGCTCGCCGTCGACCTCGACCGCCTTGTGGTGCGGGGCCGGATGGCCAAGCGCCGCCTGATCGAGGCCAACCTGCGGCTCGTCGTCTCCGTCGCCAAGCGGTACGTCGGCCGCGGCCTGACCATGCTCGACCTGGTCCAGGAGGGCAACCTCGGGCTGATCCGCGCCGTCGAGAAGTTCGACTACGCCCGCGGCTACAAGTTCTCCACGTACGCCACCTGGTGGATCCGCCAGGCCATGTCCCGGGCGCTGGCCGACCAGGCCCGCACCATCCGCGTCCCGGTCCATGTCGTCGAGCTGATCAACCGTGTCGTCCGCGTCCAGCGCCGCATGCTCCAGGAACGCGGCTACGAACCGACCGCCGAGGAGGTCGCCGACCAGCTCGACCTGGCCCCGGAGCGCGTCGGCGAGGTGCTGCGGCTCGCCCAGGAACCGGTGTCCCTGCACGCCCCGGTGGGCGAGGAGGACGACGTGGCCCTCGGCGACCTCATCGAGGACGGCGACGCGGCGAGCCCCGTGGAGTCCGCCGCGTTCCTCCTCCTGAGGGAGCACCTGGAGGCCGTGCTCTCCACCCTCGGCGAGCGCGAGCGCAAGGTCGTCCAGCTCCGGTACGGGCTGGTCGACGGGCGCGCGCGCACGCTGGAGGAGATCGGGCGCATCTTCGGTGTGACGCGGGAGCGGATCCGGCAGATCGAGTCCAAGACGCTCAATAAGCTTCGCGATCATGCGTTTGCGGATCAGCTTCGGGGCTATCTGGATTGACGCCGTCTGCGGGCAGTGGGGGCTGATCGCGCAGTTCCCCGCGCCCCTTGAGGGCGTTGAGCTGCACGTACCTCAGGGGCGCGGGGAACTGCGCGACCGGCCATCCACCGGCCCGCGGTCAGTCCACTTCGGCCACCGCCTGGGCGAACTGGGCCTGGTACAGGCGCGCATACGCCCCGCCCGCCGCGAGCAGCTCCCCGTGCGCGCCCTGTTCCACGATCGAACCGTTCTCCATCACCAGGATCGTGTCCGCGTCCCGGATCGTGGAGAGCCGGTGGGCGATGACGAACGACGTGCGGCCGTGCGCGAGTTTCGCCATCGCCTTCTGGATCAGCACCTCCGTACGGGTGTCGACCGAGCTGGTCGCCTCGTCCAGGACCAGGATCACCGGGTCGGACAGGAACGCCCGCGCGATGGTGATGAGCTGCTTCTCACCGGCGCTGACCCCGCTGCCCTCGTCGTCGATCACGGTGTCGTAGCCGTCGGGCAGGGTACGAATGAACCGGTCGGCGTGGGCCGCCCGCGCCGCCTCCTCGATCTCGTCCCGGCTCACCTCGCGCGCCGCGCCGTACGCGATGTTCTCCGCGATGGTGCCGCCGAACAGCCAGGTGTCCTGGAGCACCATGCCGATCCCGGCCCGCAGGTCGTCCCGGGTCATCGACGCGATGTCCACGCCGTCGAGGGTGATCCGGCCGCCGGACACGTCGTAGAACCGCATCAGCAGGTTGACCAGGGTGGTCTTGCCGGCGCCCGTGGGGCCGACGATCGCCACCGTGTGGCCCGGTTCCACGGCCAGCGACAGGCTCTCGATCAGCGGCTTGTCGGGGTCGTAGCGGAAGGACACGTCCTCCAGCGCCACCCGCCCGCGCAGTTCGGCGGGGCGCTGTGCCGGGACCGGGTCGGCCTGCTGCTCCTCCGCGTCCAGCAGTTCGAAGATCCGCTCCGCCGAGGCGACGCCGGACTGCACCAGGTTCGCCATCGACGCGACCTGCGTCAGCGGCATGGAGAACTGGCGGGAGTACTGGATGAACGCCTGCACGTCACCGATGGACAGCGAGCCGGACGCGACCCGCAAACCGCCGACGACCGCCACCAGCACGTAGTTGATGTTCGACACGAACATCATCAGCGGCTGCATCACGCCGCTGTTGAACTGCGCCCGGAACCCGGCCTCGTACAGCGCGTCGTTCTGCTCGGCGAACTGCCGCGCCGACTCGTCCTGGCGGCCGAACACCTTCACCAGGGTGTGCCCGGTGTACATCTCCTCGATGTGGGCGTTGAGCTTGCCGGTGGAGCGCCACTGCTGCACGAAGTGCGGCTGCGACCGCTTGCCGACCCGGGTGGCGACGACCGCCGACAGCGGCACGGTCACCAGCGCGACCAGCGCGAGCAGCCAGGACACCCAGAACATCATCGCCAGCACGCCGATCACGGTGAGCAGCGAGTTGATGAGCTGACCCAGCGACTGCTGGAGGGTCTGCCCGATGTTGTCGATGTCGTTGGTCGCCCGGGACAGCACCTCGCCGCGCTGGCGCTTGTCGAAGTACGACAGCGGCAGCCGCGACAGTTTCGTCTGCACGTCCTCGCGCATCCGGAACATGGTGCGGTTGACGGCCCGGTTGACCAGCCGCGTCGCGACGGCCATGAGCAGACCGGCGACGAGGAACACCCCGAGCGCGAACAGCAGGACCTCGCCGACCTGGCCGAAGTCGATGCCCCGGCCGGGGGTGAAGTCGGTGCTCCTGAGCATGTCGGCGACCTTGCCGTCACCGCTCTCGCGCATCGAGTCGAGGACCTGCTCCTTGCTGGCGCCGGCCGGCATCTCGCGGCCGACGATCCCGGCGAAGACCAGGTCGGTGGCCTTGCCGAGGATCTTCGGCCCGATCACGTTCAGGCCGACGCTGAGCACGACGCAGACCAGCATCGCGTAGAGGGTGAGCCGTTCCGGCTTGAACTGGGCGAGCAGCCTCCTGCCGGACACCTTGAAGTCCAGCGAGCGGCTGTCGGGGCCGGTGCCGGCCATCATGCGCCCCATGGGCCCGGCCATCAGGCGGCCTCCGCTTCCGTGAGCTGGGAGAGCACGATCTCCCGGTAGGTCTCGTTGCCGGCCATCAGTTCGTGATGGGTGCCGGTGCCGACGACCCGGCCCTCGTCGAGGACGACGATCCGGTCGGCGTCGCGGATGGTCGCCACCCGCTGGGCGACGATCACCACGGTGGCCTCGGCGGTCTCCCGGCCGAGCGCCGCGCGCAGGGCCGCGTCGGTGGCGTAGTCGAGGGCGGAGAAGGAGTCGTCGAAGAGGTAGATCTCCGGCCGCTGCACCAGGGTGCGGGCGATCGCGAGCCGCTGCCGCTGACCGCCGGAGACATTGGTGCCGCCCTGGGCGATGGGGGAGTCGAGGCCGTTCTCGAGGCCGCTCACGAACTCCCTGGCCTGTGCCACCTCCAGCGCCTGCCACAGCTCCTCGTCGGTGGCGTCCGGGTTGCCGTAGCGCAGGTTGGTGGCGACGGTGCCGGCGAACAGGTACGGCTTCTGCGGGACGAGTCCGACGGTCCTGGCCAGGACCACGGGGTCGATGTCGGCGACGGCGACCCCGTCGACGAGGACCTCGCCGTCGGTGGCGTCGAAGAGCCGCGGGACCAGGCCGAGCAGGGTGGACTTGCCGCTGCCGGTGGAGCCGATGACGGCGGTCGTCTCACCGGGCCGCGCCACCAGGTCGACGGTCTTGAGGACGGGCTCCTCGGCACCCGGGTAGCGGAACCCGGCGCCCCGGATCTCCAGATGCCCGTGCCGGCGCAGCTCGCGCACCGCGGCCACCGGCGGGACCACCGAGGACTCGGTCTCCAGCACCTCCTGGACGCGCTCGGCGCACACCTCCGCGCGCGGCACCATCATGAACATGAAGGTGGCCATCATCACGGACATCACGATCTGCATCAGATAGGCGAGGAACGCGGTCAGATCGCCGATCTGCATCCCTCCGCTGTCGATGCGGTGGGCGCCGAACCAGACCACGGCGATCGAGGACACGTTCACCGTGGTCATGACCACCGGGAACATGAAGGCCAGCAGGTTGCCGGTCTTCAGGGAGATGTCGGTCAGATCCCTGTTGGCCTCGCGGAACCGCTCCTCCTCGTAGCCGTCGCGGACGAAGGCGCGGATCACCCGGTTGCCGGTGATCTGCTCGCGCAGCACCCGGTTCACGGTGTCCAGCCGCACCTGCATCGACCGGAACAGCGGCCGCAGCCGACGCACGATCAGCGTCACGCAGATGCCGAGCACCGGGACCACGGCGACCAGCACCGCCGACAGCGGCACGTCCAGGCCGAGCGCCATGACGATGCCGCCCACGCACATGATGGGCGCCGACACCATCAGGGTGAACGTCATCAGGGCCAGCATCTGGACCTGCTGCACGTCGTTGGTGGTCCGCGTGATCAGCGAGGGCGCGCCGAAGTGCCCGACCTCCCGGGCCGAGAAGGACTGCACCCGGTCGAAGACGGCCGCGCGGATGTCCCGGCCGAGCGCGGAGGCGGTTCTCGCCCCGTAGTACACGGCGCCGATGTTGCACACGACCTGCGCCAGCGAGATGGCGATCATCAGACCGCCGAAGGACAGGATGTAACCGGTGTCCCCCTCGACGACACCCTCGTCGATGATGTGCGCGTTCAGCGTGGGCAGGTACAGGGAGGCGCAGGTCTGCAGGAACTGGAGCAGCACCAGCAGGGCGATGGGTTTCTGGTAGGGCCTGAGATAGGTCCGCAGTAGTCGTATGAGCACGCAACGTCTCTCGGAGTCGGCGGGGAGGGGCGGGCGAGGGACATTGGTTGCCCCTGGCCCCTATCGTGGAACACTCCCCCCGCGTTACCTCAACCGATTAATCCGAGAGCGGTGCGCCGACCGTCGGTTTTCCTGCCGGACCGCTCCGGTTTCCTGCCGGACCGCTCCGGTTTCCTGCCGGACCGCTCCGGTTTCCTGCCGGACCGCTCCGGTTTCCTGCCGGACCGCTCCGGTTTCCTGCCGGAACGCACCGGTCTACTGCCGGAACGTGCCGGTCTACTGCCTGAACGCGCCGGGGTGGGTCTGCTCCCGCACCGACACGTACTGCTGACGCACGGCCTGCCCCACGGCCAGCTCCTCGCCCGGATCGAACACCTGAGCGGCCGGTCCCTGCCAGAGCGGCGGGGTCCGCGGGTCCAGCGTGCCCTGCTTCGCCCCGAGCGCCCACGCGGCCTGCCGCGCCGCCCCGATCGCCGCGTAGTCGGCGGGCTGCGGTACGACGATCTGCGCGCCGAACAGCGGAGGCGCCGCCGCCTGCACGGCCGGCAGCTCCGCCGCCGCGCCCAGCAGGAACACCCGCCGTACGTCCACCCCGCGCCCGCGCAGTACGTCCAGCGCGTCCGCGAGCCCGCACAGCATGCCCTCGAACGCGGCCCGCGCGAAGTGCTCGGGCTTCATGGACTCGCGCCGCAGGCCCATCAGGGTGCCGGCGGTGTGCGGCAGGTTCGGCGTCCGCTCGCCCTCCAGATAGGGGAGCAGGACCAGCCCGTGCGAGCCCGGCGTCGACTTCATCGCCAGCTCGGAGAGGGTCTCCAGATCGGGCGCGCCGAGCAGCTCGGCGGCGCCGCGCAGGGTCCGTACCGCGTTGAGGGTGGTGACGACGGGCAGATGCATGCCCGTCGCGTCCGCCAGCGAGGTGATCATGCCGCTCTGGTCCACGAGCGCCTCGCGGTGCACGGCCATCACCGAGCCGGAGGCGCCCAGGGACACCACCGCGTCCCCGAGGCCGATGCCGAGACCGAACGCGGCGGCCATGGTCTCGCCGGTGCCCGCCGAGATCAGCAGCCCCTCCGGGGTCGTACCGGCCGCGTCGGAGGGGCCGATCACCTCCGGCAGCAGGGCCTGGTGACCGAGCGCCAGCTCCACGAGGTCGGGACGGTAGCCGCCGGTGGCGGCGGACCAGTAGCCGGTGCCCGAGGCGCCGCCCCGGTCGGTGGTTCTGCGGACCGGCCGCCCGAGGAGCTGCCAGACCAGCCAGTCGTGCGCCTGGAGCAGGACGGCGGTGCGCAGCGCGGCCTCGGGTTCGTTCTTCGCGAGCCAGCGCAGCTTGGTCACCGGCTGCGCGGCCTGCGGCACACAGCCGACGGCCTGCGCCCATGCCTCGCGGCCGCCGAGCGCGTCGATCAGATCGGCGGCCGCGACCTGCGCCCGCTTGTCCCCGCCGACCATCGCGGGCCGCACGGTGGTGCCCTGCGCGTCGAGCGGCACGAGCGCGTTCTGCTGCGAGGAGACCCCGATGGCCTGGACGCCTTCGAGCAGCCCCCCGCCGGCGGCCTCACCGAGGGACAGCAGCCAGGCCTGCGGATCGACGTCGCTCGGCCGTGCCCCACCCGCCGGACCGTCGATCGGATGCGGTGCGTAGCCCTGCCTGAGCACGGCGCCGGAGTCGGCGTCGCAGACGACGATACGAGTGAAATCGGGCGAACTGTCCAACCCGGCGACTATCCCCATGGCCAAAATTCTGCCGCACGGCACGGGGTGAACGTGCCGGGCGGTGAGCCAGGCGGGTGGCGTCAGGTGTTGCTGGTGCCCCAGTCGTCCCCGCCGCCGTCGTGCGAGCTGCGCTCCCGGAGCGACCGCACCCGGCCCGCGACCGCCTCCGGCATCCGCTCGCCGACCTTGACACTCACCGTGTGATACGCCACTCCGGCGTAGTGCCGGCCCTGCTGGGCGGCCGTCTCGGCGGTGTTGCGCACGGCGGGGTTCTGCGCGACCTGGCGCGCGGACTTCTTCAACTGCTCGTAACGCTCCCGCCCGGCCCGCGTGCCCAGTACATAACCCACGGCGAGTCCGACGACGAACGTGAGCCGGTAGCGCATGACAGCCACCCTCTCCCTTGTGTAGGTCCCTGGCACGGTCAGCGGCGCCGGGGGGAACCGATTGGCGGAGCACCCCCCTGCTTGCGCTAATGTATGTGTCGCAGCGAGCGAGCGCCCCCTGGCGAATACCCAGGTAGGTACGTTCGATGCAACGAGGCATTCCTCCGTAGCTCAATTGGCAGAGCAGCCGGCTGTTAACCGGCAGGTTACTGGTTCGAGTCCAGTCGGGGGAGCTCGGTCCTCCGTAGCTCAATTGGCAGAGCAGCCGGCTGTTAACCGGCAGGTTACTGGTTCGAGTCCAGTCGGGGGAGCATCGTGAACGAGGACCCCTAGAGGGTCCTTTTTCATGTGGTGTCACGCCCCCGCCGGCACGTCCCCCGCCGACGTCACCCCGACAGGGAACCGCGCAGGCCGCAGCGCAGTCTCCATGGTCATGCAGGGCCGACCAGCCGGAGCGTGAGATCGTATGAGCGGCTATGCTGCGGCAGACGGCGCGCACACATGTACGCGACACGCCGCTATGGGGCGGTAGCTCAGCCGGTTAGAGCAGCGGACTCATAATCCGTCGGCCGTGGGTTCGAGTCCCACCCGCCCCACTCTTCGCTACGCGAGCAGAATGCTTTCCACCTGCGGCACAGCATCAGGCCCCTTCCTGCGGAGGGGCCTTCGTCGTCTTGAGAAGGCTGAGGGCATGACAAGCCTCGACCATCCCCGACTCTCCGGGCTGGGGCGGAATCCGGCGGCCCCTCAGGACGTCCTGGTGCGCCTGGCCGCGCACAAGGCCGGGCGGCACGGGATGGCGTTGCGGCGCGGGCGGTTGGAGGACGTCGTGGTCGAGGCGCTGCTGACGCACGGCGGTGGCGACAGCGCGGTGGGCCTGCACGGGGACCGGATCTCCCCGGAGATGCGCCGGAGGATCACCGGGCATCCCGATCCGGCGATCCGGGACGCGTTCCCGGACTTCGTCCGCGGCACGGTGGAGCGCGAGGTGTCGATCGGCATCGACGCGCTGGAGGAGGCGTACGGCCGGCCCCGGACGGCACTCGTCGGCGCACCGAGTCCGAGCCTGCGGGCCGCGGTCGCCCGCGCCTGGTACGACCGCCCTCTCGCGGTACAGGCGGAACTGCTCGCCGACCCGGACCCGAAGGTCCGTGCGACGGCCACGGAGCATGAGCAGCCGGGTGTCCCGCCCGAGTGGAGGGACCGTTGCCTGGCCGACCCCGCCGTGCGCGTCAACGTGGCGCGGCATGTGCCGTTCACGGCGGAGCAGTTCGGGCAGCTCGTCCGGAGCGGGGACCTGGAGGTCCAGCGGGCCGTCGCCGAGAACCCGCACCTGCCGACGGAGACGGTCGCCCATCTCCTGCACGTCGACGACCCGCACGTACGGGTCGGGGTGGCGCGGAGTCGCCATGTGGACGGAGAGACCCGGGACCGCCTGTACGCCCTGGTTGAAGCCGAACGCGCGGCCGGGGACATCGAGGCCGAGATTGCCCTGACCTGGAACTCCCCCGGCCCGACCTGGCTGCGCGACGTGCCCCTTGCCGAGCGGCTGACCTACCTGGACTGCCCGCACACGGAATTCCGGCGTGTCCTGGCCTCCTGCCGTGACCTGCCCGAAGTGGCGTGGCGCCGCCTGGACGACGACCCCGAACTCGCGGTCCGCCGCGCCGCCGCCCGCCGTCCTGACACCCCACCACAGGTCCTGGAGCGTCTGGTACGCGCCCACGGCGACGTGTTCCACATCCGCCCCCTGCACGTGGACCACCCCAACTTCCCCCGCCACCTCCTGCGCACCTTCACCGACGAACCGACCCCGAACGCCCGCTACCTCGCCCTCCAGGACCCGGAACTCCCGGTCCCGGACCTCCGCCGACTGGCCACCGCCGCGGAGCCCTTCATACGCCGAGGAGTCGCACGCCACCCCAACATCACGGCCACCCTGCTGGAAGACCTGCTCTCGGACCCGGACCCCCAGGTCACGGACGAGGCCGCGGCCAACACCACGCTGCCACCGCCCCGTATGTATCGGATCCTCGCTGCGGCGGGCTTGTGACCCCTTGAGGGGCTCAGAGTTCCGGAGCGAGAAGCGTCAGCCGCAGCAGCGCGGCGGCGGCCAGGTACGCGATGACGACCAGATACGCCGTGCCGAGATGACCGACGGTCAGGACGAGCCTGCACACCAGGAGCCGAACCCGGCCTGGGCACGGTCCGGACAGGTGGACGGAGGTGCCGAAGTGTTCACCCGGGTGCTTCCTTCGCTTGATCCACGTTCTGGTCGAAGCCCCAGGGTGCCATTCACGCTTCGAAGCCGAGACCCCCCGCGTTACCTCAACAGAACTCAATTCTCCGGGAGCACCCCCTTGGCAACCCACCGCCTGACCGAACTCCCCGTCGACGTGCTGAAGGTGATCGAGGAAGCCGTGGGTCCCGTGGTCGGCGTCGAGATGGTGGGGGCCGGGCACAACAGTGAGATCGCTGCCCGGCTGCGTCTGGGCAGCGGAGGCTCCGTCTTCGTCAAGGGGCTCAGTCAGGACCATCCGCGCGTCTGGACTCAGCGGCGTGAGGCAGACGTCAATCACGCGACCTGTGGACTTGCCCCCGCTCTGCTTCGGCATATCCGGCGAGGTGGGTGGGACCTCTTGGTCTTCGAGGACCTCGGGGGACGGCACGCCGACTACGCGCCGGGATCCCCGGACATCGCACTCGTGCTGCGGGCCATGCGGAGTCTCGCCTCCGCCGTGGCGCCTCCGGACGTCGAGATCAAGACCATGTCGCAGCGCATGAGCAGCTACGTCACTGACCCTGACGACATGCGGTTCTTCGAGGGGCGGGCCCTGCTGCACACCGACTGGAAACCGGACAACGTCCTCGTCGCCGACGGGCGTGCCCGGCTCGTGGACTGGGCGTGGGCCTCCAGTGGGGCGCCCTGGATCGACCCCGCGTTGTGGGTGGTCTGGCTCATCGTCTCTGGGCACAGTGCCGGGGAGGCCGAGAGCCTGGCGGCGCTGCACCCCGCCTGGAACAGCACACCGGCGCACCACATCGACGCCTTCGCTCGCGCCCAGGAGCGGCTGTGGGAATCTATCGCGCGGAGCGACAGGCCCCACGAGTGGACGCATCAGGTGCATGCTGCGGCGGTGGTCTGGGTGGGGCATCGGTCCGCTTGACGTACACGTCACCCTCGGGAGTCTTGGACCATGACCCGCACCACCCCACCCCGCCCCCTCGACGTGGAAGCGGTCTTCCCGGAGCTCGGTGTCTTGCGTCGGGGCGCCACTCGGCTGCATCCGCGGCGCGGGGTTCCGACGGTGCGGGACAGTTCCGTCGGTGGACCGTTGCTGTGGCCCGACGGTGAGCCCTGGCCGGTCTGCGCGATTCCGCACAAGCGCGGCAGTGGCTA
Source organism: Streptomyces antibioticus (assembly GCF_002019855.1). NCBI lineage: Bacteria > Bacillati > Actinomycetota > Actinomycetes > Kitasatosporales > Streptomycetaceae > Streptomyces > Streptomyces antibioticus. The sequence continues at coordinate 2,907,002 of NZ_CM007717.1, read as the reverse complement.
CCGCTACTCCGATGTGGTGCGGGAGCGGGAGATCCTTGAGCGGGCCTGGCGGCGTGATCCGCGGTTCGGGCCGAATGCCGAGGAGGTCGATGAACTCGCCGGGTTCAGGCGTGGGCGGCATGCCCCGCATCTTGCCGACACGGACCCGGTTCCCATGATCGCCGTGGCCCAGTTGTACCGGCGTGACGTCCCCGGCCTGCCCGATATAGGGGAGGGGGACCTGCTCCAGGTGTTCTGGTGCGGTTTCGAGCGGCACGGGGACAGCCGTCACGACCTCCATGTGGAGTTGCGTTGGCGTCACTCCGAAGACGTCACTTCGCCGTTGGCGGAGCAGCCCGCTCCTCAAGTCGTGGGGCGGCGGGAACTCGTCCCCGCTCCCTGCGTGCTGCATCCCGAGGAGATCGTCGAGCACCCGGACCTCATGGCCCTCGCCCCCTCGCTGCGGGACCGTATCGACGTATGGGAAGGCCCGGAGGACGACGGAGGGCCTCAGTACCTCTCGGACGCGTCCACGGCTCCCGGCTGGAAGGTCGGCGGCCACATCGCCTGGCCGCTCACGGGACCGCGGCCGCTGCCCTGTTCCGTCTGCGGCGCGGAACTCGGTCCGCTCCTGACGGTCGACCACACCGAATGGGACCCCAGTACGAGGAGTTGGATCCCCTATGAGGACCGGGGGGAGGCGGACAGCATGGGGGCCAATGTCCCTACCGCGGTCTCACCGGGGCGCGGCCGGCTGACCATCGCCGCGTGCCCCCGCGACCCGCACCACCCCCTCGGCCTTGTCGGCCAGTAGCAGAGGATCAGTTCCGGAGATCGATCATGCGTACGGGCTGGCCGGTCGTGCGGGCGATCGTCTCGAAGTCGCGGTCGTGGTGGAGCAGTGTCAGCCCCGCCTCTTCCGCGGCAGCGGCCACCAGAAGGTCGACGGGGCCCGCGCTGCGGTGTTCGCCCTTGGCGGTGAGCAACTCCTGGACGACGCGTGCGCGTCGGAAGACGCCGTCGGGCATGGGGCACCAGGTGTAGTGAGCGTCGAGCGCGTGCTTCACGCGTTCCCGGTCCGCCGCCGAGCGCGCGGAGTAGAGGACTTCCAGTTCGGTGATGTCGCACAGGGCGACGAGTCCCGCGCCGATTCTGTCGTCCCACTCGGCCGTGGTCCGGCCGAGGAGAACGCGGGCGAGGGCGGAGGTGTCGATCAGGTAGTCGGCGACGGTCACTCGTCGGCTCCCGCGTCGCGGACGTCGCCCGGCTCGCCGACGGGACGGTACTTGCCCTTGTCGAGAAGCAGGCTGATGTCCAGGGCGCCTTCGGCGGTCAGTTCGCGCGCTTGCTCCAGGGCGCGCAGTCGCCGGTAGCGGGCCGTGACCTCCCGCAGGGCGGTGTTGATGGTGTCGCGCTTGGTCGTGGTGCCGAGCTCCTTGGCGGCGGCTTCCAGGGCCTCGTCGTCGAGATCGATCACGGTGCGGCTCATCCCGCCCCCTTATATACAGAGTCTTATATCAAGATACATGGCTCGGTATGTATTGGGTGCGAAGGCCGTCACTCGGCGTTCGTGCAGATGATTTCGTCCCGCGGCGTGTAGTGCGTGTGGAAGGGCTCTCGCTTTACTTCCTTGCCGTTCTGGTGGAAGACGCGGTCCACCTCGACGTCGAAGCCCTCCAGGGGGGTTTGCGGGACGCAGCGAGGGTCGTTGTTGACCATGTGGGCCGGCTGGTGGATGTTCGTGCGGGGGCCCGTCACCGAGGTGATCGCGTCGTACTTCTTCGTGCCCAGGAAGTTGATCGTCACCGAGTGGTCCGTGGACTCGGCCTGGATGTAGAGGGTGTGGCCCAGGTCGTTGGTGAAGCGGAGGTCGAGGCTGCCCCAGGCGACCGTCGCCTCGCGGCCCTCGGGGTAGCGCTCGATGTAGAAGGAGTGGGCGCCGTGTTCGACGGGCTTGACGCCGGCGAAGAACATCGCGTTGTAGACGGTCGTGGCGACCGCGGAGACGCCGCCGCCCGGGGCCTTCGTGAACTGGTCGTCGAGGATCATGATGCCCTCGACGAAACCGTTGCTCTCGGTGCGCTGGCCGACGGTGCGGTTGAAGCTCCAGGTCTCGCCCGGGGCGACGACGGAGCCGTTGATGAGTTCCACGGCCCGGCCGATGTTCTTCGTGCGGTACGGGGCCGGTTCGAAGTTGACCGTGAAGGAGGAGAGTTTTTCCTTCACGCCCAGGCGGGCGGCGTTCGCCCCGGTCAGCTTCGGCTCGGTGCGGATCGCCGCCACCTCGCCGGTGCGGGCCGCCGTGCCCGTCTTGGTGAGCAGGGGGAGGACCGCCTTGCCCAGGGCCTTGTCGGTGATGCGGATGCCGGTGCGGCCGTTGTCCGTGACCACGGCGCGGTCGCCGTTCAGGGCGAATGTGGCGTTCGCGGGTGTCGTCGTGACGCCGGCCAGGGCGCGTTGTACCGCGGGGGCGGAGTACAAACCCTTGGCGTCCAGGTGCGGGGTCAGGCTGCCGGAGGCGTCCGGGCGCAGGGTCAGGTGTGCGGCGAGGTCGGCGGGGGCGATCGTGATGCGTCTGCCCTCCGTGGTGAGGGTGACGGGAGCGGACACGGCCGGCTGCGCGATGTCGCGTATCGCCCGGCGTACCTCCTGCGCGTTCACCTTCGGCTCGGTCTCGTGGACCGGCAGGGCCGTCACCGCGTTCGCCGTGTCGCGCAGGAACGCGCTCCGGAGCGTGTCCACCGCCGCGTCCACGTCCAAGGCCGCCCCGCGCTGCGGCGTGACCTGCTGGATCTTGGTGCCGGAGAAGGAGACGGCGCCGTCCCGGACCTTCTGGTCGAGGGTCTTCGCCAGCTTGCCGAGCGTCGTGCGCGCCTTGTCCTCGTCCACGTCCACGACCGGCTCGACGGCCCCGCCGCCGCCCGAGCTGAACAGGCCGCCGATCACGCTGACCGGGTCGGAGGCCGTGCGTGACGCACGGTCCACGGTCCGCTCGGCGTCGTAGCTGATCCCCGCCTGCCGCGCGTCGACGGTTCCGCTGCGGTCGCCGACCGTCACGGACAGTTCCCGCGGGGCCGCCGCCGTCAGGCGTGCGTCCAGCTTGTGGACGGCCTCCGTACGGCTGAGGCCCCCGATGTCCACCCCGCGCACCGTCGTGCCCGCCTCGATGTCACCGCCCGTGAGCAGCAGCCCGGCCAGATACACACCTCCGACGCCGACGGTCAGCGCACCGCCCACGAGGGCGAGGGGCGGCACGGAGGCTATTCGGGGGCGGGGGCGCATGGATCTCCAAGAACGGACGGAGCAGAGGGGACTGCGGACGGATTAGCAGCGGCCCAATGTACCCATTCGTCGATATAGGTGCATATGTCATGCGACACCTTGTGGGTCGGCTCACATCGGTCAGAAGCGCAGCGGCACCACCGACGGCAGCTCCGGGTACACATGGCGCCACTGGCCCGTCACGCAGTCCACGACCTTCGTCTCGTCCTCGGCGGAGGCCGCGAAGTCGGCGAGGTTGCGCTCCCTGGTCGTCACGTGCACGCCCTGGCGTCTCACGCAGGCGCTGACCGCCGCCCTCAGCGGGCGGGCCATGACCTGGGTGTGGGCCTCCACGAAGGCCGGTTCGACCATCGACAGATGCGCGAGGTTGCAGGTCTGGACGGCCTCGTTGTAAGTGGTCGGGTCGCCGCTGGGCGTGATGTCGTAGATCAGCGTGAGGCCGTCCGCCGGGCTGCGGACCGGGGCGCCCACCGGGTATCCGGCGTCCCGTACGCAGGAGACGAACCGGTTCACCGCCGTACGGTATTCCGCGGCCGTGACCTTTCCGTCGCCCAGGGCCCATTCCTGGCCGGGGAGCGGTATGTCGCCGGAGTGCTCCCGGCCGCCGTCGCCGGCCGGGGCACAGCCCACGGCGACGGCGGCCAGGATCCCCGCGACGGCGATCGTCGCTCGGCGCACGGGTCAGGACCTGGTGACGTTGCAGGAGTCGCATCCCCAGTGCAGGCCGTAGCGGTCGGCCACCGGGTTGGTCGTGTCGGTGGCGTACGCGCGGCTGCTGGTGCCGTACACGCGGGGCGTCCAGTAGCCGTTGTTGCGCTCCAGGGCGGAGCTCAGCCGGCCCGCGCAGTCGCCCGACGCCTTCACGGTCAGCGCCCAGTTGTAGCTTCCGGTCCAGCCGCTGGAGACCCGGTTGGTGCCACAACTGCGCGACACCTCACGGTTGTTGCCCAGGGCATGGGCGTCGGTCGCGGCGATCACCGGCGCGACGACCATCATCGCCGTCACGGCGGCGGCCGCGGCGGACCTCCGCGGGGAGAAGGAGAATCTGCCTGCCATCGTCCTCACGCTTCCTTCCATGAAAGGGAGTTGTGCGTTCGGAGGGAACGCTACGGACGCCGTTCGCGTCGGCGTACCTATTGCGTGTTCAGGCAAAGGCGGCGCAACCGGGCCTGATGCGTGCCCGGTTCACGCGCCGTGCACCAGTTCCGTACCCAGGCGGGTGCGGGTGTGCAGGACGGACGCGCCCAGCCGTTCCGTCGCCACCAGGCCCGCCCGGCGCAGCGCGGCCGCGTGCCGGCTGGCCGTCGACGCGGAGACGCACAGCCGGCCGGCCAACGCGGTGGTGCTGTGGCCCGTGTCCAGGAAGCGCAGCGCGGCCGCGCGGGTCGGGCCGATCAGCTCCTCCAGGCCCTGTCCGACGCCCCGTTCCGCCGACGACGTCCGCGGGATCCACAGCGCGGTGCGCGCGACCGGATAGATCAGCACCGGTGGCAGTTCGGGGTCGGCGAAGCCGATCGGGTGGTTGTGGCAGAAGAAGCTGGGGACCAGGTAGAGGCCGCGCCCGGCGAGCCGGACGTTCCGGGCCACCGGGTAGCTGACCTCCAGCACGGGAGGGCGCCAACGCAGGCCGGGACAGAGGTCGTTGAGCATGGCCTCGCTGCCCTGCTCCAGGAGTACCGCGGCCCGGCGGGCCATGTCACGGCGGGCCCAGGCGAGCGGACCGGGGGCGTACGGGGCGAGCGCGACGGCGTGATAGCGGCGCAGGGCCGCGCCGAGCCGGTGCAGCGCGGGAGGCCGCCCGGCTCCGATGCCGTCGAGCCGCCCCGACGGACAGGACCGCGCCTCCAGCAGCCGGTCGATCTCGGCGCGCAGCCGGCGTCTCGCCGTGGACAGCACCCCGTCGATCCCGGTCTCCAGGGCCGTGGTGTGTCCGGGCGGGGTCAGGAAGTCGGGAAAGTAGGAGCTGATGGGCGCGATCGCCGTGAGCAGCCGGATGTCCGGGCCGAGCCCGGCGTCGGCCAGCGCCCGGCAGGCGGTCCGCCGCCACGGCGCGAAGAACGGGTCGGGACTGGCGAGTTGATGAAGACTCAGGACGGTCTCCCACATGACGTCCGGCTGTGTGGCCAGACGTAAGCGGCCGAGATCGGCACTGCTGAAGTGGATGCGAAGCACGGGTCCCCCTCCGGTCGCACGGCAGAGCTGAAGGCTCTGCGACTCCATGAGAAGCGAGCGGAGTAAACGTCCCCTAGGCGATTCCTTGCCGTCGTCGGCCGGGTGTCGCTGCATAGGGTGGAGCCCATGTCCACCACGACACCCGGTCAGACACCGTCCGTTGACACCGAGGAGCTGCTCGCCGACCCCTACGCGGTGTACGCGCGGCTGCGGGAGGCGGGGCCCGTCCACCGCTTCACCGGGACGGACGGTCTCCCCGCCTGGCTGGTCACCCGCTACGACGACGTGCGCCACGCCCTCGCCGATCCGCGGCTCTCCCTCGACAAGAGCCGTGCGAAACCCGGAGGTTACCGCGGACTCGCGCTGCCCCCGGCGCTCGACGCCAACCTGCTGAACATGGACCCGCCGGACCACACCCGCATCCGCCGGCTGGTGGTGAAGGCGTTCACCCCGCGCCGGATCGCCGCACTGCGCGAGCCCGTCCGCAGGACCGCGCACACGCTCCTCGACGCCGTCGAACCGCTGGGCCGCGCCGACCTGATCGCCGCGTACGCCGCCCCGCTGCCGATCACCGTCATCTGCGAACTGCTGGGCGTGGCCGAGGCCGACCGGCCGGACTTCCGGAACTGGACCGACGCCATCGTGATCCCCGACCCCGCCCGGCCGGAGCGGGCCAAGGACGCCGTCCGCGCGCTGATCGGCTTCCTCGCCCGTCTCCTCGCCGCCAAGCGGGCCGACCCCGCCGACGATCTGCTCTCCGACCTGGTCGCCGTACGCGACGACGAGGACCGGCTCAGCGAGGACGAGTTGATGTCGCTGGCCTTCCTCATCCTGTTCGCCGGGTACGAGAACACCGTCCACCTGATCGCGAACGCCACCCTCGCCCTGCTCACCCACCCCGGCCAACTGGCCGAGATCCGCGCCGAACCCGGGCGGCTCGGCGACGCGGTGTGGGAACTCGCCCGCTACGACGGTCCCGTCCCGCTCGCCATCCGGCGCTTCCCCGTCGAGGACGTCACCATCGGCGGGGTCACCGTCCCGGCCGGGGAGACCGTGCTGCTGTCGCTGGCCGCCGCGCACCGGGACCCGCGCCGGTTCGCCGACCCCGACACGCTCGACCTCGGCCGCGACGTCACCGGCCATCTCGCGCTCGGGCACGGCATCCACTACTGCCTCGGTGCGCCGCTCGCCCGGCTGGAGGCCGAGATCGCCTTGTCCGTCCTTCTGGAACGCTTCCCCCGGCTGGCGCTCGACGGATCACCGGACGAGGTGGAGTGGCGGCCTTCGATGCGGTCGCGGGGGCTGCGGGCGCTGCCAGTGCAGTTCTAGCCCCCGCGCTCACACCCCCGCCCCGACCTCCTCCGTCTCCCCCCGTGCCAGCGCCCTGTTCCGTCGTACCGACGACACGAACGACGCCGCGATCAGCAGGACGCCGATCAGTCCGGTGACGATCTCGTTCACCTCGTACCGGACGGTGACCAGCAGGATCCCCGCCAGCGCGCCGATCGCGTAGTGGGCGCCGTGCTCCAGATAGACGTAGTCGTCCAGGGTGCCCTGCCGGACCAGGTGGACGGTGAGCGAGCGCACGTACATCGCGCCGATGCCGAGCCCGAGGGCCATCCAGAAGATGTGGTTGGTGACGGCGAACGCGCCGATCACGCCGTCGAAGGAGAAGGAGGCGTCCAGGACCTCCAGATAGAGGAAGAGGAAGAACGCGGCCTTCCCGGCGAGGGCGACGGCGGACACCGGCCGGTCACCGGACGACGATTCCTCGTCCTCCAGCCGGCTCTCGAAATAGCCCGAGAGGCCGCCCACCACGAGATACGTGACCAGCCCGGCCACGCCCGCGAGCAGCACGGTCGCCGACTTGTCGGTGTGCCCCGTGCTGATGTGCGCGTGCGTCGCGAAGGCCGTCGCGGTGATCAGCAGCGCGCCCAGCGCGACACAGACCGACAGCATGTCGACCTTGCCGAGCCTGGCCAGCGGGCGTTCCAGCCGGGTGAGCCACTTGATGTCCCGGTCCTCCAAGACGAAGTCCAGGAAGATCATCAGCAGGAACATGCCGCCGAAGGCCGCGATCGCAGGGTGGGCGTCGGTGACCAGGGCCTCGTACCGCGCCGGTTCGTCGAGGGCGAGCCGGACCGCCTCCACCGGGCCGGTCTCGGCGCTGACCGCCACGATCACCACCGGGAAGACCAGCCGCATCCCGAAGACCGCGACCAGGATGCCGACGGTGAGGAAGACCTTCTGCCAGAAGGCGTTCATCTTCTTCAGGACCCCGGCGTTGACCACCGCGTTGTCGAAGGACAGCGATATCTCCAGCACGGAGAGGATCAGGACGATCCCGAACGCCTCCCAGCCCCACTGCCAGGCCGCGAAGGCGAGTCCGAGCGCCGTGACGGCGAACGACCAGCCGAATGTCCGCAGGATCATGCGCCGACCGCCGCCTTCACCGCGAGGACCGGGCAGCCGGCGCCCAGCAGGATCCGCTGGGCCGTCGAGCCCAGGAGCAGCTTGCCGACCGGGCTGCGCCGCCGCAGTCCGATCACCACCAGGGACACGTCGGCCCCTCCGGCGAGGTGGAGGAGCTCCTCGGCCGGGTCGCCGCCGCCGAGCATCTGGCGCAGGTCGAAGTCGATGCCGAGGGCGCCCAGGTCCTCGCGGACATGGTCCAGATCCGGTTCCTGAGCGAACCCGGGATCCACCGTCGCGTCCGCCCGCGAGGTGTTCACCACCAGCAGCTTCTCCCCGCGCCGCCGCGCCTCGTCGATCCCCGCGCGCAGGGCGGCCTCCCCCTCGGGCGAGGGGACGTATCCCACCAGGACGGTCATGCTCGTACTTCCTCTCGGGAGGACAGGGGACGTCGGACGAACCGCCGCAGCAGCGGCCAGACCAGCACCAGGGCGATCACCGTGTAGACGGTGTACGACACCGGGCCGCCCACCAGCCCCGACAGTTCGCCGCCGGACAGTTGGAGGGAGCGCCGGCCCTGGAGTTCGGCGCGCGGGCCGAGGATCACGCCGATGATCAGCGGCAGGACCGGCAGTCCGAAGCGGCGCATCGCGAAGCCGAGGAGTCCGAGGATCAGCAGCAGGAACAGGTCCAGCGGTTGGGCGTTGACGGCGTACGCGCCCATCGACGCGAAGAACAGGATGCCCGCGTAGAGGTAGGGGCGCGGGATCCGCAGCAGTCCGGTCCAGGCGGGCGCGAGCGGCAGGTTGAGCAGGAGCAGCAGCAGATTGCCGACGAACAGGCTGGCGATCAGCACCCACACCAGGCTCGCCTCGCGCTCGAACAGCAGGGGGCCGGGCTGGATGCCGTACGACTGGAAGGCGGCGAGCATCACGGCGGCGGTGGCGTTGGTGGGCAGGCCGATGGCCAGCATGGGGACCAACGTGCCCGCCGCGGAGGCGTTGTTGGCGGCCTCCGGTCCGGCGACGCCCTCGATGGCGCCCTTGCCGAACTCCTCGGGGTGCCGGCTGAGCCGTTTCTCCGTGGCGTAGGACAGGAAGGTGGGGATCTCGGCGCCGCCGGCCGGCAGCGCGCCGAAGGGGAAGCCGTACGCGGTGCCGCGCAGCCAGGGTTTCCAGGACCGTTTCCAGTCGTCGCGGCCCATCCACGGCCGGCCGACCGGGACGATCTCGGCGGGTCTGCGCCGCAGATGCGCGGCCACCCACAGCGCCTCGCCGACGGCGAAGATGCCCACGGCGACCACCACCACGTCGATGCCGTCGGCGAGTTGGGGGATGCCGAGGGTCAGCCGCTGCTGTCCGGACACCGCGTCGATGCCGACCAGGCCGATGGTCAGGCCGAGGAGGAGGGAGGCCAGACCGCGCAGCCGGGAGGCGCCGAGGACGGAGGTGACCGCGACGAACGACAGCAGCATCAGGGCGAAGTAGTCGGGGGCGCCGAGGGAGACCGCGAAGTCGACCACGAACGGGGTGACCAGGACCAGCAGCAGGGTGCCGATGGTGCCCGCAACGAACGAGCCGATCGCGGCGGTGGCCAGGGCCTGCGCGGCCCGGCCCGCCTTCGCCATCTTGTTGCCCTCGACGGCCGTCACCACCGACGACGACTCGCCGGGCGTGTTCAGCAGGATGGAGGTGGTCGAGCCGCCGTACATGCCGCCGTAGAAGATGCCGGCGAACATGATGAACGCCTGGACCGGCTCCATGCCGTAGGTGACGGGCAGCAGCAGGGCGACGGTCATCGCTGGGCCGATGCCGGGCAGGACGCCGACGGCGGTGCCGATGACGACGCCGATCAGGGCGAGCAGCAGGTTCATCGGGGCGAGGACGTCCGCGAAGCCCTGCATGAGGTTGTCGAGGTTGTTCAGGCTGTCCATCACTCGTCCGTCACAGGATTCCTTGCAGGACACCGGCCGGGAGGTTCACACCGAGCCCGATGGCGAAGGCGTAGAACGTGCCGAGCGACAGTGCCGCCGCGATCGCCAGATTGCGCAGGTGGTGCCGGTTGCCGAGGGCGAAGGCGCTGCCCCAGAAGAGCAGGGCGCCGCTGATCACCCAGCCGAGCCGCTCGATCAGCACCGCGTTCACCACGAACGCGCCGGTCAGCAGGGCGACCGTGCGCCAGTCGCCGCCCCGCGTCAGGTCGACGTCCTCGCCGCTCTCCGGCTCGCCGCGGCCGCCGCGCGCCACGTCGACGGCGTACAGGACGGCGACGATCACCAGCGCGACGCCGAGGGCCAGCGGGACCGCGCGCGGGCCGACCGGGTCGATGCCGCTGGTGAGGTGCGGGATGCCGAGGCCGTCCACGACCACCGCCGTGCCCAGCAGGGCGAGGAAGGCGCACACGCCGTACTGCGCGCGGTCCTCGCCCCGGGGCGGACGGGTGTCCCGGAGGACCGGCTCGTCCGTCTCATTCGTCTTGGTGCTCATGCCAGGCCGAGCTCGGTGAGCAGGCTGGCCACGGACTTGTCCTGGTTCTTCAGATAGACGCCGAAGTCGTCACCGGTGACGAAGGCGTCCGTCCAGCCGCGCTTGGTCAGCTCCGTCCGCCACTGCTTCGAGTCGTGCATCCGCGTGACGCTGTCGACCCAGGTCTTCTTCTCGGCGTCGCTGATCCCGGGAGGGGCCACGATCCCGCGCCAGTTGGTGAAGACCAGGTCGATCCCGGAGTCCTTGAGGGTGGGGGCCTCGGCGACCGCGTCGATCGGCTCCTCGCTGGTCACCGCGAGGATCCGGACCTGCCCTGCCTCGATCTGGTCGAGGAACTCGCCGAACCCGCTGGCCCCGAAGGCGATCTTGTTGCCGAGGACGGCCGGCAGCAGCTCGCCGCCGCCGTCGTAGGAGACGTAGTTGACGTCCTTGGGCTTGATGCCCACCGCCCGCGCGAGCTGCATCGGCAGCAGGTGGTCCGGGCCGCCCGGCGAGGAACCGCCGCCCACGGCGACCGACTTGGGGTCGTTCTTCCACGCGGTGACCAGATCGCCGATCGTCTTGTACGGCGAGTCCTTCGCGACGACGATCGCCCCGGCCTCCTCGATCAGCTTGGCGATCGGGGTGGTGTGCGTCAGCTTGGCCGAGGACTTCGAGGTGTACGCCGCCCCGACGACACCCAGGCCCATCTGCATGGCCAGCTTGCCGTTGCCGTCCTCGTTCACCAGCCGCTGGAGGCCCACCGTGCCGCCGGCGCCGGGCAGGTTGTACACCTGCATCCCGGTCGCCACGTCGGCGTCCTGCATCACCTGCGCGACGGTGCGGGCGGTGACGTCGTAGCCGCTGCCCGGGGTGTTGGGCACCATCAGCCGCAGCCCGCCGACGGGCTTGCCGCTCGCGCCCCCGCTCCCCGCGCCCTTGTCGGCGGTGGCCCCGCAGGCACTGACGGCGAGCAGCGACACCGCGACGAGGACAGGGGCGAGAACACGGGAGGGGAGACGGGCGGGAACACGGGCGGGAACACGGTCGGCAGCAGGGGCGGGAGCGGAGAGAAACGCGGCTCTGCGAGATCTCATGGCTCATCTCTTTCGCTTGGGCGGGTCCGGCGCCATGATTGTGCGATCCCTCGGACACCCCGTCTGCCTTGTGTGACCATTGAAGGTTGAGTTCATTGTGGTCGTGACGTCCCGCCGCCCCACGCTCGCCGGTGAGCTGCTGGTCCTCCAGCTCGCCATCGTGGTGGTCGTGCTCGTCGCGGTCGCCGCGGTGTCGCTGGCGCAGTCCAAGGCGACGTTCGACCGCGTCGAGGGCCGCCGGGTCACCGCCCTCGCCGAGGAACTGGCCGGAAACCCCCTGCTGCGCAGCCAGCTCGTCAGCCCCGCGCCCGCCGAGACGCTCGCGCCGCTGCTCCAGACCCGGCGCACCCAGTCGAACGTCTCCTCCGTCACCGTCGCCGACGCGTCCGGCGAGATCGTCGCCGCCACCGACCCCACCCTGATCGGCACCCCGCTGCCGGTCGCCGGCCCCGAACCGGCCCAAGCGCGCGGCTGGTCGGGGGAGTTGGAGGTGGACGGGGTGCGTGAACTGGTGGCCCAGGTGCCGGTGCTCGGCGACGACCGGGACCGGCTCGGCGACCATCTCGGCACGGTCATGATCGGCCGGGTCTCCCCGACCGTCTGGCAGCGGCTGAGCGGCGCCTCCTCCTATCTGCTCGCCTACCTCGGCATCGCGAGCGTCCTCGGCGTGGCCGGATCCTGGCTGCTGGCCCGGCGGATCAAACGCCAGACCCTCGGCCTGGAACCGCGCGAGATCGCCGGTCTCGCCGAACACCGCGAGGCCATGCTGTTCGGCCTCGCCGAGGGCGTCGTCGCGCTCGACCCGCAGCTACGGCTCACCCTGGTCAACGAGGTCGGCCGCGCCCTCCTCGACCTGCCCGAGGACTGCGTCGGCAGCAGCCTGTCCGACCTCGGCATCGAGGGGCGGCTGTACGACGTCCTGGCGGGCGGCACGGGAGGGGAGCGGCGGGACGACGGTGCGCCCCGCGGGGAGGTGGCGCCGAGGGACGAGGTGGTGCTGCGCCGGGGCCGGGTGCTGGTGATGAACCGGATGGACGTCACCAAGGACGGCCGTCGCCTCGGCTCGGTCACCACCCTCCGCGACCGCACCGAACTCGCCCAGTTGGAGCGCGAGTTGGGCTCCTTCCGGAGCAGTACCGAACTGCTGCGGGCGCAGGCCCACGAGTTCTCCAACCAGTTGCACACCATCTCCGGGCTGATCCAGATCGGCGAGCACGACGAGGTCGTACGGTACGTCCGCGCCCTGCGCCGGCACCGGGACTCGCTCGATCTGACCCTCACCAGCCGGGTCCGGGACCGGGCGGTCGCCGCGCTGCTGATGGCGAAGTCCGCGCTGGCCGCCGAACGCAAGGTGCGGCTGCGGATCTCGGAACGCACCGCGCTGGACAAGCTGGACCCGGCCGACTCGGCGGACGTGGCGACCGTGCTCGGCAACCTCGTCGACAACGCCCTCGACGCCGCCGCCACGTCGGCCGGCGACCAGGACGACGACGCCTGGGTGGAGGTCGAACTGCGCCAGGACACCTCCAGCGTGGAGATCGTCGTCCGCGACTCGGGCCCCGGCATCGCCCCCGAGCTGGCGCAGGAGGTGTTCCTGCACGGCTTCACCACCAAGGCCGCGCGCGGCGGCGACCGGGGGATCGGGCTGGCGCTCACCCGGCTGGTGTGCACCCGCCGGGGCGGCGAGGTGTCGGTGTCCAACACACAGGAAGGCGCGATGTTCGTCGCCTGGATGTCCGTGGGCCGGCCGACCGGTCCGCAGCCGGAGGGAGTCCGATGATCGACGTGCTCGTGGTGGAGGACGACTTCATGGTGGCGCGGATCCACCGCGGATTCGTGGACGGCGTCGACGGTTTCCGGGTGGTCGGCACCGCCGACTGCGGCGAACAGGCGCTCACCGCCGCCGCCGAACTCCAGCCCGACCTGGTCCTGCTCGACCTGTATCTGCCGGACATGTTCGGCCTGGACGTCGTCCCGCGGCTGCGCACCGCAGGACACGACTGCGACGTGATGGTGATCAGCGCCGCCCGGGAGGCGGAGGCGGTCCGCGCCGCCGTCCGCCAGGGCGTGGTCGACTATCTGCTGAAACCCTTCGACGCCGAGGACCTCAGGGAACGGCTGGCGCGCTACCGCTCCCGGCGCGGCGACCTGGCCGCCGGGACGGTCCGCGGACAGGCCGACGTCGACCGGGCGCTCGGCCGGGTCGCGGCACCGGTGGCGGCGCCCACGCTCCCCAAGGGCATGAGCGTCGAGACGTCCGAACTCGTCGAACGCGCCCTGCGCGCGGCCGACGGCACCCTGTCCGCGGCCGAGTGCGCCACCCGGGTCGGCGTCTCCCGGGTGAGCGCCCGCCGCTACCTGGAGCACCTCACCGTCACCGGCCGCGCGGAGGTCACCCTGCGGTACGGACAGGCGGGCCGGCCGGAGCGGCGCTACCACTGGCGGGTGCCGTAGGGGTGGACTCGGGGCGGCGTCGGCGGTCCTCGGCGTGCGCCGGGGCGCGGGCACCGCAGACTGGCCGTCGGCGTTTCCACAGATCACGCAGAACGGCCTGGAGGGCTGACCGCATGCACTACCTGATCCTGGGCCTCGTCAGCCTGTACGCCGGGCTCCGGGTGCTCGCGCTACGGCGCCGGATGCTCTCCGCGGCCACGGCCGGCGGGCCCGCCCCGAAGCTGATCCTGCGTCCGCCGGTGCTCGCCGCGATCGCCGCGGTCGTCGTCGTGGGCGGCGCCTTCCTGGTGGCCGGAGGGGCGCTCACGCTCGCCCAGGGAGGCTGAGCGCGGCGCCCGGGACCGCATGGCCCGCCCGGCATATTCACTGACGTGGGCATGCCTCGGTGGTGAGGTGGGTAAGGGACCGTCGGGAGGGGCGTCCTCCCGAACCGAGGCTCCGACGACGAGTCCCGATGCACCCAGGAGGGCGTCATGAACCGACAGACCCGCGTGCGTGTCATCCGCCGCCCGGCCACCCCTCGCGACATGCCGATCGACCGGCGCACCCCCTCGGGACGACTGCTGCCGTACTGAGCTACCCGGCCGCGGGCCGACGCCCCAACACCGCCAGCACGGACTCCAGTTGGCGCAGCGGCTCCGCCCCCACGATCCGCAGGACGACCGTGTCCGCGCCGGCCGTCGCCAGGTCGGCGACGCGGGCCGCGGCCTGTGCCGCGGTGCCGGAGACGGTGAAGACCTCCTCCGGCGGCCGGCCCAGCCAGGCGCCGTGACCCTCGACGTGCGGACGCAGCGTCCGGGACACCTCGGCCGGGTCGTCCCCGGCGTGGGCGAAGGCGAACACCGTCAGGGTGTGCCCGGGGCCCGCGCCGCCCTCGGCCGTCAGCGCCCGGATCTCCGCCAGGTCCCGCGGACCGTGCCCCTCGGCGACCAGCGTGCCGTCGGCGACCCGCCCGGACAGCTCCAGCGACCGGGGCCGCACCACACCGGCGACGACGGGCGGGACTTCGGCGGGCGGGTGCACCAACTCGATCCCGTCCAGCCGTACTTCACGCCCGTCCAGCGTGACGCGCTGCCCGCTGAGCAGCGCCCGTACGGACGTGATCGTCTCCTCCAGGAGCGCCAGCGGGGAGCGGGGCGCGACCCCGGCCTGGGCCATCCACTCCCGCACCCCGTGACCGATGCCCGCCACCAGCCGGCCCGGGAACACCCGGGCCAGGGTGGCCAGTTCCATCGCCAGCAGCGCCGGGCTGCGCAGCGGGGCGGGCGCGATCCCGAGCCCCACCCGCAGCCGTTCCGTCGCGCCCAGGGCCACGGCCGCCGCCGACACCCCGCCGTTCCAGCCGAGGTCCTCCACCACCCACAGGTCGTCCACCCCGAGCGCCTCGGCCGCCCGCGCGAACGCGGGCAGTCCGGCCGGGTCCCGGTCGCGGTCGTACATCACGCCGATCCGTACGTTCGTCATACGGCGGAACCTAGCGGAACCCGTAGAGCCGCCGGTGGCGGGTCAGGTCGCCAGGGGGTCCAGGGCGAGGGCGGCGATGCGGCCCTCCAGCATGGCGCCCAGGCCCTGGGCGGCGCAGATGTCGGGGCGTTCGGCGATGTGCACCGGCATACCGGTGGCCTGGCGGAGCATGTGGTCGAAGCCGGGCAGCAGCGCGGAGCCGCCGACCATCATGATGCCCCGGTCCGCGAGGTCGGCGACCAGATCGGGCGGGCAGTCCCGCAGCACCCGGCCGATACCGTCGAGGACCGCCGTCAGCGGGGTCTCGATGGCGTCCCGCACGGCCGTCGTGTCGACCTTGACCGAACGGGCCAGGCCGGTGGCCACGTCCCGGCCGTGGATCTCCGTGATCTGGGGACCGTAGGGGCTCAGGCCGTTGCCGGACAGGGCGAGCTGGAGCGGCCGTACGGACTGGCTGGGGAGCATCAGCTCGTGCTCGTGGCGCAGGTGCTGCACGATCGCGTGGTCCACCGCCTCGCCGCCGACCGGGACGCGCTCGGCGGTCACGATCGAGCCCAGGGAGAGCACGGCGACCTGCGTCGCGGCCGCCCCGCACACCATGATCATGGTGGCTTCGGGGCGTTCCACGGGCAGCCCGCAGCCGACGGCGGCGGCGATCAGCGTGTCGACGAGTTCCACGCGCCGGGCGCCCAGGCCGACCAGCGTCTCGATCGCCGCGCGCTGCGCGAGCGGATCGGCGTCGTGCGGGGTGCAGGCGGCGCCCCGCAGGAACGGCTTGCGGCGCAACTGGCGGCGGACCTTGTCGCCGAGCAGATGCCGCAGCATGCGCTGGGCCATGTCGATGTCGACGACCGTGCCGCCGGAGACCGGGCGCATCACCCGGATGTAGTGCGGGGTGCGGCCCGTCATCCGCTCCGCGAACTCGCCGACGGCGATCAGCGCGCCGGTGCGGGTGTTCACGGCGGCGACGGACGGCTGGTCCACGACCAGCCCGGCCCCCTTCACATACACCCGGGTCCGCGCCGCACCGAGGTCGACGGCGAAGTGGCAGCGGCGTAGCTGCTCCAGACTGGCGGTCATGGCAGGTCCTCCCGAGAGCGCAGACCGTGGGGGCCGCCGGGCGGGCGGGCCTCGTGTGCGTGGGGCCGCCTTGCGATCGGCCTCCTTCGCATCGTGCGCGGGCGCGGTGCGGGCCGCCTTTTCAGGTGGGCCGGGCGGGGCGCGCCCGAACGGGGGTTCCTCCCGCCGGGGCACCCGTCACAGGGCCCGGGCCGCCTCCAGGACCGGGGTGAGGGAGGGCACCGTCAGCGCGCAGCCCGCCTCGCGCAGCCGCTGCTCGATCGTGGGGTTGCGGGCCAGGCCCACGAACCGCAGGCCCACCTGCTGGGCGGCGGTCAGCTCGGCGACCGTGGAGCCGATCAGCACGGCGGCGCGCGCCGCCCCGTCCCCGGGCGGCAGCGCGCGCCGCAGACAGTCGGGGTGCGGCATCAGCCGGGTGAGGTCGGCGGCGCGGCCGTGCACCCCGGCCCGCAGCGGCATCAGGATCCCCTCCAGATACCGGTGGACGGCCGGTGCGCAGACGTCCGTGACGACACCGACCCGGCGCCCCGAATGGTGCAGGGCGCGGACCAGCGCGGCGGAGCGGTGCGTGACCGGCGCGTCCGGTACGGCGAGCAGCTCCAGCTCGTCCAGCCGGTCCCGCAGCAGCGGGCCGAGCCGGTCGTGCGCGAAGGCGCGCAGCACGTCCAGCGGATGCACGAACAGCTCCCGCGCCGCACCCCGGTCGCCCGCCGCACGCCCGGCCAGGGCGTCCTCGGGGTTGCGGTGCTCGACCACGAGCGCCATCAGGTCCCGGGCCGCGTCCCGGGCGGCCGCCGCCGGGAACAGCCTGGTCAACGGCCCGTCGAAGCCGAGCAGTACGGTCTCGGCGTCGGCCAGCAGCTCCGACAGCGGGACGGCGGCGGGGCCGGGCCCGGGCCCCGGTACCTCGGGCGGCGGGGCGTGTTCCGGGGCGAGGGTGGCCGTGCAGATCACCTCGACGCCCGGGACCGGCCAGCGGCCGAGCTGGGAGTTGAGGGCCCGTTGCGCACCGGCGGGGCGGCGCGGGGAGTGGTGCCGGGTGATCCGCGGACCGGCCGCCGCCAGATGGTCCAGCAGCCGCGCCTGTACGTCGGTGACCTCGGCCCGTACGAACGCCACCGGGTCGGTGACCCGCCAGGTCAGCGCCACGGCCGCGGTGAAGGTGCCCTTGCCCGAGCTGGGCAGCGGCAGATGGTGCAGCGCGTGCCGGGGGGTGAGGTCGACCTCGTAGTAGCTGGCGGGGCGGCGCGGTCCGGCACCGTACGGCGCCGCCGGGTCGAGGAGCGCCGGCGGGACACCCGGCCGGGTGTGCACGACGGCCGTCCGGCCGGGCGCGGGGACGCCGAGCTGCCGCAGATCACGGGTGATGAGCGGGCCCCGGACCAGGTCACGGGGCTCCTCCGCCGGGGGCAGCGGGCAGTACCAGGCGACGGGCGGGGCGCCCGGGCCGTCGCCGTACACGGGGTGGAAGCGGTGCGGTCCTGCGGCGGCGGAACTCCCGGCGAACGCCTCGAAGAGGGCGGGCGGGACGGTGAGGACGACGGGGGCCGGGTGGTCCGGCGGGGCGGCGCCGGCCGTCTCCCCGTCCCGGAACGTCACCCGCAGCCGAGGGGGGTCGGCCAGCTCGGCGAGCGGGCCGGGCAGCCAGCGCAGGGCCGCCGCGAGGAGGGGGAGGAGATACGCGTCGGGGGTGAACTCGACGGCGTACCCGTCCGGTCGGACCCGCATCTCGTACTGCTGCGCCGTCAGAGCACCCCGGGTGAGGACCTCGTGGACGGCGTATTCGAGGGTGATCCGGGACTCGGGGCGGGCGGTGAGGTCGGCGGTGGTCTCGATGAGGAGGGTGGGGGTGGCCGCGGGCGGGTGGTCGGCGGCGTGGCGTTCCCGGAGCCGGTCGTGGAGCTCCCGCAGCCGGGTCCGGGCGGCCTGGGCGGCGGGCCCGGGGACGCCGTCCAGGGGGTCGCCGTGGAAGAGGGCGAGGGCGTCGGAGGGGTCGGCCTCCTCGCAGGTGAGGGCGTCGATGTCGATGCCGGGGGCGTGCAGGGCGTGGCCGTCGGACGGGGAGGCCAGGGTGCCGGGGCCGAGCAGCTCGGCCAGCTCTCTGGCCAGCAGGTCGACGCGGGCGGAGGACCCGGCCCCCGGCTCCTCCCAGAGTCCGGCGGCCAGTTGGTCGTAGGAGATACGGCGTCCGGGGCGCTGGGCCAGCATGCACAGCAGTGCCTGGGCCTCCGGGGAGGGGAGGGGCAGGGACTCGTCGTGGCGTGTGATGCGCAGGGGGCCCAGCATGCGGATCCTCAGGGGGCCGGGGTCGAGGCCCACCAGCTCCGGTGTCCGGTGGTCGCCGTCCTGGACCAGGGCCCGTCGGGTCTCCGCGGGCACGCCGGGCAGGGTTCGGGCCAGCCCGGTCAGCAGACGGCGCAGGTCGTCCCGGTCGGACTCGGGACCCAGGTGTCCGGGCTTCTCGCCCAGGGCGAACCGGCTGAGGACGACCGTGCCGTCCGGCCGCAGCAGCAGGCCGTCGCGGTCGCCCTGGCCGCGCACCAGCCCGTGCCGGTGCAGAGTCCGCAGCCCTTCGTCGGCACCTCGGGCCAGCCGGACGAACACCGCCACGGACACCCCCGGACCGCTCCCGCGGATCAACTCGGTCAGTGTCACCCCGTCCACGAACTCCGCCACCAGATAAGGGGTTTTGCCCTCGACGCCGTAGTCCAGGATCCGCACCACATGGGGATCCTCGATGCCGGCCAGGGTCTCCGCCTCGCGCAGGAACCGCTCCTGCGGGGCCGGTTGCGGTGGGTAGCGGTGGACGACGACGGGACGGTCGGTGTGTTCGTCCACCGCCCGCCACATCCGCTGCCCGGGCCCCCGCCGCCCGAGCAGCCGGTACCGTCCCGCCACCAGCCCCGCATCCGGTGCCGGTGTGCCGCCCAGACGGCGTACCGTCTCCTCGCTCACCGTCGCGAACGCCGGGCCGGGGTCGGCGGTGCCCGTGCCGCCGCCGGGGGTCGCGCGGAACTCGCCCGCCGTCAGACCCGCGCGGGCGTCGATCAAGTGGCCCATCCGGTCCAGGAGTTCACGGGTGCGGCCGCGCGTCGTGCGAGGCAGGGTGCGCAGCAGGAGGTCGCGGACGCCGGGGCGGAAGTCGTAGGAGCCGGGCGGACCCGGTACCGCCGTGAGCATGCCGCTCAGGATGACCTCGGCGAGATGCTGCGGGCGCGGATCGCGTTCCACGGCCCGCTGCACGAGCCGCATCACCGGCACCGACGGCACGGCCAGCGCCAGATGCCCGGCGAGCCGGAACGCCTCCGGGGACGCCGTCGCCCGGAACCGCAGGACGAGGTCCTGGGCCGGCGGCACGACGGACGCCTCGGGCGGCACCGGCGCGGGCGCCACCGGCAGCCGGGCCGCCGCGCCCGGCACGTGACCGCCGCCCGGACTCGCCACCAGGGAGGCCCAGTTGGCGAGCCACGGCGCCCCCGGCTCCAGGACGGGCAGCGGGACCGCGCCCGGGGGTGCCGGTGCCGTGTCGGTGTCGTAGGGGGTGAACGTCAGGGCGGACAGCGGGGCCGCCGCGCCGGGGGACAGCAGCAGGCCCGGTTCCGCGGGCAACGCCGTGGTCGCCCACAGGTGTTCGGGCAGCGGCTGGACGACGGCCAGCGGCATCCGGGACGCCCAGTGCCGCAGGGTGCGGTACCAGCGGGCGCCCGCCGGGCCCGCGTGCCACTGCGGGCCCGTGCAGTCGCTGACGACGAGGGTGACGGTACGGCCGTCCCCCGGGTCGGGGACGTGCCGGGCGAGGCCGTCGGGGGTCGCGGTGTGCAGGGTGACCGTGCGGAAGACGCCCGACTGGGCCAGCACGGTGTGCAGTTCACGCACCAGGGGCCGCCAGACCGGCATGGTCGGGCCCGTGTCGTGCACCAGGCTGAGCCGCAGCCAGCGGTCCCGGGCCGGGCGGAACACGGGCAGCCAGACGTCCGGGTGGGCGTCGAGGCGGGCGATGCGGTCGGCGGTCGCCCGGTCGTCCAGCAGCCGGGTGCGGGGCGCGGGCACCGTGCGCTTGAGGGGGCGCAGGGCCCGCTGGAGGGCGAGCGGGCGGGGGAGCATCGGGGGCGCGGGCGCGAGGAGGGGGGAGGGGGAGCCCTGGCCGCCGCCCGTCCCCTCCGCCGTTCCGGGCTGTCCGGTGGGCGGGGCGGGCAGGTGGAGGGGGACGCGGTCGCCGGGGGTGGGGGCGGGGGTTCCGGGGACGGCGGGGGGGCGCCGGGTTCCGGGGTGCCGGGGGCGGGGTCGGGGCAGCGGTCGCCGGTAATGCCTCCGTCGCCGCCGTCGGGTGGGCCGCTGGCCCGTCCGGTGCCGCCCCGGTGTCCAACCGCCCCGCCAGCCACAGCAGTTCGGCCAGTTCGCGGGCCGTCGGCGCGGTGTCCGTCGCGGCGGTCAGGAGTGCCGTCAGCCGTTCGAGGGCGGCGCTGTCGCCGTCCCGTGTCCCCTCCGTCGTCATCAGAGGCCGTCGCCGTCCGCCGTCGCGCTGAGGTACGGCATGAGCTGCTCGGCCAGCGCGTCGCGCGAGTCCGCGTCGAGGCCGGCCACGCCGGTGAGGTAGAGGGCGTTGAGGAGCTGGTCGGTGGCGAGTTCGCCGTCGGCGGCGCGGGCCAGGAAGCGGTTGATGAGGTGCTCCGCCTCGCCGGCCGGGGTGTCGAGGTGGGCGCGCACGATGTCGGTGAGCTGCTCGCGGTCCGGGCGGCGCAGCTTGAGCCGGACGCAGCGGCGCAGGAAGGCGGGCGGGAACTCGCGCTCGCCGTTGCTGGTGAGGACGACGAACGGGAAGGCGCGGCAGCGGACCCGGCCCCGGGTGACGGTGACCGGGGCGTCGGTGCCGTCGGCGAGCACCTCGGCGGTGGTGCCGTCGGCCGAGTGGCGGGCGGCGCGCATCAGTTCGGGGATCTCGTACTGGCCCTCCTCCAGCACGTTCAGCAGGTCGTTGGGCAGATCGAGGTCGCTCTTGTCGATCTCGTCGACGAGGAGGACGCGCGGGCGTTCGTAGGGGAGCAGGGCGGTGCCGAGCGGGCCGAGGTGCAGATGGTCCTCGACGCCGTCGCCGCCCCGTACGCCCGCGCCGCCCCTGCCCGCGCCCGTGCCGGGGGCCGCCGCGCCGGTCCGGGCGGCCTGCCGGGCCGCGTAGAGCCGGGACAGCGGGTCGTACTGGTAGAGCCCGTCGGCCAGGGCGGAGCGGCTGGTGATGTTCCAGCGCAGGACCGGGCCGAGGCGCAGCTCGCGGGCGACCGCGTAGGCGAGGGAGGACTTGCCGGTGCCGGGCGGGCCGGTGACCAGCAGCGGGCGGCGCAGCACCAGCGCCGCGTTGACCAACTGCACGCTCTCCGGGGTCGCCACATAGGTCCGGGCGCGGTGGACGCGGTCGGGGGAGACGGCGGCCTCGTCGTCGGTGTCCCCGGGCGGCGGCAGCACGGGCTCGCCGTCGAACGCCCGCCAGGGCGGCGGCGGGGGCAGTCGGTCGATGCCGTCGTGGGGCTGGCTGTCGCTGTTGCCGGTGTAGACGGACCAGTCGGGCATGGTTCTCCGGGGTCGGGGGCGGTCGTGTGCAGGGCGGAGCGGGCGGGTCAGGTCACCGGCGAGCGGGGCAGGGCGCCGTCGCGGCCGTGGGGGTCGGTGAAGACGCGCGGGTCGTCCCACAGGAGCTGGATGTCCCGCGCCCAGTGGCCCTCCTCCGCGTCGGCCTCCTCCCGCAACGCCAGGACGGCGCGCGGGAGTTCGGCGGGCGGGACGCCGGACACGCAGGCGTCCAGCTCGTCCAGGAACGACTTGCCCGCACAGCCGTCCCCGCCCGCGCACGCCTCCTCGGCACCGGCGGCGCAGCCGCCCCGGGACCAGACGACCAGCGGCGCGGGCGCGGTGAGCGTGGTGTCGAAGTGCGGCCGGGTGCGCGGCGCGGCCGGGGCGGTGGCGAACCCCGCGAGACACGCCTCGGCGCGCCGCAGCCGCATCCGCAGCCGGGGCGGCTCCTCGGCGCTGCCGCACTCGACGCGCAGGACGCGGGCGCCCGGTACCGCGTCCAGTTGCCGCCAGGCGCGGGTCAGTTGATGCCGCGCACCGGCCCGGCGCCGTGCCTGGTCGGTGACGACGAGCGGGTAGACCGAGCCGAGCGGTGTGTCGTCGTCGGGCGCGCTGGCCCAGCGGTCGACGGGCAGGTCGATCCAGTCGCGGGGCAGCGCGAAGGCGATCAACTCGTCGCTGCCGGGCGTCAGATACCGGAAGGCGGCCTCGATCCGGTCCTGGACGTAGGCGCGCAGCCGGGAGCGGGGCACGGTGTCGGAGCCGACCGGATGGCGGCGCCCGCCGCTGTACGCCGACACCTCGACCCGGACCTGTTCGTCGCCCGCGCCGCTGTGCTGGAGGTCGACGAGGATCGGCGACCACTCGGGTGCCCCCGCGGGCTCCTCGGCCGGCCCCGGTCCTTCGGCGGCCGCCCGGACCAGCTCCTCCAGCCGGTCCGCGAACCTCGCGACGGTCGCCGCCGCGTCCGCCCCGTCGATCTCGCAGAGCACGAACAGCGCCGCCGACCACAGCGAGTCGAAGCCCTCCTCGGGCGCGGGCGGATCCAGCGGCGCGGCGGCGGCGCCGTAGAGCCGTACGGGGTCGCAGTCCAGGCCGGCGCGGACCGCGCGTTCGACCAGGCCGCGCAGCCGGGCGCGGTCGGCCGAACGGTGGTCGGAGGTGGGCACCAGGCCCTCCAGACCGGGCCAGTGCCGGGCCATGACCTCGGTCGGCATCATCCGCCCGTTGGCCACCCCGGGGTCACCGGCCGCCGCCGTCACCATGCCGACCACCTCGCCGGTGTCGACCAGGGTCACGGCGGCGCCGCTGAATCCCGGCGCCAGGGTCCGGCCGCCGGGCTGCCACGCCTCCAACTGGATCCACTCGCGGTTGAGCAACTGCGTGGCGGTGATGCGGTATTCGGCGAGGGTGCCCTCGTCGAAGCCGACCGGGAAGCCGTACACCAGGAGTTTGCGGGGCCGGTCGTGCCGGTCGGTGTGGGCCGCGTCGACGGGCGCGAGCGCGGCCGGGGCGATCGGCAGGTCGTGGTCCAGCTCCAGGACGGCGAGGTCGCCCGGGTCGGTGACCCCGCCGCGCCAGCCGCCGTCGGCGACCACCCGGGCGGGCACGGCGGCGCAGTCCGGGCGCTCGGGGAAGGTGACCGTCAGCGCGTCGGGCGGGCCCTCGCTCACCACATGGGCGCAGGTCAGCACCTTGCGCGGGGTCACCAGGAACCCGGCTCCGACGACCCGTCCCGCGGACTCGATCCGGGCGTGCCACTCGGCGCTCCTCATGACGCGACGACGGCGTCCGGCCCCTGATCGGCGGGTGGCGCGGCGGGGTTGCCGGGCGGCGACCAGGTCAGCCGTACGACGAGGTGTCCCTCGGCCGTCCCCTTGGCGATGACCGCGCCCGTCTCCGCCGTGAGCTTCACCCCGAACTCGATCTCCACGCCGTCGGGCCGCAGCGAGCCGTCGCGGAACACCCGCAGCGCGGACTCGGCGGCCGTGCGCACGCCCTCCAGGGCGCCCTCGAAGGTGCGGGTCGCCCGGACCGTGCCGTCGCGGGAGACCAGCCGGGAGCCGGGACGGCCCTCCGGGGCCGCCTCCACGGACACCACGGCCCCGCTGTCGGTCGTGAACTCCACCAGTCCTTCCACCGTTCCCCCGTCGTCCTCTCCGTGCGGTGCCGCGACTCACCGTGCACCGGTCCTGCGGCTCTGTGCATCCCCATTGTTACGGGGTCCGCCCGTCCCGTGTCCTGATCAGCCCCAGTTCGGCCACGTCCTGTGGCCGGATCCGGAGTTGACCGGCGGTCTCCGGTACCTGCGCCGGGGGGCGTTTGAGGATGGCGGCGGCGAGTTCGGGGGCGATGACGGAGAAGTAGCTGTCCGGCACCGCCCAGGTGCGGCCGGGCGCGGCGAGCGCCAGCGCGCCCCCGGAGCCGCCCTCGCCGATCACCAGCGTGGTCAGCGGGGTCCGGGCGGTGGCGACCGCGCCGAACAGCTCCGCGATCGCCGCGCCCGCCCCCTGCCGTTCCGCTTCCGCGTCGTTGGCGGCGCCCGGGGTGTCCACCAGGGTCAGCACCGGGATGCCCAGCCGGTCCGCGAGCCGGATCAGCCGGGTGGCCGTACGGTACCCGGCGGGCCGGGTCGCGGCCCCGGTCTGCGCGGCGTACGCGACGGTACGGCCCCGGTGTTCGCCGAAGCCGCACAGCATCCCGTCGGGGTCGGTGCCCCCGCAGCGGTCCCCGGAGATCGCGAGCCGGTACGTGAAGTAGGCGTCCAGATACCGCTCGGCCCGAGGCCGGTCGGCCGCGCGGGCCCGCCGTACGGCGTCCCAGCCGGAGGCGGGGAGGCCCGGGACCGTCCCCAACGCCTCCGGAACGGGGGCGGGTTCGGGCGGGGCGGTCGTCCCGTCCGTGAGCAGGCGCAGCCATCCTCCCAGCGTGCCGCGCAGTTCCCCCGGCGGTACGACCGTGTCCGCCGAGCCCGCCGCGACCTGGGCCTCGGCGGTGTACGCGGCCGGGTCGGCGTCCGAAGGGCGGACCCGGGAGCCGGCGAAGCCGATCTGGGCGCCGGGCAGGGCGAGGACGACATCGGCGCCGGCGCCGAGGGTGGCCCAGCCGCCGCCGGTCGTCGGGTCCCGCAGGACCGCGATCTGGGGCAGCCCCGCCTCCCGGGTGAGCGCCGACTGCCGTGCCACCCGCTGGAGTTGGGTGAGCGCGACCATGCCCTCCTGCATCCGGCTGCCGCCCGTCGCCACCAACGGCACGACCGGCAGCCGGTGTTCACGGGCGTACGTGAAGGCCGCCTCCAGGCGGTCGCCGGTGCGTTCGCCCAGCGAGCCGCCCAGGAAGCCGAACTCGAAGGCGATCAGGACGGCCCGGGTGCCCTCGACGGTGGCGGTGCCGCAGACCACGGACTCCGACTCGCCGGTGCGCTCGGCGGCGCGGGCGCGGGAGGCGTCGTAGCCGGGCCAGCGGAGGGGGCCGTCGGGGGTGGAGTCCCTGTGCGGATACGGGAGTTCGGTGAACGTGCCGGTGTCGGCGACCAGGATCAGGATCTCGCGGGCGCTCTCGCGGCCCGTCATGAGGGCAGCGCCCGCTTCATGATCTTCCCCATGTCGTTGCGGGGCAGCGCGTCCAGGTGACGGACCACGCGGGGGCGCTTGTGCGGGGCGAGCCGTCGGGCCACATGGTCCGCCAACTCGGCCGTGCCGGGCGGTGCTTGCGGATCCACCGGTACCACCCACGCCACGATCCGCTCCCCGAGGTCGGCGTCCGGCTCCCCGGTGACGGCGGCCTCGCGCACCCCCGGATGCTCCAGCAGGGCGTTCTCGATCTCCCCGGCCCCGATCTTGTAGCCGCCGCTCTTGATGAGGTCGGTGGCCTTGCGGCCGACGATCCGCACCTGGCCGTCCGGGTCGCGCACCGCCACGTCCCCGGTGCGGAACCAGCCGTCGGCGGTGAACGCGGCGGCGGTCGCGTCGGGCCGGTTGAGGTACTCGGTGAACAGGTTCGGGCCGCGCACCTGGATCTCCCCGACGCTCTCCCCGTCGAGGGCGGTGACGAGCGAGCCGTCCTCCTCCACCAGCCTCAGCTCCACGCCCGGCAGCGGCACGCCGACGGTGCCCGGACGGGCCTCGCCGTCGGCGCGCGCGGCGGTGTTCATCAGGGTCTCCGTCATGCCGTACCGCTCGATCACCCGCCGCCCCGTGGCCGCCGCGATCCGCTCGTGGTCGTGGACGGGCAGCGCGGCCGAGCCGGACACCAGCAGCCGCGCCCCGGCGAGCGCCTTCACCAGCTCCGGTTCGTCCGGGAGCGCCTCGGCGATCCGGTGGTACATCGTCGGCACCCCGAACAGCATGGTCGCGCCCGAGTTCAGCTCGCGGGCGACGCCCTCGGTGGAGAACCGCCCGAGGTGCCGTACCGACCCGCCCCGGCGCAGCGGGCCGAGAATGCCCAGCACCAGCCCGTGCACATGGAACAGGGGCAGCCCGTGCACGAGGACGTCGTCACCGGTCCACCGCCAGGCGTCGGCGAGCGCGTCCAGGGTGGTGGCGACGGCCCGGCGCGGGATGACGGCGCCCTTGGGCGGGCCCGTGGTGCCGGAGGTGTAGACGACGAGGGCGGGGGCCTCGTCGTCCACGGGAGCCGGAGCCGTCGCCGAAACGGGTCCTTCAACAGCGAGAGCATCGACATCGATCCGCTCCAACCCGCCCAGCGCCTCCGGCAGTTCGTCCCCCGGCGCCGCCAGCACCAGCGCCGGGGCGCTGTCGGACAGGATGTGCGCGAGTTCCTTCTCGCCCGACTTCGGGTTGAGCGGCACCGCGGCCGCCCCCGCGTGCAGGACGCCCACCACCGCGACGGCGGTCTCCAGCGAGGGCGTCGCCCACACCGCGACCCGCCCCGCCCCCCGGTCCCGCAGCCGTGCCCCGACACCCCCGGCCGCCGCCGCGAGCCGGGCGTACGTCAGGGAGCGGGGGCCGAACCGCAGCGCGATCCGGTCGGACGGATCATCGGCCAGGGCCGGGAAGAGAGAGGACACGTGGGTACTCCTGGGACTCGGGTCGACGGCGACGTGGGCCTTCCTACCCTGCCTCCTCCCCACTCACCGCCTCGACCACGTCCGCCACGACACAGCTCACATTGTCCGGGCCGCCGGCCTCGTTCGCCGCGTCGATCAGGGCGGTGACCGCGGCGGCGGGGTCGGGGGCGGCGGAGAGCAGGGTGCGGAGGGTGTCCTCGGGGAGGGTTGTCGACAGTCCGTCGGAGCAGAGCAGATAGCGGTCGCCGCGCCGGGCCTCGTGCAGCCGCAGATCGTAGGACCCGGACGCGCCACCCGTTCCCGCCCCCGTCCCGGCGGCCCCGGTGAGCGCCTTGAGCAGCAGGGTCCGCTGCGGATGGGTCTCGGCCTCCTCCGGGGTCAGCCGCCCCTCGTCGACGAGCGACTGGACGAGCGTGTGGTCGTGGGTGACCCGGAACAGCGCGCCGTCGCGCAGCAGGTACGCCCGCGTGTCGCCGATGTGCACGAGCGCGAGCTGCGATCCGGTCCACAGCAGGGCGGTGAGCGTGGTGCCGACCTCGTCCGAGCCGTCCGCGACGTCCCGTACGGCGTCCGTCGCCGCGCGGACCGCGTCCTCCAGCAGGTTGAGCACGCCGCCGGCCGGGGGCGCCTCGGTGTCGAGGAACCTCAGGGCCTCGACGGCGGCGCTGCTCGCGGGACCGCCCGCCGGGCCGAACCCGTCGGCGACGGCGAGCAGCCGGCCGCCCGCGTAGGCGGTGTCCTGGTTGACGGGCCGGACCCGGCCGCGGTCGGAGTGGGCGCTGTGGCGGAGTGTGAGCATGGTGGTGGGTTCCCTTTCCGTGGTGCCGGACAGTTGGTCGACCAGGAACAGGGCCAGATCCCGCCGGGCCGCCGTCTCCGCCTCCACCCGCGCCCAGTAGGCGCGGATCTCGCGGGCGGCGTCGGCCGGGTCGGTGAGCGCGCAGACCTCACGGATGCGGGCCAGGGGCATCCCGAGCCGCCGCAGCCACGCCACCAGCCGAGCCTGTTCGAGCTGCGCGACCGCGTAGTGGCGGTAGCCGGTGTCCGGGTCCACCCGGGCGGGGCGCAGCAGGTCCAGTTCGTCGTAGAGGCGCAGGGCCTTCGGGGACAGCCGGGCGGCGCGGGCGAAGGCGCCGATCGTGAGCATCCGCATGGGAACCCCGTTCCTTTCTCGTTTCCGGGACCGATGCTGCGGCTTCACCGAAGGGGAAGGTCAAGCGACCGGAGCGGGGGCCGGTGCCGGGGCCGCGGCCGGGGTGGGCCGGGGCCGGTAGAGGCGCCCCTTGTTAGCCTGCCGGGGATCGGACAATCGTACGAACTGGAGCCCGCCGTGCCCCGCATCGCTCTCGTCACCTGCCGGCCAGGACCCGAGGTGGCCGCCGACCGCGATCTGCCGGTGCTGGAGGCGGCGCTGCGCGCGGCGGGGGCGGACGCGCGGACCGTGACGTGGGACGAGCCGGGCACCGACTGGGCCGCCTTCGATCTCGCGCTGATCCGTTCGACCTGGGACTACAGTTGGAGGGCCGCCGAGTTCCTGGCCTGGGCGCGCGAGACCGCCGCGGTGACCCGGCTGGCCAATCCGGCCGAGGTGGTGGCCTGGAACGCCGACAAGCGGTACCTCGGCGAGCTGGCGGCGGCCGGGGTGCCCACCGTCCCGACGGCCTATCTGGCGCCGGGGGAGGCCGTGGCGCTGCCCGACGGCCGGGAGTTCGTGGTCAAGCCGACCTCCGGCGCGGGCGCGCGCTTCGCCGCCCGCTACACGCCGGACGAGCACGACACTGCCGTACGGCAGCTCGCGCGCATGCACGCGGAGGGCTTCACCGCGATGGTGCAGCCCTATGTGAAGGGCATCGACAGCGGCGGGGAGCGGGCGCTCCAGTTCTTCGGGGGCCGGCTTCTGCACGCCAGCCGCAAGGGCCCGGTGCTCGCCCCCGGCACGCCGTACGACGCCCGCAAGGTGGCCCACCCGGACCTCACCCGCCACCGCCCTACCGCCGATGAACGGGCCGTCGCGGAGGGGGCGTTGGCGACCGCCCTGGCCGCCGTCCCCGTCGCCGCCCACGAGTTGCTGTACGCGCGCGTGGACCTGGTGGACGACGAGGACGGCCGCCCGCAGGTGATGGAGCTGGAACTGGTCGAACCGAACCTGTTCCTGTTCCTTCACCCGGAGTCGGTGGCCGGGGTGGTCGAGGGGATCCTCGCCACGGCCTGAGCCGGAGTCGTCAGTAACCCCCGCCGTACGGCCCGTGCCCGTGCCCGTACGGCGATTCGTCCCGCGACCCGTCGTCCACCGAGACCCGCTGGAGCAGGCCCCAGGTGAACTCGGCCGTCGCCTCCCGCTGTTCGCCGTTGCCGTCCGGGGCGGTGAAGGCGAGGCCCCAGCGGGTGGGGGCGGTGCCCTCCAGGGGGCGGGCGGGGGCGAAGGCGCGGGCGACCTCGTCCACCGTGCAGGACCAGGGGGTGAGGTCGTCGAGGGTGTGCAGGTCGGGGGCCTTGGCGCCGGGGGCGCGCACCAGCCACTCGTTGGCCACGGACCGGTTGCCGGTGACCAGCACCTCGAAGCGCAGGTCGGGCCAGAGCGGGAGCGGCCAGAGCCATGCCTCGCAGTCGAGGTCGCCGATCCGGCGGGGGGTGCGGGACTCGGGTTCGCCGAGGACCGAGTGGTAGCGGGGCAGGGCGCCCCGGGCGTGCGGTGAGTGGATCATGGCCTGCCAGCGCTTGCTGGCCTCGCGTGCCTGTGCGAGGGTGACGCCGAGTCGATGACGTGCGTCCTCGACCAGGTCATGGTTGTGATCGGCCATCCGGCGCAGCAGGACCAGTTGGAAGTCGAGCGCCGTGAACGAGCCGGTGAGGCGTTTCTGGGTCGGCATGCGTCCCATCCTGGCGTACCGCGCGTTTCCCGACCATTGCCCGGTGCGGGCCGATGTGACTAGCCTGTGTTCGTCATGCCGATCGCCTGTTGATATTTCGAACACAGGCCGACGAACAGGGAGGGGGCCGGTCGTGGGACGTCTTGTACCAGCCGTGACCCGGGCTCTCGACATTCTCGAGCTCTTCCTCGACGGGGACGGGACGCTCTCCGCCCCCGACATAGTGCGCCGACTGCAACTTCCGCGCACCACCGTGCACGAGCTGGTCACCACGCTCGCCGCCCGCTCCTACATCGTGCCGCTGCCCGGGCAGCCCGGACGCTACCGCCTCGGCGTCCGCCCGTACCAGCTCGGCAGCCGCTACGCGGAGCAGCTCGACCTCGCCGCCGAGGGTCAGCATGTCGCCCGCAGTGTCGCCGAGACGTGTGACGAGACGGTCCACGTGGCGATCCTGGAGGGCACCGACGTCATCTACATCGCCAAGGTCGACTCCACGCACGCGGTGCGGATGGTGTCGGCGGCGGGCCGTCGGCTGCCCGCCCACTGCACCTCCGTCGGCAAGATGCTGCTCGCCTCCCTCCCCGAGCCGGAGCTGGCCGCGCGTATTCCCGACGACGCCGAGCTGGCCGGGATGACGCCGAACAGCATCACCGAACCGGCCGTGCTGCGCGAGGCGTTGGCGGAGATCCGGGAGCGGGGCATCGCCGTCGAGAGCCGGGAGTCCAACCCGGACGTGAGCTGTGTCGCCGCGCCGGTCCGCGACCGCACCGGGCAGGTCGTGGCCGCGCTGTCCATCTCGGTGCCCATGATCCGCTGGAGCGAGGCGCGCCGGGCCGAGCTGGAGCAGCTCGCGGCCAAGGGCGCGGCGGAGCTGTCCGAGCTGCTGGGGCACCGGAGCGTGGCGTGACGGCGACGTCCTCGGCCTTCTCGTCCTCGGCCTTCTCCTCGTACGAGGTGGCGGTCCGGGCCGAGGCGACGCTCGGCGAGGGGCCGACCTGGGACGCGGCCGCCGGGCGGCTGCTGTGGATCGACATCCTCGGCTCCCGCGTGCACGGCTACGACCCGGCGACCGGCCGGCGCACGGTCCGGGTGACCGACCAGCACGTGGGCGCCGTCAAGCCCCGCGCGGGCGGCGGCCTGGTGCTGAACCTGCGGGACGGCGTGGGGCTCCTCGACCCGGACGACACCTTCCGCTGGCTGCACCGCGAGCCGGTCCCGGGGCGCCGCGCGAACGACGCCGCCGTGGCCCCCGACGGCACGCTGTGGGCCGGCACGATGCGCTACGACGAGGCTCCCGGCGGCGGCACGCTGACCCGCTACGGCGCGGACGGCCCCGTCGAGACCGTCCTCGACGACGTGACGGTCAGCAACGGCACGGGCTGGAGCCCGGACGGCACGCGCATGTACTACATCGACTCGCCCACCCGCCGGATCGACGTGTTCGACGTCGACCCCGCGGACGGCCGCGTGTCGCACCGCCGCCCGTTCGCGGAGATCGAGGAGGGCGCGGGCTTCCCCGACGGCCTCACGGTGGACGCGGACGGCTGCGTCTGGGTGGCCCTGTGGGACGGTTCGGCGATCCGCCGCTACACCCCCACCGGCACCCTCGACCGCGCGATCCCCCTCCCCACCCCCCGCGTCACGGCCTGCGCGTTCGGCGGCCCCGCCCTGACCGACCTGTACGTCACGACAGCCCGCGTGGGCCTCGACTCCCCCCACCCCCTGGCGGGTTCCCTCCTGGTGATCCCGAACGCGGGCCGGGGCCTGCCCCAACTGGCGTTCGCGGGGTGACGGC
Organism: Streptomyces antibioticus; assembly: GCF_002019855.1. NCBI lineage: Bacteria > Bacillati > Actinomycetota > Actinomycetes > Kitasatosporales > Streptomycetaceae > Streptomyces > Streptomyces antibioticus. Next base: position 2,875,338 of record NZ_CM007717.1, on the reverse strand, counting down.
CCCCGGGCCGGTTTCCCCGCCATCACCTGCCCGTCCTCACCCTCCCGTCTTCACCTCGTCGTCCTCGTCCGTCGTCCGGTCCAGGCTCCGCAGGGTCTCGCGTTCCTGGTCCGTCAGGGGGGCGCTGGAGGACGGCGGGAGCGGGGGGCCGGTCAGGGTGGCCAGGACGGTGGTGGGGTGGAGGAGGCGTTCCGGCCCGGAGGTCATGCTGGTGACGTCCCAGACGGCGGAGGCCGCGCGGTAGGAGCCGGTCGCCGTGCGGATCAGACGGCGGCTGTAGCGGGTCAGCAGGCGGTCGGCGACGGTCGGGGAGCCGCCCTGGGTCTCCGGGAACCAGACGTCCTGGCTGACCGCCATCGTCCAGGCCGCGTTGACCGACCCGGCCGCCCCGCGCTGCACCCGCCGGGCCAGGCCGGGCTCGGTGAGAGAGGTGCGGGTCAGCTCACGGCTCAGCACCCGCGCCCCCAGCGCCGCCACCGACATACCCTGCCCGTAGGCCGGGTTGAACGTGGCCAGCGCGTCGCCGAGGACCACGAACCGCTCCGGCCACCGCCGGGACTTCTCCAGATAGCGCCGGTGGTTGCTGGTGCTGCGGCTGACGTGGATGTCGGTCAGCGGCTCCGCCCCCGAGATCAGCCGGCCCACGATCGGGTCGGGCAGATCGAGCGTGTACCGCAGGAAACCCTCGGGATCCGACGGGGGTTCACCGCCGCCCCGGGTCCCCGCGAGGCTCACCATCCACCGGTCGCCCTCGATCGGCAGCACCATGCCGCTGCGCCCCGGCCGGGACTGATACGGGTTGGCCTGGATGATCGTCAGCGGGAAGTCCCCGGCGCCCTCGGGCGTGCGGTACACCCGGGTGGCGTTGACCAGACCGGCGTCCACGGTCTTCTCACGTATTCCCGATATACCAAGTGAATCAAGCCAGTTGACGACCCGTGAGCCGCGGCCGCTCGCGTCCACCACGAACTCCGCCGCCAACTCCTCCTCGCCTTCGGCGGAAGAGACCCGTACGCCCGTCACCCGGTCGGCGCCGCCCAGGAGTTCGGTCACCTGCCCCTTGCGGATCCGGACGTCCGTATGGTCGAGGAGCGCGCTCCGCACCGCCCAGTCCAGCAGCGCCCGGCTGCACGTCAGCATCTGCGGACCCTCGTGACGCCAGCGCCGGAACCAGCCCTCGGGCGTCAGCGCCACCATCCCCGAACTGATCGAGATCTCCCGCGCACCCGCCGCGAGCAGGTGCTTGCGCATGCTCACCCCCGGCACCAGATCCTCCATGGCGGCCAGGCCACCGGCCATGAGGAGATGGGCGTGACGCCCCTGCGGCAGGCCCTTGCGGTGCTCCGGCCCCTCGGGCAGTTCGTCGCGCTCCAGGACGACGACCTCGTCCACGGCGGTGGACAGGGCCGCCGCGGCCAGCATGCCGGCCAGACCGGCACCGATGACGACAGCTCTACGCGACATGGGGCTCCTCGAACTCGGCCATGAAGCCCTCGGCCATGAAGGCACCGGGCGGAAGGGGCAGGTATTCAGCCATGGAAGGCTTTCACCGTACCTTCACGCGCCGTGTCCGAGGCAGGGGTTCGGCCCAGAGCCTGTGCCAATTCGACCAGGCCACCGGCACCGGAGACCTCCGTCGCGTGCAGCCGGTACGTGCTCAATGTCTCCTGCGGAGCCTCCGCGGCGGCGGCCCGGCGGGCCGCCTCGGCCAGCATCGCGGCCTCCGCGACGACCCGCGCCTCGTGTTCACCGCGCCCCTCCCGCAGGGCGCCCGCCCGCGCCCGCTCCCGGACCGTGTCGTCGAAATAGGGCGCCAGCGCGAGCAGCGCGTCATGGATGGCGACCTCCCGCCAGTGCAGCCGCTCCTCCGGCAACCGCCACCAGGACGCGGGCGGTTTGGGCGCCGTCGACACGAACCCCACCCGGGACCACAGCGGTCCGAGCCGCCGGTGGTCGCGCAGCCCCCGCCAGTGCGCCCCGGCGGCCGGCAGCAGCCGCGGCAGCACGAACCCGGCGGAACAGATCAGCGCGGCCAGCGAGGCCATCGGCGGGGCCACCGAGGTGGACAGGAAGTCCAGGTCGTGACCGGTCCAACGGGCCACGACCGCCGTGTACTTGGTCGCCTGGAAACCCAGCAGGTCGAGCAGCGCCCCGGCCAGGATCAGCCGCAGCCCGGTCCGCAGCAGCCCGGTGACCTCGCGCCCCCACTTCACGCACACCACCGACATGGCCACGATCACGGCCGTGTGCCCGAGCAGATAGAGCAGGATCATCTCCCGCATGCAGGGCGTGTTGGCGTAGTACGTGTCGAGATCGGTGAGCCGCTCGGTGGGCGCGTCGGCGAACACGAACAGCAGCACGACGGCCACCACCAGCGGCGCGTAGACGGCGATGGAGCGCAGCACCAGCCGCCGCACCAGCTCGGGCGGCCCGCCCCGCCAGTTGATCAGCAGGATCAGCAGCGAGCAGGAGTACGCGGTGAGCATGCCGTACGTCAGCGGGGCGCCGAAGTTCGGTACGCCGGTGAGAGAGTTGACGGCGGCCAGGGTCACCGGCGCCGAGCAGACGAACACGATCGCGCCGAGCAGGATCGCCACGCAGGTCGACACGGTCAGCGGATTGCGGACGGCCGTGCGCGGGCGGCGGAAGAGGACGGCGGAGGAGAGGGCGAGGACGGCGGCCGCCAGATAGACCACGACACTCATGCGCGCGAACTCCGTTCGGCAGCTACGGCTTTGGCACCGGAACCGGCACCGGAACCGGATCCGAAACCGGAAGCAGCCGCCGCCCGGACCAGCGGCGAGGTCGCCAGCGCGTCGGCGATCCGCTCCAGCGCCGCCGGGTCCGGTGCCCGCCCGTGGAACCAGTCGGACGCGGCAGGGCCCGGCTCCGGCCCCCGGGCGGCCGCCTCGTCCCGCGCCGCCGCCGCGATCACCGTCGCCCACGCCGTGGCCGTGGCCCGCCGGGGGTCGCCGGTGAGCCGCAGCGCCGCCCGCAGGGTCTCCTCGTACAACTCCCGGTCGGCGTAGGCGTCCAGATGGCTCAGCGCGTTGTGGATGCTCGTGCGGCGCCACACCAGCCGGGTGACGGGGGAGGCCCAGCGCGGCCGGGGCAGGCGCAGGGCGTGGCGGGCGAGGACGCCGTCCAGTGCGCGCTCCAGGGGTTCGAGGCGGACGTAGTGGTGCCGGGCCCGCCGCCGTTCGGCGAGACGGGGCCCGACGAGCGGGATCATCACGCCGGTGACGCTCAGCAGCGCGCCCGCCCCGGCCGCGGCCGGCGAGACCCAGCCGCTGAGCGCCGACCAGTCCCGCCCGGACCAGTGGGCGGCCATCGCGGCGAGCTTGGTGGTGCTGAAGCCGATCCCGCACAGGGTGCCCAGGCCGAGCGTGGTCAGCCCGGCCCGCAGCCCGCCGCGCACCCGGCGGGCCCAGCGCAGCGCCGCGACCGTGGTGGAGCCGACGGCGGTCAGATGCGCGAGCAGATAGAGCAGGATCATCTCCCGGATGTACGGGGTGCTCGCGTAGTAGGTGTCGAGGTCGGTGCGGCGCTCCACGGGGGCCTCGCCCAGCGCGAAGGTGACCGCGATCCCGGCGGCGACGCACGCGTACGCCACCAGCCAGCGCCGCGCGGTGCGGCACACCCGCGCCCCGCCGCGCCAGCGCACGATCAGCATCTGCGCGGCCGCGCTGTACGCCGTGACGGCCGTGTACGTCAGCGGCGCGGCCAGGTTGGGTATCCCGCTGAGGTCGTTGACCGCGCCGACGGTCGGCGGGGCGCCGAGGAAGAAGCACAGGCCCGCCAGGCCCAAGGCGGCGCACAGGGTGCGCAGCGAGGGGTCGTGGCGGTGGCGCAGCAGCTCCGGCGTCCGGACGGTGAGGCAGAGCCAGAGGACGCCGGCGCTGCCGTAGTGCGTCACGGTGGTCGCCGTCGTGACGGCGGTCACCTGCGGTTGCCCCGGTAGTTGAGGGCGGCGCCGATCCGGGCCGCGAGGTCCCGGGCGTCGTCGCCGGGGACCGCGTACACGGACTCGGGCGGGGCCTCCAGCCAGGTGCGCAGGCGGCGGCCCATCAGGATGCCGAAGCGGTCGGCCTCCTGCTCGTCGGCGAGGGTGAAGTCGGAGCGGGCGGCGGCGTGCAGGGCGCCGTCCGGCGCGTGTGCGCGCCGCTGGTGCATGTGCCACACCTCGTGGCAGAAGATCACGATCTGGTGCCAGACGGCGGCCCGCTTGTCCACGATGACGTCGTCGTGGGTCTCGCGCTCCAGCCACAGTCCGCTGGCGGTGTGCGGAGGGAACACCTCCCGGTGCACGACGATCCGCCGGCCGCGCCAGCGTTCGGCCGCCCCGACGACCGCGTCGAACAGGATCTCGGGGTCCGCGGGCACGGGGACGTGGACGCCGTCGACCAGCAGGTCGGCGAGACGTCGCATCTCCCTCTTCGTACGCACGGCTCTCCCCGTGACTGCGCGGGTGTTCGATCCCGTGCAATATGCCAAGTCCCGTACGGCTTCAGCTACCACGGCCCGGTCGGGCGGGGGCGGGGCGCGGGGGAGGAAGTGGGGTGCAACGGATGAAGCGGCGGCGCGGGCCGCCCCGAGGTGGCCGAAAACGCCGCCCGTGCCGTGGTCAGAGGTCGTCGTCGCCCGAGGCGCTGCGCTCCGTGACCATCTCGGCCCACTCCGCGAGCGCCTGGAGTTTGCGCGGGGACATGTGGGGCGCGCGCCGGGCCAGCCGGTAGAAGCCCGGGGTGCGCAGCGGCGCCAACGGGTCGCTCTTCGCCTCCAGTTCGCGCAGCACGGGCTGGAGCGCGGCGTGCAGGGCCTCGGCGTCGTCGGCGGTGAAGAACCCGGCGGGCAGGTCGAAATGGCGGCGGAGGCGGTCCGCGTGCTCCAGGCTGGGCAGCCCGTGGGTGCGCCATTCGCTCAGCCACTGCCGGCTGGTGCCCGCGATCCGGGCCAGTTCGTCCAGCGAGTATCGCTTGCCGTCGGGCCGGCGCCGGGTCTCGCGCACGAAATCCAGCCTTTGTCGGACGCGCGCGCCGAGAGCGGTCTCCGGGACGTCCCCGCCCGCCAGCAGCGCGGCGACGGTCCCGGCGGGTATGCCGGTGCGGTACGACAGGTCGCCGACGTCGAGCGCCTCGGCCAGCCGGCCCCGGCTGTCGGTCAGTTCCTCAAGGCGTTCCCGTGCCTCGGCGAGGGAACCATGGGCGTCGCTCACCGAGTCTCCCCTGTTCTCCCGGTCGTCCCGTGCCGGTGCGCCTGGTCGGGGCGCGCGGCTGAGCGGAGGCTATCGGGTCGCGTCGCCGTACCACCAGTGACGGCAGCTATAGCTGCCCAATTAAGCAGCGTTGGTTGACAGTTGAGGATCCCCGAGGAAATGATCGACCCACGGCGCCGGACCAGCTCCGCCCGCCGGGGGCCCGGTGGCGAGGAGCGCCACCACGGGGGAGTGACGTACGGGACACCGGGCCCCGCCTCCGCACGAGCAACCGGCGCCCACGCTCAGTTGGTGACCCGCACGTCCTCGTCCGGGGTCGTCGTCGCCAGGGAGTGGACCCTGCGGACGTCCTCGTCGTGGCGGAGTTCGCGGGAGACCGCGCCGATCTCGCGGAGGAGGTCCGTGGTGTCCGGGTCGGCGGTGCGGTCGGGGGTGCCGGGGCCGCTGCGGGCGGTCGTGGCGGCGAGGATGGTCACCGCGGCGGCCAGGGCCTTCGCGCGGGGGGCCGGGAAGCCGAGGCCGACGGCCGCCTCGTAGGAGCGCCGGCGCAGGTCCTCGTCGATGAAGCGGGCCAGGGACAGCAGGGTGTCCCGGATGAACGTCTCCCGCCGGATCAGCCGGAGTTCGGCGCTGGCGCGCAGCACGAACGGCACGCCGCGCCCGCTGACCGACCGCATCAGCAGATACAGCGGCCGCAGCTCGTACAGTGCCAGCCGGACCCGGCAGCGGTCGTGCAGATACTGGCCGGCGTGCGGCAGGATGAAGCCCACCGCCACCAGGATCGCCGCCAGACAGGCCAGCGGCGGCGCGACGGCCGTGCTCAGCCAGTCGAGGTCCCGGTCGTTCCAGCGGGCCACCAGCGCCGTCAGCTTGGCCGCGTCGAAGGCCAACTGGAGCGCGTAGCCCACCCCGAGGAACTTCAGCCCCCAGCGCAGCCAGGCGTCGAGCCCGTCGGTGCGGATCCAGTTCCAGATCAGATAGTTGGTGATCAGGCTGGAGTTGGTGTGCGCGAGCAGGTACAGCAGGATCAGCTCGCGCATGTACGGCGTGTTGGCGTAGTACGTGTCGATGTCCCGCAGCCGCTCCACGGGCACGTCCGCGAGGGCGAACAGCACCCACAGCGCCGCGATCACCCCGGAGTACCCGATGATCACCCAGCGCATCGCACGCCGGGTGCGGGCCGAGCGGTCGGACAGGCCGTTGCGCCAGGTGATGATCAGCAGCAGACAGGCCCCGCCGAACGCGGTCAGCAGCGAATACACCCACGGCGCGGAGATGTTGGACACCCCGGTGAGCCGGTTGACCCCGGCGATCGTCGACGGCGCCACGAACACGAACACCGCCAGCGCGAGCAGCAGCAGGCCGCCCACCGCCCGCAGCATCGGGTCCTTCCACAGCCGGATGATGCTCGGCAGCTTGATGGCCAGCGCGGCGGCCAGGATCCCGGCGGGGATCCACCAGAACGACGGGTAGAACTCGTTGACGAACCCCGCCGGGCTCAGCGCGAGTTCCGTCATCGCCGCGCCCCGCCCCCGCGCCCCCGGTACCCCAGGGACCGCTGCACGGGCGCCAGCGGCTCGTCCGCGTCCGCGCCCGGAAGGCCGCCCGGACCGCCCGCCTCGCCGGTCAGCAGCGGCCGGAACGCGGCCGCCAGCCGGTGCCCGAACTCGTCGGCCTCCGCCTCGTCCCGCTCCCGGGAGCCGTCACGCGCGGCCACCGCGAGGGCCGCCTGCGGCCAGCCCGGCCGGTCGGACAGCGCGTCGGCGGCCGCCGAACCGACCGAGTGGTGATGGCCGTGCCCGGCGTGCAGATGCCACAACTCATGTCCCAGTATGACCAGTTGCTGCACGGCCTCGGCCCGCTCCTCCACGATCACCAGATCGAAGTCATGGAACTCCAGCCACAGCCCGGTGACCTCGATCTCGTCGGGGAACCGCTCGAAACGCAGTTCCACCCGACGCCCGCCGCGCCGCGCGCTCATCTCCTCGCACAGCGCGTCGCACAACGCCCGTATCCCGGTGGGCGGACGGGGCCGTGCGCGCAAGGCCGCGGTCAGCTCCGAGGCGAGGTCGCGCATGCCGGAGACCGCACGAGGGCGGAGCAGGGCCGAGGCGACCCGGGCCGCCTTCCTCCGCGCGCCCGCGATGTCCATCGCACCCCCTCACCTTCCCGCGTCGCTGCGAGCTGCCGTTCGAGACTACGCGGGCGGACGTGTCCGCGTCACGCGAAGCCCGCACCCCGAGGGCCCGTCGCCCTCTTGACGCGCGCCGCGACGGATCCTACGGTCACGTTCGAAGTCACGAGCGTCATCCGAAATGCCGAACAGTGAACACCGAACACCGGGAACCAGGCAGATGCGAAAGGCGTCCATGGGAACCGCCCGCCTCACCCTCCACCCCGCCTTCACCGTCGGCCGGGTCAGCCCCCGCCTCTTCGGCTCCTTCGTGGAACACCTCGGCCGCTGCGTCCACACCGGCATCCACGAACCCGGCCACCCCGCCGCGGACGCCGACGGCCTGCGCACCGACGTCCTCGACCTGGTCCGCGAACTCGGCGTCACCACGATCCGCTACCCGGGCGGCAATTTCGTCTCCGGTTACCGGTGGGAGGACTCGGTCGGCCCGAAGGACGAGCGCCCCCGCCGCCTCGACCTCGCCTGGCACTCGACGGAGACCAACCGCTTCGGCCTCTCCGAGTACATCGCGTTCCTGCGCAAGCTCGGCCCGCGCGCCGAGCCGATGCTCGCCGTCAACCTCGGCACCCGCGGCGTCGCCGAGGCCCTCGCACTCCAGGAGTACGCCAACCACCCCGCCGGCACCGCCCTGTCCGACCTGCGGATCGCGCACGGCGACAAGGAACCCTTCGGGATCAGACTCTGGTGCCTGGGCAACGAGATGGACGGCCCCTGGCAGACCGGCCACAAGACCGCCGCCGAGTACGGCCGCCTCGCCGCCGAGACGGCCCGCGCGATGCGCCAGATGGACCCGTCCGTCGAACTCGTCGCCTGCGGCAGCTCCAGCCAGGCCATGCCGGCCTTCGCCGCCTGGGAGGCCACGGTCCTCGCCGAGACCTACGACCTCGTCGACCACATCTCCCTGCACGCCTACTACGAGCCGCACGACGGCGACCTCGACTCCTTCCTCGCCTCGGCCGTCGACATGGAGTCCTTCATCGAGAACGTCGTCGCCACCTGCGACCACGTGGGCGCCCGTCTCAAGTCGAAGAAGCGGATCAGCCTCTCCTTCGACGAGTGGAACGTCTGGTACATGTCCCGTTGGCAGCAGCAGGAACGCGCCGCCGACCCCGCCGACTGGCCGGAGGCCCCGCGCCTCCTGGAGGACAACTACAGCGTCCTGGACGCCGTCGTGTCCGGCTCGCTCCTCATCGCCCTGCTGCGGCACGCCGACCGCGTCACGGTCGCCTGCCTCGCCCAGCTCGTCAACGTCATCGCGCCGATCATGACCGAGCCCGGCGGCCCGGCCTGGCGCCAGACCACCTTCTTCCCCTTCGCCCAGGCGTCCCGGCACGGCCGCGGCGAGGTGCTCGACGTCCGGGTGGACTCCCCGACGTACGCGACCGCGAAGTACGGCGAGACGGACCTCCTGCACGCCACCGCCGTACGCGCCGACGACGGCTCGGTCACCGTCTTCGCCGTGAACCGCGGCCGCACCGGACCGCTGCCGCTGGAGGTGACCCTGACCGGCCTCGGCCTGACCGAGGTGGTCGAGCACAGCGCCCTCGCCGACGCCGACCCGGACGCCCGCAACACGCTCGCCGAGCCCGACCGGGTCGTCCCGCACCCGGTGACCGGCACCACCCTGGCCGGCGAGCGGCTCACCGCGACCCTCGAACCCCTCTCCTGGAACGTGATCCGGCTGGCCCGAACCGCGACCTGACCCGCCCCTGACCCACAATGGGCGCATGAGGATCTCGGCACGGGCGGACTACGCGGTACGGGCGGTACTGGAGCTTGCCGTACGGCACTCCGACGACGCCCCGGTCAAGGCGGAGACGATCGCCGCCGCCCAGGACATCCCGCACAAGTTCCTGGAGGGCATCCTCGGCGACCTCCGGCGCGGCGGGGTCGTCGAGAGCCGGCGTGGCGGAGGCGGCGGCTACCGCCTCGCCCGCGACGCCGCGTCGATCACCGTCGCGGACGTGATCAGAGCGGTGGACGGCCCCATCGTCTCCGTCCGCGGCGAACGCCCCACCGGCCTGACCTACACCGGCTCCGCACAGCCCTTGCTGCCCCTGTGGATCGCGCTGCGCGCCAACGTCCGCCGGATCCTGGAGGGCGTCACGATCGCCGACATAGCGGCCGACGCGCTGCCCGCCCATGTGACCGCGCTGGCGGCGGAACCGGCCGCCTGGGAGAACCCGTGAGGTTGCGCGCGTGACGCTGTGAACGGGCCGGGGTGAATGGCCGGGGATCGTCCTGCCCCGGCAACAGGCCGGTTCCTACGATGCGTTCGCCAAGGTTCTTCACAGCAACTTCACAGTTGGGAGAGACCCCCCATGGCAAGTGGCCTGCTCCTCGGCGGCGCCGTCGTCGCACTCGTCACCGCCGCGCTTCCGGCGAACAGCTCGCCGGTGTTCAGCGACCCGCCCCCGGACAAGATCGTCATCGACGTCGCCACGGTGAACGGCTCCGGCTGTCGCCCCGGTACGGCCGCCGTGGCCGTGTCGGAGGACAACACCGCCTTCACCGTGACCTACAGCGAGTACCTCGCCCAGGTCGGCGGCAACTCCGACCCCACGGCCTTCAGAAAGAACTGCCAGCTCAGCCTGGTCGTGCACGTCCCGTCGGGCTTCACGTACGCCATCGCCCAGGCGGACTACCGAGGGTTCGCCTCGCTCCAGGCCGGCTCCAGCGCGGTGCAGCGGGCCTCGTACTACTTCCAGGGCTCGTCGCAGACGGTGTTCAAGAACCACAACTTCACCGGCGCGTACAACGACAACTGGCAGGCGACGGACACCACGGACTGGGCGAACCTCGTCTACGCGCCGTGCGGTGTGCAGCGCAACTTCAACATCAACACCGAGATCCGGGTGAACGCGGGCACGTCCTCGCCGAGCAAGGTCAGCTTCATGACCATGGACTCGACCGACGGCGACATCAGCACGGTGTACCACATGGCGTGGAAGGAGTGCCCGCGGAAGTGAACGGCGGGGCCGTCCGTCTCCCGGCGGGGCGACGGACGGCCCGTACGTTCACTGCGCCGCGTGCGTGACGAAGTCCGCCCAGGCGGTGGGGGAAAGGGTGAGCTGAGGGCCGGACTTGTCCTTGGAGTCACGGACGTGGATATGGGCGGGCAGTGCGGCGACCTCGACGCAGTTGTCTCCGGACCCGCTGCTGTAGCTGGACTTCTGCCAGTTTTCCGCGACCTCGACGCAGTCCCCGTCACCACTGCTGCTGTAGCTGGACTTGTACCAGTCGAGAGCGACCTCGACGCAGTCTCCAGAGCCGCTGCTGCTGTAGCTGCTCTTGAACCAGGCCAGTTCAGACGTGTTCATAGGTCTCCTCGTATCCGCTGCAACAGGCCCACGGAGTCCTCGCTTGAGAGTGCCTGTGAACGCATACTTGCATACCGCGATTGCAGCGCACTGATGGCTTTCGCGTCGGAGATGAGCTGCCCGCTTCCCGGGGCTTCCAGGTAGGCGAACCACTTGTGCTGAGGGGTCTCCAGCAGTTGCATCGGGCCGTGCAGTCCGGAGTGCGACCACTTCACCAACGGCATGATCTGGATGGCGATGTTCCGCAGTCTCCCCAACGCCAGCAGGTGGTCGATGGCTTCGCGGGTGACGTCCAGTCCGCCGGTCTGCCGTAAGAGCACGCTCTCTTCGATGACGAAACTGAAGGCGGTGTTCGGCAGCTCCCGCAGCAACTTCTGTCGCTCGGCCCGTGCCGCCCAGTTGACCTCGATCTCCTCGTCGGTGAGCGGCGGCAGTTCGTCGACGAAAAGCTGCCGTGCGTACGCTTCCGCTTGCAGCAGCCCCGGAAGCATCCGGCACTCGTACATGTACAGGGTGATGGCGGTCTGCTCCAGCCTCGCCCACCGTTGGAACCAGTCCGCCAGGCCCGCCTGGCGCTCCACGAACCCGGCGGCCCGCCGCAACGCACCCGTGTTGCCCAGGACCAGTTCCGCCGCCTCCACGAACTCCTCGTCCGGCATCCGGCGGCCCAACTCGACCGACGCCACCGTGTGTTTGGAGAAGCCCACGACGTCGCCGAGTTCCTCCCTGCTCAGCCCGTGATGTTCCCGCAGGCCCTGGACCACCGCCCCGAACGTCCGCAGACTGTCCGACGACTCCGGCTCACCGCTGACCGCCATGGTCACCTCCCGCCCCCCATGGTCACGACCCGTGACCGCCGGTGTCCAGTACGTCACCGTGTACGCTCGCGCAGCGTACGCGGCGGACACCTGGTGAACCCCCCTGGTCACCCGCCACATTGGCCCCATGACCGCACGACCCACCCCCCAACCCGCCGTCACCGTACGTGTGTTCTCCCAGCGCCTCAGCGCCACCCCGAGAGGGGCCCGGCTGGCCCGGCGGCTCGCGCTGACGCAGCTCGACGCCTGGGGCATTCCGCACGGCACGGTCGTCTCGGACACGGTCGCCCTGCTCGTGGCGGAGCTGGCGGCGAACGCCGTGACCCACGGACGCGTCCCCGGACGGGACTTCGAGCTGAGGCTGTCCCTCGTGCCGGGCAGTGTCCGGATCGAGGTGACGGACACGCACACCGGTGAGCGCCCGCCGGGACCCGGTGCCGTACGGCCGCCCGCGCCGCTGGCCGAGAACGGGCGGGGGCTGGTCCTCGTGGACGCGCTGGCGGCCCGCTGGGAGGTGCTGGACCGGCAGCCGCCGCCGGGCAAGACGGTCCGCGCCGAGGTCGACGTACCGAACTGGCTGGCCCTGGTGAAGGCGACCCCGCTGTGGCCGCTCGGCCGGAGCGCCAGACGGTAATTGCCTGTTCGGCGTGGCCTCGGGGTGTCTATGCTCCCCGGATGACCTTGGAATGGGAACAGGTGATCGTCCACTCGACGGACCCGGCGGCGCTGGGGCAGTGGTGGGCGGAGGCGCTCGGCTGGGTCGTCGTGTACACCTCCGACGACGAGTTCGAGATCCGCCCGGCGGCGGACCGTACGCCGGGCCTCGACTTCGTCCGGATCGACGAGGTCAAGAAGTCCAAGAGCCGACTGCACCTCGACTTCCGGCCCGACGACCAGGAGGCCGAGGTGGCGCGGCTGCTGGCGCACGGGGCTCGGCGCGTCGACATCGGCCAGGGCGACCAGTCGTGGGTCGTCCTGGCCGATCCCGAGGGCAACGAGTTCTGCATCCTCGGCAGCCGACGCCAGTAGGGCTCGCTCAGCCGGTCTGGCCCATGCCCGCCGCGTTCGGCCAGCTCTGGGCGTTGGGCCAGCCGGTGGCCGCCGCCGGGGCGAGGCCGTTGGTGCCGCGGACCTGGGCGGCGGTGAGGCCGCCGCGGGCCGGGACACCGGGCGGCGTGGGGCCGGGTGCCGGAGCGGGCGCGGGGGCGGGCGGCATGGGAGCCATCGCCGGGGTCATCGCGGCCGGGCTCATGGCCGGTGCCATCGCGGGCGCCATGGCCGCCGGGGTCATCGCCGCCGCCGGGGCCATCGGCATCGGGGCGGGGGCCGGGGCGGGGATCGGCGCCGGGGCCGGTGCCGGCATGGACTGCGGGAAGACCTGCGCCGCGGCGGGCAGCGGCATCCCGGCACCGTCGGACGGCGCCGGCATGGCGACCGGCGCGGGGGCCGCGGCCTGGGCCTGCGCCTGGGCGGCCGCCATGGCGACGGCCTGGGAGGCGAGGTCGAGACCGGCCCCGTTGGTGGCCTCCACCAGCCGGTCCACGGCCGCCGTGCCCGAGCTGTAGCTGGTCCCGGTGCTCAGCTCGGGCACGGCGGCTCCCCTCCTGGTCCCGTAGAGCACCTGTTCCAGGCCGGACACCAGGCGACGCACGTCGACCTGGGGGCGCACCACGAGCCGCAGGAAGCGGCTGGAGGAGCCGATCTTGTTGCCGCACTCGCGGACCAGGATCCGGTGCTCGGTGAGCAGCCGGTCGCGGACCACGGTCCCCTCCGCGCCGACGGGCAGACGCACGAAGAGGAAGTTCCCCTGCGAGGGGTAGACGGTGAGGCCGGGCAGCGCGGAGAGCTGGCTGGCCATCTCCAGACGGTCCCGGCGCACCTGCATCAGGCTCTGCGCGTACTCGGGGCCGTGGTCCTTCAGCATGAACACCACGTGCTCGGCGAAGGAGTTGAGGTTCCACTTGGGCAGCATCGAGCGGACCCGCCCGGCCAGCGAGGGGTTCGCCACCAGATAGCCGAAGCGGATGCCGTGCAGGCCGAAGTTCTTGCCGAGGCTGCGCAGCACGACGACGTTCGGGCGGAGCATGGCCTCCTGGACGACGCTCGGCTCCTGCTCGGCGTCGGCGAACTCCAGGAACGACTCGTCGATGACGATCAGGTCCAGGTCCGCCATGGCGTCCATGAACTGCACCAGTGCGTGCTTGTGCAGGAAGCCGCCGTCGGGGTTGTTCGGGTTGCAGATGACCGCGACCCGCGTGCCCCGGGTGCGGATGAACTCGGCGTACTGGGCGAGGTCGAGGGCGAAGCCGCTGGACTCCTGGAGCGGGAACATGTCGACCCGCTTGCCGGTCTCCATGGGCTGGTCGGTCCAGCGGCCGAAGGTGGGGACGGGGACGGCGAGGGACTCACGGACCAGCAGATGGTCGATCCAGGTGATCAGCTCGGTGGAGCCGTTGCCCATCGCCACGGCCTGCGGCGGGAGTTGGAGCAGATTGCACAGCTCGGAGGTGATGGTGTCGGCGCTGCTCGGGTAGTACGTGATGATGTCGCGGAACCTGACCGACATCTCGTCGAACATCGCCGGGGTGGGGAAGTAGGGGTTGCAGGGGATGCAGAAGTCCACCGGGCCGGTTCCCTCGCCGCCTTCTCGTGTCAGCGCCGCCATCGACGGGCTGTGCGCCGCCGTGCTGCGGAACAACGAGGTGACGTTGTCGGCCATGGAACCTCCGTATGGGGCGGGCCCGGTGGGGACGTCCGGGCCCGTCGTCTTGGGGTGGCCCGCGCGGGGGAGCGCGGGCCACTTCTAGATACGGAGGGGTGCCTCACCCTGTTCAAGGGGTGTGAAAGAAATGTGTGCTCATCCCCGGGTGCTGAAGGTGTGAACCGTCGTCGTCCGGTATGTCTGACCTGGCCGAAGGGTGGTCGACGGGAAGGACGGCTTGTTCGGCGAGTCCGGGAAGTGCTGGGTCTCCAGGCACAGTCCGTCGCCCTGGCGGTAGACGTGTCCGCCGGGGCCGACGAGGGTGCCGTCGAGGAAGTTGCCGGAGTAGAACTGGAGCCCCGGCTCGGTGGTGGCGATGCCCAGGGCGCGGCCGGAGGACGGGTCGCGCAGGGTCGCCACCGGGACCGGCTGTGCGGTGATCCCCTTGTCGAGGACCCAGTTGTGGTCGAAACCCTTGCCGTACAGCAGTTGGGGGTGGGCGGTGCGGATGTCCCGGCCGACCGCCTTGGCCCGCCGGAAGTCGAAGGGCGTGCCCGCGACCTTCGCCAGTTCGCCGGTGGGGATCAGCCCCGAGTCGACGGGGGTGTAGCGGGCGGCGGCGACGGAGAGTTCGTGGTCGTGGATCGAACCGCTGCCCTCGCCGGCCAGGTTCCAGTAGACGTGGCTGGTGAGGTTGACGACCGTGGTCTTCGTGGTCGTCGCCGCGTAGTCGATCCGCCAGTCGCCGTGCCGGGTGAGGGTGTAGGTCACCTTCACCTTGAGGGTGCCCGGGTAGCCCATCTCGCCGTCGACGCTGGTGTAGTACAGGTACAGGCCGACGTCGGAGCCCTTCACGAACGGCTCCACGTCCCAGACCCGCTTGTCGAAGCCCTGGGCGCCGCCGTGCAGGCTGTTCACGCCGTCGTTCACGTTGACCTGGTACGACGTGCCGTCGAGGGTGAACCGCCCGCCGCCGATACGGTTGCCGTAGCGGCCGATCAGCGCGCCGAAGTACGGGGTCTTCGCGACGTACTCCTCGATGGTGCCGAAGCCGAGGGAGACGTTGCGGTACCGGCCGTGCCGGTCCGGGATCTCCAGGGACTGCACGACGCCGCCCCAGGAGAGGACCTTCAGCCGGGTGCCGCCGTTGGCGAGCGACCAGACGTGGACCTTGGTGCCGTCGGCGAGCGTGCCGAAGAGCCTGCGCGACGGGGTCCGGCCGGTGGCGGCCTCCGCCGTGGAGCCCAGAGTGGTCGCGGCGAGACCCGCCGCCGCGCCCGCGATGACCGTGCGTCTGTTCAGTTCCATGTGCGGCTCCCTCTGTAAGGGTCAGGCCCCGCCGTGCGGGCGGGGCCTGATCGTCGACCTACGAACCGGACTTGCGCTTGTTCCACACGTCGAAGCCGACCGCGGCCAGCAGGGCCAGGCCCTTGATGACCTGTTGCCAGTCGGTGCCGACGCTGAGGAGGTTCATGCCGTTGTTCAGCACACCGAGGACCAGACCGCCGATGATCGCGCCGAGGACGGTTCCGACACCGCCGCTCATGGACGCGCCACCGATGAACGCCGAGGCGATCGCCTCGAGTTCGAAGCTCAGTCCCGCCTTCGGCGAGGCCGCGTTCAGACGGGCGGCGACCACCAGACCCGCCAGGGCCGCGAGCACGCCCATGTTGAGGAAGACCAGGAAGGTGACCTTCTTGTCCTTGACGCCGGACAGCTTGGCCGCCGGCAGATTGCCGCCGATCGCGTAGATGTGCCGGCCGAAGACGGCGTTGCGCATCACATAGCCGTAGCCGACCACCAGCACGCCCAGGATCAGCAGCACGATCGGCGCGCCCTTGTAGCTGGCGAGCAGCAGGGTCACGGTGAGCATCGCGGCGACGATGGCGACGAGCTTGAGCAGGAAGAGGTTGCGCGGCACCACGTCGAGCGCGAACTCCTGCTGCCGCCTGCGGTCGCGGACCTCCTGGAGGACGACGAACACCACCAGGACGAGCCCGAGCAGCAGCGTGATGTTGTGGTAGTTCGTCTCCGGGCCCGCCTCCGGCAGGAAGCCGTTGCCCATCTTCTGGAGGCCGTCCGGGAACGGGCCGAGGGTCTGGCCCTCCAGCAGGATCTCCGTCAGACCCCGGAAGAGCAGCATGCCCGCGAGGGTGACGATGAACGACGGTATGCCGAGATAGGCGATCAGGAAGCCCTGCACCGAGCCGGCCACCGCGCCCACCAGCAGACACAGCAGCAGGGCGAGCGGCCACGGGATGTCGTGCTGGACGGTGAGCACCGCCGCGAAGGAGCCCACGAACGCCGTCAGCGACCCCACCGACAGATCGATGTGCCCCGCGATGATCACCAGCATCATGCCGATCGCGAGGATCAGGATGTAGCTGTTCTGGAGCACCAGGTTGGAGACGTTGCGCGGCAGCAGCAGGTCGCCGCCGGTCCACACCTGGAAGAGGAGCACGATCAGGCCGAGGGCGATCAGCATGCCGTACTGGCGCATGTTGCGGCGCAGACCGTCCAGCACGAGCCGGAGCAGGTTGCCGGCGGCCGGTCCGCCGCCCTTGCCGGGCGGCGCGGCCGCCGGGCTCTTGTCCGTCACATCGGTGCTCATCGCGTTACCTCTTTGTCCTTCGTCATCTGACGCATCAGCACTTCCTGCGTGGCCTCGGCCCGCGGGAACTCGCCCGTGAGCCGTCCGGCGGCCATGGTGTAGATGCGGTCGCACATGCCGAGCAGTTCGGGCAGCTCGGAGGAGATGAAGACGACCGCCTTGCCCTGGGCGGCCAGTCGGTCGATGACCGTGTAGATCTCGAACTTGGCGCCGACGTCGATGCCGCGCGTGGGCTCGTCCAGGATCAGCACATCGGGACCCGCGAAGATCCACTTGCTGAGGACGACCTTCTGCTGGTTGCCGCCGGACAGCTTGCCCACCGGCTCGAAGACGGTCGGCGCCTTGATGTTCATCGACGTGCGGTAGCCCTCGGAGACCTGCCGCTCCTGGTGCTCGTCGACGATCCCGCGCCGGGCCACCTTGCCCAGGGCGGTCAGGGAGATGTTCCGGTTGATGGTGTCGATGAGATTGAGGCCGTAGTGCTTGCGGTCCTCGGTGACATACGCGATGCCGTGCCCGACGGCCTCCGCGACCGTCTTCGTACGGATCTCCCGGCCGTCCTTGAGGACGGTGCCGGCCGCGTGCCGGCCGTACGTCCGCCCGAACACGCTCATCGCGAGTTCGGTGCGGCCCGCGCCCATCAGCCCGGCGATACCGACGATCTCCCCGCGCCGGACATGCACCGACACGTCGTCCACGACCTTGCGCTGCTGGTCGAGCGGGTGGTGCACGGTCCAGCCGCGGATCTCCAGCGCGGGGGCCGTGCCCTCCTCGGTCTCGTGCGGGGTGCGCTCGGGGAAGCGGTGGTCGAGGTCGCGGCCCACCATGCCGCTGATGATCCGGTCCTCGGTGGTCTCCGGCGCCTTCACGTCGAGGGTCTCGATCGACCGGCCGTCCCGCAGGATCGTCACCGAGTCGGCGACCTTGCGGATCTCGTTGAGCTTGTGGGAGATGATGATCGAGGTGATGCCCTGCTTCTTCAACTCCAGGATGAGATGCAGGAGTTTGTCGCTGTCCTCGTCGTTCAGGGCCGCCGTCGGCTCGTCGAGGATGAGGAGCTTCACCTTCTTCGACAGCGCCTTGGCGATCTCCACGAGCTGCTGCCTGCCCACGCCGATGTCGGCGACGCGGGTCTCCGGGTGGTCGTCGAGACCGACCCGGCGCAGCAGTTCGGTGGCGTGCCGCAGGGTCTCGCGCCAGTTGATGAACCCGCCCCGGGCGTGTTCGTTGCCGAGGAAGATGTTCTCCGCCAGCGACAGGAACGGCGACAGCGCCAGTTCCTGATGGATGATCACAATGCCGCGCTGCTCGCTCGCCCGGATGTCCTTGAAGGCGCAGACCTCGCCCTCGAAGAGGATCTGGCCTTCGTAACTGCCGTGCGGATGGACGCCGGAGAGCACCTTCATCAAGGTGGACTTGCCGGCGCCGTTCTCCCCGCAGATGGCGTGGACCTCGCCCTGACGCACGGTCAGCGTGACGTCCGACAGCGCCTTGACGCCGGGAAAGGTCTTGACGATCGAGCGCATTTCCAGGACGGGTCCCGCCATGGTCGTGCCTTCCAATCCGTAGGGAACGAGGCTTACTTCAGCTCGTCCGCGGTGTAGTAGCCGCCGTCGACCAGGACCTTCTGGTAGTTGGTCCTGTCGACGCTCACGGGCTCCAGCAGATAGGCGGGCACGACCTTCGAGCCGTTGTCGTAGGTCTTGGTGTCGTTGGTCTCCGGCGTCTTGCCGTCCAGGGCCGCGGCGACCATGTTCGAGGCGACCTTGGCCAGTTCGCGGGTGTCCTTGTAGACGGTCATCGTCTGCTCGTCCGCGATGATCGACTTCACGGAGGCCAGCTCGGCGTCCTGGCCGGTCAGCACCGGCAGCGGCTTGCTCTTGGAGCCGTAGTCGTCCGACTTCAGGGCGGACAGGATGCCGATGGAGATGCCGTCGTACGGCGAGAGGACCGCGTCGACGCGCTTGCTGGAGTACGACTTGGTGAGGATGTCGTCCATGCGCTTCTGCGCGGTGGCGCCGTCCCAGCGCAGCGTCGTCACCTGGGTGAGGCCGGTCTGCCCGGACTGCACGACGAGCTTCTTGCTGTCGATGTACGGCTGGAGGACGCTCATCGCGCCGTTGAAGAAGTACTTGGTGTTGTTGTCGTCGTTGGAGCCGGCGAACAGCTCGATGTTGAAGGGGCCCTTGCCGTCGGCCAGGCCCAGCTTCTCGACGATGTAGTTGGCCTGCAGCTCGCCGACCTTGGTGTTGTCGAAGGAGGCGTAGTAGTCGACGTTCTCCGTGCCGAGGATGAGACGGTCGTAGGCGATGACCGGGATGTCGGCGTCGGCGGCCTGCTGGAGCACGTTGTTGAGCGACTTGTTGTCGATGGCGGCGACGATCAGCGCCTTGACGCCCTGGGTGATCAGGTTCTCGATCTGCGCGACCTGCTGGTCGGGGTCGTCCTCGCCGAAGACCAGCTTGGTCTTGTAGCCCTTGGACTTCAGGTCCTTCACGACGTTGTCGCCGTCGGCTATCCAGCGCTCGGAGGACTTGGTCGGCATCGCGATGCCGATGGTCCCGCCCTTGCTGCTGCCCTTGTCCTCCTCGCTGCCGCCCTCGCTGCTCTGGCCGCAGGCGGACAGGGTCAGGGCGAGGGAGGCGGCGGTGGCGATCGCGGCGAGTGCGGCTCTGCGGTTACGCATGATCATCATCCTTGATGTGCGAGGGGAAGGCCGGAGAAGAGTTGTGTGGGATTCTGCGCGCCTGTGTCGGCTTCTGTGAAGCCAGGTGTCCGGAACGTTATGACCCGATGTCGAATCTGTTCAGTTCGCCGGGCAGGCGTGAACCGAGCGGTGCCATACCGCCGTTCGCGCCATGACGCGCGAGCAGATCGAGGGCGAGCCGGCCGCGCCGCACCCGCTCCCGGGCGGTCGCCAGGGCCAGATCCCTGAGGTGATGTCCGTAGGGATAGAGGCCGGGGGCCTTGGACAGGCCGAACTTGAGATACAGCGGTGCGCCGCGCCGGATCAGCTCGGCCACCTCGTACATCCGGATGTACCCGCCGAGATCGTCGGGGGCCTCGATGTACATGTCCATGGGGGCGCCGGAGACCCGGCGGATCTCGGTGACATGAGCCAGCGTCAGATCGCTGGGCACATTGACCGAATCGGCCCCTAGCCGCTCGTACACCGCGTACGAGGCCGGGTTCACGGGACCGATGAGCGCCGACACCTTGAGCGTCGTGTCGGCCGGGACGATGCCGGCGCGCCGCGCCCGGTGCAGCGTCCACAGCACGCCCTCGTCGGCGACGAGCAGGCACTTGACGCCCAACTCCGTCGCCCGCACGGCGTCTTCGACACATCCGGCGACCGCGTCGTGCCCCCGGGCGCGCAGTCCGCCGCCGCGGGAGTCGGTCCGGGTCGAGCCGCCGATGTCCCAGGTGCCGCGCGGACCGGTGAACAGGCACAGCTCGATGTCCCGTTCGGCGGTCGCCTCGACCATCTCGGTGATCTCGGCGTCGGTCAGCATCCACACCCCGCTGCCCTGGCTGATCCGGTGGATCGGCACGTCCAGCCGGGACGCCTCCTTGAGGATCACGGCCAGCGCCTCGGGCCCCTCACAGGACGGGACCTCGGTACGCCAGCGGCCGCCGCCCGGGAAGCGGTGGGTGGAGGCATCGGCGGGATCGAGAGCGGGCGCGCCCAGGCCGAGCGAGGTGAGGGCCTGCTCTCCGGGCCTGCGGGCTGCCGTGGCGGAAGCGTCGGTCGTCACAGGGCTGTCCTTCGCGATCGATACGTTCGGTATTTCGGACGAGGTTCGGGGGTGGGGGTGTGCGGGGGCCTGGGCGGGGG